>NZ_JAFFQC010000479.1 GCF_016918545.1 Desulfobulbus alkaliphilus | reverse complement strand
CCTGGGCCCAACCACCCCCGTCCGCTATCGAACCGACAATTTCCTGCCAGCTCCAGGACATCGAACCTGTGCCGGTAAAATACTGAAAACCAACCCGGCTGCGATACCTGTTGGGGCGAACATGCCATAGCTCAATATGACCTTCATGTCCGCCAACTCGTTCCTTGAACTGCACTGTCCCCTTGATATCCAGATCACCCGA
>NZ_JAFFQC010000047.1 GCF_016918545.1 Desulfobulbus alkaliphilus | reverse complement strand
TCAAGATGGGGCCGCAAAAGCTCATATTTTTGCTGGAGCATGGCAAGGTTGTCCATGCTGCGACTATACAGTCAAAAAATCGTCAATGCAAAACAAAAAGTGTACAGGTTATTATTGCTAGACTCCTAAAGTAACTTTTATCGCATCATCCGGTACTGTTTATCATATTGCCATTAGCGACCCGTTCAGCGGAGGAATTGATGGTGCTGTGGTTTTGAACTGGTCTGCACAGCCCGGTACATCGGGGGTTTCGGCTCTTCCTGCAATCTACTTATTATTGTTGAATAAATAATAATCCTTTGCTGAATAAACCATGACCAAATCGGTAAACCACCAACTTTTGCTCATAGCGTCCCAGGAGCATTTATGAAGTATATATTTATGATGTACCTGTGCCTGTCTGTTGTGCTTTGCTTTGACAGGTCGCTGTCTGCTGCCGACGCTGCTGGCGATACCCCCAACGTCACCATAGAGGCACACAACGCACCCTTGGAAAAGGTGCTTCAAGAAGTAGCCAAGCAGACCAAATGGAATTTTAACCTTGATCCCGATTTAGCCCAGCAACCTGTTTCAGGTACATTCAACCAGCAGCATATTGACCATGTCATCAAGGCGTTATTGCACAAGGAAAATCATCTTGTCGAGGTCGACGTTGCAACCAGAACCTACAATATCCGGGCCTTCGGAAGCAAGATGCCCTTTTCGGTACAGGTCACGGAACAAGGATCTTCTCTCCTGGCCGAAGAGCAACCACAAATCGATATAGCGGCCCTTCATGCGGAAGAGCAGCGAATTTTTGAAGCCTATATAAACAACCCGGACTCCATCGAACCGTTAACCGGGATGACGCTGGGGGAGATAGCCGCAATCCAGGCTGAAGAGCAAAGGGTATACGAGGAGTACCTGAACAATCCGGATTCCATCGAACCGTTAACCGGGATGACGTTGGGGGAGATAGCCGCAATTCAAGCTGAAGAGCAAAGGATGTATGACGCGAACCTGAACAACCCGAATGCCATAGAGCCTTTGACAGGCATGCCTTTTTCGGAAATTGAAAGTATCCAGGCAAAGGAAAAGGTAGCTTTTGAGCAATACATCAACAACCCATCCTCAGTAGAACCTCTGACCGGGATGACGTTTATGGAGATAGAGCAAGTGCAGAAAAGAGAGGAGCAATTATCTGCGCAACAAAATGAAGAGATGTATTTTGATTCTTTGCAATAGATTTCTACTGGGATGAAATTTTATAGTTGTGATAATAATATAGCTATGGTCACATTATCTGAGAGGTGCCTTATGTCTTTGAAGAGAGTTTTTAGTATACTTTTTATTTGTTCTTTCCTTTTTATTTCGAACCTAGGGGTTGCTGTTGCTGAAAATGGCTTTTGCTCCAATGCTGAAGTTATTTATGCCGGGAGTGCTTCAAACGTCTCCCAACACGTTGTTCGTATTAAAAATCACAGGGCAGATTGTGGTGATTGGCCACAGAATGCGGAAAGGTGGTTTTTCCTGGATGATACAAACGGAAGTCACGATGCAATGCTGGCAACAGCTCTGACGGCAATAGCGACCGGAAAGAGGGTTTTGGTAGCATCAAAAGTTCGAAACACGTATTCAAACTGGAGCTCATTGGTTACTCTTTACTTATACAACCAGCCTTCAAATTAAAGTGACCGATAAAACCCTTCAGCTGGCAAAATTGCAGAAATGGCAGAAAGACATCCCCGGAATCTGGGGGTCACTTGGGGCAATGTGCCATAGATACTGACGAGAAATTTACCGAACAGCCACAGACATAACTTCGGTAACTATCTCAATCGTTTTGTCTATCTCCGCTTCAGTCAAGCCAGGATGTACTAATAACATCAGGCTTGTCTCTCCGAGTTCCCTGGCCGTTGAGAGCCGCTCTTCGGGTCGCCATCCTGTATTGTCGAAAGCCTTTTCCAGATAGACTTCCGCGCAGGAACCGCTAAAACAGGGGACACCACGGGCAACAATCTCGTGCATGATCCGGTCACGATTCAAGGCGGATTTGAGCGCCAAGGATTCAACAAAGACATAGCACTTGTAGGCGGCATGTTCCACTTCCGGCGGGATAACAGGGATGCGCAAACCAACAATCTTCCGGCAGGATTCCCAGATCGCTTCGGCATTCTTGACGCGCTGCGCATGCCAGTCCGCCATTCGCTGCAACTGAATCCTTCCGATAGCTGCCTGCATTTCCGTCATCCGCCAGTTGGTGCCAAATGAATCATGGAGCCAGCGGAAACCAGGCGGATGTTCCTTTGCATACACTGCCTCCCAACTCTTGCCATGGTCCTTCATTGACCACATCTGCGACCACAGGTCTCGGTCCTTGGTGGTGACCATACCACCTTCACCACCGGTGGATATGATCTTGTCCTGGCAGAACGACCAGGCGCCGATATGGCCAAAGGACCCGACCGATTGTCCCCGCCAGTGTGCGCCATGCGCCTGGGCGCAGTCTTCAATCACCAAAAGGTTGTGCTGATCCGCGAGGGTCATGATAGCATCCATGTCGCAAGGCCAGCCAGCCAGATGTACGCAGATTACGGCCCGGCTACGTTGCGTAAGCACTGCCTCGATAGTTTCGGCGGTGATGTTCTGTGAATCGCGATCGACATCGGCAAAGACCGGTATCGCTCCAGCATTAACGATACACGATACGGAAGCGAGAAAAGTGCGTGGCGTGACGATCACCTCATCGCCCTGGCCAATACCCAGCGACTTGAGCGCCGCATCCAAAGCCACGGTGCCGTTGGCCAGGGCGATGGCGTGTTCCGCCCCGGCCCAGGCGGCAAATTCCCGCTCGAACTGGCGACCCTCCTCGCCGGTCCAGTAGTTGACCCGGTTGGAGAGCAGCACAGTGCGGACAGCGTCAGCTTCTTCAGCAGAAAAATTCGGCCAGGGGGGAAAGGGGGTGTTTAACATTGTTTGCTCTTGACCAGCGGTCGTGCCGGGTTGCCGACCACGGTGACACAGGGCGGCACGTCTCTGGTGACCACGGCGCCCATGCCGACCACCGCACCGCGACCGATCACCAGCGGCCGGCCGGGCTGTCCCTGTTTGATCACCGCGCCGGTGCCGATGTAGACATGGTCCTCGATGGTGACGTTGCCGTTGCAGCAGACCCTGGGGGCAAAGGTGACAAAGTCACCGATGTGGCAATCGTGAGCAACGTAGCTGTAGAGATTCGCATGAAACTGGCGGCCGATACGGATGTTGGCGGTGAGCGTGACGAACGGACAGAGGATAGCCCCCTCGCCCAGCGCCACCCCATCCAGAACCACCGTGTTGGCGGCGCGCACCGTCCAGGGTCGCACGCCGTCCGCCTGACAGCGAGCCGCAATCCGCTCGCGCACCGTGCTGTTGGCAATGGCCAGCACCGCATGCCGCTCATCAGCGGCGATATCGAGAAAAGCCCCATAGGAAAGCACCTGTTGGCCGTTGACCACTTCGGCCGGCGGGTTGTCATCCACAAAAACAAGGCGATCCGCCCCAATACCCTGGCGCTGCAACTGCCCCTTGGCCAGAGGCATGACCTCCCGACCGAACCCGTTGGCCCCGTACACGGCAAAAAGCGGTGCTTTCATGATTCACGCCCGGCCGAGCCGATGAAACGCGGCATGGTCGCCTCGCCGGCGGCGCTGATACCGTCGCGGGTCAGCACCCTGCGGACCGTCAGCAAAAGAATTTTCACATCCAGCCACCACGAACGATGGTCCACGTACCAGACATCCATGGCGAATTTTTCCTCCCAACTGAGCGCATTGCGACCGTTCACCTGGGCCCAGCCGGTGATGCCCGGCCGCACCTCGTGGCGGCGGGCCTGTTCGGGGGTATAGAGCGGCAGGTATGCCATTAGCAACGGTCGCGGGCCGACCATGCTCATGTCGCCCCGCAGCACATTGAACAGTTCCGGCAACTCGTCCAGGCTGGTGCTGCGCAGGAAGCGGCCGAACCGGGTCAACCGCTCACCATCGGGCAGCAGATTGCCCCGGACGTCGCGGGCGTCGGACATGGTGCGGAACTTGAGGATGCTGAAGGGCTTGCCGTGCAGACCGGGGCGGGTCTGCCTGAAAAGCACCGGTGCCCCCAGTTTCAACCGCACCAGTACGGCCAAAGAGAGCAACAACGGCCACAACAGGGTCAGCGCCGCCAGAGCCAATCCCAGGTCGACCAACCGTTTGCCGAAGCGTTTGTACCAGTCAGATTTCACAGCGATCGATACCGATTATTGGAGTTGTTGGCGAGTTTGTTCAACTTGGAGCCGTAAATGGAGTAGTCCCGATGGGCGACATCTATCCTGACACAGGGGGTAGGAAGAAATCTCAAGAAGCATCGTTGCACTCGTTCAGTTGCGCACATGCCATTAGCCCCGGTTTTTCCCGAAAGCCACACTGGCACAGATGGGGGCATCCTTCGCACCTTGGCGGTTATACAATGCCCATTTCCTGCAACATGACGGCATTCACTTTATGCACATCGTATTTTTCCTCAGCAATCTGACGTGAGCGCAGCCCCATGCGGGGGGCCAGATCCGGGTCTACTATGAATTGAAGCATTGCTGTCTCCAGGGCTTCAATAGATCGAACCGGCACCAGAAATCCATTGTCGCCGTTAACCACGGTCTCGCGGCAACCGGGTGCATCGGTGGTAATGATGGCCCGGCCCATGGACATAGCTTCCAGTACGGTACGGGGAGTGCCTTCACGATAATAGGACGGCAGCACATATATGCTGCAATCGGCAAAGGCCGGTCGCACATCCTCCAATTGCCCCAGATACTCTATGACGCCTTCGTTGTGCCAATCTTCCAACTCCGCTGCGGACACCGAAGAGGGGTTGGCGTCCAGCGCACCTGCCAGTCTGAATAAAGTTTCTGGATAGTGCTTCTTGATGGACCTGGCGGCCTGCACATATTCCCGCACTCCTTTGTCGCGAAGAAGGCGGCAGATCATCAAAAACCGGGGGGAAGCGGGCAGGGGCGTTACCCCATAATGCTCCAGGTCAATACCTGTCCCATTGACAAGGACACATTGCTCTTGTTGCACCAAACGGCGTGTCGTAAAATCATGAACGTCATCCGGGTTTAGAAAAAAGACCTTTCGGCTGTATTTGAGACTCAGACGATATAAACATGTAGCAAAAAAACCAGCTACCCTGCCATGCAGTCCGTTTCCTGGAGTAAATGCATAGCCTAAGCCTTCAATCATTGAATATATCCCCAAAGTTCCTGCAAACCTGGCAGCTAGACCACCCCAGATAACCGGTTTGATGGTGTATGCCAGCACCACATCCGGCTGAATTTTTTTGAATAATCGCCACAACTCCCAGCAGGTACGTACATCCTGCCAGGGTCGCATTCCAGAACGATATAGAGCCACAGGAACAAAGCCCACGCCCCATTCACGTAATTCTGCCGTCACATCTTCCCGGGGTTCTCCGGCGCAAGCAATGACTTCATGGCCTTTTGCCAGCATGGTTTGCAGGAGAGGGCCGCGGAAGTTGATCAATGAGCGGGAAATACCGCCGATGACGAGAATTTTCATGTGTGGATATTATTTTTCATGAAGGTGTCCATCCTCACGCCATCTTCATCGCCCGTGATCGTCGGATAATGTGTTCTTTGTTCGAAAGGTCACGAACAATAAAGTTAGCACGCACGAACGTACACGGAACCAGGAGGAATTTTTGTTCAGGTTTTGCCGCGACCGGCAAAGGTGGCATTGGCTGATCAAAGCGAAGCCATTTTGTACCTGAAATGACCCGCCTAAGTGCTGGAAACCTGCATTATTGGTGTGTTTATTGTTACAATACAGTAAGTTGTCTTGATCCGGCCCCGGTTTGTGGAACCCACATCAAACCAATAATTTGAGCCAGGTCTCATAGGGTAACCAAGGCGTTTGGCCTTGTTCATAGCCTGCAAGAAATCGGTGATAAGTTGCGATGGCCGACACAATTCCGCCACAGAGTACACAAATCTTCAAAACCCTATCGAACTCTAATTTTAGGCGCGAATAGCTTGCCATGATCGATAATGGAATTGTGAAGGATAAAATATCAAGAACCCTTAGACCTGAATAGCTGTATTGGCTCAAGGCCCAAGCTAAGGATATTGACACCAGTGCCAATACAGATAATTTCATTTTCTCGCTTCGGGGTAAACAACCCTTCATCATTCCCCCAACCACGAGAAGGAGTGGCAAAATAATAGATAAACCAGAAAAAACACTCGGAGACGTTTTGTCAAGATATGTATCAAATTTATTGATAAAATATACATCACTTGTAAAGAAAAACACTAATGCAATCGACAACACTAGGATCATATAAATCAAGCTTGATTTCCTGGACAATTTTCGCTGTGAGATCCCTATGTACACCAAAGAAACTAGAGACGAATAATGAAACAGGAGACTTGCTAACCCAATACTTAAAGCCTGTTTGTCACCGTACCTTCTCAGAGCCTGCACTGCCAATAGAATTACGTTGAATGCGAGAGATATCCGTAAAGCATTCATACTGTAGTTATAAGAAAGTACCGGAAGAATATAGGCAAGCAACAGGTAACGTTCGTTATAATCCGACCGCAAGGTAAACCAGGCAATTAAGGAAAAAAATACAAGCGATAACAAACGTACAGCGATTTCGATTGATGGGCTTAACTGCGAAAAAAACCAACCCACTGCCACAAAACCTGGTTCCCTACCGTCCCATGAATAAGAGTTAACAAAATTAAAAAACATCCTTTCGTAATTTAAGGTGTCTGTGCCCACATTCGCACGAAAAAAGGCAATTGCAGCCAATAAAGGTAAGATGCAAAAAATAAAAAAACGGCCGCGATACTTTGTAATCGCCTGGATCGCTATGGTTAGGTAAATCGTTGCCCACCCTAATAGATATATCACTGTATTCGACCTGATCGATGCATAACCAGTAATTCTCGCATTACATACTTTTGCTATTGACCACATTTGTAAACTGGGCCAAGTCAACCCGTTGGCACATTGCTCAGTGGCGGCACGCTCAAAACAATATGAAGAGAAAGATTGATTGGCAGTTCACGACAGATGATGCGCGCATAAAGTTGAAATGTCTTTTACCGAAATTGAAATTTTTACGTGTTAGTTACGAGGTGCAAGTTGAATTTGTGCACGAAAAACAGTGCTTATTTTTTCATTTTTATATGCCACCAACTGAGTAACAATCTCCTTGTGAACCTGAGGATAGACCACAGCAACAAAGGGTAAAGCTTTAAAGCGCTTATTTTGTACATCTTGTACAGACGGAGATAGGTATCTAGCTGGCCCTTTTCCATAGCCCACAAATTGCTACTCAAACCTCCCTCACCATACGCTGCCTTATACAAATAAGCTAGTGGCCAAGAACTCCTGTAGCAAGGATAGCTATTTATACAAATCTCACACCAAAGCAGGAAATCTTCGCTGTGGTACTTACCGTCTGCAAAACGTTGCGGCAAGTCATATTTCAACATCACGCTTGGGGTCGAGAAACAGTTGGAAACTAGCAGGCGACGGGGACTAACCGGCTTGAATTGTACCTCTTCGTAGCTGTACATGGGAGGTGGGGGGCCCCCATTAGCCGGGGCAATGACACAGCCATGGCCTGTTAATGTGACCTCGGGATTTTCCAGCATCCAGCGAGCCTGTATTTCAATTTTCTGTGGGTGCCAGGCGTCGTCGGCATCAAGAAACGCTATATACGGCTGTCTGGCGCGATCCCAGCCAATGTTCCTTGCCGTTCCCGGACCGCTGTTTTTTTGTAGATTGATGACCCGAACCCAGTTATCTGGATATTTGTTAGCCAGCAAGTGGAGTTGATCAAGCGTCGAATCGCCGCTGCAGTCCTCTACAAGGATGACCTCGGCGGGCCGCCACGTCTGGGAATACACGGACGTCACAGCCCGATAAATAGTGTCCGCGCAACGATAGCAGGGGATTACCACACTGACCGGGGCGAGACTCTGATCAACCATGAATAAACTCCACGACTCTCGTGGCAGCAGAATCGATATTCTGTTTGTATTCGGACTTACGCTTGGCGAGCGCAATTTTCAAGGTGCTTTCGTTGTCGATCAGATACTGCAAACGCTCCTCCAGGGTCGTGGTGCTGACCAAGGGTGTCGGAAGCACGACTTCCTCATGTCCGAACAAATCCCGGTTGATCCCTCGTGCCTTGACGCTGTAGGCGATTGAGATCGTCGGCACCCCGGTAGAGAGCGCTGCAATTGTGGCGTGCGTACGGGCCCCGATGAAGAATCGTAATTTGGCAATCACGTCCTTGATCTGTGCGGCGTTCAGGTCCACAGGTGTCATTGATACCGACCTACCGAGATCGGCTGTCGCCTCCAGTATAGGGGTCATATATCGGGCATCGTTGTTTTTTTCTGCTCCGTCAAGCGGTATCACATGCGGAACCAGAAGCACATTGAAGCCGTATTCTTCGATCGCCGTGCGGATAAATCCAATCACTTCCGACCTAAGTTCCTGGCCTACCTGCTTGTACCGCTCGACCAACGGACTGACGTTCAGCCCCAGAACGCCATTTGGTGCGCCAGTTGGCCAGAAGGCCTCCGTGGTAACCGGCACCTTCTCAAGGATAAAGGCCGAATCGACCATCTGCATCACGTTGTCCAGTTGCAGTTCGCTGGTAAGATAATCATAAGATACCGATTCGCGCACACCCACGAGATCAAACCGCGCTAAATGCTTGCAAATTGCGGGTATGAACATCTGTTCTTTCTCAAAGGGTCCTACCGAGGCACCCCACAAGACGGTTGGCTTGCCAAGCCTCAGTGCCAGTCCATCGAGCCCCATTAAAGGGGAGGGCAACCGATAATCCAGCGAATAATTATCACCGCCGACCGACAGAACTCCGTCCACAGATGCCATTTGCTCCCGTAACCAGCGTGGGAATGGGAATGGCCAACCAAGTCGTTTCAGCCACGGTAATGGCAGGCGCTGGGCATGAACCCAAGGACGGGTGTAAGGAGCTTTGTATGCCTGGACGAGTACAACCCCGTGGTTGGCCGCATCGGGCCACTGGGCTGAGTCACGGAGAATATCATCCGAGGGGACAAGGAAGCGAGTTTCCGGCGCGATACGCCGGATCGCATGAACCGTACTTCGGACAATCGCCTCACAACCCCGGTTGCTGAAGGTGCGCTGCCCTGTTAGATAAATTGTTTTCATTAAGCTCCTGACATGCTTTTAAAAAATGAACCTCAGTCTTCGAAACTGGCCATGATCTGGTCATAGACCAGCCTAAGATCTGCCTTATCCGGGTTCGGTGCTATCTGCCAGGAGGCATTGACCACAACGGCTAATGGATGATGAGCTTTCGCACTCACCCTTCTGTCCTTGCCCATCACTCTGAGATCGATAGGCTCTCGTCCGACTGTGTATTCGGTGACGAATCCGGGCGAGCCGTTAGAGGGGGCGTAGCCATCCGGCATTTCAACCACCACATCCGGAAACTGATCGGCGGGGACAGTTCCCTTCGCCGTTTTGGCAGTGGCCTTGAAACCATGTTCACGGGCAACGGGATGGCGATTAAGCGTTTCGACAAGTTGATTCTGAATACTGGTCACTTGATGTGATGGGACCGGACCTCCGAATCGCTCATGGTCGTTCACGTAAAACCCGTGAGTCGCGTTGGTGAACGTAATGTTGAATGCCTGGGAGTGTTTTGGATCGAAAGTAATCAACGATTGATAGGCCGATTTAATGGCGGCACTCGATTTCAGTCGTTGTCGAATTGCCCTCGGTATCAGATGACGAACGGATTTCACGGCATCGAACAAACCCCGCCGCGAGCTGGATGCCTGCTGGAAACCCTGCTCCACCAGAAAAGCATTAAAATTGACCGACCACTTGCGCGGTGCCATGGCATGATCGGATACCAGGACAACTTGAGCGGCCGGGAACGTTTCGACCAGTTGCCGGATATGATTATCAAACCGCGTATATAACCGGTGTGCCTGCTCGATAAACTTTTGATTTGCCTCATGTCCCTCTGCCTGTCGTTGCAATTCTGGTAGCAGGAGTGTCTCTGTTGTAACAATCGATGATCTGTAAACAACAAAACCGAAATCGACGGCTTCCTTTTGCACCAGATTAATAAAGGATGCCGTCCGCCGCGTATTCACCTCGTCCAAGCGGTCGAAGAATTCCTTCGGCTCAAAGAGCTGTTTCTCTCCCAGTAAGCTGGGCAGTCGCTCATCCAGGATGTAATTTTGGTCGTTTAGCATGGCTGAAAGCCTCTTGGGATGACACTGCTCGGGGGTTACCCGCTGGCTGAGCCCACCTCCGCCTCCCCCCCCAGAAACGAAAAAGCCGTCCACTTGCGGTGCGGGAAAGGTTGTGGGTACATTCATGATGCCGACGCGGTATCCTTTTTCGTTCAAGGCCTTCCATATCGGTTTAACATTCAGGTTCATTACCTCAATATCGGCCAGGCACAGCTTATCTGTCCAACGGTGCGTGCCACCCATCAGAGGGCGCTCATACATTGCGCCGGTCGTGAGAGCATGTTCTCCTGTAATGATCTCAGCCCAGCCACGGCTGATCAGATCTTCCTTTAAATCCAACGGAGTCCCACGTTCTTCTATAAGCGACTGTATAAAAGGCGTCCAGCCGCGTTGGAAGGTGCCGAGTTGAGCACCATCCATGCCAATGACGAGTGTTTTCATAGATAGATCCTCTTGATGGTTGTCATGAAGACTTCCAGGAAAGAGCAGAACTCTCAATACCTAACCGACGTCGCACGTAGAGCCAGAGTATGGCGTTCCAAATGACGAACGAAACGGTAGTCGCGGTTGCCGCACCCACCATGCCGAAGGGCGAAATGAGCGTCAGGTTGAGCACGAGATTCACAACGATTGCCGCGATCATCCCCCGCAGCGTGTCGCGCTCGTGTCCTGTCATGTTCAGGAGTGCGCCCACAGACCCAAAGCCCGCGTTAGCCAGTTGTCCAAGGGCAAGAATCGCTAGGGGTACAGCGCCAATCATATATCCAGCGCCAAAAATCCAACCCAGAATCGACTCCCCCATGAGTAAGAAAATGAGCACCGGCACCAGTGCCAACGCCAGGATGGCCCGGGCACTGATGGTGACCAGACGCTGGAGCCTGGCCAGATCGCCGGAGGCGTGAAGGGCAGCAAAATGTGGGTGCAAGACCTGATTGATCGCAACGAGCCCGAAGATCACGAGATTCCCCATCTGCACGACGACGCGATAGACTCCGACCTCTGCATCTTCCCGTAACAAACCGAGGATAACAAGATCGGCCTGGGTGTTGATGAGCTGCAGACCCGCCACCAAGGCAAGGGGCAAAGCGGCGCGACGCCAATAAACGGGTTCCTGCCTTGATTCCAGCACCTCATTCATTTCGGTAGGACGAGCTCGCCGCAGCAGGATGGTGGCCAGGACAAAGGCTAGAAACCCTGCCATCACATGAAGAAGCATTACACCTTGAGGAGTTGTTGCTTGGTTTGGCAACAACCACATTGCTGCCACCGCGAGGATAATGAGCGACGTGGGGCGTACAATGTTATCGGGCAGTTGACCGAGGACAACCCTACCCAGACCACGAAGTGCAGAGCCCCGTGTAGAACCTAGTGCAATCAGAGGAACAAGCAACAAACCAGTAAGCAGCGTCCAGTGGCGCTCTGCACTGGACCAGTTATCGCCAAACCACAAGGCAAAGCCAACTAAGGCGACCATGGCTAACGAAAAGGCAACAATGAAAAGGTTAGTCCAGCGCCAAAGGCCCCGCATCAAGGCCCAGTCCTGAAGCGACCGCGCCTTTGCAGTCTCGCGCACCACAAGCTGTGGAAGCCCGGCCTGCGCAGGGATTGCCAACAGCGTTAGCAGTGCAAACGCAAAGGCATAAACGCCGTAGCCCTCCGGGCCTAACACTCGTGCTAGCAACACTGCCAAGCAAAATGCCAGAAGGGTATTAGCTACCTTGACTCCTATACTGCCTATGCTGGCGCGCAAAAGTACCCCTTTTAGACCTCTACCATGCCCGCCATTCAGCAAGCTTCTGACAGCCCCTATCGAACCGCTGGTAGTCATTGGGAGCAGACCCTAAAAGGGTGTTGAAATTTGGACCTTACCTTTTGCTTAGCTGAATCATTACTGGTAGCTGAGCCCAATGTCTTGTCGCCGCTGTCGAAACGTTTTTTGTTGGTAACTTTGATTTTTTCCCTGATAACAGTGAAGGTGAGGAATACGATCAAAAGGATGGCAACTGCATCCAGGATGATGAATGTGGCAACGATGAGCACCTTTCTAAAGGTGAGTTTCTCCATGCTGAGCTGGTGATAATTCTGCAACAACTGGTCAACTTTGGAGAGGAACCTCTTGATCTTAGACATAATATCACAGCTGTGGCATTTGATAAAAAATTCGTAGGACTGCCGCAGGTAGGTTTCCAGCCAGGATTATGCTTTTCCGGTAGGTAAACATGAAGTTCGGGATCTCACCGCATTCTGAGGGTGAAGGGGTCAAGTCTGCCTTTGGCTCTTTCTGTGAAGGGTGTTGCATAAGCCGACCTGTGGATCAAGTCTTGAAACATCATTTCTCATCTTTATCGTCCTAACAGCCCAATAATTGATCTTTGATCTTCTTTTTCCGCAGCAGCAAGTGATGAAATCCGAGAGTATTTTTCGACAGGTGCCTGATCTTTGCCAAAGGGCCTGATACCCGTCAATGGACACTTACAGGTAAATAGTGTTGCCCCTCACATCCAAGGCCGTTCATCGGTAAAATCGTCTCCATGGATGAGGGGCGATGAGCATGTCGAAACAACTGAGGGTGAAGGGGTCAAGTCTGCCTTTGGCTCTTTCTGTGAAGGGTGTTGCATAAGCCGACCTGTGGATCAAGTCTTGAAACATCATTTCTCATCTTTATCGTCCTAACAGCCCAATAATTGATCTTTGATCTTCTTTTTCCGCAGCAGCAAGTGATGAAATCCGAGAGTATTTTTCGACAGGTGCCTGATCTTTGCCAAAGGGCCTGATACCCGTCAATGGACACTTACAGGTAAATAGTGTTGCCCCTCACATCCAAGGCCGTTCATCGGTAAAATCGTCTCCATGGATGAGGGGCGATGAGCATGTCGAAACAACGGCCTGTTTGTTCCCACGATGCGCTTTTCTGCACTCTTTCAACCTGATGACCTGAAACATTTGGTATTTTCCCCTCAAGTCGTAGTTGTCAACGAGGTTGCAGACCTGGTTCTTGAGCGCGTTGAACGTCGTCATGACATGCAATACATCGATGAACTATTTGTTTGCTGGCGTCATGCTCCTGATCGCTTCTTTGCTTTCCAGGAGGAGTGCTTCGAGGTATTCAGTGGACGGTTGGCGCTTTTCAATGCCGAGCTTCACTCTCAGTTGGTGGATACGCAAGCGGTGGTACGTCCGCTCAATAAGATCGGAGATCATTTTGATGTTTTCGGTATATTGCTTGAATTTCCCTTTCTGAAACTGTTTTGCATGCGCACTGTCATTGGACCATGTTTTGCCGCCGAAAATGATTTCGATGGGGATCCCCAAGGCTTCTACTGCCTTGAATGCATCGAGTTCGGTGTTTTCAACCAGTTTCTTGCTCTTGTCGGGTTCCGTACTCTGGAGATTGTTGGCCTCTTTAATGATCTCCAGGTTCAGGGAAATCTCGCGGAGCACGGCTTGGCGGAGGTGGGTTGCCGTTGCGTCTTTTCGTTGCTTCTCGCTGTAGCCTTGATACAAAAATTTGATGGCGTCAAGGATGAGATTGGTCATGTGCGTCCTCCGTTCGTCGGTTCAGGTTTTCTTGACCGAGGTGGTTGACCGCTCCTTCGTAGAAAGGGGTCAAGTCTGCCTTTGGCTCTTTTTATGGAGTTTGCTTCTGGCTTTGAACCTCCCCTCGCATAATGTGCCTCTACGTCCATAAGTCCGATTAACGTACAGTTCATTGTATGCTTATCTGGTTGGCGGTGAGCAACGAACCCCAACACATCCCCTGTGTTTAATTGCCGCGGATCGATTTGAGCCAGGCGTGAATTTCCTCAAGGCTGGTAGCATCGAGAATCTTTTCGCTCAACTCGTCCTGCTGTTCCGGGGTGAGTTCCTGGAGCAGGGGGAGGAGATGGTCCGTTCCCTCGGGAAATCTTTTGGCGAGCAGGCGGAGCAGCACCCGGCTGGCACCTTTCTGTAGGCCTAATATCTCGCCTTTTTGCAGGCCTACTTTTTCGCCTTCCATTCTGCCTTTCTGCAAACCGATTAGCTCGCCTTCCTGTCTCAATTTTTCATAAGTGGTCATGATAACATCCTCCACATCGTGTTTGATGGTCTGGTTGACCATCTGACCCAGTTGTTCTTGAGGCATATCGCTTATCTGCAGGACATACCGAAAAACAATTTCAAGGTATTGGGCAAATCCTGGAGCCTGCGCATCGAAGGGGGTCAGGTCTGCTTTTGGCTTTTTTTTATGAAGTTTGCTGCTGGCTTTGAACCACCCCTCGCATAATGCGCCTCTACGTTCATAAGTCCGATGAACGTAGAGTTCATTCTCTGGTTGGCGGTGAGCAGCGAATTCCAACATATCACCTGTGGTCAATTGCCGCGGATCGATTTGAGCCAGGCGTGAATTTCCTCAAGGCTGGTTGCATCGAGAATCTTTTCGCTCAGCTCATCCTGCTGTTCCGGGGTAAGCTCCTGGAGCAGGGGGAGGAGATGATCCGTTCCCTCGGGAAATCTTTTGGCGAGTTGGCGGAGCAGCACCCGGCTGGCACCTTTCTGCAGGCCTAACATTTCGCCTTTCTGTAGCCCTAACATTTCGCCTTTTTGTAGTCCTAACATTTCGCCTTTTTGCAGGCCTACTTTTTCGCCTTCCATCCTGCCTTTCTGCAAACCGATTAGCTCGCCTTCCTGTCTCAATTTTTCATAGGTGGTCATGATAACATCCTCCACATCGTGTTTGATGGTCTGGCTGACCATCTGACCCAGTTGTTCTTGAGGCATATCGCTTATCTGCAGGACATACCGGAAAACGATTTCAAGGTATTGGGCAAATCCTGGAGCCTGCGCAAGTTCGTTCAGGGTTGTAAACGCGCTTCTCAGTTTTTCCAGTCCTTCTTTCGTCTGGGAAAGGCTCTGGGCGCGGAGTAGATCGCTGATGACCCGCACCATGGCATTGCCGGCCAGCTCCTCCATGCCATGGGCAGAGAGGTCAAAGAGTTTACATTGAAATGTCGGAGTGTACGGGAGAAAGCACTGGTGAGGTATATCCACCAGGGCATCAAAGGTCACCGGCCCCTGCCACCCTTTAGCACCATGAAACACCACCAGGGGAATGATTGCCGGTAACCGTTGACTTGCGGGTTTCTCCCGTTGAAAGCGTTTCCATACCCGCACCATGTAGCTGAGCAGGCGGAGCTTCATCCACACATCAGGGCTGCTCTGGTGTTCAATGAGAAGATACACATATCCCGGCCGATTGGCAATCGTGACCGAGAAGAGCAGATCCGCTTCGGATTGCGTGAATTGAGCATCGATAAAGGATGCCTGCACCACGGTGAGGGTCTTCAGATCCAGGTGGGTGACCAGTTCCGCGGGCAGGTTGGCGGCGAGGAAACTGGCGGCGTTTTCCGGTTCACCGAGGATCTGCTTGATCAATTTGTCGTGGGGATTGGCTATATCTTGTGGCATGGAATGGTTTGATAGTGGTTTATGGCCGGGGGGGTCCGCTACCGCGTGGGCAGGCAAAAAGACGCCTGCCCACCCTACAACCTCAATTTTTCATAGTTGGTCATGATAGATGGACTCGTAAAAAGTCAAACCGCCAAATCCCTTCGAAGGGAAGATGTCGGTTGACAGTTTTTACTCAGGCGAGCTCTTACTGAGAACCATTCTCGAATAAGCTCTTTGAAATGTGCCCGAAGCGCTAAAAGAAGGCCGGTAGGGTGGGCAAACGGTTGTATCGTTTGCCCACGCGGATGCTTGAAACATCACTTTTCATCTATATCATCCACTCAGCCTTGGAGTCGTTCGTTGACCATCCTCTCTCTTTTTCATCATTGTGTTGGTCTCGCCCGGCGGTCGGGCTCCTGCCTGCATTGCCCTTTACGCTCCGCTGTCTATTTTCCCATTGCGGATGCATCCGTCCGCAGAGTCGGATTCCCGTGGTTATTGCGGACCCTCTGCCGGTTTTTGCTGGAGCGCATGTACTTCTTGACGCAGGGTTTCGATCTCCTGATGCAACTGCTCGTACTCGGCCATCTTGCGGTGGAGAAAGGCGATGGTGAGTCGGGCCTTGGCCTCGATACCACTGGGAGTAAGCAGATAGGCGTAGCCTTTTTTGTTACTGCTGCGGCTGAAATTGCCGGCCTTGACCCAGCCCTTGCTGATCAGGGCCTGCAGGCAGTAATTGAGCTTGCCCAGCGAGATCCCCAGTTCGGCGGCCAGTTGCCGTTGGTTGGTATCGGGGTTGGTCGCAAGGCGGCGCAGCAACTGGTAGCGGGTTTCATCGGTCATGGTCGGCAATGAAGGTCTGGCTGTAAGGTTAAGCAGGGCAGGGCGGGCTGCCGCCCTGCGGGTGCGTATTGTTCATCCGCTGAACCGTCACGCGGGTTTTGTAGTCGATTGGGGATGGTTGGTCAAGGGAAAATTGGGGACTCGCTTTTCTCGGAGTCTTCGGTTTGGGCCAGGAGTTTCTCACGCTGTTCATTATCGTCGATCACAAGGCGGAACAGTTCTTTTGCGGAGGTTTCATTTTTTGTTAAGACCGCTGAGATTAACCTGGATAAATCAATTACGAGCAAACGCTTATTATTACGATAATCCGGAACTATTCCAAGCGAAGACTCGAGAAACCCTTCGACCCTCATAGCCTCTTCCATGTCGCGGACAGAAAAAGTTAGCATGCCCCGCTTGGCATCATCATGGCCTGTCTGATTATTGTTCTTTGCCATCCAGAAAACTCTTGGAAATCCATTTCTGTCAATGATCCGCATACCAAAGCGCGGTCCCGCAAAAGATTGTCAACCGTTACTGGTGAAACTTTCAATCGTGAGGAGAGTTTCATCCGCGGATCGCTCAATGTAAGCACATCTGCTTTTTGGGCAAAATGAAACAGGTAGAGTGTCAATTCACTTTTGGGGATGCTGTTCCAACCTCGCTGACCCAGCAGATCAATCAGGTCACTTCCAAAAGCGGCGCATTGTTGCAAGTCATTCTGGTCCATTTTCCTCATGACGATGAAATCCTATTCTCCAAAAGACGAAGGGGTCAAGTCTGCCTTTGGCTCTTTTTATGGAGTTTGCTACTGGCTTTGAACCTCCCCTCGCATAATGTGCCTCTACGTCCATAAGTCGGAGTAACGTATAGTTCATTGCCTGCTTATCTGGTCGGTGGTGAGGTACAAGCCCCGACACATCCCCTGTGTTTAATTGCCGCGGATGGACTTGAGCCAGGCGTGAATTTCCTCAAGGCTGGTTGCATCGAGAATCTTTTCGCTCAACTCGTCCTGCTGTTCCGGGGTAAGTTCCTGGAGCAGGGGGAGGAGATGGTCTGTTCCCTCGGGAAATCTTTTGGCGAGCAGGCGAAGCAGCACCCGGCCGGCGCCTTCCATCCTGCCTTCCATCCTGCCTTCCACCCTGCCTTCCATCCTGCCTTCCATCCTGCCTTTCTGCAAACCGATTAGCTCGCCTTCCTGTCTCAATTTTTCATAGGTGGTCATGATAACATCCTCCACATCGTGTTTGATGGTCTGGTTGACCATCTGGCCCAGTTGTTCTTGAGGCATATCGCTTATCTGCAGGACATACCGGAAAACGATTTCAAGGTATTGGGCAAATCCTGGAGCCTGCGCAAGCTCGTTCAGGGTTGTAAACGCGCTTCTCAATTTTTCCAGTCCTTCTGTTTCGGGTAACCCCTGAGCCCTGAACAGATCGCTGATGACCCGCACCATGGCATTGCCGGCCAGCTCCTCCATGCCATGGGCAGAGAGGTCAAAGAGTTTGCATTGGAATGTCGGGGTGTACGGGAGAAAACACTGGTGAGGTATATCCACCAGGGCATCAAAGGTCACCGGCCCCTGCCAGCCTTTAGCACCATGAAACACCACCAGGGGAATGATTGCCGGTAACCGTTGACTTGCGGGTTTTTCCCGTTGAAAGCGTTTCCACACCCGCACCATGTAGCTGAGCAGGCGGAGCTTCATCCACACATCCGGGCTGCTCTGGTGTTCAATGAGAAGATACACATATCCCGGCCGATTGGCAATCGTGACCGAGAAGAGCAGATCCGCTTCGGATTGCGTGAATTGCGCATCGATAAAGGATGCCTGCACCACGGTGAGGGTCTTCAAATCCAGGTGGCTGACCAGTTCCGCGGGCAGGTTGGCTGCGAGGAAACTGGCGGCGTTTTCCGGTTCACCGAGGATCTGCTTGATCAATTTGTCGTGGGGATTGGCTATGTCTTGTGGCATGGAATGGTTTGTTGGTGGTTTATGGCAGGGGGTGTCCGCTACCGCGTGGGCAGGCAAAAAGACGCCTGCCCACCCTTACAACCTCAATTTTTCATAGTTGGTCATGATAACATCCTCCACATCGTGTTTGATGGTCTGGTTGACCATCTGGCCCAGTTGTTCCTGGAAAATATCGCTTATCTGCAGGTCGTACCGGATAACGATTTCAAGGTATTGGGCCGGTGGGCAAACGGTTGTATCGTTTGCCCACGCGGATCCTTGAAACATCACTTTTCATCTATATCATCCACTCAGCCTTGGAGTCGTTCGTTGACCATCCTCTCTCTTTTTCACCATTGTGTTGGTCTCGCCCAGAGGCCGAGCTCCAGCCTGCATTGCCCTTTGCGCTCCGCTGTCAATTTTTCCATTGCAGCTGTATCCGTCCGCAGTGTCGGGCTCCCTCGGTTATTGCCGACCCTCTGCCGGTTTTTGCTGGAGCGCATGTACTTCCTGGCGCAGGGCTTCGATTTCCTGCTGCAATTGCTCGTACTCGGCCACCTTGCGGTGGAGAAAGGCGATGGTGAGCCGGGCCTTGGCCTCGATGCCGCTGGGGGTGAGCAGATAAGTGTAGCCTTTTTTGTTGTTGCTGCGGCTGAAGTTGCCGGCCTTGACCCAGCCCTTACTTGCAGTGGCGCAAGATAAATCGGACAAAAAATCACCTTAATTCCCCCACACCTCCCTATTGAGTTGAGCGACCCTTCGCAAGGGCCGCATGCCGAAGAAGGCGAGTCTGGTGAGCACTTCCTTGGTG
>NZ_JAFFQC010000478.1 GCF_016918545.1 Desulfobulbus alkaliphilus | reverse complement strand
GAGGCATATCGCTTATCTGCAGGACATACCGGAAAACGATTTCAAGGTATTGGGCAAATCCTGGAGCCAGCGCAAGTTCGTTCAGGGTTGTAAACGCGCTTCTCAGTTTTTCCAGTCCTTCTTTCGTCTGGGAAAGGCTCTGGGCGCGGAGTAGATCGCTGATGACCCGCACCATGGCATTGCCGGCCAGTTCCTCCATGCCATGGGCAGAGA
>NZ_JAFFQC010000477.1 GCF_016918545.1 Desulfobulbus alkaliphilus | reverse complement strand
TGGGGTGCTTCAAACAGGTAGTGGTCGCGGTCCCCCGCCGGCAGGATCGTGCCGATCAATGATGTCGTACCCGTGATCGGCGTTGCGCTCTCCGCATCCGGATTCGGCTCATGCAGGTCGGGGCTGGCGATGAAAGCGAGGTCGAGGTGGTAGGGCTCGACACTGCGCATGCTGCGGGTACGGCCGCTCACCCGGAGGACATACTTGCCCGGCTCCGGCAGATCGACCAC
>NZ_JAFFQC010000476.1 GCF_016918545.1 Desulfobulbus alkaliphilus | reverse complement strand
ATTTCGATGACCTTACGGATGGCGTCCAGCAGGAGGTTTATGTCGGTGGGAAAATGGACATCTGTTTCCACCACAAAGGAGTCACAGCGGCCGACGATGCCCTCTTCGGGGTTTTTTTTTAATGCCAGGTGTCCCGCGCGGACGACTTCCTGGTTGATCCGGTCCAGAATCTCCGGTGTGAACAGCCGCAGATTATCCTTGAGAGTCTGCAGGTTATAATACTTGACGTCCGTCC
>NZ_JAFFQC010000475.1 GCF_016918545.1 Desulfobulbus alkaliphilus | reverse complement strand
TGCTTGCGTCCTTGGATGTGGAATGCTTGAGCCGCTGTACCTTGGAGTACTGCTTCTTGAATTGCCGCTGGTGGTACTTGTGCTGCCGCCATCCCGGCAGGTTGTACATTCCGGCCAGTATCACGCATATTTCGATGACCTTACGGATGGCGTCCAGCAGGAGGTTTATGTCGGTGGGAAAATGGACATCTGTTTCCACCACAAAGGAGTCACAGCGGCCGACGATGCCCTCTTCGGG
>NZ_JAFFQC010000474.1 GCF_016918545.1 Desulfobulbus alkaliphilus | reverse complement strand
CTGTAATTGTAAATGTACATCCGCTGTGCAAAGGCAGGGTCTGTGTCGCTCTGCACCTCAATGTGAATCATCACATTGAACGCCTCCCCCTCAAGCGACCACACCTTGACCAGTTTGTCCGCATGGCGTCTGCCGATTTCCGCATCCCTTACAACGCTCTGCAGCTCCTTATCCAGGAATTCGTATCCCTTGTCCCAGTCTATTTCTCTGGCGATTTTCGGGAAGAAGAACTCCATAACTT
>NZ_JAFFQC010000473.1 GCF_016918545.1 Desulfobulbus alkaliphilus | reverse complement strand
CTGCCATTGGCCGCTATCGCGATCACCTGCACCGTATGGTCACCCTGGGCCCAACCACCCCCGTCCGCTATCGAACCGACAATTTCCTGCCAGCTCCAAGACATCGAACCTGTGCCGGCAAAATACTGAAAACCAACCCGGCTGCGATACCTGTTGGGGCGAACATGCCACAGTTCAATATGACCTTCATGTCCGCCAACTCGTTCCTTGAACTGCACTGTCCCCTTGATATCCAGATCACCCGAA
>NZ_JAFFQC010000472.1 GCF_016918545.1 Desulfobulbus alkaliphilus | reverse complement strand
CAGCGTTTTCCTCGGCCTGTGCCCTGAGCTGTTGTTCCGTGTCGGTTGCGGCGGTCAGTTGTTCCTTGAGGGCCTCTATTTCGGCATCCTTGTCGGCGGTGACCTGGGTTGCGGCGTCGAGTTGCTGTTGGAGATCCTCGACTTGAGCCTGGGCGCTTTGCAGTTCAGCGGTGGCGGTTTCGAGCTGGGCAGCGTTTTCCTCGGCCTGTGCCCTGAGCTGTTGTTCCGTGTCGGTTGCGGCGGTCAGTTG
>NZ_JAFFQC010000471.1 GCF_016918545.1 Desulfobulbus alkaliphilus | reverse complement strand
ACCACCAAGGTACAAACTGCCATGGGCAGCTATCGATGGTCCACCGAATCAGTGGCCAGAGACAAACTGTTCTTGAAGCACTTGGGAGTAGATGCCAAATAGTGTACGCTTTAGCCAACTTTCAGGTTGGAACGGCAACCCAGCCGACGCTCCGGTTGGTGCGATGTGGAAAAAAATTGAAGTGTAGGCGTTTTTTTACGGGACACACTGAAAGCGATAGTGTACAACTCTCCTGGATCAAGAAACCAGGAGA
>NZ_JAFFQC010000470.1 GCF_016918545.1 Desulfobulbus alkaliphilus | reverse complement strand
CCCTCAAGTTGTTGGGATATGACGGGCAGGGCTTCTGGCTGTGTCAGAAGCGATTGTCACAGGGTCGCTTTCGCTGGTGGCCCGACAAGGGTGACCTCCAGGCTCAGCGTTTGGCAGCCCTCGAACTGCAACTGCTTCTTTGGAACGGCAACCCAGCCGACGCTCCGGTTGGTGCGATGTGGAAAAAAATTGAAGTGTAGGCGTTTTTTTACGGGACACACTGAAAGCGATAGTGTACAACTCTCCTGGATCAAGAAACCAGGAGA
>NZ_JAFFQC010000469.1 GCF_016918545.1 Desulfobulbus alkaliphilus | reverse complement strand
AACATGTGCGTATAAATATAATACGTACATGTTAAAGGGCAAGAAAAAAACACGGATTTTCAACTAAACCGTGCTCATGGAGCTGTGTTGAGGGATTAAAGTGTTCGCTTTATCCGATTTTCAGGGTTCCAAAGAAGCAGTTGTAGTTCGAGGGCTGCCAAACGCTGAGCCTGGAGGTCACCCTTGTCGGGCCACCAGCGAAAGCGACCCTGTGACAATCGCTTCTGACACAGCCAGAAGCCCTGCCCGTCATATCCCAACAACTTGAGGG
>NZ_JAFFQC010000046.1 GCF_016918545.1 Desulfobulbus alkaliphilus | reverse complement strand
AACCGTTCTCATTTTTAGCGCGTTAAAGCTAAAAACCAACACCAGAAAGAAAACCATTCTCATTAGCGATGACCCCGCCGAGGCGCCGTTGGGTAAAAAATGGGGGTTTTCTTTCAGGCACTAATTAATTCTAATTACTGTAGAATCCTTGACAATAACCTTCAACAGCCGCCCTTACCGGGGTGTGTCCGGCATCAGTCAGGAATCAAAAAATTTCTCTGAGATCGATGATCTCCATTTTGTGGTTGCGGTCAGGGTTTTCCGGTGAGGGGCCTTCGGTCTGAATAATGCAGCTGCCTTTCAGGCGGTATTTCAGGGCGTAATCCCGGGCAAAATCAGTCCAATCAGTTGGGTGGTTAATCTCGTATATCGGGAAGACACCATAGGAAAAGAGTAATTCCTTGCAGGTTTTCCTGTTGGAACTCACCCCCAGAATCCAGGTGGGCAGGCGATAGCGGGTTAATCGCCTGGCGGTCATGCCACTGTCGGTGGGAGCAAGGATGGCGGCGACACCATCGGTCTGGCCGACGATGCTTTTGACGCTGGAGGCGATATAGTCCACTTCATTGATTTCGGTGAAAATCGGTTGTTCCGGTATCCGACTGTAACTGTGGATGGTGCGGTGGGGTTCGGTGACGGTGGCGATCTGGACCAGCATCTGGACCGCTTCCAGAGGGTAATTGCCCAGGGCCGATTCTTCCGAGAGCATGACGCAGTCCGTGCCGTCGAGGATCGCGTTGGCCACGTCGGTGGCTTCAGCTCTGGTGGGACGGCGATTTTTGGTCATGGATTCAAGCATCTGGGTTGCAGTGATCACCGGTTTGCCGAACAGATTACCGCGGGCTGTGATCATCTTCTGCATGATGGCGATTTCCTCGATGGGCAGTTCGACCCCAAGATCACCCCTGGCGACCATGACCCCGTCGGCTGCTTCCATGATCTCATCGATTTTGGAGAGGGTGGAGGCTCGTTCGATCTTGGCGATGATGAAAGGGTGGTGCCCCATGGCTTCCGCGGCCTCGCGCACGGCCAGAATATCAGCGGCATCGTTGACAAAGGACTGGCTGATGGCGTCGACGCCATTTTCCAGGGCAAATTGCATGCAGATCCGGTCATGTTCAGTGAAAGCGGATATGCCCAGGTCGATGCCCGGCAGGTTGAGTCCCTTTTTGGAGCGCAGACTGCCTCCGACCAGAACCTCGCAAAGGACATCCTCTCCATGGATGGAATGCACCCGTAATTGAATGTTGCCGTCATTGATGAAGAGAATGTTGCCGGGCTGTACAACCCTGGGCAGCTGCTTGAGGGTCATCGAAACCCGCTCGGCAGAGCCTTGTATTTCTTCAGTGGTCAGGGTAAAACTGGCACCGATGGTCAGATCCACCGGTTCCTCCCGCAGCAAACCGATACGGATCTTTGGCCCGGGGAGGTCAGCCATGATGGCAACCTGTCGTCCGGTTCTTTCAGAGGCCTGGCGGATGTTGCGGATAACCTCACCGTGAGCCTGGAAATCTCCATGGGAAAAATTGAGTCGTGCGACATTCATTCCGGCCAGCATCAACTGTTCAAGCATGGCTGGAGAATCAGAAGCCGGGCCTATGGTGCAGACCAGTTTGGTTTTATGGGCAGGGATAATGGTGTGGTGCATGAAAAAACTCCTTGATGGCAGACTGTGCCGAGTTACCTGGGGAGTATTCAGGTACGTGGCGGTGGATGGTTGGGTGGATTGTGCTCCATCCCGGATGGGAAGATACGGACGTCCAATGGGGGGGCTTTTCCCTCTTGATCAATTTTGACATACATGATCCGGGTGGAGCTTGGGTGCATAAAGAACCAAAAGTCTATCTCCTGAATCCGTAACGGCTGGACGATTTTTTGTGTATAACTTTCTGTAATAATAGTATAATATCAGTAGAATCATTAAAGGGAACCTTCACCCGCCGCCCTTCGGGGCGTTCGGACGGACGCTCACGGATCCAGGTATCTGCATGGTGCTATGGGGGTGTCGAGGTAGTGTTCCTTGAGCGATCGGAAATATGCCAAGAAACCGGGGAGAGCAAATAAATTGCATCGGTTGGGTCGACACTCTATACCATCATGATAATGGCCTTGTTTAAAAAAATCCATGAGAAAACAGGTAAAAGTGGCAGGCAGCCATTGTCGGTTTCCTTACTGTTTTCTCCCTGAACCCTGTGTCTGTCGAAATGAGTATGCCATCATCGAAAAAAGAGGTGCAGCTTTTTGTCTGCGGTCAATGCGGATTTGCAAGTCGCAAATGGCTGGGACGCTGCAGTGACTGCGGTGCGTGGGACAGTCTAACCGAGCAGGCAGGTGAGGTGGCTGTTCGCCACGGTCGCAATAAGGCGACAGCCCAGCCCCTGTTGGCCACCGACAATGAAGAGTGTGCCCGTCTGATGACCGCCATCGGTGAAATGGATCGGGTTTTAGGCGGCGGTATCGTTCCCGGTTCTCTGGTGCTGATCGGCGGTGATCCGGGAATTGGCAAGTCAACTCTGATTCTGCAGTTATTGTCACGAGTTGCAGCCTGTGGGCACAAAAGCCTCTATGTCACCGGCGAAGAATCGGTCCGTCAGATTCGTATGCGGGCTGCTCGTCTCGGTATCGAGGATCGGGAAATCTATATCTCGACCGAAAATTGCGTTGAGGCCATTGCCGAACTTGCCCGGCAAATGCAACCGGGCCTGCTGGCGGTCGACTCGATCCAGACCGTGTTCAGCGAGGAGGTTGGCTCCGCGCCGGGTTCGGTCACCCAGGTGCGGGAAGCGGCAGCCAGGCTCATGGCCTTGGCCAAGTCAAGCCATCTACCGGTTTTTCTCGTCGGTCACGTCACCAAAGACGGTGCCATCGCCGGGCCGCGGGTGCTGGAGCACATGGTGGATACAGTCCTGTATTTTGAGGGGGATCGCGGTCAGGTCTTTCGTGTTTTGCGCACGGTAAAAAATCGTTTTGGTTCCACCAATGAGATTGGGGTGTTCGAGATGAAGGAGAGTGGCCTGGCCGAGGTTGCCAACCCCTCCGCCTTGTTTCTCGCTGAACGGCCGGTGAACGTTCCTGGTTCGGTGGTTCTGCCCAGTGTCGAGGGAACGCGGCCCATTCTGGTGGAGGTGCAGGCCCTGGTCAGCCGCTCGAGCCTCGGCACGGCCCGGCGGACCGCCATCGGCGCCGATCCGCAGCGCCTGGCCCTGCTGACTGCGGTGCTGGAGAAAAAACTCGGGGTCACCCTGTTTGAACATGATATTTTTCTTAATATTGCCGGAGGAATCCGTATTGACGAACCGGCCGTGGATCTTGGTGTGGTTACCGCACTGCTCTCCAGTTTTCTTGAAAAACCCATCGAGCCGACTACCGTCGTCTGCGGCGAGGTCGGGCTGGCCGGAGAGGTCCGGGCCGTGGGCCAGATGGAGATGCGGTTGCGTGAAGCCGGACGGCTGGGGTTCAAGACCTTTCTCATGCCGGAATCCTCTGCCCGCCAGATCCAGGGAAGCCAGCAGGAGGGCATGCGGGTCCTGCCTGTGCGGACGGTGGCGGAACTGGCTGGAAGCCTTTTTGGCACCTGATTGGCGATGCCATCACCTCCTACGATGCCGCGGGAGAGGGCATGCTCCCCAGGTTGGTGGCACAAATGCACCCAACAGGGGTGAGCGCAACTTTTCCGGACTGGACGAACAGGTCCTGGATGTGATGCGGGCCATGGATTCGTTCGGTTTGATGGGTGGGAAGGATGAAAAAAAGCCTCCCATGGTTGGTTGCACAGCCTTAGCAGGTCGCCAGGTCGCGCGAGGCCGGAAGGGGTGGAACTGTGGGGTTCAATCAGGTGGAAGCCAGGACTGAGTCCCGTTCCTTGCAAGCCTCATACAAGCACATGGGGGGCACGTTTCTGATTTCGAACTTGACGGACACATGGGGAAAAAATTTCTGCAACGGTTCTTTCAGGTGATTTGAGGTCTGGTACGCAAGAAATTTACCTTCCGGTTTGAGCAGGGTAAATGAGGTTGCCAGGAGCGCATCCTTTCGTTTTCTGCCGATAAAAGAGAAGGGAATCCCAGACAAAAAGTAATCAACTTCGTTGATCTCGTAATCACCGAGGATGTTGGCGACATTTTCGGCTGAATCGTGCAGCACGTGCAGACGCGTATCTTTGATCTTTTCCAGTGCCCTGGCAAAATTGGCGTTCAGTTCAATCAGGATGAGCCTGGTGTCCGGGGTGCTACGTTCCAGAATGTAGCGGGTGAACACACCATTTCCAGGACCATATTCGACGATGATATTGTCTCGGCTGAAGTCGATTCTTTTGCAGACCCTCTTGACCAGCGTCAAGGAAGATGGTGTAACAGAAGCGACGTTGCGATCGCGGATGAAATTTTTCAGATAACTGATTGTCGACATGTGCTCTGTTTCCAGGTTAGGGTATTTGCAGAAGTTGAAAATGATCAAGGAACGATAGCAGGGGTGGCAACGACAGTCACTTATTTTCTAATATTTTTTCTGTTTTTTTTGCTGACAGATCAGCTTTGCTCAAGTGGTGACCGCTTTGCGGGTATAGATGCACAAGAGCGAAGCAACCGTGCGCAACAGTATCACAGTGTGTTACCGGTGTCAGGAGGGCTGCCGGGCATGAAGTATGCTCTTTGCACGGCAGCCCTGATCGTACGTGGGTGGCATGTCGATGGGGTGTGAGGAGCCTGCGGTTCATCTCGCGACACTGCCCCTGTTGAGGACAAATATTTCGTGACCGGGTGGAAAGGATCTCACCTGCGCCGGCCGAACTGCTCGTAGCTGATCTGATTGACACACAGCGAGGAAGCAGGGTGCCCGCTTTTGCTGTCCACCGGATGACCGATACCAATGATTGCCAGCACCATCATCCCCTCGGGCAAGGCAAGCAGGTCAGCCAGGTAGGCCTGGGAGCTGGTTGCATCTTCCCGTTGCCGCAGGCGGATCTGCACCCAACAACTGCCCAGGCCAAGATCAGTGGCCTGGAGATGAATCTGCAGAGCGGCGATGGCGGCATCCTCGACCCAGACATCACTTTTCGCTGGATCGGCACAGACGACAATGGCCAGCGGTGCGCCCTGCAAAAAACCTGCACCGTGGGCTTTGGCGGTGGCCATTTTCTCCAGGCGCGCCTTGTCCGTGACCACGATGAATTCCCAGGGATTGTTGCCCTTGGATGAGGGCGAACGGAGAGCTGCCTCCAGCAGCAGATCGAGGTGGTCCTGGGCCACCGGCTGGTCCTTGAAACGGCGGATGCTTCGACGTTGGCGTAAGAGATCGATCAACATGGGATACCTCCTGGAAAAGTTAAGCCTCAATCCATGACGGCTGGACTCTCGTTTGAGTTGTATTTTGTTGTAACAAGGTTGTCATTACAGCTGGACCCTTGATGGTAACTTTTACCCGTCGCCCTTCGGGCATCCGAACAAACGCTCACGAATCCAAGTTATGATCAGGCCGTGCCCAAGGTCCTGTTGGGTTCATGCCCGGATCATTTCCTCTGTGAGCATGCGGTCGGCGAAATCGAGGACAAACTGACGCTGGGCCGGCGTTGCCCAGGCGATGCAGGAGCAGTGCATATTGGCGGCACTGCGGACCAGCAGTTCAAAGCGGATGGAGTTCTGTTCGAGCACGACAGTGAAATAAAAGGGCTCGCAGTCCTCGTGCCCCTGTTGTTCGGCCCCGAGAAGATCGGGGGGCACGCCGAGAAAAAAGACGCCCTCGATGCCGCCGGGCTTGAGAGTCCGTTTGAGATAACTGTCAAGATTGTCTCGTTCGAGAAAAGAGATCTCGTCGATCATGTACTGACGCATGGCATCATCCTCTTGTTCAATCAAAAATAAGGGCTCATCCGTCACGGATTCAGGTCAATGTGTTGCAATGGGCAGTGCAGCAAAGAGTCGAAGGAGCAGCCGTTCCTGGTTAAACCTTTCAGGAGATCAGAGGTCGAGATAGGTTGTATCCTCATTGAGGATCTCGCAGCCCTGCTCACCGACAATGACCATGTTTTCCAGGCGGATGCCGCCCCAATCGGCCAGGTAGATGCCGGGTTCCACCGTCACCACCATGCCGGCCTGCAACTTTTTGCGGTAGCGCGGTGACAGGCGTGGCGCTTCGTGTACCGCCATGCCCACTCCGTGACCCAGACCGTGGCCGAAAAATGTCCCGTAACCGCCCTCATGGAGGACTTGACGGGCGGCCCGGTCCACCGCCGCACCGGTGACCCCGGCGCGGATTTGATCGATTCCGGCAAGCATGGCCCTGCGCACCAGTCGATGCCGATCGACAAAGGTCTGGTCCGGTTTGCCGACGACAAAGGTCCTGGTCATGTCGGAGCAGTAGCCCTGATAGATCAGGCCCATGTCGATGAGGACCAGGTCGCCGGTCTGCAGTTCGCGGTCCGTGGGCACGGCATGCGGTCGGGCAGCGTTGGTGCCGAAGGCGACAATGGTGTCAAAGCTTGGTGATTCCGCACCCATCTCCCGCATGGTCAGGTCCAGTGCCAGGGCGATTTCCCGTTCGGTCATGCCGGGCTCGATAGTATTGAACACCGATTGAAAGACTTTTTCATTAAGACGGGTTGAGGCCCGCAGCAGATGCTGTTCGGTATCGCTTTTTATAGCCCGCATCGATTCGATCAGACCGCTTTGCGCCTTCAGGGTCAGGCCACGTTTTTCAGCCATGTCGACGAGGCGGAGATAGGTGCTATGGAGCAGGTAGTCGCTCTCGAAGGCCAGTGTATGGAAGTCAAGGGCTGCAGCCAGCTTGTCGAGCAGTTTCAGCAATCCCTTGTCGTAGCGGTCGATCTGAAAAAGTGGTGCCTCGGCCTCGGCCTGCAGGGTGAAGCGTGAATCGGTCAACAGGTAGGGCCGGCCTGCGGCGGGAATGAGCAGAACACCGGAACTCTCCTGGATACCGTGATCCGGGGCGGTGTAACCGCTGAGGTAGCGGCGGTTGTGCGGCTGGGTGACCAGCAGGGCATCGATCCGTTTGCGGCGCAGAGTCTGCTGCAGACGGTCTATCCGGTCGTGCTCGGTACCCTGCATGTTCAGGCCCCGGTCCATTCCTTGAGCTGGGCCTTGAACTGCTCCAGGGCCTGGCCGTACTGGCCCTCGAGATCTGTTTCCAGCCGACTCCACTGCTCTTTGAATTGAGGTTCCGTGGTCGGGTCGAATTTCATGCCCTCGGCCTGCAAACCCTTGCGCATCAAGACTTGTTCGATCTGCATGCGCATCTGTTCCTTGAGCTGTTCGTACAGTTGTTTGCGGTGCTGGCCGTATTGGGAGGTGATGGTCTGCAGTTCCCGGCAGAGGTCAGCGATATCATTGGCTCCCTTGTTCAGCTCAATAATTCCCTGCACAGCCCGCTGGATCCGCTGGCTGCCTTCTTCGTCCCGGGGCAGGAAGAGATTACGCATCAGCGAGGCCAGCATGCCTTTGCGGATGGCCGTGCGGCTGGTCTGGTCGTGTCCATCCAGGATCTCGATCAGGGAGTTCTGAGTGCCGTTGAGGTATTCGGCAGTGGACTGCATACCTTTTTTGAGGTTGTCCTCATGCTGTATCTCATCCTGGGTGGCCATGCCCATCCGGGCGGCGCGCTCCATGACCAGATCCATGGTTGATTTTATTCCAGCCATTGACGGATTCTCCTTGCGGTTTTTTTGAGGGGGGGGGTGAACGCTGTGGCTCCGGAATATAAACATTGTCGGGAAAAACTACAAGCCGCGCGGTTCAATCAGGCGGGCGGCAAAAAAGCCATCAATCTCATCGGCCGGGGTGGTTCGGAAAAAACCGGATGCATCCACCAGGCGGCGGGCGGGTTCGGGCACAAAATCCGCGGCATTCTCCACGGCAAAGCGGGGGCAGCGCTGAAGAAACAGTTGGACAGTTTCCTCGTTTTCCTCCGCTTCCAGGGAACAGGTCGCGTAGACCAGTACTCCTCCGGGCTTGAGGAGAGAAGCGGCGGTTTCCAGGAGGTGCAGCTGGTTGCGTTGGTAGCGGGCCAGGTCTTCCGGATGTCGGTTCCAGCGGATATCAGGCTGGCGGCGGATGACTCCGGTGCCGGAACAGGGAGCATCAATGAGGATGGCGTCAAAGGGTTGTGGCCGGGTGGTGGCATAGGTCTGCAGATCACTGCGCACACAGCGTACCTGCTCGGTGAGGCCGAGTCGATTGAGATTTTCCCGCAGGAGGCCGAAACGGCGGGGCTCCGGCTCTACGGCGACGATGCTGCCGCCGGGTGGCAGCAGTTCCGCCAGGTGTGAGGTTTTGCCGCCCAGACCGGCGCAACCGTCAAGAACCCGGCACCGATCGGGCAGGGGGCCGACGAGCAGCGTGGCCAGTTGCGCCGCCTCATCCTGGACTTGGAAATGTCCCTGTTCGTATCCGGGCAGAGCGGCAATGGAGCCCGGGAAGTTATCGATGCGCAGGGCTGAGGGACTGTAGAGACCTTTGTGGGAGATGATGCCGGTTTTGGTCAGCACGGTTTTCATGACCGGGACGCTGGTGCGGCGGCTGTTGATTCGCAGGGTCAGGCAGGGATCGCTGTTGTTGCTGCAACAGATCGTCCAGGTTGTTTCCGTCCCGAAACGGGTTTGCCAGCGATCAGTCAGCCAGGCTGGATGGTTGAGGATGGGCGGGTCGGCACCGGCCAATTCTTCCGGAGTCGGCAGCGCGGCCCGGTTGCGGGCGACACCGCGCAGGAGACCGTTGACAAATCCGATCAGCCAGGCGGGCTGGCCGGCGGCCTTGAGGGTGTTGACCGTGGCGTTGACTGCCGCTGATTCCGGCATTCGGCGTAAAAATAAGAGCTGATAGACCCCGATGCGCAGGGTCATCAGGGTGCGCGGTTTCATTTTAGTCAGTGGGTGCTTGGAAAAACCGCGAATGATGTAGTCAAGGAACTGCTTCTGACGAAGAACTCCGTATACCAGCGATTTAGCCAAACCCCGATCAATATCGGCCAATTGGGAAACCGCGGATTGAAAAAGGCTGTCGATTGAATTATGGGTGGTGGCCCAGAGACAGAGCACCTCGACAGCGGTACCGCGGGGGGTGGGAGCGGAGGGCTTGGCGGTCATAAGCGGTCCGTTCGCGGCATTGTCAACGAGCTTGGCCGATGGATGGAGGGCAGCGGATCCTTCATGCCCGGGTGCCGATGCTGAAGGCAGCAGCCAAAACCTGGTGCCCATCCAGTAGCGGCTCTCCCCTGACTTTTTGTTGTGCTGTCAAGTTTAATCCTCGGAATATTCTGTATTATGTAGATGTCCGCGGTTACATTCGTCAGCACCCTTCGATTCAGAAGAAGATATCTCGTTTCTGGATGGACCCTACCCATGTTTCAGGTCAGGTCGGGTGCTGGGAGAGAAGGAGCGGGGCAGGTTGTGCCCGCGGAACATTCAATGGCACTCTGCCATGATGGCAGTGAATTGCAAGGATTTTCACATCCAGGGTGATCCAAACCGATTATACTGAATCGGGCATGGAGCGGATTTATTCACAGGCAGCGCCCGGTTCCCGCTTTCCCCTTGACAGCGAAAAGCCAGGTGCGGTACATAGGACGACACACTCAAGCCGGAGTGGTGAAACTGGTAGACGCACTGGACTCAAAATCCAGCGAGGGTAACCTCATGTCGGTTCGATTCCGACCTCCGGCACCAGGAATATCAATGGCTTACAGGGGAAACCTTGTAAGCCATTTTTTGACCCTACTCCTCCTTCAGATGCCGTCAGATGAAACTCATCGGTCCCTTTCCTCCCTGCAGATAAAAAAAATGTCGGTGATCGGGTAGGGATGATGGTACGTTACAATGTAACGACTGGCTTCAGTGCCGGTGGTCAAGTAACTGTTTTCTTTTCTCTATGCACCTTGCACAGTTCCCGTATCGCTTCAAAAATCCTTACAGCCCGATCCAGATTGATCGTTTCTTAGCCACCAGCATCGGCGCCGAATTCTCTTGCTAAAGATGGTTCTGGATCAATGTACAGACCTATGCCACAGGGGCAATAGCTAATAATACCTACGGATTTACAGGTAGTTTTTTTCGGGTTGTATTTTTTTAGAAATTGGGTAGGGGAAGACCAAGGTCTTATGGGTTGGTGAAAACGTAACCGTTCAGCACATCAAATACAGCAACCGTATCGCACCCCCATAGACACCGAACCAGCGGCACTTTTGGGGTGGAAGGTCTTGTTCGTGGAGGAGGAACGGGAGGGAGAGTGATTGCTGCTCTGCAGCTGGGGTGCTCATGAGTTTGACCAGGAACTCGAAGGCATCGACACCATGCATCCGGCAGGTGCGGGCATCCTTCCACCGGAGCAGAATTGCAAGTAAACACACCACGCAGGACAGCGCCACCCATCTCAGAACAATATCCAACTTTTTATATTCGAGCTTTTTATAGGCTCCAAAAACTCCCCCACAGCGTTGATCTCAACAGTCCCACTTGAAAAACAGCCCTACTTCAGACCTCCTGACCTCGGCAATTTTATAGGTCCTGGGCGGCATTCTTTAACGCATCGAACCCATCAAAAATAAATCATAACTTTCCCGACAGTGGCAAAGATGCTACCAGACGGCTCCAGATTTTTCTTATAAGAGCAGAAATCAAAATCACCTTCCAAATGGACAGTCGCCAACCCTCAGCTCCAATTGCCTTTTTTTCCCGAAGGCATCACCTTTATCAACCAAAATATTGGGTTTATACGCTGGGATACGACCATCACCTATGTCCACGGCGAACTGTCTGTGTTAACCCATGACATTGACGATAGGCAGTTTTTTCGTTTGATCACCAGCCAGTTGTACATCAATGGACTATCTGTTCGTATTGTTCTCTTAAAAAAGCTCAGTGGTGCGGCCGGCTACCTCCGGTGATCATGACAATATTCCTTTATCTTTGTTGAAAATTATGAGATTTATTAAGGAGGTTGTCTTGTTCTCGGTAAATTATTCAGCCATATCAACAGACTGGTCTTCATACCACGGAGAAATCCCCCTGAAAGAAGTCCGTGGGGCCAATGGTCCTCAACGTCTGGGGTGAGCTTGTTGTTGGCTCCCACAATAAGCCAAGGTAAAAGGGACCAAAACTGCACGCGAACGAAGGCCAAACAATCATTCTGACATTATCCATGACCTCAACATCAAACATACCCGAGCAATTTGCCAGGATGCGTTTAATAGTCGCCTATCTCGGCCAGGCTAACCAGGCCGGTTGGTGGGATTGCAATTTCCTCGACACAACCGGCCTGCGGTTTCTGGGAACGACTTTTCCACGGACTGCCCGATTGGCTGGACTGCGTTCTTCAACCGAAGCAGCGTGCAGTGTTCATGACAAGGTAATGGGCAGGGTGGGTACCTATCACCTTTTTCGACTCCCGCCTGCCATGGAGGACCACCTTGAACATGTGTGCGAACAAATGGATTGGGATGAGGCCATCACCTTGATCAACTCGCCAGAATGGGCCATGGAAAAGCTCAAAACAATTGCCGACTGTTTCGTGAAAGCCCCCGAAGGACCGGTGCAGGTCGGTATTGCCAGGAAAATCTTCACCCCCACGTCGGCCAAGGAAATCGCGTCCCATTATGTTTCGGCCTTTGAGGATGGCATTAGATGCTATCCGTACTTTGTTGCAGAGTAACGATGCAGAAACAACAGCGATACACCACCCAGCTGCAGGCCGGCCTGGGAATGATCCCGGAAACACTGGATCTGCTGCGCCTTTGGGAGCCGGGCATGCTCCCGTCCCAGCTTGCCGATCGTGTCATCGAAGAAGGACTTTTCTCCCGGGCAACAGCGCGTCGGGCACGAAACATTGTTATTGAGATGTTTGCTCCCCGGCTCCTTGCCGATGGCGGCGAGGCGGCTTCCCGCTTGAAAGTCCTGCTCGATCACCGCGTTTCCCAGGATGCACTGGTGCAACTCTTCTTTCTGCAAACGGCGCGAGCGCAACGTATCTTCAAGGATTTCGTCATTGAATGCTACTGGCCAAGATACAGCGCCGGCGCTTCCTCGTTATCGACAGAAGATGCGAGCAAATTCATTTATCGCGCACTCGATAACGGCAAGATGCTGAGACGGTGGTCTGATACCACTGTAAAACGACTCACAGCATATCTCATGGGCTGCTGCCATGATTTTGGCCTTCTCGCCAGCAACCGGGGGAAAAACCGTCCCATCCAGCGATTTACCATTCGACCAGATGTCGCGCTCTACCTGGTGTACGATCTCCATTGTGGCGGTCTAAGCGATATGGGCACAATCCTGCACGAAGACTGGAAACTTTTCGGGCTGGAATCGCAGGATGTCATTCGTCTTTTAAAAAAACTTGGTCATGACCGCCATCTCTTCATTCAAGCCAGCGCTGATCTTGTCCAGATATCCTGGAAATACCGCACGATGGGAGAATGCCTCCATGCAATCACTCAAAGATAAGTTCGCCGAAGTCTGCCTGCGTCTTGGCCAGGGAAGGCATTTGCAAAGCACGGGTTCCGATCCCATCTACTACCTGGTTTTTCCGGCAAGCGAAATTCTCGCCGTCAAACGGCAAACGCGCGCCTGGATAGCCACCTTGGCCAATCAGGGATGGAGTGCTGTTACCCTGTCCATGGCGGATGCCGTCAACAGCATCCTTCGCGAGCATCCTCTTCGCAGACAATGGCTGTTCGGTGAAAAAATGCTGCTTGAGCAAACTGAAAAAAAGAACACGCCCATCGATTTTGCCGAGATCAATAAAACCCTGGCTAAGGCCTTGACCGAAGGAAGCCGTCTGGCCGAACTTCTCAAGGCAAAAATCGATGAAGCCGCCTCAACACCCGGCGGCCTCCTCCTGCTGACCGATCTGGAAGCTCTTCATCCCTACCTGCGCATCAACAGCATCGAGGCCCAACTCCAAGGCATGATCCGCTGCCCCATCATCGTCCTCTACCCCGGCAAGCGGGAAGGAAAAACCAGTCTCCGTTTTCTTGAGTTCTATCCTGCTGACCCCAATTACCGTTCCGAGCATATAGGCTGATAAGGAAATACCCCATGACCAAGATACTCGATCTCTTTGACTCGACCAGGGCGCTCAATCGTCCCATCGAGAAAGTCATCACTTATCAGAACCGCACCGATGATCAGATCCGGGCGGAAATATCTGAATATGTGGTCACCGAACATATCGAGGAAAGTTTTGCCGACCTGCTGGAAAAAATGCAGATGGCCCAGCAGGGAGGCGGCGGTCATGAAATCGGGGTATGGGTTTCCGGTTTCTATGGGTCGGGCAAGAGTTCCTTCACCAAGTATCTGGGCTTCGCCCTGGATCGGTCGATGTTGGTCGGCGGAGACAGATTTCTCAAGCTCCTCCAGAATCAGCTCCGAACCGCCTCCACCCGCGCCCTTTTCAATCAGGTCTCCACCACCTATGATGCAGCGGTCATCTTCCTCGATCTGGCCAGTGAGATGCTGGCCGGGGCATCCATGGAAGATATCTCCACGGTCCTGTACCTCAAGGTGCTGCAATGGGCCGGCTATTCCGAAGACCTCAAGGTGGCGGAACTGGAGCGGATGTTGGAGATGGAGGATCGTCTCGACACCTTCCTGGCCAGGGCCAAGGAAGAACTGGATGGTATAGACTGGGCCGATGCCCGCAATCAACCGTTGGTGGCTAATCAGATTGCAGCCCGCCTGGCCAACGAATTCTACCCGAGGCTCTTTCCCACACCAGAAGAGTTCCAAAACCTGACCTTGCACGTCAACAAGTCCGAGGTCAAGCGTGCCGAGGAAATGGTCGAGCTGATCCGCCGCAAGTCCGGCAAGAAGAACATTCTCTTTATAATCGACGAGGTCGGTCAGTATGTCTCCGCCAAGCCCAACCTCATCCTCAACCTGGATGGCCTGGCGAAAAACCTCAGGCAGATCGGTAACGGTACGGTCTGGCTTTTTGCCACCGCCCAGCAGACGCTCACCGAAGATAACCCCACAGCCATGCTCAACGCCCCTGGTCTTTTTAAACTGAAAGACCGCTTTCCCATCCAGGTGCATCTGGAAGCCAGCGATATCAAGGAAATCTGTCACCGGCGCCTGCTCACCAAATCGGCGGCAGGTGAAAAAGACCTGGCCGCGCTCTTTGATGGCAATGGCGCCTCGCTGCGCACCGCCACCCAGCTCCAGGATGGCGGCGTCTATGAAGCACCCCTGGACCGGAAAACCTTCATTGCCCTGTACCCCTTTCTTCCTGCTCATTTTGAGATCCTGCTCCAGCTCCTTGGCCGTCTGGCAAGAAAAACCGGCGGGTTGGGATTGCGCTCCGCCATCAAGGTGCTGCAGGAGGTCCTAGTCGAACGGATCGACCACCAGGATCGCCTCGCCGACACCCCTCTGGGGACCCTGGCGAACACCGTCACCTTCTACAACTCGCTGCGCCGGGATATACAGAGCAGCTATAGCTACATCGTCGAAGGCGTCATGAGCGTCACTGTTCGTTTTCCCAACCAACCCTTGTATCTCGATATCGCCAAATCGATTGCGGTGTTGCAGATCCTGGAAAATTTACCGGTCACCACCCGGAATATTGCCGCACTCCTGCATCCGTCTGTGGGCTCTCCCTCTAGCCGGGACGAGGTCGAGGAGGCGGTGGCAGTCCTGCTCAAGGATGGCATGGTCCCCTTGGGTGAGAAGAACGGTAGTCTCCGTTTTCTCACCCAGGCCGCCATCACCTTGCAGAAACAGTTTGACCTGATCGAGTATCGGCAGGCCGACCTGCGCGCGGAAACCAACGGGGTCTTGCGCGGCATCTTCAAACCCTTGCCGTCTGCCCGGCTAAGCGGTGTACGACCGGTGACAGCCGGCCTGAAAGTGGCAGCCAATGGGCAGACAGCCTCCTTGGAGGGAGACAAGGAGGCTATTCAGATCCATGTCGAATTTGTGCAGCCAGAGCGCTACGAGACCGTGCGTACCGAACGGGAAAACGATTCCCGCTCCAGCCATGATCGGTCCACCATTTTTCTTTTGGCCCGATCCGATGCCGAAATCGATCAACTGGCGGTGACCATGGTTCGTTGTCATAAGTTCCTCGAACAACATCGGACCGCCGTCGACCCGGAAACCCAGGAATTTGTCCGCATCATTGATGAACGGTTCAATCGAACCGCCATTGATGCCGAACGTAAACTGATGGCAGCCTTAGCCGCCGGCTCGTTTGTGGCCCACGGCACGTGTCAACCGGTTGCGGTGAGCGGCCCGGATATGCAACAGGCGGCACGGAATTTTCTTGGCGAAGCTGCCGGCAGAGTCTTTGATCGCTATGGTGAAGCGGCTCATCAGGCCGATTCCAACCTGGCGGAAAAATTCCTTAAAACGCCGATGGACCGGGTGACCACCACTGAAGACCCCCTGGCTGTGATCAGCCGAATCGGCGGCCGCGCCCAGATTAAGAGCGATCACAAGGCCCTGGTCTCCATTAAAGACTACCTTGGCCAGCAAGGACAGGTCGAAGGCCGGCGTTTGCTTGAGCGTTTTGCCGATCCACCCTTTGGTTGGTCCAAGGACACCACCCGCTACCTGCTGGCCGCCGCTTTTCTCGGAGGTGAAATCAAGCTGCGCCTTGCCGGCCAGGATCATGTGGTGAAAAATGACGAGACTCTGGCTGCCTTTGCCTCCAACCGGGCCTTTGGTGCTGTCGGCGTGTCTCTGCGCATGGAACGACCGCCCCCGGAAACCTTGATGCGGGCCGCTGACCGCCTGTGCGATCTCACAGGAGAAAATGTTCTCCCGCTTGAGGACGAGGTCGCCACCATCGCCAAAAAATATTTTCCCGGTTATCAATCCACCTTTGGGCCATTGGCCGTTGATCTGCGCGGGCTCGGACTGGAGGAGGCAACGCTCATCGAGAAGGCTGAAAACCTTGCCAACGATCTGACCGAGGTGGTCAGCGGCGATGGTTCCGATGCGGTCAACCGCCTGGGTGGATTGGAAAGCCCGCTCCACGATGCCCTGATCTGGGCGCGTACCCTTAAAAAAACATTGGACAACGGGCTGCGCGAGCAACTCAGACATCTGTATCGGCTGCGTACCGAGATTGAGACTCTGCCTGATTTCGGGCTGCCCGCCCAGTTGAAACAGGAGGCAGCCGAGCAGCTCTCGGTGGTGCGCGATATTCTCGATCGAGAATCCTTTTTCGAAGAAACCGCAGCGCTCGGAACCGCCGCCGCTGAACTCGACCGGCTGGTGTCTGCCACAAACGCCGAACTGGCCCGGCAGCAAACCAACCTTGCTCAGGAGGAGTTGAACCGCTGGCAAACATCTGCCGACTGGTTGGTGCTCAGCGAAGACGAGCACACCTGGTTTTTAGAGGAACTTGACAAGTTGGCCATACTGGTCGACTCTGATTTGGACGGTCTGAAGCAGCTGCTCCGCCACGATTATTCACTCAATCATCGACTGCGTGACCTGACTGCTCAGTTGGGGTTGAAGGCTGCTGCTTATCGTGAATCCACCAGAACATTGGAGGATGAACCCGACCCCAAACCATCGCATATCTCAAGTACCCCCCCGCCCAGCAAACCTTGGACCATCGCTACCGAAACAATTGTTGTCCCCAAAGTCTTCATCTCGGCCAAGGAAATTGATTTGGTGGTGGAGAAATTAAACAAATTGCGCCATCGGATATCGCCGTCCGAACATCTCCGCATCACCTGGAAGGAGATGGGAACCGAGTAACAATGGCTGCATCAATGAGCAAATCCCTCATCTTCCTCAGCAGCGTCCAGAAGGAACTGGCCGCCGAACGGCGCGCGGTCAAGGACTTCGTCGACAACGATCCGCTGCTGCGCCGCTTCTTCACAGTGTTTCTGTTTGAAACCCTGCCAGCTTCGGGCAGACGGGCCGATGAGGTCTATCTCCAGGAGGTTGACCACTGTGTGCTCTACATCGGTCTCTTGGGCAACAGCTACGGATTTGAGGACAGCGAGGGCATTTCTCCAACGGAGCGGGAGTTTGACCGGGCAACCGCGACCGGCAAGGAACGGCTGATTTTCGTCCTCGGCAACGACGACACTGCCCGCCACCCGAAGATGCAGCAGTTGGTGCGCAAAGCAGGTGATCAGGTGGTCCGGCGTCGGGTCAACTCCATCCCCGAGTTGACCACAGCCATCTATGCCAGCCTGGTCAATTTTCTCGAACGAAATGGCGATATCCGCACCCTGCCCTTTGATGCGGCCGGCTGCCCCCGCGCCACCCTGGATGATCTTTCGTCCGAAAAAATGCGCTGGTTTCTCAGCCGGGCCAAATTGCAGCGTAACTTTGCCTTGCCGGAGACCACCGCTCCTGCCGATCTGCTCGCCCATCTCAACCTGCTCGATGATGACACACCCTCCCATGCGGCGATCCTGCTCTTTGGCAAGGCACCACAACGCTTTCTCTTCTCCTCCGAGGTGAAATGCGCCCATTTTCACGGCACCGAACTGCGCAAGCCGATTCCCTCCTATCATATTTACAAGGGCACCGTCTTTGAATTGGCTGATCAGGCGGTGGATTTCGTCATGGCCAAGCTCGATCGCACCGTGGGCGCGCGGGAGCAGGGGCCGCAGGCGCCGGTACGCTACGAAATCCCCCAGCCAGTGGTGGCCGAGGCCCTGGTCAATGCCATTGCCCACCGCGACTACACCAGCAATGCCAGCGTCCAGGTGATGCTCTTTGCCGATCGACTGGAAATCTGGAACCCCGGCGAGCTGCGCCCGCCCCTGAGTCTGGATAGCCTCACTCGACCGCATCCCTCCATTCCCACCAATCCACTCATCGCCGAGCCGCTGTTTCTGGCCCAGTACATAGAAAAAGTCGGTTCCGGCACTCTCGAGATGGCCACCCTCTGCCAGGCCGCTGGTCTACGCCCGCCGGAATTCAGGCTCGACATGGGTTGTTTCATCCTCACCCTCTGGCGGCCGGAAAAAGGCGGTAAAGCCGAGGCAATCACCACCGGGCAAGTTACCGGACAAGTCGCCGGGCAAGTGACCGGGGAAGTCAGCGAGCAAGTCCGCCGTCTGCTGGCGGTCTGTGAGGGTTCACTCAGCCGCCAGGAATTGCAGGAACGGCTGGGCCTGCGCCACCGCGACAGTTTCCAGCATAACTACCTGCAGCCGGCCCTGGAAGCCGGGCTGATTGAAATGACCATCCCGGACAAACCAAACAGCAGCAAGCAACAGTATCGCCTGAAAAAGACCGAGCAAGTCACCGGGCAAGAGACCGGGCAAGGTGCCGGTGAAGTCACCGGGCAAGTTCGACGGCTCCTGGCGGCCTGCGAGGGAATGCTCAGTCGTCAAGAACTCCAGGTACGGCTAGGGCTGCGCCACCGCGACAGTTTCCAGCGCAATTACCTGCAACCAGCCCTGGAGGCCGGGCTGATCGAGATGACCATCCCGGACAAGCCCCGCAGCAGCAAGCAACAGTACCGCCTCACCGAGCAAGGACGGCACCTGCTGGCCGCTCCTGATCCGCAGGAGCGCACCCAATGATCGCAGCCCCCGACGACCACCGTACCGCATGCCCCCAAGGAAGTATTCATGGCCTTTGACAAACCCACCCGCAACCGTCTGGCCGCCTTTGTCGCCGAGGCCCGGCGTCTGATCACCGACGAGTTCACCCAGCAGTTCCAGAGCCTCTACGGCATCAGCGATGCCAGCCTCACCGAGCTTGCGCAACTCAGCCATCTCGACGATGCCGGATTGGCGGTTGCTGGGCTGTTACGTGAACGGATCGATTACCTGGTCAAGACCCACCCTGAGGATAAGACGGGGCTCAAAAGCGCCGTCGCCCGCCTGGCCCGAGAACAGGCCTTCACCGTGCTCAACCGGCTGGCCGCCGTTCGCATGGCGGAAAAACGGGGACTGATCGCCGAGTCGGTGGGTAACGGCTACCAATCCAAGGGCTTCAAGGTCTTCGAGCAGGTGGCCCGTTCCGGTCTGGGCGAGATCTATCAACGCTACCGCCGCTATCTCTTCTGCCTCTTTGACGAACTGGCCATCGATCTCGGGGTGCTCTTTGACCGTCGCTCGCCCCAGGGACTGCTCTTCCCCCGGGAAAATACCCTGCTTGATCTGCTGAACCTGCTCAACGGTCCGGAACTGGAGCCGCTCTGGCAGGAAGACGAGACCATCGGCTGGATCTACCAGTATTACAACGATCCGGCCGAGCGCAAAAAAATGCGCGAGGAGTCGGCCGCACCCCGCAACAGCCGGGAACTGGCGGTGCGCAACCAGTTCTTCACTCCCCGCTACGTGGTGGAGTTCCTCACTGACAACACCCTGGGCCGCATCTGGAACGAGATGACCAAGGGGGATACCCGGCTGAAGGTGCAATGCCGCTACCTGGTCCGGAGGCCTAAGGAGTCTAGCAATAATAACCTGTACACTTTTTGTTTTGCATTGACGATTTTTTGACTGTATAGTCGCAGCATGGACAACCTTGCCATGCTCCAGCAAAAATATGAGCTTTTGCGGCCCCATCTTGA
>NZ_JAFFQC010000468.1 GCF_016918545.1 Desulfobulbus alkaliphilus | reverse complement strand
TTTTCAGCAGAATCCTGTTGTTCAGGGCTTGTACCTTTTCATAAACATCTTCTGGAACGTCTTTGCTGAATCTTGCATCAAGGGCTTCTAAAACCATTTCTCTTGCATCTGTGAGCATGCCCTGCTGGATGCCCTGCTGGATGCCCTGCTGGATGCCCTGCTGCAAGCCCTTCTCCTTACCAATCCTTTCCGCACTCATTATATAGGGCATTTTCTTTTCCTCCTCGTACTTGATCAGGTCTTCAGTGAACCGTTTTGTCAAATCCTCAGGCA
>NZ_JAFFQC010000467.1 GCF_016918545.1 Desulfobulbus alkaliphilus | reverse complement strand
GCCGGACGGATAACTCCGCCCTGAAAACAAGATTTTCGCCGGTTTTTCCGGTGAAAACAAGAGCACCGAGCATGAATCCTTTTTTTATGGAAGAAATCAGGCCGGGCTTAAACGAAATGGACGAAAATTAAAACGCTACCCCTTCAAAGCGGGAGCAGCTGACGAAAGACCGACATCGCCGACAGCAGATGGCTGGCCAGCCTTTTGAAGCATGGATTGCTGCGCGGCAGCTTCATCCCTTCAAAGGATATTCGGCAGTGGCGTGAGTTGACCCGCCAACGCCGTAA
>NZ_JAFFQC010000466.1 GCF_016918545.1 Desulfobulbus alkaliphilus | reverse complement strand
GGAAGGCGCCGGCCGGGTGCTGCTCCGCCAGCTCGCCAAAAGATTTCCCGAGGGGGCAAACCATCTCCTCCCCCTGCTCCAGGAGCTTACCCCGGAACAGCAGGATGAGCTGAGCGAAATGATCCTCAATGCAACCAGCCTTGAGGAAATTCACGCCTGGCTCAAGTCCATCCGCGGCAATTAAACACAGGTGATATGTTGGAATTCGCTGCTCACCGCCAACCAGAGAATGAACTGTACGTTCATCGGACTTATGAACGTAGAGGCGCATTATGCGAGGGGTGGTTCAAAGCCAGCAGCA
>NZ_JAFFQC010000465.1 GCF_016918545.1 Desulfobulbus alkaliphilus | reverse complement strand
CTGCCCGATTGTGGCGATGGAGAGTACAGGCATCTACTGGCGACCGGTTCATAATGTACTTGAGCATCATGTGGAGGTAATTTTGGTCAATGCCCGTCACATTAAAAATGTTCCGGGACGAAAGACCAGCAGTTCCCGCTTTGTCCTGAACCCCAGTGAATACGTGGTTCCTTAAAACAGTTTTCGCAAACTTTTCCAGCCCGCCAAGGAGGAGGGCTGTTGTAAGATATTAAAATTACATCATTATTTTTTTCGGTGGCTTGTCGATTTTTCTTGACAATCTATAAAAGGTCGAATCGTTTTTTCTTTGTAATATCAAATA
>NZ_JAFFQC010000464.1 GCF_016918545.1 Desulfobulbus alkaliphilus | reverse complement strand
CCAACTCCGCTACCTGATCCCAATCGATTGGTTGTCTCATGCCTCGATCCTCCATGTTGAATGGGGGAGGCTGTGGGGGGATTAAATGGCGTTTTTGTCCGGAATAGCTTACCCTCTGCACTTACTGATCAGAGCCTGCAGGCAGTAATTGAGCTTGCCCAGCGAGATGCCCAGTTCGCCGGCCAGTTGCCGTTGGTTGGCATCGGGGTTGGCCGCGAGGCGGCGCAGCAACTGGTAGCGGGTTTCATCGGTCATGGTCGGCAATGAAGGTCTGGCTGTAAGGTTAAGCAGGGCAGGGCGGGCTGCCGCCCTGCGGGTGCGTATTGTTCATCCGCTGAACCGTC
>NZ_JAFFQC010000463.1 GCF_016918545.1 Desulfobulbus alkaliphilus | reverse complement strand
TTGTCCGCATGGCGTCTGCCGATTTCCGCATCCCTTACAACGCTCTGCAGCTCCTTATCCAGGAATTCGTATCCCTTGTCCCAGTCTATTTCTCTGGCGATTTTCGGGAAGAAGAACTCCATAACTTCTTTAAAATACAGCTCTATTCCCTCTTTCCAAGGGCTGTCATATTCATCTTGATGATTGGGTTGATTATCCATAAAGGTATGTTAATTATAAATGATATACTTTGAAAGGTTAATCATAAGAGCGTCTGTTTTTCCTCCATGACCTGAACCGTTTTACCGACAATGACAGCAAGGGAACGGTTGTGGGGTGTGGGGAGGTGGGGTGATTGCGACGGGTG
>NZ_JAFFQC010000462.1 GCF_016918545.1 Desulfobulbus alkaliphilus | reverse complement strand
GGTAATGGGTATACAAGTTTGTCGTGCAAAAACTAGGGGAGCATTTTCTTTTTCAAAACCTGTTGGGGAGCAAAAAGGTATTGTTCAGGTAGGTCATAAAAATTTAAAAGAAACACTCTTAACAATCATGAGTGAATGGAAATCTGATAAGCGTTATAGGGTAGAGGGGATTCACATTCCTGAAGATAAGGCTTTTTTTTTTGAATTGAAGGATTTTGAGGAACTATCTGACTTTCGTAAAAACGACATTAAATAGTAAGGAACGAAGATAAAAATTATTGGTGGGAGTACAACTATTGTATTCCTGCCATTTTCATATTTTTGCAAGGGGTTTCATGTTATAATATATTGTAGGAGGTAACTCTATGAACAATAAAGA
>NZ_JAFFQC010000461.1 GCF_016918545.1 Desulfobulbus alkaliphilus | reverse complement strand
GTACCGGAATAACCAAACTCGCTGGCACTCCACCCCTGCTCTGCGAACAGAAAGGGCGCCAGGCTGTAGTAACCGAACAGCATGGTATTGAACAGGGCGACCAGCAGGGCGCTGCGCCAGAGTCCACCATCCCGAGCCATCCGGCACGCCAGTGGCCACAGGGCAATACTGGTCGTGGTTTCTGGACGAGTTTCCGGCAACCGCCAGCTGGCGATCAACCCTAGCACCAGGGCCAGCACCATCAGGTCGCTGAAGACCCCTAGATAGCCAAACTGCTCGGCCAGCAGACCACCACTCACCAGCCCCAGCACAGGGCTGATGGACAGGGCCGCCCCCATCACAGAGAAGACCTTGGCCAAATCACTGCCCTGGTAGCTGT
>NZ_JAFFQC010000460.1 GCF_016918545.1 Desulfobulbus alkaliphilus | reverse complement strand
GAATATATTCCGCCAGCCCCCTGGTGCCGTGACCATGTATAGTGGCGGCCCCCTTGGCCTTACCGAAGCCTATGACCAGCATCTTTAAAAGACCGCTTTCTGTCGGAGCGTGAAACTGGGTGTGGGGCTTGACCCTGTTGATGGGGATGAGCCAGTCCGCCTGCCAGGCAGCAGCATCGCAATACACCGGCACGCCAGCGGCATTGGTGCCGATACGAACGCTTTCTTCTCCTGCGATGATCGGCGCTCCTATGCTCTCTTCCGTGATGCCACATGAAGCCAGTACCGCTCGCTGCCCCGCAGCAGTTCCTCCACCATGGCTCCCCATGGCAGGCACGATGAACGGTACGCCATTACGTCTTTTCACATAGGTGATGAC
>NZ_JAFFQC010000459.1 GCF_016918545.1 Desulfobulbus alkaliphilus | reverse complement strand
GTCCATCTTGGCCTGCAAAGCCTGGCCGTCCTGGCTCAGTCCGTTGGTGGCATTCTGGAACAGCTGGCCGATATCGATCCCGCCCGAGCTTCCTATATTCATGATATTCTCCTGACTGATCCGCAATGCGGTCATCTTGCTCTTACGCTTTCTGCTGCCCGGCTCCGAGGCCGACAGGGCCTTCCCAGAGCTCAGGGACCAGCCATGCCGCCACAGTCTGCGGCAGCTTTTCCCGGATCAGCGGTTCAGCGTATCGTAGACACGCTCCGCCACTTTCTCCGCGGAATCCACTGCGGCCATGACCCGCCGGGCAACAGCCATCTCGTCGGACGTCATACCGGCATCCATGGCACGCTTGACATCCATCCGCATCTCGAAC
>NZ_JAFFQC010000045.1 GCF_016918545.1 Desulfobulbus alkaliphilus | reverse complement strand
ATGCAATAGGAAGCAATGTTGTCGATGAAGGTGGAAATAGAATAAAAAATAGTTTTAGTGAGATAGCTTTTTTTTCCACTTTTATAATTTTTATATACATGACATGGAAACTTTTCATATTTAAAAATAATATAGATAAAATTTTATTATCAATTTTTCTGTGCCATGTTGTTATTTTTCTTATACCAACTTTTAAGATTTTTGCAGGCATATTTGGTTTGCTTATGCACCAAGATATTGTATGGAGATTTTTTTTCGCTTCGCCGTGGTTTATATTTATACCGATCGTATTTTTTGATTTTTTTAAAAAAATATATTACAAAAAAGTTGTTTTGTTCACTTCTATGCTCGCAATAATATTTTGTTTCTATTTTTTGTCAGAAAGAATTTTATTCAAAACTTTTTCAGGAAATATTCAATCTATATATAGTTCTTTTTCGCGAGATAAAGTTTTTGTGCAATATTCATATTCAGATTTAAAAAGTTTAAAAGAAAATATAGACCACCATGTAGGTGGTATGGATAAAGAGTATGTTATGCTTTATTTGCGTGGTGATATGGCCACTGTTGCTAGAGCTATATATGGATACTATGCGTTCTCTCACCGTAGAGTATTTATACCCATGGAAAATTTTTATAATCAAAATTTAGATACAAAATATAATCTAATCCCAGTTGATCTCCCTGTAAATTTCCCTAAGGATAGAAATATCTTCACCTATTTTGACTTAGATGAAAAAAGAATTTCTCAAATGAAAAAATATTGATATGTAAAAAAAGAAAATGTAATTTTTAGCATTGAAAATATAGAAAAAATAAAAAATACATCATAGTCCCAGGTTTGAATTTCTTGGTTGATATGATTAAACCATCCAAGGTATCAGTAATTTTATATAATGAAGAGAAATCATTAATTTTGGTACATCTGCCCAATTTAGAAGGGATCTTCGTAGACATTTTGATTCATATTCAGCAAAAAATATAGGTTTTTATCTGTAAAAAATTTGAAGACATTTTATCAGGTGAGTATAAATTAGGAGTTGTGGTTCAAGTCGATAGTTTTACCGGTTATTCATTATCTTCAACTCTCATTAAAGTTGTTTATGGTAAAATCATAATTGAGTTTTTTTAATAAAAAATATTTTTCACTCTTTCCTGGATAGAAAAAACACAAAATACAAAAAGATATACTATGTTATTCAGTATTATCACAACCAGTTATAATACTGGAAAGTATCTTGAACAGGCAATTATCAGTGTAGTCAAGCAAAGGCAAAGCGGCATCGATGTTCAGTATATAGTGGTCGACGGCTGCAGCAGCGATGCAACCCCTGAAATTCTCAAGCGGTACAGCAGCGAGATAACCCACCTCATCGTCGAACCTGATTCCGGCCCAGCCAATGCGCTTAACAAAGGGTTGCGCCTTGCCGCTGGTGATATGGTAGCCTGGCTCAATGCCGATGACTTCTACTACCCCAATACCCTGGCCCGGATTCGCGACTGTGCCACCAGCCATCCCCAGGCGGCCATGTGTTTTGGCCGCTGTCCCATCGTTGATCAGGGGGGGCGCGAGATTCGTTCGCCCATTACCCTATTCAAAGAGATGTTTTTTCCTCTGTCCTCCCGTTTCACCTACCAGTGTATCAATTATCTTTCTCAACCGGCCCTGTTTTTCCGTAAAGAAGCACTGGTTCAGGCCGGTCCGCTGCGCGAGGACATGGTGGCGGCCTGGGATTATGATTTTATCCTCAAACTCTGGCACTGGGGGCCAGCAGTTCAGGTCGTGGGCAATGACCCCCTGGCCGCCTTTCGCTGGCACCCCACCTCCATCAGCGGGCAGCATTTTGCCATCCAGTTCCGGGAAGAATATGAGGCCGCGGTTCGCGATGCCGGCTTGTTCAGCCCTCAAGCCTTGCTACACTATTTTGTCCGCTGGGGAATTGTTGGGAGCTACCATCTGCTCGCTCTCCGCCGAAGTCTGGCAGCACCATATGGGAAGGGATGAACATGCGCATAGGTGTGAACACCCTGTTCATGGTGCCCGGCGATGTGGGAGGGACAGAGACCTTCCTGCGCCAGACTCTTTATGCTCTGGCCGCACATCACCCTGAATGTTCTCTGGTGCTATTCACCACCTATGACAACCATGAGGTTTTTCGAGGTGAACTCGGCCAATTCCCCCAGGTCGAATATGTGCTGTTGAAGTTTTCCGGCCGTCATCGCCCCTTGAGAATTAGCCTGGAACAACTTTTTCTGCCCCTGGCAGTCGCTCGAGCCCGGGTCGACGCGTTATGGTCTCCGGGGTATACGGCCCCTTTCTGGGCACCCTGCCCGCAGGTGGTGACCATTCCGGATTTGCAGTATAAAAGTTTTCCCGAAGATATGGGACGGCTTGAACGGATGGTGCTCGACTGCCTGGTGCGTATGGCCTGCCGCCGCTGCAACATGGTGCTGACCATTTCTGAGTTTTCCCGGCAGGAAGTGCTCCGGTTCGGTTTTGCCGCTCCGGAAAAGGTCCGGCCGGTGCTTCTGGGGGTGGACCCCTCTTTCGCCACGCCCCTGCCGCCGGTAGACGAACAGGAATCGCTGCACCGCTGCCTGACAGCAGAGAGGCCCTATATCCTTTGCGTGGCGCATACCTATCCCCATAAGAATGTCAATGTGCTGATAGGAGCTTTTGCCATGGTTGCTCATCGCATTGAGCACAACCTGGTTTTCCTGGGGCGGCCCCGTCGAGGAGAACCGGAAGTGCTGGCAGCGGAAAGTGGTCTGCTGGATCAAAAGCGCTACATTCGTCTGGCCTCCGGTGTACCGTTCAGCGACTTAAAGCGACTGTACCAGGGGGCCGATCTCTTTGTCCTGCCCTCCGCCTATGAAGGGTTCGGTTTGCCGGTGCTCGAGGCCATGATGAGCGGAGTGCCGGTGATCACGACCAGGCAGGGTTCACTTCCCGAGGTGGCCGGTGATACGGTACACTACATCGAATCAATAACAGCAGAGTGTCTAGCCGCAAAGATTCTTGAGGTAGTCAACATGAACAGAGAAGACCGTGATCGCCTGATTGCCGCCGCTTGTAAACGAGCCACCACCTTTACCTGGCAGAGAACAGCCGATGGTATGAAACAAGCCTTTAGCGCATTGCGAGGAAACGCCTTTCATGGATGAATTGAAATCAATTCGCTGGCAGCAGCGTTATCGAAATCTATCGCGTGCCTTCAAACAACTACAGCGCGGTGTTGAGATTAAAAGTCCCACTGATATTGAACTTCAAGGCGTCATTCAGAGTTTCGAGTTTACCTTTGAACTGGCATGGAAAACGCTCAAAGATTACCTGGAGGCGCAAGGTGTTCTCTGTTCTTTCCCCCGGGATATTATCAAACAGGCCTTTCACCATCATATTTTACAAAATGGAGAAATTTGGTTGGATATGCTCGGCAAGCGCAATCTCCTGGCCCACACCTACGAAGAGCATCTTGCCCGGGAAGCATATCGTTTGATTACAGAGAACTATTTTCAGGAAATACAGAACCTGCTCAAGTGGTTTGCACAGCAACATAATGGAAGCACAGAAGATTGACCTGCCTGCAAAGGTTGCCGATACCATTATCCAAGCGATTCGGGACTATCCTGAAATCGAAAAAGTGTGTGTGTTTGGTTCCAGAGCATTGGGCAATGCCAAACCTGGTTCGGATATTGATCTTGCCGTCATCGGTGCACGGGTGACCCCAAAGACCATAAGCAAGTTGCGTGATTTTCTCGAAGAAGAAACCAGTATCCCCTATTTTTTTGATGTTATAGCTTTTAATACGATTGAAAATGAGGCGCTTCGTGATCATATCCTCCGCTATGGTAAGGTGCTGTATCAAAGTACCGACAGTGTTGCCCGTCCATAAGATTGTGAACCCATGTTTTCAAAAAACAGATCATAAATGAAAGCACTTATATGTGGCGTCTCCGGGCAGAACGGCGCCTATCTCGCGCAATTACTCCTGGAGAAGGGGGACGAGGTCCATGGAACATCAAGAGATGCCCAGACCTCATCGTTCCAGAATCTGACCAGGCTGGGTATCAAAGAGCAGGTGCATTGTCATTTTCTGGCCATCAATGATTTGACTCCTCGTCATTTGGTGGGGATTTGATACCTTTATACATCAAATCCACACCAAATGACGAGGGAGCCAAATGTTCAATTCCAGTCGAGGTTGTTGCCGCCTTGTACCCGAAAGACCAGAAGCATAGAAGAAACGAAGGCTTGGCTTTACCTGAAGGGCGATTTTAACGGCAACAATCTCCGGGAGGCTGTGTGCCTCAGGGCCTTCTTGGTCGTGACGTATTTACACTTGTGAATCGATAGAGGAGGAAACATATGAAGAACATACTGAGAGAACTCATCAAGAGGACACCATTATACCCTGTCTTGAGAACCTTTGAACAAAGACGGGAGGTCAATGAGTGGGTGAGACGTGGGCGGCCTGCACCACCTCCGCATATCATCAAACAGCGTACCATCAGGGAATTCGCGGAGAAATTTGGAGTTAACGTCCTGATCGAAACTGGAACCTACTATGGCGACATGGTTGAGGCCATGAAGGGCTACTTCAGCCGGATATACTCAATTGAGCTGAGCAAAGAGCTGTATGAGAAGGCAAATAGAAAATTTGCTGGTGACAACAGGATAAGCATCATTTATGGCGACAGCGGAATTGAACTTGGGGAGCTGATTTCCAACTTACATGAACCAGCTTTGTTTTGGCTGGATGGGCACTACTCCGCAGGAGTGACAGCCAAGGGCGATAAAGATACTCCGATTTATGAAGAGCTGAAACACATATTCAGTAGTTCACAAAAAGGTCATGTTATTATTATTGATGATGCAAGGTGTTTCGGAAGGGATCCCGCTTATCCCAGTATTAATGAGTTAAGTGAGTTTATTAAATCCAATATTTCTAATGTTAAAATTGAAGTTAAAGATGATAGCATAAGAGTTTTTCCTGACTGTCAAGTCGGCTAACCAATAAGCTTAGAGTACAAGCGCTGCAAGCCAACAACTTCGGAGGAAAAATTTGAAAGTATTAATTTGCGGAATATCCGGTCAGGATGGAGCCTATCTGGCTCAATTTCTTCTCGCAAAAGGTTATGAGGTATTCGGTTCATCCCGGGATGCCCAGACCTCCTCTTTTGCCAATCTTATCCGTTTAGGAATCCGCAAGCAGGTTTCTGTCCTTTCAATTGCTATCAATGATTTTCGCAGTGTTCTTCAAGCACTCAACATGGTCCAGCCCGATGAAATTTATAACCTTGCCGGGCAAAGCTCCGTGGGGCTGTCATTTGAGCAACCGGTGGAAACCCTGGAGAGTATCAGTATCGGGACCCTCAATCTGCTGGAGGCGGTGCGTTTTACCGGTAGGAATATAAAATTCTACAATGCTGGATCAAGCGAATGCTTTGGCGATACCGGCAAGATCGCCGCCAACGAACAGACCCCGTTTAAGCCCAGAAGTCCTTATGCCGTCGGCAAGGCTTCGGCCCATTGGATTGTGGCCAATTATCGTGAAGCCTATGATCTTTTTGCCTGTACCGGAATTCTGTTCAACCATGAATCACCTTTGCGCCCGGCCAGGTTTGTGACCAGGAAGATCGTTTCCGCTGCCTGTCGGATTGCTGCGGGTGATCGAGAACCACTTCGTCTGGGCAATATCAATATTCGACGCGACTGGGGATGGGCACCGGAATATGTCGAGGCGATGTGGTTGATGATGCAGCAAGAGTATCCGGAAGATTTCGTGATCGCCACCGGCAGAAGTTCCAGTCTGCAAGACTTTGTGGCCAATGCTTTTGCCGCTGTTAATCTTGATTGGCAGGACCATGTGGTTGTTGATGATTCTTTTTTGCGGCCAACGGATATACTGGTTGGATGTGGTGATCCCGGCAAAGCGAGAAAACAGCTTGGCTGGCAGGCAAAAACAGACATGGAGAATGTGGTTTTGAAAATGATTGAGGCTGAAAGAAAAAATGAAAATCCACAGGATATGAAATAAATTTAAAAATGAAAAAAGGTTTAGCTATTGGGAAGAAGCACCTTGACAGTTATCACTGAACTCGGTAACTTTTATAAAAATATAAAAGTTTAAGTTTGGATGTAGAGAATGAAGGCGCAGGGTACAGCCATCAAAAAGCGACTAGTGGCATCGGGAGGGCGGCTTGCACAAGAGTTCGGATTCAACCGGGTGGCTGGCCAGGTGTTATCGTGTCTTTACCTGACCGAAGGTGAGGCCTCGCTGGACGAACTCGAGCGAGAGTTGGGTTTGAGCAAGGCTGCCGTCAGTCTGGCTGCCACCCAGCTGGAGCGATTGGGCTTGATACATCGCGTCAAGAAGTCCGGCGACCGTAAGCGGTATTACCGCAGTGCCGAGGATATCGGTTCAGCTTTGCAGCATGGGATATCGACGTTTGCTCGCACTAAAATGGCCCTACTGGAAATCGATCTGGCTGAGGTCAGCGCTGAGTTGGCAGATTTCCCTGGCGAAGAGAAGGCTCGATTCCTTGCCGTGCGGGTGGCAAGGATCAGGGACCTCAACCAACGGGCAGAACGTATGCTTGACCATCCATTGACCAAACTTTTCTCAAAGTTGATATAAACAGACACACAGCTTCGCGATCCTGGAAAATAGTTTATCGTGGCGGGTTGATTCCATTTTTTTAAATTTTCCAATCTTCCAGAAATAACAACAACTAAATGTGCTTTGTGTGATTGCATTACGACAGAATTTATACTGTCCCCGTCAATCTTGTGGCCTGTGGTAAAAGTGTATTTTTTATCGTCAACAATATTTCAAATAGTTACGTATTTTTAGGCAAATTTCCCAAAGAAAAAATTAAATAATGTCCACTCCTAAAATTACCATCTATACGCCGGAATCCCAGGTCCGCCATCCGGGCAAAATGCTCCGCGCCATGTTCAAGGACTTGGCCTTATCTCAAGATCTGGCTTGGCGACTTGCCGTACGCGATATCAGCGCCCAATACAGGCAGACGTTTCTTGGCTTGGCCTGGGCCTTCATCATGCCTGTCGCCACAACCCTGACCTGGATCTTTCTGAGCGGTTCGGGGATCATCAGCGTGGGCGCGACTGCCTTGCCTTATCCTGTCTATGTGTTCACCGGTACCATGCTCTGGTCTATTTTCATGGACTCCCTGAACGCGCCTCTGGCCATGACCAATGCTTCCAGGAGCATGCTGGCCAAGGTTAATTTTCCCAGAGAAGCTTTAATTGTCGCCGGGATCTACAAGGTGCTGTTTAATGGAGGCATCAAGGTAGGGTTACTGATTTTGGCTCTGCTTGTTGTTGGTATTTATCCCTCCTGGAGCCTACTCTTGTTTCCACTGGGATTGCTATCGCTGATTCTGGTTGGCACGGCAATTGGCCTGTTTCTAACCCCAGTGGGGACATTGTACACTGATGTTGGCAATGTGATCGGGTTTGCGATGCAGTTTCTCATGTATATCACGCCTGTGGTATTTCCCATGCCCAAGGAGGGTTGGGTGGAAATCCTATTCCGGCTCAACCCCATGACACCCTTGATTTTGACCACGCGGGACTGGCTGACTGGTTACACACCGGAATACTGGATCAGCTTCATCTTGTTCAATGTTTTTTTCCTGTTTTTTCTCCTGGCCGTCTGGATGATCTACCGGGTCAGTATGCCGATTATTATTGAGCGAATGAGCTCGTGATACATGGAGATCAATGCAAAGCTCAATAGCAAATGGCTGAGGAACAAATCACGAAAAACGGGCTTCACAGCCTTACGAAAGGTTATGAATAAAGAAAGATGAACAAAACACCAGGAACCACTTTCGATGAACGCGGCGAAGCCGATGTCCTCGTCCGCGTTGAAAACGTATCCAAAAAATTCTGCCGTAGTTTGAAGAAATCCTTGTGGTATGGCGTGAAGGACATTGGCGCGGAACTTCTGGGCAAGAATGATCACCAGAACGAATCGTCTTTCCTGCGCGCCGATGAATTTTGGGCTTTGCAGGATATTAATTTTGAGCTGAAGCGGGGGGAGTGCCTCGGATTGATTGGCCAAAACGGCGCTGGCAAAAGTACCTTGCTCAAAATACTTAACGGCTTGCTGAAACCTGATACCGGCCGTATTGCGATGAGGGGCCGTGTTGGAGCACTGATTGAGCTAGGTACTGGCTTCAACCCCATCCTGAGCGGCCGTGAAAACATTTACATAAACGGCTCTGTCCTTGGTTTTAGCAAGCAGGAGATTGATCGCAAGCTTGATGCCATTATAGATTTTGCCGAGATCGGCGACTTCATTGATATGCCCGTTAAAAATTATAGTTCAGGGATGCGCGTGCGCCTTGGCTTTGCCGTAGCCGCTCAGATGGAACCGGATGTGCTGCTCATTGATGAAGTCTTAGCAGTTGGCGATATTGGCTTTGTTTTAAAATGCTTTAACCGCATGGATAGCCTTCTTGGCAATGCAGCCATCATTCTGGTTTCACACAACATGCCTCAGGTCGCTCGTATGTGTACCAATCTGACCTTGATGGAACATGGCCGGACAATATACAACAGTTATGATATAGCCTCGGGGCTCAACCTTTATTACTCTAAATTCAAGGCTGAAATCGGCAATTTTACAAGTGACGGACGAGCATTTTTGCAAGAAGTTGAAATCAGTTCCAATGGAAAAACGTCTCAGAAGGACAAAATATTTCAAGTTGAATATCAAAATGAATTGTTGATCCGTCTGACCATTCAACTGAATGAGCCAGTGAGAGATCCTGATTTACGCATTTACTTTTATGACAAAGAGCAGCGCGTATTTGCCGAAGCCTCCAACCTGCACACGGATTTTAATGCAGCGCTACATCTGCAACAGGTCTCAGGGTTGCTAATCTTACTGGCTAAAATGCCGAAGATTAACTTCTCTCAAGGGACATACTCGATCACAGTCGCCCTCTCAGGAAAAATCAATGGGCAAAAACAGGTGCTGTTCCGTTATCAATCGGCCGCTTATTTTCAAGTAAACGGTACCCGACACGGGTGGTCACCGGTGCAATTTGAGCCAACTTGGCAGCGGTTCTAACCAATCTCACATATAGCAGAATGGGGCAAGGTATAGCTACATGATCGAAAAGAACTTTTTGGAAGCCTTTGTTGCCGAAATCTGTTCGAATATGCTGAATGATTACGATGATAATTACGACTTCTACCGCTTTAATCAACCAGAACCGCATTCCACTATCCCAGCCAATTGGAAAGAGTGGGCAAAAAAGAAGTTGAGCCAAAGAGGGTATGGTTATATTCCTTCTTTCTCGGCAACACTTACCAAAGCCATCGATCAAATAGTACCATTTTACTATGACCTCCAAGCACTTTATGTACAATTAACCGATGAAACATCTAAAGAATTGTTGATCAAGTTGATGGCTTTTCGCTGTTTGGGGCATCGAAAAGTGAAGTTACCTTTAAACACGCCCACCTATTGGGCCGGAATCCAACAGGTTGAGCAATTAGCAGACCAACAAAATTTTCGACTAACGAAATTTTACGGATGGCGGCTTTATCAATTCAATCTAGCAACTCTCAATTACCCTATCCGTTTTTATTGCACTGCTAAAGGTTCGTACAGTCAATTTATACTGCAACAATACCGGGGAGTATCTGACAATTGCGTTGTCGAGGTTGAGCCAGGGGATTATGTAATTGACGCTGGGGGATGCTGGGGAGATACAGCACTTTATTTTGCCCATAAAATTGGCGTTGCAGGACGAGTTTTTTCTTATGAATTTATCCCTAGTAATCTTGAAATTCTGCGCGAGAATCTCTCGTTAAACCCGGCATTGCAAGAGCGGGTTCAAATTATAGAAAGGGCAGTCTGGCAAGATACAGACACAGCATTGTTCTATAAGGATCAAGGCCCAGCCAGTCACGTTAGTTTTGCTGAAATGCCAAACGCCACAGGAAAAGTCATGACGCTAACTATTGATGATTTGGTTGCGCAAAGCTCTTTACCCCGTCTTGATTTTATTAAGATGGATATTGAGGGCGCCGAAGTAGCCGCTTTGCAAGGGAGCATCAACACGTTACGTCATTTTAGACCCAAGCTAGCGATTTCCGTCTATCATGATGTTGCTCATTTCTTTCAAATTCCTAACTTCATTGCCTCGCTCAATTTAGGCTACAAATTTTTCCTGCGTCATTATACTATCCACCAGGAAGAAACGGTTCTCTTTGCTTGGAGCGATCAGCGATAACTTATTATAATATCCAGTATATTTTCCCTAGAACAACCACTTGGCAAACAGATGCTGGTTGTTTCTCCCCAGCTATCTGCCTTGGAAAAAAATTTTGTCATACTTTGAATTTGACATTCAGCATAAGTAACATGCCAGAAGGTTTACATGTCAAAAACACCCATCTACGTCACCCAGCCCCATCTGCCACCCTTGGAGGAATTCATTCCTTATCTGGAACAGATATGGGAGAATAAAATTCTCACCAACAATGGACCGTTTCACCGTCAATTTGAAGGAGCTTTATGTGAATGGCTGGGTGTGGATCATCTTGCCCTGTTCACCAACGGCACACTCGCCTTGGTCACTGCGTTACAAGCCCTGCGGATTACCGGGGAGGTTATCACCACACCTTTCTCTTTTGTGGCAACAGCTCATGCGCTGCTTTGGAACGGTATCATGCCGGTTTTCGTCGACATTGACCCTAAAACACTCAACATCAATCCTGCAAGGATCGAGGCAGCTATCACGCCAAAAACCACTGCAATTCTAGCCGTACACGTCTATGGCAACCCTTGCGACGTTAAAGAGATTCAAACCATTGCCGATCATTATAACCTTAAAGTCATTTACGACGCTGCCCATGCCTTTGGAGTCCGATGGCAAAATGGAAGCGTACTTCGCCATGGTGACCTATCCGTAATGAGTTTTCATGCAACCAAAGTGTTCAATACATTTGAGGGAGGAGCTATTGTCTGTCCCGACGCCAAATCAAAGCAGCACATCGATCATCTCAAGAATTTCGGTTTTGTCAATGAAACAACCGTTGTTGCCAGTGGTATTAATGGCAAAATGAATGAAATGCAGGCCGCTTTCGGTCTCTTGCAACTCAAGCATATCAACGAAGCGCTGGAGCGCCGTTGTCAGATTGATGCAGTCTATCGTGAGAACTTGAAAAGTATCGAGGGCCTGCACTGCCTTGACTACGAAGGTCAACACGTGGCCAATTATGCCTATTTTCCAATTTTGGTTGGGCCGGAGTATCCTTTGAGCCGGGACAGCTTGTATGAGAAATTGCGCGAACAGGGAATTTATTGCCGACGTTATTTTTATCCGCTTATTTCCTCGTTTTCCATGTACCGAGGTATGTCCTCTGCTCGCTCGGGTAATTTACCGGTTGCAGAGCAAATAGCACAGCGAGTTATATGCTTGCCGATCTATCCTGCGCTGGATGATATGGATGTAAAACGAATTATTGAGATGTTGCGTCTTCGATAAACAAAATATCAAGGCGATTTGATAGAAATTTGATTTGTTGGAATCTACCATGCAAATTTCATGGTTGCTGATTAAACGCAGCCATTAAAATAGGAGAGAATCCATGCTGGAGAAATTGACAGCCAATCTCGCCGAGATTCTGGAATGTGATCCGGACGAATTGAGCGGAGAGACCATCTTTCGTGATCACGATGCATGGGACTCATTAGCTTATTTATCTGTAATTGCAATGATTGATGAAGAATTTAATATTACCATTCCCCAACAAAAATTTAATGGATTGAAAACCATTGCTGACATGGCCACGTACATTGAATCGAACTCTTCTTTGTGAATGCAATGCCCTTTTTTAAGTGCAGCAACATCAAAATAGGCGGAATAGCCTGTGCAGTGCCCGGAGAGGTTGTCGAAGTTTCCTCTTTTATACCTGTTTATGGGGAAGATATGGTGGTCAAATTCACCGCCATGACCGGAATTAAATCTTTTCGCAGGAGCCACAGCAAACAAACGGCATCCGACCTTGGCTTTAGCGCGGCTGAACATCTGCTGACCCACAAGGGCATAGATAAGTCCAGTATTGGGGCGCTCGTTTTTGTGGCCCATTCGACCGATTATCGGCGACCGGCAACGGCCTGTGTCCTCCATAAAAGGTTGGGTTTGAACAAAGAGTGCGCGGCTTATGATATCAATCTGGGATGCTCGGCCTACCCTTACGGCCTTCAGGCCGTCGCAAGTTTGATGCAATGCTCAGATATCAGCAGGGCTCTGCTCGTTGTAGGAGAAACAGTTACCAAGATATCTAACCCTAATGATCGCTCCACGGCGATGCTTTTCGGTGATGCCGGGGCCGCCACCTTGCTGGAAAAGACCGAGGGTCCACATGATATTGTGGGACTGTTGCGAACAGATGGCAGCGGTTATCGTTCCATAATTGTTCCAGCTGGAGGATTTCGCCAGCTTCAAGCTGCCCATGAAAACACAGTGGTCTGCATGGACGGCAATGAAAGATCGCTTCACGATGTCCACATGAATGGCCCTGATGTATTCAATTTCACCATCCAGGACGTCCCTCGTGCCTTGCGGGATTTTTTCCAACATACTGGTAGCAGTGTTGATGATTATGATGCCGTTATTCTCCACCAGGCAAACCTTTTTATTATTAAACAGATAGCGCGAAAATTAAAAATTCCGCTGGATAAATGTCCCCTCACCATCGATCGTTTCGGCAATACATCTGCCGGTGCTTTGCCCCTTACCCTGTGTGATGCCTACGCAGGCAAAGTGGAACGGGAACTTAGGGTGCTGATGGCGGGCTTTGGGGTTGGTCTTTCCTGGGGTGTGGTTGCCGCCACTATCAACACGAGTGACCTGTTACCGGTGTTAGAAAGCGATGATTACTTCGCCGAAGGAATTATCACTGATTCAAATGAAGTATATAAGAGTGAAGCGTAGAGATGACGACACCGATGACGTTAGCGGGAAAGCAGGTGCTGATCACCGGAGCATCCTCCGGTATAGGACGAGCCATTGCCGTGTTGGCCGGCCAACTGGGGGCCAAGGTAATATTGGTTGCCCGTCGTGAGGCGGAACTGCAACAAACTGCCGCGCAAACACCCGCCCCCTCGGTTTGTTACAGTTATGACTTGCAGGACATCGAGCAGATTCCCAGGCTGCTTGCAGAGATCATTGCAACCCATGGCCCCTTGGATGGTTTTGTGCACAGCGCGGGAATTTCCACCACCATCGGCCTGCGGGCATTGCGCATTTCCATGGTTGAAAAGAGCATGCGCGTCAATTTCTACGCATTTTTGGAGATTATGCGGGCGATAACCAAAAAGGGCTGTTTTAACGAAGGATTGAGTGTGGTTGGGATATCATCAATAGCCGCCCTGCAAGGTAACACTGGAAAAACCATCTATTGCGCGACAAAAGCGGCAATGGATGCTGCCATCAGGTGTTTGGCAAAAGAACTGGCCCCCAAGGTGATCCGTGTTAATTCCGTGGCACCGGCATTGATTGAGACCGATATCTACAAGAGTATTATGGGGAGGGTGGAAGAATCAGCCAAGGTACAAGAGATAATCAGTCGGCAATACCTGGGGATAGGTGAACCTTTGGATGTTGCAAATATGGTGGTATTTCTGCTCAGCCCGGCGGCCAAGTTTATCACTGGGGCTACTATCCCGCTGGATGGTGGGCGGCTTAGTTCGTAGTTTACTGTTCGTCATCGTACACATTTATGGAAGAGATAGCGGCAATAATCGCAAGGTACCAACATGAAAGATCTGATCATTATAGGGGCGCGGGGGTACGGGCGCGAATTGTGCAGCTTGGTGGAGGAGATCAACCAGCAAAAAAAACGTTTTCGGGTTAAGGGATTTCTCGATGATAACCGAGATGCGTTGACCGGTTATTCGGGATACCCGCCAATCCTGGCCTCTGTTGAAGACTATATTCCCATGGCCGACGAACAGTTTGTATGTGCTCTGGGGATTGCTAAGGACCGAAAAAAATACACGGAGATGATCTTGGCCAAAGGCGGTGTGTTTGCCACCCTAGTACACCCTACAGCTCTATTTAGAAAAAATGTTGTTTTGGGGCGGGGCGTGGTCATCCAATGCTTTACGGTTCTTTCATGCGATGTTCAGGTCGAAGACCATGTACATATCCAAGGACAGTCAAATTTGGGCCATGATTGCAAGGTAGGAAAATGGTCGCAATTAAGCCCGCAGGTATTCATGGGAGGCTATTCTGCGGTAGAGCATGAAGTGCAAATATACACCAAGGCCACGATCCTCCCTCATATAGTCGTCGGAGCGGGGGCAACGGTTGGGGCCGGCAGTGTGGTATTAAAAAATGTCCGCCCCGGAACTTCAGTTTTTGGTGTGCCGGCAAAGATAATATAAAAAATTTTACATCATGTGCATGTATTGCAGAAAAAAATAGCCATTTTTCTTCGCGGTTCAAAATAGTAGTCCATTCGAAAAATAACGTTACATTTACGCGGTGGCAATTTCTTCCATTTTGTACCGCCACCGAAATACCACGGGGTCTTTGTTGATTTCCTCGATTCCCTGGTAAATCCGATCCACGAGCTCTTGCTTTGAATCAACGCGGATGTGACGGAGAAAGGATCTGGCGATCTTGCTGAAAAACGATTCGATAAGGTTGAGCCAGGAACCATGCTTCGGTGTGAAAACAAAATGGAATCGGTTCGGTCGTGATTTAAGATATAGTTGAGTTTCTTTTGACACATGGGCGGAGTGATTATCAAGGACGATTCTGATGACCCAGTCTTCCGGATACCTGCCATCAATCAGGTCAAGAAACTCAATAAACTCACGACTTCGATGGCGGTCTCTGACCAGCGCATGAACCCTGCCGGTATGGAGATCAATCCCACCGAGCAAAGAGACAGTTCCCAAACGTTTGTATTCATAATCGCGGCCGATAGCCGAGTGCTTCCCCGGCACCGGTCTGAGTTGGGCAGCAATATTTTTGATGGCTTGAATGCCTGGTTTCTCGTCGTATGACACGGTGGTTGATTCCCGATTCTGGGCACTTTCAGGAGATTGATTGATCATTTCCACGTCTTTATACACACACAGAACATCGATCATCTTCTCCTCAAACAGAGGGTCTCGTTGTTCCAGATAATAGCTGATTTTATGTGGACGAATGTCGCCTTCGGTCAGAATATCATGCACCTTACTTCTGCTCACTTTCTTCAAGCAGTGGTGCCCGCTACGGTCGGCATGGGTCCTGATATGCGTAACAAGGCTGCTATAGGTCCAGGTTTCAGCTGCATAACCAAGTTCGGTCGGTCGTTGGCAGGCCAAGGACATAACCCAGCTTTTGGCAGCGTCATCAATGACGCGACTCCTGCCGGAACGCTGGATATCGTCAAGCGAGGCCAACGGCCCAAAGGCCAATGCCTTATCGATTGCTCGATACACCAGCGGACGGGTCGTGCCCAACTCATTGGTAATTGACGTAATGTTAGTTCCACTGGCATACATAAGAAGAATAGTGGCTCGCTGTACACGGCTTGCCGACTCGCTCCTGCTGCGGCTGATCTTCTCAAGTTCTTGCCTGTCGCTATCGGCAAGAATCAAATCCGGCTTTGGGTTGCGCATTGCTCTCCTCCTTGGTTGATTATAGCCCAAGAAGGAATGTAACACGATGGCAAAGCGTTGTAACGTTATATAGAGAACTTTATAAAACTTTATAATAGTTTATATCTGCGTCCTGCCTTGGCCGTCCCGATCATTTTTTTGGAAAAAATTTTTTGTGAAACGGCGAGGCAGGATGTTTTTGAAAAAAACCGATGCTCCATGCTTGGCCTGAAGAAGTGACGGATGTGAATGAGGAGCGCTGGTTCCGGATCTAAATTTCAAAGAGCTACGCACAAATTCTACGAACGAGACGAATAAGTAAAATGGATCCTAGTCCAATTGTTTCAAGTTATACACCTCTCAAAAATCCTATTAAGATTACTAGGCATTGTTGGCCAAAAGAAACAAAACCTTTGGTCACTATATGTTGTGTAACTTATAACCATGAAAAATATATTAGAAATTGTTTAGATGGTATTCTCATGCAAGAAACAACTTTTCCAGTTGAAATATTGATACATGACGATGCCTCTACTGATAATACAGTTTCTATTATTAAAAATTATATAAATAATTATAAAAATTTATTTAAAACAATTTTTCAAATTGAAAATCAGTATAAAAAAGGTGTTCAAATAGGGAAAATGTTATGGAAAAAGGCAACGGGTGATTTTATAGCCTCTTGTGAGGGGGATGATTATTGGACTGATAAAAAAAAGTTGCAAATTCAAATTGATATTCTTCTTAGTGCACCTGAATATTCAATGTGTTTTCATAATGCAGAAATTGTCAATGAGGTTAAAAAAAACAAATCATTTTATTCTAAAATAAACTCTATAACTACTTATTCAATTCGAGATTTGGCTTATTCTAATTTTATTCCAACAGCAACGCGTGTATTTCGAAACTATCAATATGATTTTCCAGAAATATTTTCAAAATTGCCTGCAGCTGATTGGGGACAAAATATGTTGGTCGCTGAGAAAGGTAAAATAGTTTATTTGCCTCGTTGCATGTCAGTTTATCGTATTCATTCGCAAGGTGTCTGGAGTCGTCTTTCTGGAGAAGAAATGAGGGCAAAAGGAATAGAGGTGATGGAAATTTTAGACAAAGCTTTTGGATACAGATTCCATAAAGATTTTGTCAAGGGCATAAATGCAAGAAAAAAAGGCACATCAGGTGGCCTTTTTACTAATTTTAAAAAATCGAATTCAAAAAAAATACCTCAAAAAATAACTGCATACCCAAGTAAATCATTTTTTATATCGCAACCAAATCTCAACTTGCAATCGTTGGATATCTATCTATTGCACCAATTAATTTACGAGGCTTTCAAATCTCAACATCATCGTTTACAAGGAAGGTTGCTTGACGTTGGATGCTGGTTGGCGTCATGTAAGCAGGTGCTTAATCCGTCAGACACTGGTGTGTCACATTACATGGGGCTTGAATTCGCTGACAACCCGAACCATGAGGTTCAACCCGACCTCTACTGGGTTGACGATTGTATTCCATTAAGTGATGCATCTGTAGATTCTGCGCTATGTGTTGAGGTTCTTGAGCATTGTTCCGCTCCGGAGTTGGTCTTGACCGAAATATATCGGGTTCTTCGCCCAAACGGTGTGGTGTTGTTCACGGTTCCTTTTTTATGGCCCTTGCATGAAGTTCCTTATAATCAACACCGATACACTCACTTTGCTATACATCGTTATCTGCAAAAAGCTGGATTCGATAATATAGAGTTGCATTCAATGGAAGGATGGGACCAGAGTTTAGCACAGGTGTTTGGACTGTGGTTGCGGCGTCGACCGATGAACCGGCTTCTACGATTTGTTTTCTCGGTCATGGCGTATCCTGTTTATTGTTGGTTGATTCGTAAGAAATCCACGACATTGGAAAAATCTCGGGGTCAGGCAATGATAGTTGGGTTGTGGGGAACGGCCGTAAAGCGATCTCAAGCCTTGAAAGCGGATGCTTGCTCGCCAGTGTCTTTGACTGATGATGTCAATAAAAAGGTATTGTAATAATCCGCCACAACGACGCAAAAACAGTTGAATAAATATAAAAAGCCTCTGTTTTGAACGTAGGTTTTCCACGAAAATAGTTCCGATCCGCTTGCGATGACAAGTTTCTCGCGAAAGTTCTGTTCGGATTGGGTTTTCGTGCGATTGCCCTGAACCGAGATTCGGTTTAATTGATCCAAATTATTTTAAATGATTAGTTATTTTTGCAAAATAAAGCCATGATACTATCAGATTTGTCTCGTCTGCGGTTGGCGCTGTTTACTCCACATAAGGACGCCGTTTCGGAAACGTTCATCAAGGCACATGTGGAGCGCTTACCATTTAAAATAATCCCCCGGTATGGCCAAGGATTGAATTTTCTTGATGCCAGTGGCAGTACAGTCCATTTCGATAATGGTTTATTTAATTCGATAATTCGACGTATTGCACCTCGACACTGCAACGATTTTAACAATGTAATGGCAAAGCATTTGCGCACCATCAAAGCAGATGCGGTGCTCGCGGAATATGGTACAACAGGCAGTTACCTTGCCCCAGCTTGCCAAAAGGCAAACGTGCCTTTGTTTGTACACTTTCATGGTTTCGACGCATCAGTGAAGGACCTGCTTGAAAAATATCGCACCTCTTACAAGCAAATGTTCGACATTGCCTCCGGTATCGTGGTGGTGTCCCAAGCAATGCACGAACAAGTCTTACGATTAGGGGCTAACCCGGAACGACTTTACCTGAACACATCTGGAGTCGATTCATTAAATTTTTCCGGGGGAAAACCGCAAGACTCTCCTCCTAAATTTCTTGCTGTTGGACGTTTTGTTGATAAAAAAGCCCCTTATTTAACCATTCTGGCATTCAGTCATATCGTCAAGGTAGTTCCGGATGCAACCTTGACAATGGTGGGTGATGGCCCCTTGATCGGCCCGTGCAAACATTTAGCGAATGCTCTAGGAATTTCAAATTTTGTCAAATTTTTAGGGGTTCAGGACTCCGAACAGGTCAGAAAGTTGATGCGAGAAGCCCGCGCCTTTGTTCAGCATTCGTTGGTAGCAGAAACAGGTGACAGTGAGGGCACACCTGTTGGCGTAATTGAGGCGCAAATGACCGGCCTCCCCGTAGTTGCGACCCGCCACGCGGGTATACCTGATGTGGTTATCGATGGAAAGACAGGATTTCTCGTAGATGAGGGTGACGTGGCGGGGATGGCTGATAGAATGTGCCGACTCGCAAAGTCTCCCGAAACTGCAGGAAAAATGGGGGAAGCAGCACGTGCTCATGCGTTAGCACACTTCACCATAGAGCGGCACCTTAATAACCTAACACAAATGATTGTGGCTGGAACTTTCGCATTTGAAAAATCTAGTTGCAGCGTGTTAGTAGGGCAACTCAGAAACTTGAAACAATTAGAGGCGGATAAGCCATGGTAGAAATAATGAGACTGCGATGCGGATAGCCTACCTGAATGCACGTTATAATGAAACTGCAACATCCGGTGGTAATGCTCATATAGGCCAGTTCATCTCCCAGTGTGTTGCTCTTGGGCACGAAATATGGATGGAGTCTGGAAGCGTCCATGAATTAATCAATTATCTTCCCAGTGGTCGTATTGCCTTACTCAAGGCATTACGTTCCATGGATGCAATTTATATCCGGATAGAATGGTTTCCTCCTCCGCAAGCTCGCTGGGCATTACCTCCGTATCGTTTTCTGTTTAGATCTACATTAATGGTTTGGGAATTCAATACAGTTCCTGAATACGGGTTTGATTTAGGCCGTTCCGCGCAGGAAGTAGAGAGTGCCATCGATGCATTTAAAAAGTATGGGCAAGGATGCGATTTGGCTGTGTGTGTTTCGGCTGGTTTGACAGAGTATGTCCAGCAACAGCTATATTTGAAAAATGTATTAACTGTTCCAAATGGTTCCGATCCAGATCTATTTAGGCCCGATCGCCAACCGGTGAAAAGAATTCAATCAACAAAAGATCAGTTGAAGGTAGTATGGATTGGAAGTGCAAATCTGCCATGGCATAATTTAGAAATGCTTCGTATGGCAGCAGATTGGTTGTGGTCAAATGGTTATCATGACGACATTTCTTTTCATATTATTGGAAAAGGGCTAGTTAATCTTAATGAAATGACACCAAATATTTATTACCATGGTCAAGTAGCCTATGTTGATCTTCCTAATTGGTTAAGCGGTATGGACGTTGGCTTGGTGTTGTACAAAGATGGTCCTAGCATGTATGGCTCACCTTTGAAGATGTTTGATTATTATGCCTCCGGCTTGCCGGTCGTCGGCGTTTATCAACCACAATTTTCTGAATTGCTTGAAGAATTAGGCCAAAATGGTTTGTTAGTCCCTGATGGTGATTTTGAAGCGTTGGCAAAAATTTTACTCCAATTGGCTCAAGATCGAAGCAAGCTTAAATCTTTTGGTTTGGCCGGCCGGAATCTAATTATCCATAAATACAATTGGCGAATGCTCGTTTCTTTAATATGTCATGAAATTAATGCGTTAGCTAAGGGTCGATTCGTCAAGTAAGGACAGGGTACCATCTCTAGTACATTTTCAATCATAACTGTCGCAAGTTTTGGGTGAGCCAGTAATTGGTCCAGCTAACCTGAACGGTGAGCAAAGGTGAGTTGCTGTTCGATGTTTCCGCAACTATCGGCGCAGAAGACCGGTCAAGGATCTGTCATCTACCCACAAATAATCCTGGACAACAGCGATTAAGCATGGCAAGGTGTTTCTGCCATGCAGAGCATCCTCGAACGTTTCGACGCATTATCTCTTCAGTTCATTGACGAGGCCATCGCCT
>NZ_JAFFQC010000458.1 GCF_016918545.1 Desulfobulbus alkaliphilus | reverse complement strand
GCCAACGCCTGAGCGCGCTCAAGATGGACATTTCGCTGCTGGCAGCGGATCTGCAGGCCACACGGAGCGACAAGGCGCTGATCGACCAGACCCAGGCAATGCAACACGTGATCGACGAGACGATTGTTGCCGTTCGGCAGATCTCTGCGGATCTTCGGCCGCCATTGCTCGACGAGTTGGGGCTCGTGCCGTCCCTCGAATGGATGGCCAAGAATTTTCGCCAACGCTTTGGCCTGGTCGTGACTGTGCATGCGCAAGAACTGGCGATGAACGAACGCGCTGCCATCTCGGTGTTCCGGATCGTGCAGGAGGCACTCAACAACGTCGTGCGCCACGCCGATGCCACGCGTGTTGAGATCGAGTTCTCGCAGCAGGACGAC
>NZ_JAFFQC010000457.1 GCF_016918545.1 Desulfobulbus alkaliphilus | reverse complement strand
GCCATCCACAACGAGACGGGGCAACTGGTCGGCTTCTCGAAGATCATCCGCGACTCGACGGAAGAGCGCATCGCGGCCGACGCCCTGCGCCGTGCCAAGGAAGAAGCCGAGACTGCCAACCACGCCAAGGACCACTTCCTGGCGGTGCTCTCGCATGAGCTGCGCACGCCGCTCACGCCCATCCTGACCGCCGTGCATCTGCTGGAACTGCGTCAGGACCTGCCGGCGTATGCGGTCGCGCAGCTCGAAGTCGTGCGCCGCAATGCCGAGCTGGAAGCGCGCCTGATCGACGACCTGCTCGACATCACCGGCATTGCGCGCGGCAAGCTGGCCGTGAGCTTTGCGCTGGTCGACCTGTATCCGCTTTTGGAGAGCACGCT
>NZ_JAFFQC010000456.1 GCF_016918545.1 Desulfobulbus alkaliphilus | reverse complement strand
GACCGGGGACGGTGGTCGTCGGCGGGCCGGACGAGGGACGCGCGCACGACGAGCGGGTTCACCCGGTCCGGCAGCGCCGGGTGGAGCCGGCTGTGCAGGGCGCCGGCCGCGCGGACCATCTCGACGAGCTGGCGGTCGACCTCGTCGACCACCAGCGTCCAGCCCTCGGCCGTGGCCGCGGACCGCAGCGCCTCGAGCACCTCGGGCTCGACCTCACCGTCGTCTCCCGGACGCACGAGCAGCCCGGCGCCGGCGTACGCGGTGGGTTCGAGGTCCTGGCCGTCGAACCGGGGCGCGGTGCCGGGGTCGAGGAACCGCGCGCCCCGCGGGTCCAGGTGGTCCCGGCGCGGTCCGTGCCGCCGGGGGGTCCGCGTCAGTGG
>NZ_JAFFQC010000455.1 GCF_016918545.1 Desulfobulbus alkaliphilus | reverse complement strand
CATATGTGCTACCAGCGCCGCGAGAAGGCTAGCCAGGAATCCGGCCAGCACATCCCGGAGGAAGTGCTTCATGGGTGTATCCTCCTTTCGGAGAACGCGCCCACACAAGCCTGATACCAAAAAGCCACAGCCGCCGCAACGCAATCAAGTCTCCGCTTCGGTCCACTGGAGCACATCAAAGGCGGATACCCTGCACGGGTTCGGTCCTCCCGTGTGGGGCCGTGGTGCGGTGCCTATTCGCCGCGCCGGTGGGGGCGTTGCAGCGCCCCCGCCTCTAGCCTCTATCAATTCCCGGAACGCGGCATGATCAGGGACAGCGGCGTTCCTTCGCCCTTCATCCATTGCTCATAGCCACGCTCTGCCCGGCGCGTCACCGGACC
>NZ_JAFFQC010000454.1 GCF_016918545.1 Desulfobulbus alkaliphilus | reverse complement strand
GGACCGGCGGTAGCCAACTTGATGAAGCGCAGGGTGGCTGGCTCACCTTTGCACCAACTGCTGTTCCCTTTACAGGTAATGAAACAGCTCCGGAGGCATTGTCTTTAGAGGGCATCCAGAAGGTGGTCGCTGATTTCAGAGCAGCTGCAAAACGCGCTTTACAGGCAGGCTTTAAAGTGATCGAAATTCATGCGGCACATGGATATCTTATCCATGAATTTTTATCGCCTTTAAGCAACCACCGGACAGATGAATACGGAGGCCCGTTTGAAAACCGTATAAAAATATTACTGGATATTATTGCAGCGATCAGGCAGGAATGGCCCGATGAACTTCCGTTGTTCGTCCGCATTTCCGCAAGCGACTGGACGGAAGGCGGA
>NZ_JAFFQC010000453.1 GCF_016918545.1 Desulfobulbus alkaliphilus | reverse complement strand
CCTAAACTCAGTGGAGCCCTATGGCTTCCAATCCTTCCTTGAGGAAGCGGAGATCGAGGGAGCGAGCGCCTATCATGTGGGGCGTCTGTGGGACTACCTCCACGCCAACCTCGAACCCGCCATCCTCGCCTCTCCTGATGGTCACCGTTGGTCGACCGCTCTTGAAGCTCTCGCCCGCCTCGAGAGCCGTGAAGCCAGCCCCGGGCATTTCGAGTTGCTCAAGGCGATCGCGCTCATCGACCTGTTCAAGGATCGATCCGGCTTACAGGCTTCGCCGGACCTGCTCAGCGAGGTCGTCGCCGGCTTGAGCGCCAAGCGCTTCAAAGCCGTTCTGGAAGATCTCACTGCCTGGTCGGTCGTCATCTTCCGCAAGCATTCGGG
>NZ_JAFFQC010000452.1 GCF_016918545.1 Desulfobulbus alkaliphilus | reverse complement strand
GAAGTGGAGCAGCGACTGATCGGGAATGAGCGCCGCGATGAAGGCTGCCATGGTGGTGGACTTGCCCGCGCCGTTGCCGCCGGACAGGGTGGTGACCAGTTGGTCGAGATCGAAGGTCCGGGCGAAGAAGCCGTTCCAGTTGACCATGGTCAGGGATTTGAATTTGCCTCTCACGCCGCACTCTCCATCAAACCGGCAGACGCCATCGGTGCCAGAACATTAACGTTGCAGATCATCTTCCACCTCCAGCTCCAGTTGCTCTTCATCCAGATCCCCCTCGATGTCGTCAAACAGCGAATCGCTGCTCGGCATCTCGTCGTCGTGGAAGATGGCCTCCCCTTCCTGGATCATCCGCAGCTGGACGGCGCGGGGATCCTCGTC
>NZ_JAFFQC010000451.1 GCF_016918545.1 Desulfobulbus alkaliphilus | reverse complement strand
CGGTACCACCGGTCAGGATGGCGATATCCTGCAGCATGGCCTTGCGACGGTCGCCGAATCCCGGCGCCTTGACGGCGGCGACTTTTACGATGCCGCGCATGGTGTTGACCACCAGGGTAGCCAGCGCTTCACCTTCCACATCTTCGGCCACGATGATCAGCGGTTTGCCCGCCTTGGCCACGCCTTCCAGCACCGGCAGCATTTCACGGATGTTGGAGACTTTCTTGTCCACCAGCAGGATGAAGGGATCATCCAGCTCGACGGAGCCGGTTTCCGGCTTGTTGATGAAGTAGGGGGAGAGGTAGCCACGGTCGAACTGCATGCCTTCTACCACAGCCAGCTCGTCTTCCAGACCCTGACCGTCTTCCACGGTGATCACAC
>NZ_JAFFQC010000450.1 GCF_016918545.1 Desulfobulbus alkaliphilus | reverse complement strand
CAGTAGGCCTGTTGCATGTCCATGAGCGGGAAGGGCTCATGACGGGCGGCGCTGTCGGGAAGGATGACGGGCAGGTCCCCGTCCTGAGCCCTTTTCCCGGCGTCGAGCAGGGAGGCGATCCGGGAGGCCAGAGCATCGATGGTAGGCTCCTTGAACAGCAGGCTGCGATCCACCCGGATGCGGAACTGCTTTTCCAGCGACTGGAACAGGTCCAGGGCCAGCAGGCTGTCCACGCCCAGCTCGATAAGGTTGGCATCGCCGGGCAGGTTCGCGGCGTCGGTCCGCAGGATGGTAGCCACCTTGGCACGGACGGCCCGCATGACGGCATCCCGGCTGTCCCGGCCCGCGCTGTCCGCTTCGGGCGATACGGAGGCTTCGCGG
>NZ_JAFFQC010000449.1 GCF_016918545.1 Desulfobulbus alkaliphilus | reverse complement strand
GGGATGCACAAGCCGGGCCCCCTGCGCCTGAGCGGCGATCACAAGCGCCCGATCCTCACCCGTCGGCTGTTCCGGCACGCCGCCGGCTGACAGATAGGCCGCCGCCGTGATGGCGAGGCTGGCCCCGGTGTGATCGCCATGCCGAGGGGCCGGATCATGTGGCGAAGGGTCGATCTCGTCCTCAATCATGCGAACTTCACGCCAGTAGGCGTCCCATAGTCGCCGCAGAGCCGCGACATCCGCCGAGATCGGTGCCGCTTCATCCAGCACCAGCCGTCCGCCCACCAGATCCGCTCCATCCGCGATGGCGGCGAGATTGGCGGACAGCCAGTTCGGCGGCGGCCGCGTGTCGGCGTCCGTCGAGATCAGAACGCCATTGGAT
>NZ_JAFFQC010000044.1 GCF_016918545.1 Desulfobulbus alkaliphilus | reverse complement strand
CTCCTACATTGCCACCGAACCTGTAGGAGCGGGCCATGCCCGCGATTTTATTCAGTGGGAAGGGAAACAGGGGAAAATCAACTTGTCAACTTGGAGGCCTGACCCCGTGTCCCGTGTCCCCCTGACCCCGTGTCCCCCAAGCTGACGCACGGATGAACACTCACGGATCAAGGTATTCATTACCGCATGGAACATGAAATGGTGCATCATACCATTGCAGTGGCTCAAGAGGGTAGATATGCTCATTTGCTCTACAAGCTTCTTCGGGAAGATACTTGACAAAATGTCCATCAACCTATAGCATGATCCCGTACACGTCGAAGGGCTGAGTCAAATGGGCCTTTTCGACCGAACGTCAGGCGTTGATGGACATCGCTGAAGCCGCCATAAAAGGAAGATATTGCCCTGTACGGCAACAACACCCTTCATTCCTGCCCCGTTGAAATCCTTTTTTTCAAATCCTTTCCAAATACATCAAAGGTCAAATTGCAGATCCCAATGAAGAATCCTGAAAACAACATTCTGACACTTAAAGAAGCTCTGCAGCAGCCATGTAAGCATCGAGACATGACGCTGGCCTTGCAGCCAATGGAAAATCACAGCAAAACGCCAGGGGGGCCAAACGATTGTCCTCTGACGTTCTGGGCAGCATGGAACCTGAAAGATCGTCCTCGCCGCATTGCCTTGCTCCTGGATGACTGTCAGGAAGAATACCGGCCCTATGCAGGGGATATTCTCCCGAATATGGCCAAACTGGTGGGAGCCTTTCGTGCAGCTCGAGCAAAAAGTGATGGAGTCTGTATTACCTGGAGTTCGTGGACTCGAACTTTTGACGATGGCATTTCCAATGCCATGGATAGATGGTATGGCCCACAGGGCTTGCGTCCGGATACCCCGGAAAACGCTTGCTATGTCTTCACCGGCGCTGCAGGTATGCGGCCGTTATCCGAGATCGCCCCGACGGAAGAGGAAATGGCCGATGGCTGGTTCTACCATGGCAAGCATCTGGATATGTTCTGGAACTTTGATGAACATGGTAGATCGTATCTGGACGAAAAACTGAAGGCCCTTGCGATTGATACCATCGTTATCGTGGGTCTGTGGACGGATGAATGTATCCTCAGCACCGCCTATGCAGGCAGCTCGCGTGGCTATGATGTCGTGGTGGTGGGTGATGCAGTCGCAACAGCCACAGCCAATCAACAGATATCATTGACAATCGCCAATGGCACCGTTGCCAACGTCCTCTCGACCGATGATGTGATGCACTATATGGAAAACGATTTCATTACCGGAGAGCCAGGCGCGGTCAAAGGCACACGCCATCCCGATGGCCGAAAGGATGATTAATGTATCGACATATAAATTTAGTAAAAATTTCAATATCTTGATAACCATTCAGCAACTATCCAACCTTTATCAGCTGATTGGTTCCAGTTCTCAGGTCAAGCGGTTTTTTAGCTAGTGTCACGTCACGTTTGAAGTGTTAGTAAAAAAATGGTATAGTCAGAAAAAACGGAGCCGACTATGCCCAAGATCAAATACCGATTTTCACTTAGCCAAGATGAACGCGATGAGCTTGAAGGCATTATTGCCAAGGGAAAGCATAATTCCCAAAAAGTTCTCAATGCATTGATTCTACTCAACTACGATGAGGATGCTCCTGAACGGAGAACATTAACGGAGCAGGAGATCGCCAAGGTATTGAAAGTCAGTGCAATGAAAATTCACCGGGTAAAACAGCGTTTTGTGGAGGAAGGCATTGGCATCGCGCTCAACGGCCATGAGCGTGAGCGGGTGTACAAACGCAAGGCCGATGGAGATTTTGAGGCTCATCTTATTGCGCTCAGCTGTAGTGAGCCACCTGAAGGACAAGCGCAGTGGTCGCTACGCCTCCTCGCGGATAAAGTCGTTGAATTAGGATATGTTGAAAGTGTCTCGCATGAGACCATCCGACGCGTATTAAAAAAAACGAAATCAAGCCGTGGCGAAAAGTCGGGTGGGTAATCCCGCCAAACCACAATGCCAATTTTGTTGCCCAGATGGAGCAAGTACTTGATGTTTACAAAAGACCGTATGATGAAAGATTCCCAGTGGTATGCATGGATGAGTCCCCGCGCCAATTGATTGATGAGGTAAAAACGCCCATTGCCGCCTTGCCGGGCCAGCCGGCTCGGCATGACTATGAATACAAGCGGTGTGGCACATGCAACATTTTCATGGCCAATGAACCATTGGCAGGAACACGGATGGTAGAAGTCACAGAAACAAAAACCAAGGTGGACTGGGCAATTTTCGTGGAGAAAATCGCTTCCTGTTACGAAGACGCCGAAAGAATCACCTTGGTGATGGACAATCTCAATACCCATGTTCCTGGATCCTTGTACGAAGCATTTTCACCAGAAAAGGCCAAGGCACTTTGGGATCGTTTCGAGTTTGTATATACACCAAAGCACGGAAGCTGGTTAAACATGGCCGAGATTGAACTGAACGTTTTGAGCGGGCAGTGCTTAAAACGCCGGATCGCTGAGATTGGCGTTATGCGCAACGAGGTGAAGGCCTGGGAGTCAACAAGAAATGGTGTGAAAGCCGGGGTAAATTGGCAGTTCACTGCCGAAGATGCTCGGATTAGACTGAAAAGGCTTTATCCAACATTAGATGTGTGACGCGACACTAGCACCCGGTGAACGTTCATTATCCCCGGATCAGAATTTCCTTGATCCGGGGATTTTTTTGGTTCTTTTTTCCCTCAGGTAGTCCGGCACCAACCATGGATCCATGTTCATTGAGCTAGCCATGCGGGAGCATCGATTCTAAAAAACAGGAAATGCCGCGACCATGGAAACAGCCTTGACTCAAAAGTTTTTTTTATCCAGAATTCTTATCAAGGGTTGCTTGCAAAAAAAATCTGCGCTTATCTTCACCCACCATCAGGGATAAGTTTATGAAAAGCATTATGAAAACGACAGGTGTCCTCTGGATGCTTGTCTTGTTTTTCGGGGTGTCCTCAGGGTACGGCGATTATACGGTCTTAACCCGGGTTGATCAAAAATACGGGCTGCAAGATACCTTTCAAGTGAGCCCGGACGGAAAATCCGTAGCGTATGTATTACGCACAGGCAACCAGTACACCATCTCTCTCAACGGTCATACGCAAAATGAGTATGACTGGATTCATATAGAACCAACCATGTTCAGCCCCGATGGCGCGCGGTATATGTATTTTGCCATTGATCAAAATAAACGGCTGGTAGTGCTCGACGGTCAAGAAATACCTCATACCTATAATGGATTGCGGAGCCATCTCTTTTCACCGGATGGCAAACGGTATATCTATGCGGGGCAGCAGGAAAATAAATGGGCTGTTATTGTCGATGGCAAAGCAACCCCCTATCATTATGACAATATTTTAGTCGGAACGACTGTTTTTTCGCCGGACAGTCAGCGATACATGTACGCTGCGCAACGTCAGAAAACCTGGTCTGTATCAGTTGACGGGACGCATGCAGCACAACAGTATGACGGAATTGGCAGGGGTACGTTGTCCTTTTCACCGGACAGTCAACGCTATATTTATGCGGTGCAACTGCAAAACAGATGGTCGGTGGTGGTCGATGGAACAGCGGATCCGCGAACCTATGACGAGATCGGCGACGACACGCCTATTTTTTCGCCGGATAGCAACCGATATCTGTATACGGCCCGACAGCAGCAGCAATGGTCTGTGATCATTGACGGTGAACCGCTGGCAAACAAATACGAAAAAGTTGCGCAAGGAACACCTGTTTTCTCACCGGATAGTCAGCGGCACCTCTACGCGGCCCAACAGCAGGGCAAATGGTCCATCGTCATCGACGGGGAGGGGTTGTCGCGGCAATATGACGGTGTGCTAGCCGGGTCGCTAAAGTTTTCACCGGACAGTTCGCGCTATATGTATGCAGCACGAAATCAGCAGACGTGGACAGTGGCGGTGGATGGTCGAGAACCCTTGCAGCGATACAGTGCGGTGTTAAACGACTCGATGCTTTTTTCACCGGACAGTCAGCGCTATCTCTACGCCGCGCGCCGCCATAATCATAGCTGGGTTGCGGTTATCGACGGCAGGGAAAATCTGCGCACCTACGATGCAATCCTGGAAGGCTCCCTGGTCTTTTCGCCGGACAGCCAGCGGTACCTATATGCGGCACAGCGTCAGAACAAATGGTATCTGGTCGTGGATGGCAGCGAAACGGGTCCCTTTGATCAGGTGCTTGAGGCGCGGTTCAGCCCGGACAGTGCGGTCAGCGTCGCCATGGTTGTCTCGGGGAACAAAATCGCTTTTGTGTACGACGGCACAGTGATGGCGCACTACGATGAATACCACCCGGGTACCCTTCATTTGTGCGGGAACAGCAAGGGATTATCCTACGTGGTCAACAGAGAAGGCACCTGGTACCATTACTCTTCTCTCCCATCGACTGTGGCACAACCGGTGGTCAAGGGAGCAACACCGATTGCAGGAACTCAGCCCTTTTCAGCGATACTGGGACCATCGCATGATGCGCAGACCGTTGATTCACCCCATGGAGTGAAAATAACTATTCCGGGAAACACCCTCCAACACGAAGAAACGATCACCATAGCCTCGGTGACCGATGCACCCGCACCGCCTCCCTTCGCGCAACGGCTCAATACATTCAAAATAACCGTTGGTGACCAGGTTTATTTCAAAGAACCTCTTTGGATAGAAGTGGCTTACGATCAGGAACGTTTACCGACAGATCTTGCCCCCATCCACGCCCTGAAAGTGAGTTACTGGGACACGCTCCTCGAGATGTGGGTTGAATCTCCTGTATGGGTGGACGAAACCAATCATCGGCTGTTATTTCCCACCCATCACCTGACAGATTGGGCGATAGATGTTGTCGGCTCCGACGGGCATATCTACAATGATTTTTTCTCAATGCATTACAGCCTGGAGGAACTGAAGACCTTCGAGGCACGGTATGGGGATCATGCTTTTGCCGGCAGTTCCTATGTGCAAGCCGTTTTCAATACCTTGAATGATGCAAGGAAGATCTATGAACAAGCCGGATTCAGGGAGTTGGAGAAGATCCGTGCCGTTACCCGCACCAGTCAGCACATTTCAGGATATGCCGCAGCCCACGGGGTTCTCCCCCAGACACTTGAAAACCGGCGCTATAATGTGTACCTGACCGGATCAAGTCTGGACAGCGATGCGAGTCGCGGTAAATATACAGGTGCGATTACCATCCCGATCGATCCTTTTGATGGAGTGAACCGTTTTCAGATTGCGCATGAATTATTCCATAACATACAGAGTCGGTATTACACCATGATCGGCATGACGGAACTGGGTGTTCCCCTGACAACGGCGCCGTCGACAACGCTGCTCGCGCGGCAATGGTGGTTGGAAGGCACAGCGGACTATGCCGCGGGAAGGATAGCTTATCCAGTCAATGGGCAACCGAATCCTCTCATGGGAGGTACAATTGAACCCCGCTTTCTGGAAAAACCGCTCACCCATTCGCCCAGTGCTCTGGCATTCTGGCGCCGCGCGGACCATCACTCCTATAACTGCGCCTGGTTTTTTGAATATCTGGTCACCCATAAAGGTCTGCCGTTTCGAGAAATGTTTGAAACCGTTGCCTCCTACCACAACCCAAGCGTGTACAGTAACCTTTCCCGTTATATCGCTTCAAAAAACCTGCACATCAATGATGTGTACACCGAATTTGTTCTCTGGTGGTTTACCGGTGGGGACAGCCCCTTGGGTCCTGAGCAGATCAATCGGGCGATTTCCTCGACAACAGAGACCAAATCCAACCCCAGGACAAGACTGTCATTCGAATTTTCCGATGTCCTGGATGAACTGCGCGTGCAAAGAACCGCTGATTATCGTCATACTGCACAAATCACCCGTATCACCGCCGACCCCGGGTATGGAGGAGCACCAAAACCACTTATTTTTGTCATTCCCAAGGAACTGAGCACGCATCGCCTGAGCCGTATCCATGCGGAAAACAGTCTTTTCCTTTTTGATATACCGGACAAAGCAGCAGCGCCGTCCGAGATCAGAGCCATAACGGCTGAGCATGATTATCAGGTTCACACAGTGTCTGATAATCAACAGCTTTTTGCAGTAGCGGTTAATAACAAGGGAAGCGCATGGTATCCGAAACTGGATGTGTATCAGGTCTCCTTTACAACGTCGCGACAAGAGGTGGAAGGCGGTATCGAAACAGAGGTGCGTGCGGAAAACATACCGGATGTACTTGCAAAACCATTTGTTTTCAAATGGTATGCAGACGGCAAGGAAATTTTTTCCGACCCAGCCCCGGATGTCGAAAAAAAGGACAACCTGATGACAGTGATAAGCCGTCATGCGATGCCCTCGCTGGACGAACAGGTAATAACAACGGTCAGACTGTTTTCCGCCGAGGGAGAACTTTTAGGTGAAGGCCTTGTCGATCATTCTGAAATGATAAAGAAACAGCAAGGCCTGCTTTCTTTTTCCATACTGTTTGATGAAGAGGAAATCCGCAGTATGCGCGTTAACCACCAGGTCTTTTTTACGGTGCCCATCCTTGAATTTCCTGTGGCTTTGCAAGTCGATATCGATCCCGATGGAAACGTCTCCGCCGTGATGGAGCCGATGAATTACCAACATATTATGGATATGCGAGCCTCGGCGTCGGGTAGGATTCAAAACGATCGCCTGACATTAAAAGGGACCTGGCAAACAGATTCCTACCGACAGCATCCGACCGCGAAGGTGCATAATGAAGGAACCTTTACCATTGACGTGACCCTTGAAGAAAGTGAGCGGTTTAAAGGTCAATTCAATGTCACTGACCACGGCAGTAGTGCAACCGCGACGACACATTGGTCACACTCAGACTCGCGGGGCGAGGAATCCGGTGTCATCACCTATCCGTCCACGACTCTATCGTTTGCATACATCCCTTTCCGCACCGACCGATGAAAATTTTTTCATCTTTTTTATAATTCCAGAACCTTTCTCTCAGACATGGCGGATGATCGGCTCTGCGATAGTCCGATCAGTCCGCCAGGCCATCAACCCGACTTTTGAGGTTCATCCAGGTAATCGGTCCCTTCTTCCTGCAGCTGCTGCAGCTTGGCTTCGATCTGTTCACACAGGGTTTGCAACACCTTGATACGGGCGAAATACTTGTCGTTGGCTTCCACCAGGGTCCAGGGTGCGAGCTTGGTGCTGGTCCGATCCACCATGTCGCACACCGCTTTCTCATATTCTTCCCATTTCTCGCGGTTGCGCCAGTCTTCCTCGGTGATCTTAAAGCGCTTGAACCCGGTCCGTTCTCTCTCCTCGAATCGATGCAGTTGCTCATCCTTGGTAATGGTCAGCCAGAATTTTACCACCAGGAGGTGGTGCCTGACCATCTGCGCCTCAAAATCCCTGCTGTGAGTGGCCTACCGGTCGATATCACGATTGTTACCACTGACGATCCTTTGGCAGGGACAAGCACCTATCCGTCATCCTCGACCGGCCTGACAACAGACTCCTCTGGTCAATTCAGCTAAGATTTAGAGGACTGGCGAGCAGGCACAACGAGAATTGATGCGACGACGAGAGTTCAAGGCGCGAGTGGTTCGGCAACTTGCGGGGCTGATATTGATCCTGAATCCGTGAGCGTTCGTCCGTGCGTCAGCTTCGTTGTTCGTGACCGATCGATTAAAGTACACTTTATCGGACGGTTACGAGCAATGAAGATGGCGTGCGGACGGATGCCCCGAAGGGCGGCGGGTAAAAGTTATTGCCAAGGATTCCGCTGCAATTACAAAATGATTACAGTGAAATATGTCCAAAACAAGAGTCCAGCCGTCACGGATTCAGGATTGATGAATATGATCCAGCTCCAGGTATTTAACCCCCATGACAAGAAGTCACTACGAAAGATGAAACTCAAATGTTGAAAACGCGCAAAGAAGAGTCAGGTCTTGAACTATCAATACACTGTCAATTCAAGACCTGACCCTGCATTTCTCCATTCATCTGCGTGTTTGCTGTTTAAAAAAACTCCATGCAACAGGGGGCACAGTTCAATAACCCTTCTTTTTCAGCTGAAATTGATGGTCTACGTGAAACGTACGTTGTTAATATGTTGGCAGGGGTGATCTGACGCTGCAAGGCATACCCACCTGACATTTGGCACAGACGGAGGTAGTCTCCGGCAGGCCGTCCGGTTCCATTAATAACTGATAGTTCTCTCGCAAACGGACATAGCAAAGCGTCTTATCCATACCTTCCTCGGATAAGGCATCGACAGGGCAGGATTTGATACATTTACCGCATTTTTTACCGCCCTTAACCAGGCAAAGCTCGTCGGTGGTAACCAGGGGGTGCTCACCCAGATCCAGGTCCGTGACCAAACTGCCCATGCGACCACTGCATCCTTCTGGAGTAATCAGTTGGCAGTTCGTTCCATAACGACCTAAACCGATCAAGTGCCCTAAGTGCTTGTGAGACCAAAGGCTCACCATTCGTTTCTTGTCGAAGTTGTGGGTGGCAGGCGTAAGCGCGGCTTCGCCCCCTTCTTTTTCGATAAAATCTTTCATGGCACTGCCGATACGATTGATCATGTCATTGGTAGCCAGATACGCTCGGCCCCAACTCAGAGCAGGATGCTTACCTTGCGTGTTATCCATCTGAATATGAAATTTAAAGGGGATAAACCAGACAACAACTGTTTTGCCGTCGCGCAAAAGATCAGCAGGGAGCGCATGGTCCGTGACAGTGATTTCTTTCAGACGCAAGAATCGCTCGTCAGCCGGAGAACAGGCTATGATGGGTTCTCGCCAAATGGCTATTTCATTGTATTTTTTCGGATAAGTTGCCACGAAGTCGACAAGCCATTGCGAAAGAACATTGAAATTCAAGGTTAACCTCCAAAAAATACAAAATTTGCAATGATGATCCTTCAAGCATTGTAAATTTGCCCGAATTACCGATTAAATTTCTTCCCAAAGTGCAAACATGCTCACCAACAGCAATGAAGCGCAACGAGCTTTTGGCACTACCTACCTGCCCCCTTATGAGGAACTCAACAGGTGCGCAACAAGCAAACACTTCCCCGTGAGGTAACCAGTTCGCCCTCTCCTCTCAGCTATTAAACCGAAAAGTATTTAGCCTGCGGATGATGGGCAATAATCGCTGAGGTGCTCATCTCCGGGACCATTTCATAGGACTCGGTCAGACTGACACCGATCTTTTCAGGCTGGAGCAATTCGAACAGTGGCAGATGAGCGTCCAGATCCGGGCAGGCAGGGTAACCGAAGCCGTAGCGCGACCCCTGATATCCCTGGGCTACATGAGCCGTCATCTCACCCTGCTGAGGTTGTTGAATCCTCATTTCGATGCGCATCTGCTCATGCCAGTATTGTGCCAGGGCATCGGTCAGTTCAACGCCCAGGCCGTGGATCATCAAATAATCATGGTAGAGGTTGTCGGCATAGAGTTGCTGAGTTATTTTGGACAATTGGGCGCCAATGGTCACGACAAAAAAGCCGACCTTGTCCCCTTCTTCCTCAGCGGTACGGTAATAATCAGCGATGCAGAGCCCGGGTGAACTCTGTTGACGAGGAAAAATGAAGCGTTTCTCGCCGCTTTCGCTCTGGACAACAAGCTGATTCTCCATGCTGTAGCAGTCGAAGTAGCCGTAACTCACCTGCGGCTGCAGCCAGTCCTCTTCCAGTACCTGGGATTTCAGCCGTGCAAACAGGGGAAGTATGGTGTCGCGATGAAGCACGGCATACTCTTCTTTGCTCATCTTGCCCCGACGATAGCCCCAGCGTCCCCGAAACAGCGCGGCTTCATTGAGATAGGCAAACAGTTTTTCCGCATCGATATCGGTGACCTGTTGACAACCGAGAAAAGGAACCTCGGGGACACTCCAAGAGCGTTCCAGAACCTCCTGCTGCGGCCCAGGCCGGTTAGCGGCAATGGCCCGTTGTTCCCAGGTGGTCGCAGCCAGTTTCCCCTCTTCGAAAGCACGAATCGATTTCAAACCGGCAAAGGCATCAGCACAGTAGACCACCGGTTGCTGATAATTGGGCACGCAGTCCTGGGCGACAAATTTCGGGGTCAGGGCCGCTCCGCCCAGTAGAATGGGCTGGGTCAATCCGGCTGCCTGGAACTGGGTCAGATTATCTTTCATCAACAAGGCCGATTTGACCAACAGCCCCGACAGACCGATCACATCGACCTGCAGTTCGCGGGCCTTACTGATAATCTCTTCAGCGGGCACTTTGATACCGATATCGTGTACTTTGAAGCCGTTGTTACTGAGGATGATATCAACCAGATTCTTACCGATATCATGGACATCGCCAGACACGGTCGCCAGTAGAATCGAAGTTTTAGCTTCGTCATCGGCTTTTTCCATGTAGGGGGCCAGCAGGGTGACGCTCTTTTTCATGACCTCAGCAGACTGCAACACAAAGGGCAGTAACAGTTCCCCCCGCCCGAACAGTTCACCAACCTCACGCATCGCCGCCACCAGCAGATCGTTGATTATGTCCAAGGGTCGCCAACGCCCGCGCAGGGTGGTGAGCAGGTCCTCCAAGCCTTCCTTGTCCCCTTTTAATACCTTTTGTCGCAGTGCCTCTTCCGCCAGTATACCCCGTCCCCCTTCAGCCTCGACGGTTTCGACCGCGGTTTCAAAGTGATCAATGAAAGCCATCAGGGCATCTGGATCACGATTGAACAGCAGATCCAAACAGACTTTGCGATCCTCTTCACTGATTGCAGCATATGGGAGTACTTTAGCAGCATCAACAATGGCAGTATTCAAACCGGCCGCGATCGCCTTATGAAGAAACACTGAATTGAGCACCTTACGGGCCGCGGGCCGCAGGCCGAAACTGATATTACTCACGCCCAGGGTAAAGCCGACGCCGGGGAGTTCCTGTTTCACTTGCCGAATCGCTTGCAACGTTTCCATGGCCGCGGTGCGCATCGTCTCATCTCCGGAACCAACGGTAAAGGTCAGCAGGTCAAAGAGCATATCCTGGGGCCGCAGGCCGTGCTTGTCGACCGCCAGGGCATATATTTCTTTGGCCACGGCAACTTTCCGTTCACAGGTCAGCGCCATCCCCTGCTGGTCAATGGTCAGCGCCACTACAGCCGCGCCGTACTTTTTTGCCAAACGGCAGATCCGTCCCAGATGGGCACCGCCATCCTCCAGATTGATTGAGTTGATGATTGCCCGGCCCGGATAGAGCGGCAGCACCTGCTCCAGTGTTTCCGGACTGGTCGAATCGAACATTAACGGTGCCTTGCAGGACCCGGCAAATAAGCGGGTCAGTTGCTGCATATCGGCGGCCTCGTCCCGCCCGGCGTAGGCGACACAGAGATCCAGCACCTGGGCACCCCGAGCTTCCTGGTCAAGGGCGATTTTCAGGCAACCATCCCAGTCTTCAGCCAGCAGGGCTTCACGAAAAGCCTTGGAGCCGTTGGGGTTGCAGCGTTCTCCAAGCAGCAACGGCGGAATGTCCTGGTTCAATTCCACCGCTTGATACAGGCTGGAAACAGATGGTTTCATACTACAACCTCCCGATCTTTCGGCAGCACTCCTGCGAGCCGGTTCACCAAAGCCGCGATGTGATCGGGGCTGGTGCCACAACAACCGCCGACAATGCTGACCCCATGACTGACAACAAAACCATACATCTGTTCAGCATAATCCGCCGGACTGAGAGGATAGCAGGTTGCTCCATCCACCACCTGCGGCATGCCCTGGTTGGGGATGACCGAAATCCGTCCCGACCATTGCTGGCTGAGATACTGGACATGGGAAATCATGTCCTGTGGTCCGGTTGCGCAATTCATACCCAGTGAAAACAGGGGATAAGGTTCCAGCGTGGCGACAACAGCGGCGATATCAGAACCGACCAGCATGGTGCCCTGTTGTTCAATGGTCACCGAGACCATAATCGGAATCTCTACCCCGGCTCGCTCACACGTTTCCAGAGCGCTCACGACAGCTGTTTTTGTCTGCAACAGGTCCTGACAGGTTTCGATGATCAGGCAGTCAACACCGGCATCAAGCAGGGCCTGAATCTGTTCGGCCGTGGCCGCAGCCAGTTCAGCCACTTCAATGTGTTTCAGGGAAGGTAACTTGGTACCGGGCCCCACGGAGCCGGCAATATAACGATTCGGACGTCCTGCAATGGCGGTGCGGGCGTTATCGACCGCGGCCTGATTGATCTCGCGCACCCGCTCTTGCAAACCATATTCGGCCAACACAATCCGCGAAGCTCCAAAGCTGTTGGTCTCCACCACCATTGCTCCGGCATTGAGCATGCTCTGGTGAAACTGGATAATATGCCGGGGGGCACTGACATTGAGAATCTCATTGCAGCCATCGCAACCGGCCCAGTCGGCCTCAGTCACAGCCATCGATTGCAGGCTGGTGCCACAAGCACCGTCAAATATCAATAAAGGATGTTCAGCTAAGGTCATTATTTCTCCGAATCACAGATTATACTTCAAGCGCAAAACCGAATTCGCGTTGGAAGCGTTCAGCAAAAGTGGGAGGATCAAAGTGGTGGTTCTGCGTACCATGATGTTCGATTTTGAAAGCACCCATCAACGATGCAATGCGACCGGTCTTTTCCCAGTCATACCCCTTGCTCAAGCCGAACAACAAGCCGGCCCGATAGGCATCGCCACAGCCGGTGGGATCATTTAATTCCCTCGCTTGGGCAGCTGGGATGTCGATCCGGCGCCCACCAGTGTGGATGTAAGACCCCTCTCCGCCCCGGGTGATAATCAGGGCCTCCAATTCGGCAGCTACCTGCTCCACGGACAGGCCGGTACGGTCCTTGATCAATTGCCACTCATAATCATTAACAGCCAACCAGGTGGCCTGGCTGATAAACCGTTTCAACTCGTCGGCATTAAACATGGGCAGGCCCTGACCAGGGTCAAAAATAAAGGGAATCTCGGCTGCGGCAAACTGTTCGGCATGCTGCAACATGCCTTCGCGACCGTCTGGCGAGACAATACCAAGCGCCACCTTTCCGGCCTGATCGACCTGGTTGCGATGGGCAAACTCCATCGCCCCGGGATGAAAAGCCGTAATCTGATTGTCATCCATATCGGTGGTCACAAAAGCCCGCGCAGTGAAGGTGTTTTCCACCACCGTCACCAACCGCCGGTCAATCCCATGGCGATCCATCCATTGAGCGTACGCATCGAAATCCTCGCCGACCGTCCCCATGGGCAATGGATTTCCTCCCAGAAGTTGCAGGTTGTAAGCAATATTACCGGCGCACCCGCCAAACTCCCGGCGCATCTCCGGCGCCAGAAAGCAGACATTGAGAATGTGCACCTTGTCCGGAAGGATATGATTCTTAAAACGGTCTTTAAAAACCATAATATTGTCAAAAGCGAAGGATCCGCAGATCAGTACTGTCATAAACGCTCCTCTTTAATGTAATTACCTGAAAATATACTATTGATGGCAAAGAAAAAACGCCTGCTGCTGGTGTTGCTGCAAACGTCTCACGATTTCGACAATCATAACTACTAATCATCGTTCGACAATAGTACACCTTGCTTTGGGCGCTCTTTGCTGGGCCAGCAAATTTTAACCTTTCCCGAATCCGTGACGGATTGGCTCTTGTATTGGACAAATTTTTCTGTAATCAGATTATAAGTAAGGATGGATTTTTCATGGTTTACCTCCACCTGCCGCCCTTCGGGGGCGTCCATCCACACGCCATCTTCATTGCCCGTAACCGTCCGATAAAGTATACTTTATTCGAACCGGCCACGATCAAACAACGAAGCTGACGCACGCACGAACACTCACGGGTCCAGGACGTTGACATGAAAGTCAAAAAATTCCCTCGGCAATCTGCAAGCAAGGATCTGCCTGATTGAGCGTATACAGATGGACGCCGGGTGCACCACCCTCCAGGAGCCCGCGAACCTGTTCGCGGGCGAACGCAATTCCCAAGCGGCGCACTTCTGCAACACCTCCCCGCTCATGAGCTTCTTGGAGTTGCAGATAAAAACGTCCGGGGACACTGGCGCCGGAAAGGGAAAGAATATAGCGCACCGACTTTAGACTGAGCACGGGAAGCACTCCGGGAATAATTGGCTGAGTGACACCTAGCTCGCGCATTCGCTCAATAAATTCAAAATAGACTCGGTTATCAAAGACAAACTGAGTCACCAGAAAATCTGCCCCCCGGTCCAATTTCTCCTTCATGTGCCGGCGATCAACGGCTATGCTCGACGATTCCGGATGCGCTTCAGGATAACCGGCGACCCCAATGCCCATATCGGGCGCATGTTCGCGAATATAACTGACCAGGTCAGCGGCATAAGTGAAATCCGGTTGTGTCAGGGAAGTTGCTCCCTCCTTGGGAGGATCTCCCCGCAACGCCAGCACGTTGTTCACCTCCGACGCCCTGAGTTGTTCAAGGGAGTGATTGATATCCTCTTTATTCCCCCCAAGACAGGTCAGATGGGCCATGGTTTCCAGCCCCATCTCGTTTTGCAACCTGCTGGCGATCTCCAGCGTATTGGTTTTGGATGTGCCTCCGGCTCCACAGGTTATAGAGACAAACAGTGGCGAGAGTGCTCGCAACTTTTCTACTCGTCCGAAAAATGTCTCCCAGTCCTTTTCCTCTTTGGGTGGAAAAAACTCCAGAGAGAGGAATGGGGGTTTTTGATTGATCATTCTATCGATATGCATCGAAATTTTCCTTTATAAAATCAGCGGGCAATCGGAACGTAAAACGCCTATTCGTGAATAGACGCTATCCAGTTCGCCCCTGCCGCTGACGAACAACCACTGACAACTGCACAGCAAGGGTGTAATGAAGCCTCACAACCGACAATTTTCCAGTCGTCCTGGCTTTTTGTATCAATGCCGCTACGCCAACAAATCCGAAACCGATAAGGGATTCCTGTTCGCTTATCGATATTTTATCAGCGGCTATTCCCGTCAGCAAATCTCGCCACTGATTCAAGTTTTCTCGACAGGGACATCTTCCATACTATGTTTCCCTGCCAATGGGTATAGCTCAAGCCTTGCGGAAACAGAAAATTCCCCAAGCCAGATGCCCTTTGCGGCCACCATCAACCCAGTGGCGCAGACCGGTTTTCATCTTGTCGATGTACTCCCGGCTCACCTCCCGGACCAGTTCCTCCTCGCGCTGGACGGTTTCCTGTAAGACCCGTTCATAATGCAGTGGAAGCTGTTCATGGTGGGCTTCAAAAGTTTCCTCGACAAACCCCAGACGACGCAACTCCTCGCGGTAGAATTGCGGTGATGCGAGAGTATCCAGATGAATGCGGTCGAGGATCGGCTGCAGAACGCCGACCGGACAATCGTCAGCCTGCATCGGATCAGTAAAGACGAAACGGCCGCCGGGTTTGAGAACCCGGCCCACCTCGGACAGGACTCTGCGTCGTTCACCACTGTGCAACAGAGCGTCCTGGCTCCAGACCAGATCGAAACTTTGATCAGCGGCCGGAATGTCTTCGAAGCTGCCATCAACGACCTCGATCAGATGATCGAGGTCCTTTTCCCTGTTCATGGCCCGATCGCGCTCATTTTCGGTTTCGCTGAGATTCAGGGCCACGACCCTGCAGCCGCGATCCTTTGCCAGATAGCGCGCTGCGCCACCGTACCCGGCACCGATGTCGAGGACGGTGCTGTCTTTGTTCACTCCATCGACCAACTCGGCCATACGTGCCACTGTGCGGCGACTGGCAGGGAAAATTGGTTCGTCAGGCGTCGCGTACAGGCCGATGTGAATATCTTCACCGCCCCATATGTTGAAATAGAAATTATCGGCATCCTTGCTGTTATAATAGCGCCGCGCGGTATCCACCGCTTTTGAGTACTTTTGCTCCATTTTTTTCTCCTTATGAATAAAGCTTAGTTCCGTTCCTCGATAGGAATATATTTTTTCTCGGCCACATGGACAAAGTAATCCGGATCGTCGTGTCGATAGGTTTCTTTGAAATCACCGTAGCTTTCGATTCTTTGAAATCCGACCTCGCTCATCAACTGACGCAGATAGGCCTTGCGCAGCGGATACATGTTCAGATGGTACACCGAATCATCGGGGAAGGAATAACGGAAGCGGGTCAGACCTTCGTCGATATATTCCGGTTCAGCGACCACACCTTCACCGCAGTAATAGTATTTGTGCTTGGTAGAAAAACCTTCATCAAGAATCATATCGTAATTTCGCTGGTCGATAATAAGTATGCCGTCGTGTTTGAGCATGGCGTAATACTCGGCCAGCGATTTACGCCGATCCTTCTCGTCAAAGAGATGGGTAAAAGAATTGCCGAGACAGATAATCGCATCGTAGTGACCATGCACATCGCGATTGAGAAAGCGCCAGTCGGCACATACCGTGCGCAAGATGTAGCCATACTTCCTCGCGTTATCAAAGGCCTTCGACAGCATGGCCGGGCTGCCGTCAGCGGATACCACTTCGAAACCAGCTTTGAGGAGACGCACAGAATGAAAACCGGTTCCAGTGGCAACATCGAGGACTTTCTTGGCGCCATGTTCCTTGAGTTTCTCAATGAAAAAGTCGCCTTCGGCTGCGGCTCGGCTTTCCCAGTCAATCAGTTCATCCCATTTGTTGACCAGGGTTTGGGTATATTCGTCGGTATAGTGATCCGAATCACGTACGGCAGTTGGATTCTCACCAAAAGATTGATGGATTTTCCCAGGCATAATTTTCTCCTTAAATGAATTGTATACAGGCACGGACGTATCGGACAGCCGACTGCGCGATGCCTTTCTATTGATCAATAGCGATAATGATCCGGCTTATAAGGACCTTCCTGCGGCACACCAATGTAGGCTGCCTGGTCCGCTGTCAAACGGGTGAGGTTTCCACCCCGTTTCGCCACATGCAGCCGGGCAACTTCTTCATCCAGCTCTTTGCTCAAGCGGTAAACACCGGCTTCTCGGGTGCGGGTCCAGAGATCGATCTGCGCCAACACCTGATTAGTAAAGCTGTTGGACATGACAAAGCTGGGATGACCGGTGGCACACCCCAGATTGACCAGGCGCCCCTCCGCCAGCAGTATAATGGCGTGACCGTCGGCGAACTGGTACATGTCAACCTGCGGTTTGATCGTAATCCGTTCCACGTCGGACAGTTCATTGAGCCGATCCACCTGGATTTCGTTGTCAAAGTGACCGATGTTGCAGACGATTGACTGGTCTTTCATGTTTTTCATATGTTCGACCGTGATCACATCTTTGTTACCGGTCGTGGTAACATAGATGTCCGCATAGGGCAGGGCCTCCTCCACAGTCACCACCTTGTACCCCTCCATGAGAGCCTGGAGAGCGCAGATGGGATCCACTTCCGTCACCACAACCGAGGCCTTGAGCGCACTCAAGGCTTCAGCGCAGCCTTTTCCGACGTCGCCGAAGCCGCAGACAACAGCGGTCTTGCCGGCGATCATCACATCAGTCGCCCGCTTGATTCCGTCTACTAGAGATTCCCGGCAGCCGTAAACGTTGTCGAACTTGCTTTTGGTCACCGAATCGTTGACATTGATCGCCGGGACCAGTAATTCACCTGCTGTTTCCATCTGATACAGACGATGGACACCGGTGGTCGTCTCTTCCGAAACGCCCTTCCACTCCTTCACGGCTTTACGCCAGAAGTGAGCGTTTCGCTGCTGAAGTTCTTTCAGTAGTTCATTCTGGATATGAATCTCCTTGTTGTCCGCGGCTTCGTCTAACATCGCTGGGTTGCTCTCCGCGGCATAGCCACGATGAAAAAGCAGGGTCGCGTCGCCCCCGTCGTCAACGATCAGTTGCGGTCCCGTACCGTCCGGCCAGGACATGGCCATCAGGGTACACCACCAATACTCTTCGAGGGTCTCCCCTTTCCAGGCGAACACAGGGATTCCGCTTGCAGCAATGGCAGCCGCGGCATGGTCCTGCGTCGAAAAAATATTACAGGACGCCCAACGCACATCGGCACCCAAATCGACCAGGGTCTCGATGAGGACAGCCGTCTGAATGGTCATGTGTAAGCTGCCCATCACCCGGACTCCCGCCAGCGGCTTTTCAGCACCGTATTTTTCCCGTGTGGCCATCAATCCAGGCATCTCCTTCTCGGCAATGATGATTTCACGCCGTCCCCAGTCTGCCAGCCCCAGATCATTAACTTTAAAATCTTCAAATGGTTTATTCATGATTCTTCACTCTCTTTCAGAAATAGGTTGTTACTATTGAATACAAAAAAGACAAACAGTTACCCGTAGTGGATGACCGGCTGCAGTCGGCGCCGGCGACTACTGCGGCAACCTACATGCCGGCTGCCGTCCTCAGGGCTTCGACCTTATCGGTCCTTTCCCACGGAAAGCGGGCATCGCCGAAATGCCCGTAGCATGCGCTCTGCTGGTAACTCCAACCGTCAGGACGGCACAAGCCGAGCTCAGCGATCAAGGCCGCAGGGCGGAAATCAAAAATATCCCCCCCTTCGAGGATTTCTTGAATTTCCCCATCCTTAAGCCTGCCGGATCCCATGGTTTGCACGTTTATGCTCAGCGGCCGGGAGATCCCGATGGCATAAGCGACCTGAATTTCACAACGTTCGGCTAACCCGGCAGCAACGATATTCTTGGCCGCATACCTGCTGTAATATGCAGCCGAGCGATCGACCTTGCTCGGATCCTTACCGGAAAAAGCGCCACCACCGTGACAACCGACCCCGCCGTAGGTATCGACTATAATCTTTCGTCCCGTCAGCCCGGCGTCGCCATGCGGACCACCAATGACGAACTTGCCTGTCGGGTTGATGAAATATTCGGTCTCGTTGCCCAACATCCCGGTGGGCTCCAGCTGTTCCTCGACAAGCGCCACCAGATCACGGCGGATTTGTTCCAGCGGCACGTCGTCGGTCTGGCTGGACACCACCACCGAGGTGATTCGCTCCGGATAGCCGTTTTTGTGCAGCACGGAAACCTGGGCCTTGGAATCCGGCCGCAGGTAGTCAATGCGACCTTCTTTGCGTGCCTTAGCCAAGCTCTTCACGATACGGTGGCTAAAGACGATCGGCGCTGGGAGCAACTCGGGAGTGCAGTTGCTGGCATAGCCAAACATCATGCCCTGGTCGCCCGCTCCCTGTGCGGTATCAATGCCACTCCCCACATCCACGCCCTGGGCTATATCGGCCGACTGCTTATGCAGGCGATTGCTATATTCGAAGCTATTAGCATCAAACAGGTATTCAGGACGATTATAGCCGATGTCACGCACAACCTGGCGGGCAATATTTTGAGGATCAATGGCATCCCATGCTTTACAGCGGATCTCTCCTGCATTCATAAGATAATTGGTAGTGACCAGCGTTTCACAGCCCACCCGGCTATCGGCATCGCGCTCCAGACAGGCATCAACTATTGCATCTGACACCAGATCGCACAATTTGTCGGGGTGTCCTTCCGACACGGACTCCGAAGTAAAAATATGGTCAGCATTCATCCTGCTCATCTGTTATCTCCTTTAAAAAAAACATAATTCACCGTTATTATGAATATTGTTAAAAACAAACGTATAACGGCACCAGTAAAAACACCTTTCCTGCGATTCCCTTTGTTCCTGCAAACAGGATAGCGGTCTCTTGATTTTCTTTTCTTATTAAGCGGAGACCGCAGAGAAAAGGTGCATGTATATCCAACATCCAACACCCGGACTGGGCATACAGCCCATCAGTCACGAACGCTTATCAGCCTGTACTCCCCAGCAATGCAGGTTGACAGACGGGCGTTTGTCACCAGAGTGAGGCAGGCGACTACATGCGAAACTTCACTTCACATACACTGCGCAGAAAAAGGACTACAAAGCCTATGGCAGTCGTACTAAGACAGGCACACAAACCGCTGCGCTTGTCGTGGGGGCAATCAGGTTGTGAAGTTGGGTGTGGATGGATTTTCAGGTAATCAGCGGGGGGGGAGCTTCAAAATCACAGCATCCGGCCAATCGGCACAGGCTGAAGAGAGAGTCACCTGATCAGTCATGAGGACGAGACCGGGCAAAGTGTTGAAGTTGCGAGGCGGTATAATTGAAGAATATTTAATTATACGTCGCATGGGAAACAAATCCTCCTTTTGTAAAATAAGTTTCAAAGTTTACAGTTGTATAAATGCGCTGAGAGGTTCACAAGCATGCGCACCATTGCATAAAACAGCGTTAATCGGTTGGGATGCCGATCGGACACTCAAGACCCTACAAGAGCTTGTACCCTTTGTCAAGGGGTGCGGGCGCTCTATTAACAGGTTTTTCTTTTGTAATGAAAATCGCTGTTATTTAGTCGTTAATATGTAAAAATTCATAATCAGATTGCTCCTTTTCCGCTTTCCTTGCGTAAACACTCTGCAAGAGAGAAGGATATTGCGGACAGACTTTCCTGGGCAAATCAGGAGTGCCTGCGATCGTTGGAACACCTAATTGCAGTGGCGCAAGATAAATCGGACAAAAAAACACCTTAATTCCCCCACACCTCCCGGTTAAGTTGAGCGACCCTTCGCAGGGGCCGCATGCCGAAGAAGGCGAGTCTGGTGAGCACTTCCT
>NZ_JAFFQC010000448.1 GCF_016918545.1 Desulfobulbus alkaliphilus | reverse complement strand
ACGGGAGTCGTCTCGCCCAGACCGTGGGCGGCGCGGGCGGCGGCGCGGGCGCGGCGCAGGTGGTGATCGACCTGGCCCTGCATGATCTTGGTCTGGCGCCGCACCAACTCGGGCAGATCGCCCTCGCTCGTCCCCGCCTCGGCCAGCATGACGGAGATAGGCGTCTTCAGCGCATGGGCCAGGTTGCCGACGTGGGTGCGCTGTCGATCCACGACTTCCTGATTGTGATCCAGCAGGCGGTTCACCTGCTCGGCCAGGGGCTGGATTTCCTGCGGATAGGAGCGGCCGATCCGGGCGGACTTGCCCTTGCGCACGTCCGCGATCTCGTTGCGCAGGTCGAAAAGGGGGCGCAGGCCGATGCGCACCTGGATGAAGACCGCCG
>NZ_JAFFQC010000447.1 GCF_016918545.1 Desulfobulbus alkaliphilus | reverse complement strand
GTCCTGACGGATCTGCAACGGCGGCTCAAGCATTCCCGCCAGGCAGGCCTGCGGGCCAAGTTCACGCTGAACGACCTTCTTGGCGAAAGCCCTTCCATGAGGACCCTGCGGGTACACGCCCAGCGTTTCGCCGAGTCCGACGCGGGGATATACATCCACGGGGAAAGCGGGACGGGCAAGGAGCTGCTGGCGCATGCCATCCACAATGCCAGCCCCAGGCGCCACGCGCCCTTCGTGGCCGTCAACTGCGGCGCCCTGCCGGAAAGCCTGCTGGAGAGCGAACTGTTCGGCTATGCCGAAGGGGCGTTCACCGGCGCCCGCCGCGGCGGCAAGCAGGGCCTGTTCGAACTGGCGCAGGACGGCACCATCTTCCTGGACGAGAT
>NZ_JAFFQC010000446.1 GCF_016918545.1 Desulfobulbus alkaliphilus | reverse complement strand
ATGCAGGATCGCGTAGGCCTCCACCCCCTCCGGCTTGTCCGTCCCGCCATAGCCCCGCATGTCCGGGGCGACGACATGATAGCCCGCCTGCGAGATCGCCTGGACCTGGGCGCGCCAGCTGATCCCTAGTTCTGGGAAGCCGTGGATCAGCAGGACCAGCGGCGCGTTGTCATCCTCGAACCCGGCCTCCAGAACCTGTTGGACCAGACCGTCGGTCTTGATATGCCGGGTTCGCATCGCTTCCTCCGACGGCGTCTTCGCCGCTCATTATCGTCAGGACGGACATGACCCGCCTCGTCACTTTTGCGGACGGTACGACCGTTCCCGCCCTCGGCCAAGGCACCTGGGAGCTGGGCGACGACCCGGCCTGGCGCGATGAAGAGC
>NZ_JAFFQC010000445.1 GCF_016918545.1 Desulfobulbus alkaliphilus | reverse complement strand
TCCACGAACTGGCGACCAACGCCGCCAAATACGGTGCGCTTTCCGAGCGTGGCGGCGTGGTGACCCTGACGACGGAACGGCAGGAGGACCGCTTCGTCCTGACCTGGTCGGAAACGGGCGGTCCGGTCGTCCAGGGCATGCCGCAACGCACCGGCTTCGGTTCGTCCCTGGCCAGCCTGTCGGTTGAGGGACAGCTCGGCGGGCGTTTGTCGCGCGAATGGCGGCCAGAGGGGCTCCAGGTCATCGTGGACCTGCCGGCGACGGCCCTGTCCAGGCGCCGCGCGGCAGGCGGATACTCAAATTAGTCTTCTATTGAAACCTATCCCTCACACTGACGTTACGTACGCTCCCGAGCACTGATTGAACCCATGACTGCGCGTATCC
>NZ_JAFFQC010000444.1 GCF_016918545.1 Desulfobulbus alkaliphilus | reverse complement strand
GCTATGGTCTGGGCCATGATGCGGTTGTAGTGGCGGCGATCGCTCACCTGCAGCCCTTCGCTGTTGAAGATCTCCACCTCCTGCTCCCAGCCCAGCACGTTGCCGGAGAACTGGCTCACCTTGCCGCTCTCGGCGCGGGCCACCGCATCCATGGCATGCAGATAGGCAATCTTCTGCTCCAGCTGCTTGTCGGCCGAGAGCGGCAGGGCCACCGGATTGCGGTCTGTGATGGGGGTGAAATCGAAGGCAGTGGCGGTGACCACGGGGTCACGCTTGTCCTTGGCCGCCAGCAGGCTGACGATGCGCAGCAGCTCGTCGCGGCTGGCCAGGTTGGTGTAGCCGTAGAGCACCTTGTGGCCGTAGCACAGGCGCACGCCTATGCCA
>NZ_JAFFQC010000443.1 GCF_016918545.1 Desulfobulbus alkaliphilus | reverse complement strand
GACCATGCACCGGACGGCGAAGAAGCCCATTATCTGGGCGAGAACGAACCCTATGACGTCATTGTCCTGGATCTGGGGCTGCCCAAGATCGACGGCGTGTCGGTGCTGGAGCGCTGGCGGCGCGAGGGCAAGACGACGCCGGTCCTGATCCTGACGGCGCGCGGCGCCTGGTCGGACAAGGTGGCGGGCTTCGATGCCGGCGCCGATGACTATCTGACCAAGCCCTTCCATACCGAAGAGCTGCTGGCGCGTCTGCGGGCGCTGCTGCGCCGCTCGGCGGGCATCGCCTCGGCGACGCTGTCGTGCGGCGGCTTGCGGCTGGATCCCCGCGCGGCGCGCGCCAGCGTCAATGGCGAGCCCCTGCGCCTGACCTCGCTGGAATAC
>NZ_JAFFQC010000442.1 GCF_016918545.1 Desulfobulbus alkaliphilus | reverse complement strand
GCTCGGCATCTGTGCCGGTCGCCTGCCCCCCGGTCACGGCCTGTGCGCCGAGCTGCTGCTGGAAGAGCCCTTCTATCTGGTGGGGGACGATGGGGATGAGGTGGTGCAGCCGGATCATCAGATCGCCTTGCAAGCAACATTGACTGGCAAGCTGAGCGAGGCAGAGGTGAGTGAGGAATTATTGGCGCAGGAGAAGGTGCGCAAGATACTCACCATGGATCTGGAGAACCCCTCCAATCGCTATCTGCGGGATCCCCTGGCCGCGCTCGGGCTGGTGCCAGCCATGGAGCTCGACTCCTACCTGGCGCTGATCGAGCTGGCCAAGGCCGGCATAGGCCCAGTGCTGTTGCCGGCCGGTCTGCTGGCTTTGGTAGGGGATCAGGG
>NZ_JAFFQC010000441.1 GCF_016918545.1 Desulfobulbus alkaliphilus | reverse complement strand
TACGTTCATAGAAACCTCCCTGTGGTATATTTTGGGCGAGCTGGTTCTCGACCCAACTGTTGCTAAAACATTATACTCACATGGAGGTTTCTTTTCTTTGCCGGACTTATGCATTCAAACACTTCCCCTATTTTGTGTGCTTTGGGAGATTGGCCACTTCTCTCTGTAAAAATTGGGGAAGATGTCCCTAATTTTCATGAAAGCCACAAAAAAGAGCAGGGCAATCGCATCAAAATTACTGCGTGAACAAAACTCTAGGGAGTCTAGCAATAATAACTTGTACATTTTTTGTTTTGCGTTGACGATTTTTTGACTGTATAGTCGCAGCATGGACAACCTTGCCATGCTCCAGCAAAAATATCAGCTTTTGCGGCCCCATCTCGAC
>NZ_JAFFQC010000440.1 GCF_016918545.1 Desulfobulbus alkaliphilus | reverse complement strand
ACTTTCTTTCACCCCCGCACAGGGGACAAATTATGTTTGGAGGCATGTCAAGCATGGCAGACAAGGAAACCGGGCACGAAAACGAAATGAGTTTCGAAAGCGCCCTTGAAAACTATCTCAATCCCGACTTCGGCGACCTCGAAGAAGGCTCTATCACCAAGGGCGAGATCGTTCGCGTGGATGACGACAATGTTCTGGTGGACGTGAACTTCAAGTCCGAAGGCCAGATCCCGGCCAGCGAGTTCCGTGACGCCGCCGGCAACATGACCGTCAGCGTGGGCGACCGTGTGGATGTCTACGTCGTTCGCAAGAACGAAATGGAAGGCACCATCACGCTGTCCTTTGAGAAGGCCAAGCGCATGCAGGTCTTTGACCAGCTCGAAGA
>NZ_JAFFQC010000439.1 GCF_016918545.1 Desulfobulbus alkaliphilus | reverse complement strand
GAGTAAGCCGGCAGCCTGGGCTATTCAGGGCCATCGCTGCAATTTGCGGTGTGCAGGGTATACACTTAAGGTTTCCGTGAACAACAGGCGGGCAGGAAAAAATGCGTAAACGTTTTATCGCCGGTGCGGTCTGTCCGCACTGTCAGGAAAAAGACACCCTGGCCATGTGGCGCGAAAACAGTGTCGATGTGGTGGAATGCGTAAAATGCGGACATCAGATGCGCGAGGCCGATAAGCAGGCGCGCGATCAGATCCGCAGTAATGAGCAGGTGATCGGCATTTTTCATCCCGAGTAACGTGCCGGCACAGCTTTTTTTACGCTTAGACTTACAGTGGTGTTGAATTCCGTTACAATCGGCGCCACTAATGCTGAATGGTCTGCATA
>NZ_JAFFQC010000043.1 GCF_016918545.1 Desulfobulbus alkaliphilus | reverse complement strand
CTCGGTGATGGATAACTGGGAAAGTGTGGGAGAGTTTTTCATCGGCAATCCTCCATGAATTAAAATGAAGGACCGATTGTAACCGAACTGCATTGCCTCTTCATGGCAGGCTTACCGAAAGGACACAAATAATCAATTGGTCCCCGCGGGCACCAGGATGGATTCAGAAGGGTATGTCATCACCACCGAGACCTGTGAAACCAATATTCCCGGCATTTATGTCATCGGCGACCTACGCCATAAATACGGCAAGCAGATCGTCATTGCCGCTGGCGAAGGGGCCACCGCCGCCCTGGCCGCTGCCCATTTCGTTAACAGTAAAAAAGAAGAAGGAAAAGAGAGCGACTGAAAAGCAGGTTAGAGGGACATTGTTTGCCACCCAGGCATCTGTCAGGCTCCATGGAAAGCGGGACAGAGCCTCATTGACAAGACCATTTGCAAGGGCTATTGTCAGGTCGGTAGGCTGGTTTTTTGGTGGTTGAAAGACAAGTGACAAATGAAAAAACAGCCAGCAATGAAAACGCCCAAAATGAACGGGCCAACAAGAGGCAGGAAAGGTAATGGTAACAACACATCATATTCTTGCGGAGATCAGTGCCGGGGTTTCCGAGTTGAAAAAAACCCCGATGGCAGTTGTAGGGCAGGGAGAAGGTGCGCCTGTCGCGATTTTAAATCGAAACGAACCTGTTTTTTACGCAGTCCCAGCGAAAGCATTCGAAAACATCTGTGATATTCTGGAAGACGTTGAGCTGCAAGCGATCATTGAGAAGAGGAAATCACAGCCTGAAATAAAAGTTAATCTCGATGAGCTATGAGCTGAAATTTAAAGAAGAGGCTTTACAGGAATGGAATAACCTGGATGGATCCATTCGGGAAATATTCAAAAAAGCTCAAGGAACGTCTCACTGATCCCAAAGTTCCAAGCGCAAGGCTCAAGACGATGGGTGATTGTTATAAAATCAAGTTGAGAGGCCCTGGATATCGGTTGGCATATCAAGTCAAAGACAATGAGTTGGTCATAGTGGTCATTGCGGTTGGAAAACGCGATAAAAATCAGGTCTACAAAATTGCCGGCAGTCGGGTGTAACGGCATGAATAATTCTGGATCCGTGAGTGTTGGTCCGCACGCCCCGAAGGGCGGCTGATGAAGGAGAATTGGCAAAAAAATATCAAGCTGTTATATCCTGGGGTCAGTACAATGGATCCGGAACAAGATCCAGCCGTTACTGATTCAAGTGCAAGAGAAAAAGGTGCATGACCTGCAGACTGGAACCGTCAGCCGGCATTGCATTCGCGGATAAGCAGGCTGACGGGCACCGGAGGAGCACTACTCCGTCTGGACAACAGGGGAGGGGTCCCAGGGATTCCTGCTCGTCTCTCCCGATCCAGGTGATTGCACATGGCTCGAGTCCCCTTGCTGCGTCATTCCCTGCGGCGGTGGCGGAGGTGGATCGGTAAACCTCCAGTATACACTCAGCAGGGCAAATGCGGCGGAAACGATTAAAGCAATTTTCATAACTTTTCTATCTCTCATGTGATTTCCCTCGAAAACGATGATCTCCGGCGTTTGGCTCGCCAGTTCAGCTGGTTGGTTCTGTGATTGAAATTATCCTCAACGTCCTTGCAACGCTCTCGAACTACCTCTTTTTCTCTTGTTTTTTCAAAGCCTTGGGGTAGCTGCAGCCCTTGATGACCAAGGCAGGTAAACAGGTCCCTGGATCCGTGAGCGTTCGTTCTTACGGATTCAGGGCAATCATGCACATGGTGCATCCACCCCTCACGCCTAGATCATGCGCTTAACCATGTAAAGACATGACCTGCGATATTGAGCATGATACCGATACTGATCCAGAGCCAGCTCTGCATCCACAGCCCATAAAGGGTGAATACTATACCAATCAAGGCCAGAATACAATGGACTGGATGGGCATGCTCCAGTACCAGCAGTTCCAGCCATGTCGCTTTTTGTCCCTGCCGATACAGCTCAATTTGCCGGTCAGGCCACCCTATGAACTGCCCATGCAAAACCCCGGCTAGGTACGTGATGACGCCCGCGCCAATCCCTACCCAGGCATGCACCCACAGCCCGTAAAACAGCATCACGATACCAGCAAAAGCTAACAGTAAGGCCACTGGATGGGCAACTCCCAGCGTCATTTTTTCGAGGAAAGTCGCCGACTGGCCATCACGGTATTCCTGGATTCTCTTGTTCGCCCATTTCAAGGTTTCATTTCTCCAATCTGTATGTGCCTGGTCAATGGAGGGGAGTGGAGATACCGTGTCTTGCTCAGGTTTTTGCCCTCCACTGAACAGACTTTAACCGCTGCAGCCTGAGATTTAAACCAGATCCTGGATCCATAAGTTTTCGTCCGTGTGTCAACTGTATTGTCTGTGACCGTTCGATCAAAGTAGTCTATATCGGACGGGTACGGGCAACGAAGATGGCGTGCTGACGAACGCCCCAAGGGCGCCTGGTGATGGATATTCTCAAGGATTCCACTGCAATTATAATATAATTACAGCAAGATATAGCCAAAACAAGCGACCATTCGTTACGGATTGAGGATGATATGAGGTGCAATTGAGTCGTGCTGTCGGTTTTTTTGCCAGAGCTGCCACAAGGTATTATTTTAATACTTCAGTTACCACTTGAGCAGGCAGGATCACCCGGATAAAGTCCACCACCTGGACCAAACGTTCAGGAAGGAAGGTGGCCGAAGAGCATTTGGCGGAGATCAACGAGGCCTGCCAGTATTTTATGAAAAGCCAGGTCCAGGGCGGCCTCGTGATGCAACCACAACCCGTGGCGGGCCGGAAACGGAGATCGGCAGTATGAGCTTGTTTACCAGAATAACCACCCACACCGCTTTCGCTCACCTGCGGGACAACCGCAATTTTCTGCTTTTATTGCTCTTTTTTGCCATTTTTCCGCTGGCGGTATCATCGCTGTTCATCTATGTGGCCCAGGCTAATCAGCACTTGTTGACGACCCAGACCATGCAGGCGCTGCTCATTTTTCATCTGGCTGCCATACCGGCCATGGCCCTGGCCTTGACCCCCACCACTTTCATCGCCATCGTCAGCGGTTACTTCTTCTCCTGGTACGGGCTGGCAGGCCTCGTGCTCTCATACCCGTTGTCCGCGCTGCTCGGGCTGAAGTTGGGCGGAGCGGCCAAAAACCTGGTCCTGAGCGACAGCTTTTACCGCAACCCCGACATCCAGCAGTTTCTTGAAAAGATCCGCCAGGATGAGTTCACCATGATCATCTTCGCCCGCCTGTCGCCAGTGCTTCCCTTCGCCATGAGCAACATCGCTCTTTCGGTGCTGAAACTCGGCCTTGTATCCTTTATGCTCGCCACCATGATCGGCATGCTGCCGCGAACCTTCATTTTTTTTATGCTGGGCCGGGATGCCCAGGAAATCTGGGCTTTTGCCCAGAATCCTTCCCTGGAAGGACTGCACCGGCTTATTCCTCTGCTGTTGATCATCATCTCCACCGTTGGCCTGCTGTGGGTCGCCAGAAGGACCCTGGCCCGGATGAACAGCCGGTAGAAAGGGAAAGGCAAGGGGCGGAAGACTGATTATATCCTTATTGCCAGTTCCGTTCGCTGGTACCCCGTGAAACCGGGAAATCTTCACCTTGCATGGCTATGCCCCTTGTCGGTGTTTTCAGCCAAATTTCATCGAAGAATATAAGAAAAAGTTTGGAATGTCCAGTTCCAGCACAATCCTACAAAGCACAGCACCTCTCCCTTTGATATCATTGGAAATATCGTAACCATTCACCAGGATCGAGAGTTTGGCCGTTGCCCCAGGTACTTCCCGTAGGAGCCCCCCGTGGGCGATAAAGCTGCTGAGAAAAAAAACGGGAATTCGCCCACAGGGGTGGGCTCCTACAAGGGGCGGTAACCTATTCAGTACCTGCTCAAGGTTTATCGGGTGAACAGGTACGAAATATCAAGCTCTAGAAAACAATGCGATCGAATCCGCTGGGTGAACTCTTGACCAGTCCTGAAAACCCCTCTATAATTTTTTTATAAGCCGCTTCTTTTTGAATTTTTGATTTTTTTTTGAAAATTCATTTTACAAAAAAAGCCGTACATTTCATTGAAAATGTTGGGTTATGGGCATTTCCCGCGTTAGTTTTTGTTTGATCGCGAGCGGAACGCATCAAGCGCTTGCTCGCTGATTTCCGTCGAGAACACCCGCATCTGAAGGTCATCGTCACCGAAGATGGTCTGAGCGCCAACGCCCTGCATATCAAGTACTTGAAGGCCCATGACTGCCGCTTCATCCTTGCGGCCAAGCCCGGGGATCACGTCTTTCTGTTCAACCTGATCGACAAGGCGGCCGAGCGGGGAGAACTCACGGAACTGATCCTGCCCGACAGCAAGGATGAAGACAAAGTCCACGTTTTTCGTTTCATCAATTCCGTGCCGCTCAACAAGGCCAGTCAGGACGAACTACGGGTCAATTTCCTCGAACACTGGGAGGTCGAGACCAAGGACGGGGAGGTGAAGGTTCGCAACCGCTTCAGTTGGGTCACTGATCTTCAAATCACCCCGGACAACGTCATGGAGATCATGCACTGCGCTCGCGCCCGCTGGCGGATCGAGAATGAGACCTTCAACACCCTCAAGAACCAGAACTACCATCTCGGTCACAACTACGGTCTGGGTAATCAACCAGCAGTATCTTCATGAATGGATTAATTGTAACCAGAATTTATAAATGTTGTAAAATGAACAGGTTGCATAAAAAATACCGGAATAATATCGGGATGAACCTGGTCTGCGCGCTATTCTTATTTTGTTTAAGCGGCTGCATCATGCAGATGCTTTACGGTGATATGCCCGACACCCTGGAGAGCACTCCTGGAATTTATGCTCTTAAAGGGCTGAATTCTCCTTATGACGATTTTAACGCGGCCGCTGTCCCTCCTCCCCTGAAAATGGACGCCTTTATAGTGTTTTCCAGCAATGCTGCTTCACAAGGGCAAAACTATTCTCTGGAAACAGGCCGGCTGCAAATCATCCAGAACCCCTATCCCCGCCGGAGACAAACAACCCCGCCGCCTTTGATCATTGCCGATGAACGAATCGGACCTTTTGCCCTTGTTCCCGAGTCAGCCGGCAATCATCTCGGCCCCACACCACTGGTTTCTTCTTCTATATCAGAGCGCGTTTATGAGGAGACTTTCAGCCATTACCTGACCCTGAGCCTGAATCTGGACAAGGAGCCTCTGCCCTGGAGCGGCCAGGGGCATCTGCCTTCAGGCGGGGTCTGGATGTTTGATTCAGATAGGGAAGGAAAGCGGAACCTGTATTTTCTGGATGAAAATGGCCAGATCAAGCCTTTCTTTGGAAACCTGTCCGGTGCTGATGACGCCTACGCAACGTATGATTTCAAACGCCACGAGCTCTATTTCAGCTCCAACCGCAGCGGCAGTTTTCAGATCTACAGGTATAGAAATACCACGCAAGATACTCGCTTCAGCCGGTGGCTCGGAGACAGTTCTCTGGCTGAAAAAATCGAACCGGCAACGGAATTCAGCGCTCAGGGCAATACCCTGGCTCCATATATTGAGGGCAACCTGCTGGTTTTCGCCTCTGACCGGCCCGGCGGATATGGGGGCTATGATCTGTACGTCTCCCGCCATGAAGACGGCAGATGGCAGAAACCCTTCAATATGCAGAAAATCATGCCCCGGGGTGTGGAACTCAATACGCCAGCCAATGAATTCAGACCGTCGATTATGGCCATGTCCCTGAGGGATTATCACCAGCTCAGGCTGCTGATTTTTTCATCAGACCGTCCAGGTGGAATGGGCGGTTATGATTTGTACCTGACCGCCTTGCCTAAAGTAGACGGGCCCTGATCGACCATCCAGACACTTTCAAGCGGTTGGAATCAAACACCTTTGAGGCAGATCTTGATGTGGGATTCAATATGATTGCCCGAATCCGTGAGCGTTCGTCCGTGCGTCAGTTTCGTTGTCCCCGTGGCCGTTCGATTTAAGTACACTTTATCGGACGGCTACGGGCAATGAAGATGGCGTGCGGACGGATGCTCCGAAGGGTGGCTGGTGAAAGGTACTGTCAAGGGTTCCTCTGTAATTCCAACAAGATTACATGAAGATATAGCCAAAACAAGAGTCGAGCCGTCACGGATTCAGGGATTGGGCAACCAATGATACATCAGCATCATTTTATCCGGGTGCGCTTGAGTGATCGGAAACTAACAAGCTGAATTTTCATATTTTTTTTGGGGGTTGATCAAGAAACGGCCTGCAGACCGAAAACCCGAGCAGGAATGACAGAAAAAAAGTTGACCATGAAATGTGAGGGCTACTGGTCAATTTATACCTAATATTTGAAACTTGAATCATTTGTTCAGGGAACAAGTTCAATGAAAAAAACAATTTTACTAACTATTTTTATAGTTAATTTTGCATATATATGCTCATGGGCAACCAGTATCAGGGTAATGGCTCTGGAAGAATTGGTTATTGAGTCTGATATTATCGTTCTTGCATCATTTCATCAAAAAGAAGAATTGGGAAATATTGCCGATAACAGCGTGAAAGAAATTAAAAATACCATCGAAGTCCTTGAAGTGTACAAGGGTGATATTGCAGTGGGAGATTTCCTTGAAGTTTTTACAACAGATGGCATTGTAGGCGAGGTTTTTTTTCTTCAAGATTCAAATTTTATTATTTTTATAAATGACAAAGGAGTATTTGGCAGATTAAGTGTCGTAAATTTCAATCAAGGGTACTGGCCTTTAAGCGGTTCCAACGAAGTGCTCGGAATGCACTCCAATACTTCCATGGATAAGCTCAAAGAGGTTGTTACCTTGACTTCAGGAGTTCAAATAAACCCGGAAGAACTTGGCATATCCTCTTCGGAAACCCGAAAGGATGATGCAGACCTGGCATTGAGAGAACTTGCGTCACAGGGCAAACTGACAGTACGGGCACCGCGGGCCTGGGATCGTTTACCTGACAGATTCATGCACATGGCATTGGGGTTGAGCCAGCAGGGGGGTGAGATCCAGTCTGCGGATCAGGAAGAAATTGAAAAGCTTGCCGCGGAAACCAGGGCTTCTGAAATCGACTTACTGCGTAACAGTTCGGATGTACTAGAAAAAATTGCCGAATACCTGGGCAGTTTTTCCTCAGGAGCAATTGATGATACAGCCGAAGCTGTACTTGTCAAGAATGATAACGACACTGAAGCAGTGGCTGCAATTCCTCTCACGGTACAGCAGACCCTGGCCCGGGAGCTCTTTAACCAAATAGCAGCCCTGGAAGACTGGGAACTGGAGGAAATGGAAAAGCTGTATCTGAGGTTGATGGAAGAGGCCCCTGATACCGCCCAGGCTCAGGAGAGCTATTGGCGTCTGAGCAACATGTACATGCGGGGATTCAGCCCGGCCAGAAACCACGATGCCATTGCCTTGCTGGAGCGCTATCTTGAACGATATCCGGAATCAACCCTGCTGGATGAGCGCTTTGCCATGTTCACCACACCGGGCATGCCTCTGGTGGAGAAACGTCTCTTAATTCTTTATGAATATGAAAACAAATGGGAAAAGGCCGTGGCCCTTTATGAACGGCTGATCCCTGATCCAGTCCGGGCCGGCCAGGGACTTTTGGAGCACTTCATCGCTTATGGACGGGCCCTGGAAGAGGTCGGCCGTCATGATGACGCAGTGCATGTTTATCTTGCCTATCTCAACCAGGCCGAAAAAACCAGTGAAATTCTTGAGCACTCCGCCCGTTCCAGGCTGAGCGCGCTGGGAGTCGAGATTCCTGTTCCCTCGGTCAAAACCTCCTTTGACAATCTTTTGGTTGCTGTTGAGGCTGGAAATCTGAAGGAAGTCAAAAGACTGATGGCGGAAGGTGCGGATATCGAAGAGAGACAGACCGGATGGGGTCACCAGGATAATTCTCTCCAGATTGCCGTTGATAATGGGCATATTGCAATAGCGGAGTACCTGCTGATCCAGGGCGCGAATCCGAATTCCACGGGCAGGGTAACCTGGAGAGCCCCTATTATACTGGCCGCTGAAAATGATAATGCTGCCATGGCCAGGATACTTATCGAAGCTGGCGCTGATGTCCACGCCAGGGGTCGGGGCATGACGACGGCCCTGCATCTTATGGCTTTTTCCGGCAGCAAGGAACTTGCCGGACTTTTGATGCACAAGGGCATCTCCATTGAGGTGGAAACATCCAATGGACAAAGACCTCTGCATTATGCAGCCTCTGGTGATCAAAAAGGCCTGGCGGAACTGCTGATCAGTTCCGGAGCACAGATTGATGTCAAGGACAACAGGGGCCAGACTCCTCTTCACCTGGCAGTTATTAACAGACACCGCCACCTTGCGGAACTGCTCATCTCTTCCGGGGCAGACGTAAACGCGGTCGCGGATACTGGAAGAACACCTCTGCACTTTGCAACGCAACTGGAGCAGGATGCTGATGCATGGGTGGATATTCTGCTGGCAGCAGGAGCGGATGCTGCCATTGCCGATGGAAACGGCAATTATCCCTTTGATCTTGCTGTTCGGGCCGAAAGTGCGGATATCGCCCGCAAACTCTTTGTAGAGGCCATTGATCTGGAGCAGGACCTGGGCCGGGGCTCAAGACGTCTGCACAGGGCCTCTGCCGGAGGCCAGGAGGCCCTGGTCGAGCTGTTTCTGGACCTGGTGGTCGATGTCAATGCACAGAACCAGAACCAGGAAACACCGCTTCACCTGGCCGCATACAGAGGCAGCCTTGAAGTAGTCTCCAAGCTGCTCGCTGCCGGCGCTGACCCCAACCTGACTGATCGACACGGTACAGCACCGATGCATATCGCCATGGACCGGCACGATCTCCCTCTGTTTCGCTTACTGGTTGACCATGAAGCAGACCCTGACCTTTCGAATCGCAGAGGTCTGACACCCCTTATGCAGACCATGGACTCCGCACAAGCTGAACCGGTGATAGCTTTGGCCATGGCCAAAGTTCTTCTGGATTCAGGGGCGGACCTTTCCATTCAGGACAGTCGGGGCTGGACTCCTGTGCAGGCGGCAGTGTTCTCCGGTCTCAAGGATTTTGTCGCGCTGTTGGATGCCCATGGTGCAGACCTGGAGATAAAAGACCGGCATGACAAGGGCTTGTTGCATATGGCGATTTCCAGAGGGCACCCGGATGTGGTTGAGTATCTGCTGGCCAAAGGTGCAAAAGCCAACGAGACGGACGGAAAAGGCTCTACCCTCCTGCATCTGGCAGCCAGGGTTGGCAATGTGCGGATGGCTGCAAATCTGCTTGATCATGGAGCTGATTTGCGGACAAAGGACAACCGGGGTCGCACGGTGCTCCATGAAGCTGCAGCAGCGGGCAGCTTGGAAATGATCGGATGGCTGCTTGACCAAGGTCTGGATGTCGCTGTCACGGATATGGACGGAAAGACTCCTGTTGAGCTGGCCTTTGAGCACAATCAGTCAGATGTTGTGGCCATATTCACCGAGCAGGGCATGACCGTCTTTGACGACCTGCTGGAAGCGGCCGGTTCTGGAGAAGCAGAAGATGTCCGGAGGCATTTGCTTCGCGGAGCAAATCTGTCTGCAGTGGACTTGGACGGCAATACCGCCCTGCACCTTGCATCAGCAGGTGGATACCTGGATGTGGCCGAAATCCTTGTCGATGCCGGTATCGACGTGAATGCGCGCAATCAATGGCAGGCCTCCCCCCTGCACTATGCAGCAGGTCTTGGTCACCTTGACCTGGTCAAGTTTCTTGTCTCCCGAGAAGCCGATGAAAACGTCCTTGGGGCGAAGCACGCTCTGGACAGCGAAGGCAATACCGCCCTGCATTATGCCGTTGAGCTGGAAGAGGTCGATGCTGCCACTTATTTGCTTCGCCAAGGGGCGGATGCGACTGCCGCCAATAATCTGGGAGAAACCGCCCTGGTCTGGGCGATGATGGAAACCTTCCGCGACTGGAAGGCCAATCAGGATATTCCTGCCAGGTTTCAACAAAAAAATACCTTGACCTTGAGACTGGAACTGATGATCACGTTGCTGGCGCGTGGCGCGGAGGTGAATGTTCATGAACGAGAATACCTGCTGACGCCCATGCATGTGGCCGCCCTGATCAACGACCGATCTTTGGCGGATGCATTGCTGAAAAAAGGATCCGACATTGACGCCCGAGACCACAATGGTTTTACCCCGATGCATCTGGCCGTTTCCGAAGGACACCTGGAACTGGTGGCACACTTGCTGGATTCAGGCGCAAAACTTGAGTTACAGGATAAAGGAGGTTCTTTGCTGGCCAGGGCTGCTGAAAATGGAAACCTTGCCGGAATGGCGTTTCTGCTGGCACATGGTGTGGTTGTCAATGCCCCTGACGATGAAGGTTTTTCTGCCCTGCATAGAGCCTCGATGACAAGAAATGTCCAAGCTGTTGAATTCCTCCTGGCCCAGGGTGCTGATCCGAACCTGAGGGAAACCGATGGTAGAACCCCTCTGCTGCTGGTTGCGGGCAACGAATCGCGCAATGAACAACTGCGGATCGCTGAAAGCCTTATTGCTTATGGGGGCGAGGCTGACTTTAAGACCCTGGAATGGCCCCTGTTGCGGGTCGCTGCCCTCAGGGGCGACATTTCCCAGGTCAAGGCCCTGCTGTCACTGGGGGAGCCCATCGAACCCGGTAAGGAAAAGAGATGGGCCTGGTCCATACTTCATGCTGCGGCCAGGACGGGACATAGTAAGATTGTGAATCTACTCCTGGAACATGGGGCTGATCCGGAGATAAAAAGCCGCGACAGAGAGACTCCCATTGTTTTTGCAGCACTGGCTGGACACGGTGAGGTTGTCGATCTCCTGGTACGGAAAGGCGCTGATGTAGATCCCCTGTATCAGATGCTTGGACGGGTAATTTCGCATCAACCGGACAAAAAGGCCGTCGCTGCTTTGGTGAGCGCTGGAGTGGATCTGAATGCGGAGGTCGGTTGGCGCGGTCCGGCTCTGTTTCAGACCGAAGATCCTGAAATGATCGCATACCTGATCAGTCTCGGGGCGGATGTAAACCGGGTGTCCAGCCGGGGAACCTTGCTGTCCAGAGCGGCAGGGAATGGTGATGCTCCTCTTGTTGCCCTGCTCCTCACCGTGGGCGCTGATCCCGAACTGGCGGATGAACGATGGGGTCGCACCCCTCTGCATGAAGCCGTCGAGAATGGACATAAGGATGTGGCCGTGATGCTCATAGAACATGGGGCAAATATCCAGCCCAGAGACAATGATCAATCTGCCCCGCTGCACTTGGCGGCGAGAACCGGCAACCTGGAACTTGCAACTCTGTTGATCGATCATGGTGCTGATGTCAACGCACGCGACAAGTACGAGCGCACTCCCATGGATCTGGCCCGATTAGAGCGGCATGCCGGCCTCCTCAGGCTGCTCAGGGAGTAAAAAATTCGAATCATGGTGCAAATTGTGCGATCCTACAATCCAGGGAGGCTGCACACCAAGGGGATTGATAAGCTTACCTGGTTGGATAGACGTCACAAACGCCGGCTATTTAAGTGAAGTTGGAAGAGGACGTGGGGATAAATAAAAATGGGGGTAAAGTTTCAATGAAAATTCTCTATATTTTAAAATTTTTCATATTTGTAACCTTGGTATCCTGTCCAGTATTTTCTGAAGAAGGTCCAATCGATGCTGAAACTTTATTTTTGCAGGGGGAGAAATACTTCAAAGCTGAGAATATGGATAGGGCTGGTGATATTTTTTTTAAAGTTTTAGAGATAGATCCAAAACATGTCAGCTCTTTAACCATGATGGGAATCATTTATGGAAGGGCTGGTGATGCTGAGCAGTCTCTTCACTTTTTTCAAAGGGTTTTGGATATTGAACCGGAAAATGCACAGGTTTTGAGATATACCGGGTTAGCATATCATATACTGGGTGAAATTGAAAAGTCGATTGAATCATATAAGCAGGCAGTGCGTATCAGCCCAGAAAATGCCGCCTTTCAGAGAGATCTCGGCATTGCCTACGGCAAAGCCAATCAGTGGGACAAGTCTATTGTGACGTTGCGGCAGGCTGTGAACATTGATCCCGATGTTGTCCAGCACTGGCGTGACCTTGGTTGGGCCTTTCGCAATGCCGGAAAATTGGCGCAAGCTATTGAAGCTTATCAGACCTTCGTACACCTTGAACCGGATGTCGTTGCCATATGGCTTGAATTGGGAGCGTTGCTGTATCGGACGGAGCAGTGGGATGAGGCCGAGGCGGCGTATCGGAAAGCCTTGGAGATTGAGCCGGAAAACCAAGGGGCGTGGGATGGTCTGGCCAAGACGTACATCGCGGATGGAAAGCATAAAGAGGCGCTCTTTGCGTCCCTAAGAGAGCTTGATGTGTCTTCTGAAGGGGAAAAACCGTTATTTCTGAAGTTAGCACTGGCAGAGTCGAGACTCGCGGCGCAATCCATCGAAAATGTACTGTTTAGAGATACAGGTTTAGGTCAGACAGCCGTTTTGTATGCCCAATCCGGCAAATTTTCAGAGGCATATGAAACAACCATGATGATGAAGGACGATGGTTTGCGATTGCGAACCTTGTCCGAAATTGCCCTGAATCTTCATTTTGACGGTCAATCTGATGATGCAATGCGGCAGTTGCATCAATCCATGGAAGAGGCCTTGACCATCACGGATCAGCGGGGCAGGTCCAACGCTTTAGGTGTCATCTCCAGCCACTTTGCCGAGGTTGGTCAGTTCGACGCTGCCATGGCAACTTTGGAAAAGCTTTCGAGAGACCTGCCTTCCAACAAGGTCTGGGCAATGGGGCAAATTGCCCTGAGTTTGTCCAGGTTCGGAGATAATGAGGAAGGCAAGGCCTTGCTGGCCGAAATGCATCGACTTGCCAAGGAGATACCGGAGGATCTGGATGGCGAGAAAAGCAGGGCGCTGGTACATTCCAGCGCCGCGTTTGCGGAATTCAAGCTTTTCGACAAGGCGCTGGATGCTGCCTTGGCCGCGAATAATCAGCGCCAGCGGGACTTGGCCTTGGCTGCGCTGTCTCTTGGACAGGCAAAAGCCGGCCATGTCCATCAGGTGTTGGTAACGATCGACCGTATTGAAACTCCCTCAATCGCCGTCGATGCCCTGGTTGAACTAGGTGGTACACTGGCCAAGGATGGCAACCCGGATTGGGTCGCCCAGGTGCTGGACAGAGCGGTTTCCATCAGCGCAACCATCGCAAACACAATTAATCGGAATGAGTCCATCTGGACAATTGCCGTCCAGTACTCCAAGGCTGGCCATGTGGACGCAGCGCGGGACTTGGCCTTGAAGATTGATCATCCATTCTCCAGGGCCGCGACGATGGCAGGTGTTGCCGTGGGGTTTGCCAAGAAAGGGGACGTGGAGACCAGCGATCGTTTGTTCACCGAGGCCGGCAAGTTGGTAGCGGAGGCGGATGGCGGGATTCTCGATCTCAACCGAGAAAAGGCATTGGAAATTATCGCGATTCACTTTGCCGAAGCTGGTCAGTACTGGCATGCATATCAGACCGCAGAACGTATTGAGAGTCTACACGGCAGGTCCATGGCTTTGGAAGCCATCGCGACGCTTCACGCTGAAGCCGGAGAGTACGCCAGAGCCCTTGTCACGGCGATGACCATCAACGAGGCCTTTCGCAAGACGCTGACACTGAACACGATTGCCGACTTACTCATTGCCGACATGCTTCCAATCGTTGCATGCGATCACATATTGGATCAAGCTCCAACTGTGGGGTCGAACCCACGGCAGGAACAGAAGGATCTGGAAGGCGATGACCGATTGATAGTCCATGTCTTGCGGGCCTGGGGCGTCCTGCCGGAACGGTTTTTAGCTCCGGTTTTTGCCCTTCGAGACTCGAGTCGTGACATTTGGGAGGCGAATTTGGAGCAAGTAAAAGCCATGAGCAAGGAAGCAACTTTGTTTCCAGAAAAGTGGGGGGAGGAACGAGTTGCGTTGCTTCAGGAACTAGCGAATTATATGGAGCACCGAGCATATTTACAGCCTGACATCGCCCAGGAAAACGGCAAGACCCTCCCCGGCAAATCATCGAAGTACACTGAGCCGCTTGGCGTGCAGCAGTATACGGCGTCAGTCGACCTGGCTCCCGAAAATCAGTTGGAACATTTTGAAGAAGAACACTCCGCGGAATACGCGCAATATAAGCAGCAAGCCCTTGATCGCGAACAGGCTGAACATATGGCGATGCGGACCATGAACATATTCCTGAACGCTTTGCGTGAAAAGGATCTGACGTCATTTTGGGAGGATCTGAGCACTCAGGGTCAACTGGAATCTACCGTTTTTCAAATGAATTTGGACTTCGCTTTTCTGATGAAGCACGTTGAGCAGGGAGTAGACTGGGAAAATAACATACCGGAATTAGACTGGCCACCAATCTCTTTAAGGGACATGTTCGATGATCTTGGAAATGGTGAGGATGATCAGATTATCATTAGTGGACACTATCCTCTTGCTGATCAGGTATTATTTTTTTCCATATTTTATCTTCTTGAAGATGGAGAATGGAGGAACGCCGCGCTTTCGGTCGATTTATTTAAGAATTTTCCTGTTTGGATGACAAAGCACCTCGATAATCCCGACGAGGCCATTGCAACATTGCGCGAATCTCTTTCCCTGGCTTTTGAACAGTTACCGCGGGATATCCCCATGGTCATCGCCAATATGATGCAGTTGGGAATGACCTACGCCATGCTTGAGAAATACGATCATGTTTTGCCCATATATATGCGCGCCTTGGTAATGAGTGAAGCCTATTTTGGGCTGGCGCATTCCAAAATCAACGAATTGCTGTATGCGCTGATGTCCTTGTACATGCTTGAGGGGAACTGGGAGGAGGGGAGAAAATATGATGCCTGGGCCAAAGTCGTCGACCAAGCCCGCCAGGGCGATGAGGACGCGATGCAACGTCTGTTCTCCGATCCTGACATTCTTCACTTGCGCTCCCGGGCCGCCGAGTTCGACCTGCAAAGAGAGTTGACTGATACGGTGATTTCGGACGAAAAATAATCCGGCATTTCTTGTTCAGCAGGGATCGGGGATATTCAACTTAGGAGGGTTGATATGCGGTTAAATAACAATGAAAAATTCTTTTTTCTCTCCATGATCAGGTTTTTTCTTTCAATGGTCATGATATTGATATTCGGTGCCTCCTTTCAGGGAACAGCCTTTTCCTCGGTGCAGGATTTTCTGAGTATCAAAAATATTCACGAATCAAATGTCATCAGTTCCAACCTGTCCCTGGATGGCGATATGCGTATGGAAGGGGATGTTCTCTTTTCCGGAGGTACACTCAACCTCAACGGGCATTCTCTTTTTATCACCGGGAATTTGTTCCACTCCGGCGGGACCATGAACACGGGGGGAGGGGCTTTGGAGATAAAGGGGGAATACCGCATTCAGGGACTGCCTGAGAAAGACGGGGCTGAATACACGGACAGCCAGGGCATCCTGAGCATGATCGATGATCAGGATACTGTTCTGGTGCACGGGGATTTCATCACCCAGTCCAGGCACAGCCACAGCAACCGCCTGACCAAGGGGACGCTGGAGGTAAGGGGCGATTTTATCCAGAAGACCGGTCACGCCCATAATTTCAACACCACTGGCACGCACAGGGTGGTTCTCGCCGGGCAAAAGAAACAGGATGTGTCCTTTGCCAGCCCGGCCCAGTCGGGATTTGCATTCTGCAGTCTCCGCAACGATCAGGTATATTTTTCCACCTCCATCAGGGGCTGGAAGCTGGAAGAGGACGCGGTAATAAACGTCACCCAGGGGGCAGTCTTCAAAGGCTTTACCGGGACCATGGACCTGAACGGGAAAAAACTGGTCATCAGGCAAGGCTTTACCCCGGAACATGCCCACACCCTGAACCTCACGGGCGGAGAGTTGATCATTGGCGGCGACTTCATGCAGCCCTTGGGGACCGTGAACGTCACCTCCGGGACACTGGAGGTCCAGGGCGATTACCGCATTCAGGGACTGCCTGAGAAAGACGGGGCTGAATACACGGACAGCCAGGGCATCCTGAGCATGATCGATGATCAGGATACTGTTCTGGTGCACGGGGATTTCATCACCCAGTCCAGGCACAGCCACAGCAATCGCCTGACCAAGGGGACGCTGGAGGTAAGGGGCGATTTTATCCAGAAGACCGGTCACGCCTACAACTTCAACGCCACTGGCACGCACAAGGTGGTTCTGGGTGGACAACAGAAACAGAACGTGTCTTTTTCAAGTCCTGCCCAGTCGGGATTCCAGACAGTGATCTTGGTCAATGACCAGGACAACAAAATTGTGTTTCCTCAGGATTTCCGGGTTCGAAGCACGGTCCTAGCCACCCGCACCCTGGATCACCTGCAAATGGCTGTCGGGGAAACAGCTGACATCCAGGCAAGTATTAATTTTCCTGGCCATCAGGTCACCTGGAAATCCTTCAAACCTGAGATTGCTCAGGTCAGCAGTTCCGGAAGCGTCAAGGGAGAAAACGAGGGGAAAGCCAGGATCAAGACTTCCAGCTTAACTGATCCGGATCTTTTTCTCTATACCTGGGTAGAAGTGGTGCATGACCCAATAGCGCCTGATCTGGCCGAGGTTCCTGGAGAGCATGTTCACGTTGGCGAACTGGAAGGCATGGACAGGATCACTATACGTGCCCTGCGGGGCTGGAGCAATCTTCCGCCCAAGTTTGACCGCCTGGCCCTGGATCTGCGAGGAAAAGGAATTGACATCCTGGGTTACGACCTGAGTCAGATTCAGGACCTGGCCAACCAGGCCAAGGAACCAGACTCTCCCCTGCAGGCTCAAGGAGCGGACCTGAAAGAATTGGCTGAACTCATGGCCGAGTTTGATTTCCAGAAGGAGATAGAGTTATCCGGACTTCATACTGTAGAAGAGACCGAATCTGAGAAGCCTGGAGCCATTACTACAGGAGAAGTGGGAAAAAAAGGAAAAGATCGAATTAAATTTGTAGATTACCAGGAAGTATTCCTTGATTTTAGAGCTGTTGGAGAGTTTGTAGAAACTGTCAATGACCAGGTCAGTAATGTTAATGTTGATAATATACATATTGTCAGGATGCCAATAAAATGGAAAGACTCAGTTTTTTATGGAAGTGAAGCATCCCAAACAATAGAAAGAAAAATTTCCGGTACAATCAAAAACAGTCCTTTGTATAGCGATAATTTTAAGCTTATTTCAATGGATTATTACTATATTTCTCACAGGGATAATATCAAAACCACAAAGAGACTTCAAATAAAGGACCTGCCTTTTACTACTACTACTACAGATTGGAGACAAAAAAATCAGTCACAAATTCTTGCTGTCATCGATCATGCATATTTTGATAAGTATCCAGATCTAACAAGATTTTTTAAATTTTATGAATACCTTCGTCACAAGGAAGATGATGAGGGTGTTGCTCAGACGACGCAACGTCAATTAAATAAAATATTGTATGGAGATATGTTGGATACCGAACACTATACTGGATTTCCATATAGGTTCGCCCTGACTTTCAGAGAATATTATTAATTTTTATCCAAAGCGGGTTTAACCATTCAAGGATTCTCAATGGTGGCTCCTTCACACTTAGCGCTTGACCTGAAGTGTAAAAGCAATTCGCGGTATCAGCTTTCTGAGATTTTCATCCTAAGCCCAATGAGGCACAGTTGAGGCCAGGACATAATCTAGAGAGACAATAACTTTGACAGTTTCAGGAAGATAGGCAATTTCGCTTGCACGCCAAGGTTCTGAAAAAAACACATCGAGATTCTGAACAGATATCAAGAACAAAGTGCAACATTCCCAAATGACCTTACTTCTGGGGTCTTTAAGAAAAAGGGAGGAGGACAGATGAGAAAACTGATTATCATATGTATGGCTGTTTTATCTCTTATTTTTTTATTGAGTTTCATTGCCGTGGCGGACGAGACTGCGGCAAGGACGGCAGAACAAGCCTTGCAAAATGCAAAGAAGCAGGTGACGGATGAGTTTAGCAAACTAAATAAGCAAATTGAGCAGTGGGATAGACTGGCAAAGCTACTGAATGCCGTGAGCAGAGAGGAGCTGGCTGATATCCCCGAGGGCGACGAGTTGATATCGCTCGCTGCCCGGGCCGGCCTAGAGCTCTCAGGATTGTCGAACCGCGAGATCGTAGGCGCCTTCAGAGAGTTGAAGGATGAATTGGATAAAGAAGGCTTCTTCGAAGCACTTGAACAGGCAAAGGGGGCGGCACGCACAGTTAAAGCACAGATGGACAGGGTCAATACTGCTGTAGAGTTCTATGAAGTTGTCATGCTATTCGAGCCGGAAACCGGCGGGCCAGCGGACGCTTTTGACAGGTTCACTAAGGTCATTGATGGCCCGGTGAGCAAAATGGCTCAGAAAATTCCGGGGATTGGGGGCATGTTCAAATTCTACGCCGAATCCTGTAAGGAAATAGGAACAGCATTCCACAGATTGGAAAGGACACTGGCCATTAACCGGCCCGCCCTGTGCGGGTCCAACTCCCCGGAGTGGAGGATCTACCGCGACCAGTACTACCCGGATGAGGGCTGTCCCCCGTATCTGCGTAACTGGTCCGGAGCCCTTCATCCCATCCGCGCCTACGACGAGGCTGAGGGGCATGGTAACGTATTCCTTTATCTCAATGACAGCGCCCTGGGACATACCTTGATGGACAGGCGGGCGTTTAACATTCTCCACCGGGCTTATCGAGTACTCCGCGAGGAGGGGCGTGTTTATTACGTGGACCCGGGTCGGCTCGAGCAGGCCGTCACCCCCGAACGTTTTATGCAGATCGCTGAAGGCCATGTCCGACGACAGGTAGATGAGATCATCACTCGCGATGAGCAATTTGAGAGATGGTTCAAGAGGCTTGGCCGCCCTTGTTTTGCAACTCTTTTGCAATACGAAGGCAAGATGGACGAAGACAGAATCATTGCCGGGGAGGGTTTTAGATATTTTTGGTCACATGCTCAATCAACCGGCCAGAAATACCTTGATGAATTCAAGGCACTTTGCCTTTTTTACGGGCCGTTCCAAAGCCACATGAACTCCCTGATGAGCAGTCTCGGTGACCAGGGGTTGATCGGCGGATACATTCAGGCCAAGGACGGAAAGCCACTGAAAGATCTCAAGGTGACAGTAGGCGGGTTGTCTCCTGACCGTATTATTTCAGACAGCACCGGAAAGCGCTACCACTATTTTCACCGCGGGAAAGTGAACCAGGAGGTCCAGGTTGTGGTCAGAGCACGGGGTTATGAAGAAGCCAATTTTACCTTCACACCAAAAAGAGGGGGCGCGAAATGGGAGTATGCCGGGGATTGCTTCACCAGGCGTAATGTTACTCTGAATATTGCAGATGAGACACATGTTCCAGCAGTTATTGGAATGAACCAACCCGCAGCCAAAAAAACCATTGATCAAACCGGACTTGTGGCTGCGGTAACCACCGCCAATCACGATACAATGCCGGCCGGTCAGGTTATCAGCCAGGAGCCTTCGGCAGGAGAAGTTGTGGAAACCGGCAGTGTTGTGGCCATCAAGGTTTCTCTGGGGCCAGAATTGTTTGATGATTTCGGCAAGACAGCTGTGAACCAGTGCGAAGCTTACTGTAAACCACGGGGTAATGACGTAGAATACGAAAATTGCATGAATGATTGTTTGCGTAGTGTTTGGGACCCGAGTGCTGACCCAACTGATGACAAATGTCCACTCGGTGGTAAATGGGGCAGATGGCCAGGCGGAACTGGTTACTGCTGCCTTACTTATGTTATAGCTTTGAGGGGTGGCATATATTGGGATGGTAAACCCTGGCGTATGCCTTGTTGCGTTAATCAAGAAACAGGATCGTTAGGAGAAAGTTGCATCAGGGCCATGACCCCCGCTGACTAGAGAAACACTGAACAAAAAGGGCAATCTCGTGGCTCCGGGTGTCGAAACCACGTTCGGGCGCCGAAGCGTCGCCAGAACCGGTATTTTCGGCCCATTTTGGTCCGGTTTTGATCTTCGCGAACGTGATCGCCCGAGTTCGACAGCTAATGGCGTAAGTGTCTGTTTTATATGGATCGTCTAACTCTTCGATTTTACTGACTACTGACTACTAGCCACTGACTACTGCGACTGGAAATAAGACTTTTTACAGTCGCATCACAGCAGGGAAGCTATGGAATTATTAAGCCACATATACAGGTTTAACCCGGTTGTAAAGATTCTTTATACTTTGTTCCCTTTCTCTTCTCAAATATCAGTGGGCGCTCTGATCTGCATCTTCGCCTTCATTATTCCTCAAAATGCCTATTCCGGGACAGAAGATGCTCAAGCCAAACCCATCATAGCAGTTGCATCAGATGGTCAAGACACAACCCATGTCCTCACCTCGGAGCCGGGGGGAATTTACATTTCCAGGGATGCAGGTCAAAGCTGGTACAGACCTGAAGGCGGTCTTCCCGAATCCCGGCATTTCTCACTTACCCGTTCCAAAGACCACCGTTTTTTTATTACTTCCTACGAGGGTGTTTTCTCATCGGGTGATCAGGGCAGATCATGGAACCGCCTGAGTGAGGGCAGAAATATCAGCCGTTTTTACTGCACTATGTCCGAAACCTGTTTCTCTGTTCACTGGACCAGAGGACTGCGCTGGAGTACTTCCAAAGATGAGCAGGACGTACCAAGTCAAGGTGATGGAGTACGTTCGCTGACAACCCAGATTGTTGAAACTGAAGATGGCAAACTGTGGGCCTCGACACTGGGGGAGGGGGTCATTTATTCCAGGG
>NZ_JAFFQC010000438.1 GCF_016918545.1 Desulfobulbus alkaliphilus | reverse complement strand
ATCCTGGTCCGCACGGCTGTTATAGCCGCCGGCGCCCTTGATATAATCGTCCAGATCCTTTTTTTTGCTCCAGAGCATGGCCTGGGGCATCATGACTTCACCGCTGACGAGGACCACGTCGCTCTTGGCCGGGATGACGATGACATCGCCATCTTCCAGCGTGATGTCGCCGATCTTCTGGCCGTCGCTCAGGACGACGACGCCTTCAGGCTCCACAGCCTTGGCCCGTTCCACGAATTTGGCGATCATTTCCGCTTCCTTGGCGCGGATCTGGGATTCCTCCGTACTGGCCGAAGAGGCGGTGAGGGCGGATTCCTCCAGACGGCGCAGGCTGTCGGCGATGGCTTTTTTCTGGCGGGCGGCCACGCTCTTGCGCTTGATGTAC
>NZ_JAFFQC010000437.1 GCF_016918545.1 Desulfobulbus alkaliphilus | reverse complement strand
CAAGTACGCCAACCCGGTCATGCTGCTGGGCGACGCCATCGTGGCCCAGATCAAGGAACCCGTGCGCCGTCAGCCCCCGGCCGACGCCCTGAGCCCCGAGGCCCTGGCCGAACTGGCCGCGCCCTGGCGCATGGAAGGCTACGGCAAGCGCGGCCCCGGCGCCAAGCCCCGCCTGCTCAAGTCCGTGTATCTGGCCGAAGGCGCCCTGGCCGCCCGCAACCGCCTGCTCATGGAAAAGTACGCCGCCATGCAGGCCGAAGCCTGCGCCGAATGCTGGAACACCGACGACGCCGAGCTCGTGGTGGTGGCCTTCGGCTCCATGGCCCGCATCGCCCGCAGCGCCATCCGCAAACTGCGCGAGGAAGGCCTCAAGGCGGGCCTGTTC
>NZ_JAFFQC010000436.1 GCF_016918545.1 Desulfobulbus alkaliphilus | reverse complement strand
CATCACCACCACGCCGGCGGCGCCGTCGTTGATGCCCGAGGCATTGCCCGCCGTCACGCCGCCGCTCTTGTCGAACGCGGGACGCAGGCCGGCCAGGGCTTCGGCGCTGGTCTTCTTGTTGATGAACTCGTCGTTGGCGAAGACGATCGCGTCGCCCTTCTTCTGCGGAATCGTGAAGGGCACGATCTCGTCCTTGAAGCGGCCGGACTCCTGCGCCGCGGCAGCCTTCTGCTGGCTGGCCAGGGCCAGCGCGTCCTGTGCCTCGCGCGAGATGCTGTACTTCTTGGCCACGTTCTCGGCCGTGATGCCCATGTGGTACTGGTTGTAGACGTCCCACAGGCCGTCGGTGATCATCGAGTCGGTCATCTTCCAGTCACCCATGCGC
>NZ_JAFFQC010000435.1 GCF_016918545.1 Desulfobulbus alkaliphilus | reverse complement strand
GTCCAGTACGTTGCAGAACTGCGGATTGGTCGCGGTGTTGTTAACCAGAATATCGATGCGGCCAAAGTCTGCGCGTATGCGCGCAAAGGTCTGAGTGATCTGTTCCATTTCGCCAATATGGCAGGCGATGGCAGTGGCCTTGCCGCCCTCGGCGATGATTGCATCGGCCACTGGCTGGCAGCCTTCGAGTTTGCGGCTGGAGTCAATGACGTGGGCACCTTGTTGGGCCAGCAGCCTGGCAATGGCTTCACCGATGCCGCGGCTGGCACCGGAAACAAAAGCGATTTTGCCATCAAGGTCGAACAGTTGAGTCCTGGACATGTTGATTCCCTGTTATCTGGGGCTTAGAGGCTGGAGCGGCGAATGACGTTGAGGCTCATCTGCTC
>NZ_JAFFQC010000434.1 GCF_016918545.1 Desulfobulbus alkaliphilus | reverse complement strand
GCGTCTTGCCGCGGAAGTCGAAGCGGGCATCGACGAAGGCCTTGGACAGATAGGGGCTGGCCTGATCGACGACGTTGAACGCCTGCCAGGCCTTCAGCGTCTCAATGGGGTGTCGGCGAACACTTGGGCGATGGCGGGAATGGCGGTGTTTTCCATCAGCACCAGGGTGTCGACGTCCGACACCTGGGCGCCTGCCAGGAAGCCGGCCCAGTCGAAGCCGGGAGCCAGGGTCGCCAGGTCCGAGGCCTTGGCCGGGTTGTACAGCTTGTCGATCTGGCGACGCTCGACCGTCGTCCACTGCTTGTCGGCGACCTTGGTTTCGAAAGCGAGGATGTCGGCGGCAGTCTTGTCCGGATCGGCCCAGCCGATGGCGGTCAGGGTGGTCG
>NZ_JAFFQC010000433.1 GCF_016918545.1 Desulfobulbus alkaliphilus | reverse complement strand
ATCAGTGGCTGATGATTTCAGAACGACGGAAGTCGGCGATCGCTACGCACAGGCGCTGTTCGACCTGGCGCTGGAAACCGGCCGCCTGGACGCCGTCCGCGCCGACCTGAAGTCGCTGAAGGCGGCCTGGACCGAAAGCGCCGACCTGCGTCGCCTGGCCACCTCGCCCGTCATCGCCGCGCCGGACCAGGCCAAGGGTCTGGTGGCTATCGCCGCCAAGGCCAAGTTCGAGCAGACTACGACCAACTTCCTGGGTCTGTTGGGTCAGAACCATCGCGCCAAGGATTTGCCTGCCGTGATCGCCGGGTTCGAGGCGCGCTACGCAAAACACGCCGGCGTGGTCGCCGCCGAGGTCGTCTCGGCCCAGCCGCTGGACGCCAAACAGG
>NZ_JAFFQC010000432.1 GCF_016918545.1 Desulfobulbus alkaliphilus | reverse complement strand
CATCAACAAGGGGCAGGTGCCCTCGCTGGAATCCAGCAAGGACAGGCTCTCGGATTTCTATTTCATCCACCAGAACGATCCGGAACGCGCCGCCGACATGGTGGTGGATCTGGTGCGCAACCACATCCCGCGCCGCTTCGGCCTGGACCCGGTCAACGACATCCAGGTGCTCACGCCCATGCACAAGGGCGCCGTGGGCGCGGCGCAGCTCAACCTGCGCCTGCAGGCCAGCCTCAACCCCAACGGGCTGGAAGTGCGGCGCGGCGAACGCAGCTTCCGCCTGCACGACAAGGTCATGCAGATCCGCAACAACTACGACAAGGACGTCTTCAACGGCGACGTGGGCCGCATCGTCTTTCTGGACGGCAAGGAGCGGACCCTGAGCG
>NZ_JAFFQC010000431.1 GCF_016918545.1 Desulfobulbus alkaliphilus | reverse complement strand
CAAGATCACCATTCCCTCCCTGGTGAACACCTTTATCTCCCTGTTCAAGGACACCAGCCTGGTGCTGATCATAGGGCTGTTCGATCTGCTGGCCATCTCCAAGGTGGCGCTGGCGGATCCGGCCTGGCTGGGATTCTCCACCGAGGCCTATGTGTTCATCGCCATGATCTTCTGGATGTTCTGTTTTGGCATGTCCCGCTACTCCATCTATCTGGAGCGCAAACTCAACACCGGTCACAAGCATTAGGAGTAGTTTCGAGATGAAAACGGACGCTGTGGTAGAACTCAAGGATGTCAACAAGTGGTACGGTGAGTTTCATGTGCTGCGCAACATCAATCTGCAGGTGGGCAGGGGGGAGAAGATCGTCATCTGCGGGCCGTCTGGCT
>NZ_JAFFQC010000430.1 GCF_016918545.1 Desulfobulbus alkaliphilus | reverse complement strand
CGTTCCGGTCGAGCCCGGTCATGGAATCGTTCGCCAGATAGGACAACAGCAGGTCCTGGATTTTGTTCTGGGCCTGGGCGTCCTGCTGTGTCATGGTCTGGACCATGCCTGATACACCGCCATGTCGGGCGACCATGGCCGGATTGATAAGGCCCATGCGCTGCGCCTGCGTGATCATGGCCGCATTGCCCATGGCCTGTATGGACCCTTGGTAGTTGTTCAGGCCCATGGAGGAAAACAGGAAAGCCCCCTGCTGACCGTAGGTGTTTACCATGTCACTATGGCTCATGCCGGCCATGCGGGAGAACATGTTCTCCTTGCGCAGGATGTTCTGGAATTGCGACATGTCCGCACCCATGGTCTGCAAGCGCTTGAACTCTTTCATCA
>NZ_JAFFQC010000429.1 GCF_016918545.1 Desulfobulbus alkaliphilus | reverse complement strand
ACGCATTCATGGCCTGAGGAAGGAAGGCCTCCAGTTCTTCCAGTTCGCGGTTGATGAAAATGCGGATGCCCTGAAAACTGCGGGTTGCCGGATGCTGTCCGGTTTCGTGCCGGGGCAGTACCTGGGCGATCAACTCCGCCAGTTGCAAGGTTCTGGTAATGGGCGCCTGTTCCCGGGCCCGCAGGATGGCGCGGGCGATGGGGCGAGCAAAACGTTCTTCGCCGTACTCGCGCAATACCCGCGTCATATCTGCTTCCGTCGCAGTCGCCAGCCACTCTGCCGCACTCCTGTCCGCTCCCGGGTCCATACGCATATCGAGGGGGCCATCGCGCAGGAAACTGAAGCCGCGCGCTGCCTCATCCAGTTGCGGAGAGGACACGCCGAGATC
>NZ_JAFFQC010000042.1 GCF_016918545.1 Desulfobulbus alkaliphilus | reverse complement strand
TGAGCCTTATCCACACCTGCTTTCTTTGCAAGGTCAATCCATTCGAATATCTGACGGCACTGCAGAAAAACAGCGCTGATCTCTTTGCTCATCCGCACCGCTGGCTTCCTTGGAATTACAAGGAAAACTTCAGCCCAGCAGCCTGCTGACCGAAATCCAAATTTAAAGAATCCCGCCGCATCATATCACACCTGATACCACCCGGATAGGCAGGCTTGCCGAAAGGACACAAAAATCTTATCATCTTCTAGGCCTGACCCCCCTTTTTTGACCCCCCTTTTCTCAAAACATTGGTCAACACTTATCGATCATGATATTATGATACAAACGTGTCATCGATGGAGGTCATTATGCATACAGTTACAGTTTCTCCTAAATTTCAAATTGTTATACCGCGTGAGGTCAGGCAATCATTGCACCTGCGCCCTGGACAAAAAATACAAGTCATCGAGTATGATGGCAGGATTGAACTCATACCAGAACGAGATATCTCCGAGCTTCGAGGATTTCTAAAGGGAATAAATACCGATTTCGAGCGAGAGAATGATCGATTATGAACATCATTGATTCATCTGCATGGTTATCATTCTTCGCCGATGAACCTTCTTCAGGTCATTTTCTTGCCCCTATCCAGGATAAGGACTCACTTGTTGTCCCAGTGATCACGATATACGAAGTCTTCAAGGTCGTTCTGCGAGAGGCCAGCGAGAATGAAGCCCTCCAGGTCATTGGAGCAATGCAGAGTGGTATCGTTGTCGATCTTACAGCTCATATTGCCATATCGGCTTCAAGGCTGAGTTTGAAACATAAACTCCCCATGGCTGATAGTATCATTCTTGCAACAGCAAAACTTCACAATGCAATTGTCTGGACGCAAGATATCGACTTTAAGGATATTCCAGGCGTAAAGTATTTCCAGAAATAATTGTATACTTTCCTGCTTCATCCCCACATTTTTGGATGTTGAGTTGAGGTTCTTGCTTCACCCCCTGGATCAGTGAGCGTTCGTCCGTGCGTCAGCTTTATTGTCTGTGACCGTTCGATTAAAGTAAACTTTATCGGGCGGTTACGGGCAATGAAGATGGCGTGCGGACGGATGCCCCGAAGGACGGCTGGTGAAGGTCATCATCAAGGGTACAGCTAAAATTATAGTCTGATTACAGCAAGATATTACCAAAACAAGAGCCCAGCCGTCACGGATTCAGGACACCCTTAACTGATGGTCTTGTTGGGCAACCCTTGACTTTGTGCCCCATTTGAGCTGCATTAAAGATAATAAAATGGAGGTAATCCATGGGTAAATCATCCACCGTCAGAGCCAGAATTGAACCTGATTTAAAAGGCAAGGCTGAGCATATTTTTCAGCAGCTTGGGCTGACTACAACGCAAGCGATTACATTGTTTTATAAACAAGTCGAATTAAAAAATGGGCTGCCTTTTGACGTCATTATTCCTAACGAGGTCACCCGCAAAACATTTGCCGAAACGGAAGCTGGACGTGACTTGATTATTTGCAATGACGCTGACGATATGTTCAAAAAGCTAGGCATCTAATGCTGAAACCCGCATACACCAAGCAGTTTGAACGTGATGCTAAGCGGATGAAAAGACGAGGCAAGAACCTTGAAAAAATAAAAATAATCATCCGCTAGTTAGTTGCCGAGGAACCGCTAGATGATATTCATCGTGACCATAAGCTCATTGGCAATTGGAAAGGGCGACGGGAATGCCACATTGAATCCGACTGGCTGTTAATTTATGTGGTCGAATCCAGCCGCATTGTATTCGAGCGCACAGGAACCCACTCTGACTTATTTCAAAAATGAAGAGTCCCGCCCTGACGGATTCAGGCAGGAGGAAGACAGCCATCACGGATTCAGGAATTAATCGTGCACAACAGTCAGCTTGCAACCAAGTGCTTTGGTGACCTTGGATATCGTGTCAAATGTAGCCGAGGAATTGTAGGGTGTGCAGGCGTCTTTTTGCCTGCACACGCGGATCTTGATAAAGCCAAAAGCAGACTTGACCCCTTGTTGACCCCTTGTTTCCACATTGTTTGACGCTGTTTTCCTGACTTATAAGAGGGGTAACTAAGGTCTTGGAAACCAATAGCCTGGTTTTTTTTTGTATGGGCAATGGCAATAATGCGTATGTGATCAGGTTCGATGGAATAGATAACAACAAAAGGAAAATTTAGTAAAAGATAGCGCCTGAAGGGGGAAATAAGAATTCGATATCGAAAAGGCGCTTCAACTATTTGCTGAATCGCTTTTTCCACCGACTTGCTAAAATGTTTTCCCAAACCTGACCGGCAATTTTCATAAAATTTGATAGATTCAAGAAATTCTTCTTTTGCTGCCGGATCAAATAAAACCGTGGTCATTTTACTATCTGGTTGGCAACGTTGAAAACCTCCTTGGCATTAATGCCAGGGCGTTTCCCTTCTTTATACTCTTTATAGCGAGACTCGGCCTCTATAATCCAGGCAGAATCGATAGCGGAAAATTCTTCTCCGTCCAAGGAACTCAGTAATCTATCCGCTAAAAATGCTCGTTCCTGAGAAGAAAGTTTGTTTGTCTCTATCTGTATTCTTTCAAGCAGGCTTGTCATAATCTGTCTCCTGATAATTGCTGAGTCATTCATAACGAGCTATATCATAATATTTTTTTGCCGTAAGTCCAGCAGCAACAGGTTGGACAGGTCACAGTTGCCCCCACGGCACTGGGCCATCACTTTGTTATGCCCCCATCTTCTGAACCTTTTATGAATCAAAAAAAGCCAAAAACAGACTTGACCCCTTGCCCGACCCCTTGCCCTTATTCAGGTGAGCGCTTGCCGGTGATAGGGGGTGAGTTGCGCAAGGGATGGGTACAGGTTGGCCGGCACATTCCCCCAAGCGCGGAAGCATTGCCACGTTTTTTGCACCGCTTTACCGAGGCCTACGACAGAAAGAAACTCTCGCGTGTGCGCCAGATTATCGCCCTTGGGGCAGCGCACCACCGGTTGCTCTGGATACATCCGTTTTATGACGGTAACGGCCGCGTAACACGTTTGATGTCTCATGCCTCGCTGCTTCACTGCGGGGTGGGGAGCAGCCTTTGGTCGGTTGCACGCGGACTCGCACGGAATGTTCAGGAGTGCAAGAAGCTTTTGATGGCCGCGGATGATCCAAGGCGCGGGGATCTGGACGGGCGGGGCACGCTTTCAACGCAATCCCTGACGGATTTCTGCGCGTTTTTCATGACAACCTGCATCGACCAGGTTGAATTCATGGCCTCGTTGTTGGAACCAAGCGACTTGCTGCGCCGGATGCGTCTCCACGTCGAGGAGGAGATACAGTCCGGAACGCTGCCCAAAGGCTCGTTCTCTCTGCTGCGCGAAGCTCTGTTGGCGGGTGAAGTGCCACGCGGCAAGGCCGGGGAAATCACCGGCTATGGTGAACGTATGGCCCGAAACGTCGTTTCAGATCTAATCAAAAAAGGCTATCTTAAGTCCAGCAGCTCCCGTGCTCCGCTCACGCTGGCTTTTCCGATTGGTGCAGTCGAAAGATGGTTTCCGAGATTGTACCCTGGCGTCTAACCATATATTCGGCCGCATACAGTCAGCCTATGCACGTCAGCCTGATCGACCATGGCTAGAGTGCTGGCGAACGGTTACCTGGTTCTCAGGTCAGATGATCTTTTACCTGCACCCGGCAAGTAGTTGTGGGTGTGGAGCCGTTTATTTATTTGCCCACGCGGTTTTCGATAAAAGCCAAGAGTAGACTTGACCCCTTGTTTGCTATCCAAGATACAGTGATGGTAGGATTTAATTTTCGGTGGTGGGGTGGGGTCAGGATTCATCGGGTGTGGCATCATATTTTACGCCGCATCTTCAGAACAATTTAAGGTTCTGTAAACGCCAAAAGCACTATTGACTCCGTGCGATGGGTAAGGATTGCTCTGGGTTTTCCCTAGGATAAAAACAGCCCTGCTGGCTTACAGCAGGGCTGTTGCGAACAATATTAATAAGGTTATGTATTAAGCTTTTCCGCTATTCCTGCGCCGGCCTAAAGCTGCCAGCCCGAGCAAACCGGAACCAAACAGGAGCATTGTAGTAGGTTCGGGTATGGGTTTAACATCAGATACACGTACTGTAAAATCATTGAAATCTCTATCAGCAAAACTATAAGGTTGGTCATCTAAATATATTTTTGCTGTGTTACCAAAATCGTTATACGCGATATAAACGTGATTATACTCAGTATCAAAGGGTGTTCCATCGCCTAATCGATTAAATCTTTTGTCACTGTACCACACATAGTCAATTGTTGTGTCATTTGTCCCGCCAGTATAAATTTCGTAATAGAAGCCCCATGTGATACCAAAAGATACTAGTGTACCATCGTTGACGCTAACATCCCATGTTCCATCATTATTATCGAAAAATTTAACTACGCTTTCATCTAATTGATCGGCTGTTTTGTCGAAGATTTGTAGATAGTTAGTAACACTTGTTGGATTGGCAAAGTCGTCAACAGTATAAAAACCAAATGTATGTGCCCAAGCAGCTTCCCTTTCAAAAACAATAGCATCTGCTGTTGCGGTTGTAAAATCGGTAAGGGTGTAATAAGGTTGGGCGTTCCACTCATATAAATCGCCAGGATCAAAACTAGGAAACGCTGAGGCACTCCCCACCATCAACCCAACACCTGCCACTGCTACCAATGCGCTTTTCAATAATTGCTTTTTCATTGTCCCCTCCTGAGGTTTGATTGATAATCGCAATTTATTTTTACTAACCAGTATTATTCATGAACCATGCCATTTTGAATGGTACAACTTCGGCGCATGACTTTTTCATTAAAAAAATTGATTAATTACAAAAAATTAAAGCGTGTTTCGTTTTAATCCTTGGTGCCTGACCCACTCAATTAGTCGACCTGATCCTATTCGTTTGAGGTAAAATTCAATCTATTGACCGAAAAAAATAACCACTTTAAGGTCTAGCTAGTCAAAAAAAGCGGAAAAATCAAATTTAATATCCTTTATTCAGTAGTTTATGTGGCATAAATTTTCCGAAAATCCGGAAAATTAAACTAAGGTCATTTGACAAGGTGAAAGCAAACGAGAAAAAAAGTGCTAGCGTAAGTATCCAGGTTGTGGTCATGGCTATCAAAAAAACAAACAATAATAATGAATTAAACTGTCTGGTATTATTGTACAATATTTGCAAGGGTAAAGTGGGGTGCAGTGGGTATTGCGCTAGAGTCAGGCGAAGCTTAGCCATCATTCGATGAGAAACAAGGCTGCCAGATTTAAAAATCCGGATGACCGGATGAAGTCTCGCTAACCGATCGCTCGATAAATGCCAAGCCGGTGTGGAACAGAGCTGTATTTTCAAGGGGTTCGCACCAGGCCACCCGTCCTGTACCGGTTAAGGAAGCAATGGCGGCATCACCTTCCAGGCAGAAACGGATGGTGGTCTGCAGGGCCAGGGGCATACGGCAGACGAAGCGTAGGCCACCAGCACCGAGGTCAACGGTCCAGGCATCATTCTGGCTGCGGCCTGGTACTTCGTCATTAGGGGAAATTTCGGAAAAGCGGAAAACGTGTCGGCTGGGGATGCGGATGTAGCGGCGGCGTTTCAACCCGGAGGAATGACGCCCATTGGTATCTGCCCCTGTCTCGAGCAGACGCAGGTAATGATGGCAGGTGGCAAAACAACTGGTAAGGCAGAAAGTCGTAACATGCTGTTCAACAGGCAGATAAAGCCCCTCTCTGACAAGAAGACAGGCACGTTTCTGCGGATCCCAATGCGGACATGCGCATAGTGGCTGTCCGCATTGTACCCTGATGGCATCGCCACCTTTGTCTGGTGTTGTTGAGGTGCCCATGACGATAAGGTATGCAAAAATAACTCCACTCATTCTGCCTAAAATCACTCTTGTTTTCTGATTTTGATATTCAACATATGTGCGAATTCATTGTCCCTCGCAATTTACCCCTGTCATATCGTTTGACCTTTCCGTGTCAATATCATACACTTTTTTTAATAAGCAGGATGTCGCTCCTGACGATAGAGCAGGGTCTTTACAACTCTTCTATTTCGCGTGTGATCCCTCGGTCATGTCATCAAGCGATCTCATCCTCCAAATTGTATCCTGAATCCGTGAGCGTTTGTCCGTGCGTCAGCTTCATTGTCTGTGACCGTTCATTAGAGTAGACTTTATCGGACGGTTACGGGCAGGGAAGATGGCGTGCGGACGGACACCCTCCAAGAGTGGCTGGAGAAGGTTATTAGCAAGGGTTATGCTGCAATTGCGCTGTGATTACAGTGATTTATATCTGAAGCAAGAGTCCATCCGTCACGGTGTATAGCCAAATCGATCTGGTGAAGGGGACGCTCAAAGAATACAAGATAGATCCCAGCACTTTCTGCTTGTCTTCTTCTCCGTCCCGTTGATCGCCTGGGTTGCAAAATTAAAGGGGGAAGGGGTGAGATACCCAAAGGGCTACACGCGGCGTATCAAGTTTCAAGGGGAGCCGGTTTACTGTTGACTACAAACTGTTTGCCAGTCGCACCTTTGTCAGGATTGTCATGGAAATACTTTTTTGGTCCAGTCTTTTTTTTATTGGCTTTACTTATTTTGGCTATCCACTCTGGCTTGCTTTAAGAAAGCGGTTTTACGCAACGTCCGGAGCGGAGAAAGAAAATATAGATAGATTGCCGAATATTTCTGTTGTTATCGCAGCTTTTAACGAAGAAGATTCAATTGTTAACCGGGTGCGGGATATTGGCAGGCAAAATTACCCACAAGAAAAAATACAAATTATTGTTGTGTCGGATGGGTCCACTGACCGCACTGTGGATGAACTGCATCAACTCAAGTTCCCCAACCTGGACATTATCGCCCTGCCTGATAATAAAGGCAAAGCGGTAGCGCTGAATGCCGGGGTAGCCACGGCAACGGGTGAATTGATTGTTTTTACTGATGCCCGGCAAACTTTCCAGCCAGACGCGATTCGTCAACTCAGTAATGACTTTTTAAACCCTGATATCGGTTGTGTCAGTGGCGAATTGGTTTTCCTGCAGGATGGCAAAGGGGATATCCAGCAGGAAATGGGCGCCTATTGGAAATATGAAAAATGGATACGAAAAGCAGAGAGCGCAACAGGGTCGGTCATTGGCGCCACGGGTGCAATCTATGCGATTCGAAAAAATCTGTACCGTCCCTTGCCCCTGGGAACACTCCTCGATGATGTGCTGACCCCGATGAATATCGTTATGCAAGGGTATCGTTGCGTATTTAACTCGCATGCTGTTGCATACGATGTTGTCTCAAAAAATATTACCCAGGAATGGAAACGTAAAGTACGGACCCTGGCGGGAAACTGGCAACTTCTCAATATCGCTCCGTCTCTTTTTATCCCATGGGACAACCCGGTCTGGGGGCGGTTTCTTGCCCATAAGATGTTTCGATTATTGGTGCCCTTCGCGCTGGTTGCGCTGCTTCCAGCAAGCATTCTCTCACAAGGCGTGGTGTATAGCATTGCAGGGCTACTGCAAATACTTATATACACAGTTGGGTTGGCAGGATGGCTTTGGCCGGCAACACGTGGCAATAGATTCGTTAATCTTGTCTATTTTTTTATCGTAATGAATGTTGCTGTTGTAGCCTCTTTTTGGAGGTGGATAAGGGGTCAGTGTCACAGCACCTGGCATGCCACCTACCCAAAAGGGCAGAAAACATTACAATAGGGGTGTCCGTCGCCTGCCCCCATGCCCGAATGTATGAACCAGAACCGACCAAACAATCAAGTGACCATCGGGGCGCCTTTCGAACCTGTTTTTATCGTTGGCGCGCCTCGTTCCGGGACTACCATGCTCGCGGTCCTGCTCGATCGGCATCCCAGAATAGCTATCCCCCCGGAAACCCAATTTTTCACAGATTTTCTACCTGACACCAAAAAGGCGGAACAGGCTACATCCCATCAACATAAATTGAACGCAGCTTTGGCTCATCCTCGCCTGCGGGATCTCGAACTTGAATTTGATGAGGTTTTGCCTCTTTTTCAGCGCTGTCAAAATACATACGAAGATCTATTTCGCACTTTGCTGGAAGCTTATGCAAGAAAAAAGGGCGCTGTCCGGGTTGGAGAAAAATCCCCTAAACATATCGAACATGTCCCCAATTTACTGCACACTTTTCCAAGGGCCAAGGTCATCTGCATTGTCCGGGACGGCAGGGATGTTGTTCATTCCCTGTTGAAGGTTCCTTGGGCCGAACCGAACAATCCCAGGCGCTTTGGTCTGTTTTGCGCGGAGTGGAACGAATATGCCCGAATGGCCCTGCATTATAAAATGAACATACCAGCCACACAATTTATCTTGGTCCGCTACGAAGATATCCTGCGTACACCAGAAGCCAGCCTGAAGGCTCTTTGCTCCTTTATCAACGAGTCATACACCCCGGAAATGCTTACTCCTCAGCAACATACCGAGGCTGTTCCTTCCTGGGAAATGGAATGGAAGAGTAAGGCGTCGCAAGTTCTTGACCCTGAACGGGTGGAAGCTTGGCGCCGACATCCGGACGAGCGGGTTATCTGGCGGATGAATGCGATGATGGGATCCTTGCTGCGTGAATTTGGTTACGCAAAACCATCGTCGTCCGGGTGTCCGTTGCACCTGCGACTGGTACACGCCTTGCAAAATCTCCCTTACAGACCGGAAATTCGTCCTCTCTCATTATTGGGCCTACGGTTGTTGCGTCGATGCAGATTGGTACAACAACCCAAGAGGTGATCTGATTATGTGCGGTATATGCGGATATGTGGAGTCGGATCGACCCTGGCCACGTCAGACGCTGGAAGCGATGAATGCTGTCCAGGCTCACCGAGGGCCGGATGCCAATGGAGTCATCACCTTTGAAAATGGCCCGGTCTTCTGCGGTCTGGGCCACACCCGCCTGAGTATTATCGATCTTGCCGGTGGTGTCCAACCCATGACCAACGAGGACGGCACGATCTGGATCACCTATAACGGGGAAGTCTACAATCATCGGGAACTCCGCACCGACCTGGAGGGCAGGGGGCATCGCTACAAGACAAACAGCGACACGGAAACCATTATTCACCTGTATGAGGAATACGGGCCAGACTGTGTACAGCACCTGCGAGGAATGTTTGCTTTTGCGATCTGGGACGATCGTCAAAAAAAATTTTTCGCTGCTCGGGACAGGTTGGGCATTAAACCGTTTTATTATACCTTCCAAAACGGCCGCCTGATTTTTGCCTCCGAGATTAAGACCATTTTCGAGTCCGGCAAGGTCCGGTCGCAATTGGCGGAAACAATGCTCCCGGAATACCTCACTTTCGGGTACATCACAGGTGCCAGCACTCTTTTCTCCGGGGTCCAAAAACTTTTGCCCGGCCATTACCTGGTCTGTCACAATGGCTACATTTCCACCCATCAGTACTGGGATGTCGCCTTCGGCGCCAAGGATTGCAAGGAGCCTTCTGAACAGATCCAGAACGTCGCCGATCTCTTCCAAAAATCCGTGCAGCTACGCTTAATGAGCGACGTCCCCCTGGGCATGTTCCTCAGCGGAGGTCTGGATTCCAGTGCCATCGCCTGTACCATGGCTCAATTACATCCCACGCGGATCAAGGCCTTTACCGTTGATTTTGGCCAGGACTATTTCAGCGAGGCCGGGTTTGCTGAAATCGTAGCTGATGCAAACAATATGGAATTGCACAAGGTCGTGGTCACTGCCCGGGATTTTGTGGATGTTCTCGACAAGTTGATCTGGCATAATGATCTGCCCATCCACTTTCCCGCCTCCATCCCTTTATATTTTATTTCCCTGGAAGCTGCCAACCATGTCAAGGTGGTGCTCACCGGCGAAGGCAGTGATGAACTCTTTGGTGGCTATGGTCGCTACCGGACCAGCATGATCAATATGCGCCTTGCCGGGATTCTTGGCGGTACGATACCAGACGGGGTCAGAAGCTTTTTCAGGAAAAATGCTTGGAGCCTGCCCCTGCCCCTGAAATTGAAAAAAGCCATTGCCCACTCCCTGCTTTTTCATCCCTCCGCCGTGCAACACAGCATATATGACAATTTTTATGGGGTGTTTTTACAAGAAGATATTCAAGCCCTGACCAACGGCCAAATAGGGCATGGTCAGGCCGGAGCGTATGAAAATTACATAGGTAACTTCAACGCCTTCCCCGACGAGCAGACTTTGAACAGGATGTTGTATGCTGACATGAAAACCTATCTGGAGGAATTGCTCATGAAGCAGGACAAGATGAGCATGGCCACCTCTGTTGAAAGTCGCGTACCTTTCCTGGATCATAAATTGGTGGAACTGGCGGCTACCCTGCCGGATAATATGAAGATCCGAGGGCGGGAATTGAAATACGTCATCAAGCAGGCCTGTCATAAGTTTTTGCCGCAGACAACTGTGCAGCGTCCAAAAATGGGGTTTCCTTTACCCCTTGCTGCCTGGATGCGTGAACCCCTGTTGAACGGGTTATTGAAAGACACTCTCCTTGATGCCAGGACCAGGGACCGGGGTCTTTTTTACCCTGATTATGTGAATCGTCTGATCCAGGAACACGAAAGCAATCGTCGCGACCATTCGCAGAAACTCTGGCAGTTGCTCAACTTTGAACTCTGGTCGAGAAAATTTCTGGACGCGAAATAGACCCATGCAATCCATCAACCTGCTTTATGTTATTCAATCCTTACACAACGGTGGTGCGGAAACTCTGGCCATTCGCCTTGCCGAGCACCTGGACAAGCAGCGTTTCAACCCCCTGGTCTGCAGTCTCCATGATGAAGGGCCGCTGCGGGGGCAATTGGCGGCCCAAAATATCCCCCATGTGACCCTCGCCAAAAAACAGGGTATCGATCTGCCCCTGATCTTCCGTATCAGGTCCCTGCTGAAAGCGCACAACATCAATCTCGTCCACACTCACAACCAGGGACCGCTTCTGTATACCAGTTTAGCCGCGATAGGATTAAGACGCTGTACATTGGTGCATACCGAGCATATCAATCTGGAAAAAGAATTCAGTTACTCTCGCAAGCATTTTTATTTGAACAAATTTCTTTTACGCCGGGCAGATGGGTTCTTGAGTATTGCAGAGCACTTAAGTAATTACTATCGAACGTGTCATAATCTTTCCCATGTCAATTTCACCACCATCCACAACAGCGTGGTTTTGCCCGACCTGTCGCAGAGTCCGCTGACCTCCCTCCGCCGGGAACTTGGTCTACGCGGCGACCAACCCTTGATCGGCAACATTTCCGCCCTCCGCTCCCAAAAAGACCATGCCACCTTGATCCGGGCCATGCCCGCGGTACTCGAACAAACCCCGGACGCGGTCCTGGTCATTGCCGGGGATGGGGAGTTGAAGCAGGAGTTGTCCGAGCTTGCCCGAGAACTTAACCTTGGCACTAGTGTCCGTTTTCTTGGTTATCGCTCCGATGTGAATGAGCTGCTGCTCCAGTTCGACCTGTTCGTGCTTTCATCACTTTACGAAGGGTTGCCCCTGAGTATTCTTGAGGCCATGGCAGCCGGGGTGCCGGTGGTGGCAACGGACGCTGATGGCACCAACGAGATTGTCCGCCACGATGAAACCGGTCTTCTGGTACCGCTGCAAGATCCGGCGGCCCTGGCTCAGGCTATGCTCTCACTGCTCCACGACCGACCTCGTGCCCAGGCCATGGGTACGGCAGCCAGGGAACTGATCCGAGTTGAGTATAATCTGGAAAACATGATTGCCAGGTATGAAAATTATTATGAGCAAGTTGTTTCCAATAACCCGACCTCTCGGGCAAAAGTGTAACCGGTACGGACAATGTGCGGAATATGCGGATGGTTGAATTTTGATCCTGGCTTGACGGTGGACGAAACAGTCCTTGGTAGAATGAACAACACAATGACCCACCGCGGACCTGATGGCGATGGGATCTACCAGGACGGCAACTTTGCCATGGCACACCGGCGGCTGAGCATCATTGACCTTGATGCCGGTCGACAACCTCTGAGCAACGAAGACGGTACCGTCTGGGTCAGTTTCAATGGTGAAATTTACAATTATCTCGAATTAATACCGACACTGAAAAGAAAGGGACATCACTTCCGGACCAATTCCGACACCGAAGTCCTGGTCCATCTGTACGAGGAAAAAGGAGAGCGGCTGGTCGAAGACCTCCGGGGCATGTTCGCCTTTGCTATTTGGGATAGTCGCAGACGTAGACTTATCCTGGCCCGGGATAGAGTGGGCAAGAAACCCATTTATTACGCGTATGTCCCCGGAAAGTACTTTATTTTCGGCTCCGAAATCAAAGCGTTGCTGGCCAGTGGGGCGATCGAACGGAAAGTAGATTATCACGCGCTGGACCATTACCTGAGCTTTCTCTACGTCCCCGGTAATGCCAGCATTTTCCAGGGAATTGCCAAACTTCCCGCAGCTCATGTGCTGGTGTGCGAAAATGGTGGGGTCCGGACCCAACGCTACTGGGATCTACACTATCCGGAACCCGGTGAAAAAGAAGTATCCGAGGCTGAGTATACAAACCGCTTTCAGGAAATCCTGCAGGAATCCGTGCGTATCCGTATGCGCAGCGACGTGCCCCTGGGTGCGTTCCTCAGTGGTGGCATCGATTCCAGCAGTGTGGTCTCCGTGATGCAGGACCTCAGTCCTCAACCGGTGGAAACCGTTTCTGTTGGGTTTGCGGAGGATGCTTACAACGAGTTGCCCTATGCCAAAGAGATCTCCACGCGGTTTGGTTGCCACTACAATGAGTTCATCGTCAAACCGGACATCCAGGGCATTATCACCCAACTGGTTCGATATTTTGATGAGCCTTTTGCCGACTCCTCGGCTGTGCCCACCTACTATGTTTCCAAAGCTGCCCGGGAAAAGGTTACCGTGGCCCTTTCTGGTGATGGGGGAGATGAGACCATGGCTGGATACTCCCGTCATGCCCTGGATGTACTGGAACATACATTGCGCAAGGTGTCCCGGTTTCTGCCGCCAGCGCTTCTGCGCAGACTGTACCATGCCTTGCCCGAGGGTACCCGAGGAAGAAATACCATCGGCAATCTGGCCGAAAGGCCGGACGAAGCCGCAGCACGCAAGCACTACAACCTGCTTTTCAACCGAGAACTCAAAAATCAATTATATTCGGACAAGAATACCCAGTACGATTTTTCCGAAAACTTTCGTAATGTTTACAATCATTGTACCGCCACGGACCCACTCAACCGATCCCTGTACCTGGATATCTGGACCTATCTGATCGACGATATCCTGGTCAAGGTGGATCGCATGAGTATGGCTAATTCTCTGGAGGTCCGGGCACCGCTGCTCGACCACAAGCTGCTGGAGTTCCTGGCCACTGTCCCGCCCAAATACAAGCGTAATAACGGGGTGACAAAATATCTGCTCAAGCAGGTTGTGGCCCAGAAACTTCCCCAACATATCCTCACCCGTAAAAAACAGGGCTTCCGCATGCCCATTGAGGTTTGGCTGCGTGGTGACCTCAAGGAATTTGCCGAGGATATGATCCTGGGACGTCCTCTACGCGAGCGGGGGATTTTTTCGATCCAATTCATCGAATCCATGTGGCACGATTTTCTGGCCGGTAAGCGCGACTACGCCCACCATATCTGGCAATTGCTTATCCTGGAGATCTGGTACAGGGAGTACATCGATAATGCATGACCTTTCCGGGTGTACTATATCCAGTCCATGAACCGGCAACTGTTCCGTAAATTAATCACCCTTACACCACACGAAATCCGGTTTCGACTTATCCGAAAATTCAGGACACTGGCGGATCGTTTGATTCCTCCTTTCCAACCTGGCCAACTTTACGGTTTCCTGACGAATAGATCGAGCCATCCTGAAGCCTATAAACGATTCTGGGACCAAAAAAAGACTTTTTTTTTTACCAGAGCGGACCGCTCCAGGATGATTGAGGATCTGACCAGGTTGCATCCGGAGCGATTCGAGGCTGTGGTCAAGCGTGCTGACCAGCTCCTTGAGGGAAATATCACCCTTTTCGACCGCATCTTCTCCTGCCCCCGGGGCAGGGGATGGCAGACGGACCCCGTGACCGGCCATTGCTGGCCGAGCAGTCACTGGAGCCGTATAAATCTGGTGCACGGCAATGAAGGTCTTGATCCCAAGTACATCTGGGAGATCAACCGTCACCAGTTTCTGCTTCAGACAGCCATGGCCTTTTGGGTGACTGGTCAGGAACAATACGCTGAATATACCCTGGAAATCATCCTGGATTGGATCAGCCACAACCCCAGCGGCCGTGGTATCAATTGGACTGAAAGTCTGGAGGTAGCGACCCGCCTTGTAGCCTGGGTCTGGGCTCTGGAACTGCTCCGTGGCTCCGCGTCCCTGACAACTCAGCGGTTGCATGCTATCATTGCGGCAATGATCACCCATGCAGTTCATATTGTTCGTTATCCATCACACTATGTCAGCCCCAACACCCATCTTACCGGTGAGGCCTGGGGGTTGTTTTTATTCAGTTCCGTCTATCCGGAAATTGGCCAAGCCGCTGCCTGGCAAAGCTGGGCCGAGACGGTGCTTACAGAGGAACTCTTTCTTCAGGTCGGTTCAGACGGTGTACACAAAGAACTTTCCACTTGCTACCACGCATACACCGTGGAGTATTACCTTCACTATGTTCTGCTCCTTCTGCGCCAAGGCCTCCAAGTCCCTGAAGCAGTGGAAGACCGGCTGGGTAAGATGTGTATGTTTCTGCTCGATGTACGGCGCAGCGACGGGACCTTGCCCATGCTCGGTGACGGAGACCATGGCCAGGCACTCCCCCTGGACCCTTTAGGGTGGTTTCCGGGGACCGTGCTCCCGAGCCTTTGTGCCGTAATGTTTAAAAGAAGTGCATTTGTGTGTCCCGATGGGCCACTTCCCTGGGAAGCAATCTGGCTCTGCGGAGACAAAGCGGAAGAAATCTATGCCTCCCTTATGCCTCAAGACCCTATCAGGACTGCGCGGCACTACCAGCAGGCCAATTATATGGTTGCCCGGGCCGGTGCGCGAGACAATCCCAATGTTCTCATTTTTGATGCCGGACAAATGGGCTTCAAGGGTGCCGGTCACTCCCACGCTGATTTCCTCCATTTTGATCTGACCGTGAACGGGAGTCCCATGATCGTGGACGTCGGAACCGGCTCCTACCATCATCCCCTATGGCGTAACTACGGGCGCGGTACTTCAGCGCATAACACGGTGGCTATCGATCAAAGACCTCAGGCCGCTTTTGGTGGTAAATTCAGTTGGCAAACCTGGCCGCAAAGAGGCAGCGGCACCTTGGTACAGGAACCTTCGTTCACTTTGATGCGGTCAAGCTATGCCGCAAACAGAAATGTCCAACATGCCAGAACCTTGCTCTGGTGGCAGGGTTGTTTCGTGATCTGTCTCGATACATTTGCTGCCGCGTCAACCCATAATTATACCTTTTACTATCATTTTCATCCTGCAGTGGATGTAAGGCCAGCCGGTGAAGAACTTATCTGTTCCAGCAAGGACCGGGCCGTTATGAGTATGCATCCCCTTTTCCCCTTGCTTCCCGGGATAAATCTGGTCCGTGCTGATACCGCTTCCGGCCTGGGGCATTATTTCCCCCAGTACGGTCAAAGCGTGCCATGTACCACGCTGAAGATCGAGGAAGAGATCCATGGTCATGTATCCCGGGCAATGCTCATGCTTTTGCCCGAGACATCAGAAGAGGGTGGACTACTCAAAAATGCGGTCACTTTTCCTGTGCTCACACGTCATACAAGGGGGTATACTATCAGCCATCGCGATAAGATTTATACTTTGCATCTGCCCAGGCCAGGAGATACACTGCAACTAACATCAATAGATTTGCAATGCCGATTGCTCCTTGAGCAAGGCATGGGCAAAGGCGAGAAAAGATATATCGCCCTGGAAGTGGACAAAATCGACCAGGATGGAGTCAGTCTTTTACAAAATCAAGTTGATTGTCCGTATTGCGTAATCGAGCAGCATGGAGACGTGACCAAAGTCCGCTTGGCATGTCCTGGTGAGCAGAATGCATGACTCAAGGCAGGTGCAGTGATGTTGAAAATCGTTTTAGTAGCAGGGGCTCGGCCCAACTTCATGAAGATTGCCCCCATTCTGCGAGAAATGCGGCAACACTATGCCAAGGAGATCCATCCTGTTCTCGTGCATACCGGTCAGCACTATGACGAAAACATGTCCGGATCCTTTTTTGCCGAACTTGGTATTGCCCAACCGGATTATAATCTTGAAGTGGGCTCGGGAAGCCATGCGGAACAGACAGCCGCGGTGATGGTCCGTTTTGAAAAAGTCTGCAGACAAGAGCAACCGGATATGGTGCTTGTGGTCGGCGATGTCAATTCCACCATTGCCGCCGGCTTGGTGGCCAAAAAAATGAATACCTGTCTGGTGCATGTGGAAGCCGGTCTTCGCTCCCAAGATCGATCCATGCCCGAGGAAATCAACCGCCTGGCCACCGACGCCATTACCGACATTTTCTTCACCACGGAAAAAGAAGGGACGCAAAACCTGCTGCATGAAGGGAAAGAGGAAAGCGCCGTCCATTTCGTGGGGCACGTCATGGTCGACAACCTGTTTTACCAATTAGAAAAGCTCAATGAGTGCGACCCAAAAGACCATGCCATGCACACCTTGAAGCAAAGGCTGCCGGACCGATACGCCTGCCTGACGCTGCATCGACCCGCCAATGTTGATACGATCGAAGATCTTCAACCCATTGTTGCGGCCTTGCAGGATATCAGCAAAAAAATTCCAGTCATCTTTCCATGCCACCCAAGAACCTTGTCAAAGTTGAAAGCATTCGATTTGCTCGCAGGTATGCGCGATCCGCAGGGCTCGCCCGACCCAATACCTTCGGGCATCGTGCTCATGCCGCCTCTGGGCTACAATGATTTCTTGTATCTCTGGAAGGATGCTGCCATGGTCTTGACCGACAGTGGCGGGCTGCAGGAAGAGACCACTGCCTTGAAGGTCCCGTGTTTGACCTTACGCACCAGCACGGAGCGCCCCATCACCCTGGAACAGGGCAGCAACATCCTTATTGGTCGGGACATGGGGCTTCTCAAAAAAACGGTGAGTGATCTCCTTGCCGGTAACTGTAAAAAATCATCGGTCCCTGCACTTTGGGACGGTCATGCCAGCAGGAGAATCGTGCAAATACTAACCGGCACAAATCGGCGGAGGCGCGTTCCGTAATGACTTCCCTGTCTTGACGGCACTGATACGGTGCAAAGTATGAAGCTGCTGCAAATCGGCCCCTACCCCCCACCGTTAGGGGGCTGGTCCTTTCACATCAAGATGTTCAAGGAGTACCTGGACCAACAGGGGATAGATAATGTTGTCCTTAATATCGGGCCGCAACGCCGGGTTAAGAGTGCCGAATATGTCGATGTGCAAGGCTTGTCTGACTATCTGCTGAAGGTGACCCGGTTTTGCCGACAAGGATATCTTATCTATATTCATTTAAATGGGAATTCCGTGAAGGGCCTACTGCTCAGTCTGTTGGCCCAGGGGATTGCTTTTTGTTATGGACGCAAATCAGCGCTCAGTTTTCACGCCGGTGTAGTGCAACAGTGCTTTACCCCTGGTGTTTCAATTCAAAAAATAATGGCAAGAAGAGCTTTTCATATGGCTCAAGGCATTATCTGTAACAGTGAACCAGTCCGAAAATGTATTGCCAACATGGGTATCCCCTCTGAAAAAATTGCCGCCATCCCCTGTTTCAGTAAACAATATGTCCAGCATACAACATCACTGACCCCACAGGAAGAACACTTTCTTGCAGAGCATTCCCCCATTTTCCAGAGTTACCTTTTTTTCCGCGCCGAGTATGCTCCAGAGACTATTTTTACTGCTCTTCCCCGTCTCAAGCAACTGTTCCCCACTTTTGGCCTGATTCTCGTTGGACCTCTCCAGGGCGGAGAATCGCTGATGGCCAAGGCTGCGGAGCAAGGTCTTGCCGAGCAAATCCTTCAAACAGGTGAAAAAGATCATGATGGGTTTCTCAGTTTGGTGAAACGCTCCGATCTGGTCATCCGCACTCCGGTCAGCGACGGGGTCTGCTCCTCTGTCATGGAGGCTCTGGCCTTAAAAGTCCCTGTGGTGGCCAGTGACAACGGTACCAGGCCAGTCGGCGTGGTTTGTTTCGACCCGAATAACCCCCATGATCTTGTTGGCAAGATTGAACTAACCATGGCTAACCTGACGCAAAAAAAGAATGCTTTAAGCGGATTGTTTGACCGCGATACTCTTCAGGAAGAGCTTTCTTTTTTGCAAGCAATTGCTGCTGAAGATAAGATTAAGGGATAATGTTTTATTTCTCTTGTCATTCCTTCCTTTTTCTCGACTCAACAAGATGATCCCCATGAAAATTCTTCATGTCCTTGACACCTCCATCCCCGATACTGCCGGTTACACCACCAGGGCAAATTATCTTGTCTCCTGCCAGAAACAGCAGGGGGTTGAACCCGTGGTGCTGACTTCGGAACGGTTAAAGGGCGGCTCTGGAGCTGCTGAAGAACACATTGATGGGGTCAGGTACTATCGCACAGTCAGAAAAAGCACCGGAATCCGGAAGGTTCCCTTTGTCGCAGAGATTGATGAAATCAGGACATTGGCCCAAAGGATACGGGAAGTGGCCACAAAGGAAAGGGTGGATCTTGTTCATGCCCACTCTCCTTCTCTCAATGGTGCCGCTTCCCTGAAATATTGCCGAGCCCACAACATCCCTCTGATATATGAAATAAGGGCCTTCTGGGAAGATGCCGCAGTGGATAGAGGGGCTTTTGCCGAGGGGTCCATCAAGTACAGGCTGCGACAATGGCATGAAACTTCGGTTGTCAAGCAGGCGGATGCGGTGGTGGTCATTTGCCGGGGACTGCGCGACGATCTCCTGCAACGTGGCATCGACCAGCATAAGATCCATGTGGTGCAAAACGGCGTGGACCACACCGTATTTCAACCGATACCGCCTGACCAGGATCTGAAAATTCAACTCGGATTGCAGGATAAAATCATTATCGGCTTTATCGGTTCTTTTTTTCATTTTGAAGGGCTGCAAGACCTTATCAAGGCCATGCCGGCTATTGTCTCAGCCAACAAAGATATTGTCCTGCTCCTGGTTGGTGCCGGTCAGGTCGAGCGCCAACTCCAAGAATCAGTCAGAAACCTTGGATTAGCTGAGCGGGTTGTGTTCACCGGCAAAGTACCCCATGAACAGGTAGGTCGATATTATTCCATCATCGATCTCTTGGTCTACCCGCGAATCAGCAAACGGATCACTGAACTGGTCACCCCGCTGAAACCCTTGGAAGCCATGGCCATGGAAAAAGCTGTACTGATGAGCGATGTTGGTGGCTTGCTGGAGTTGGCAGATGGGGAAAGAACTGCATCATTTTTTAAGGCCGGGGACATAGCCGATTTAGCAGCTAAGTGCCTCGATCTTTGCGCGGATAAGGAGCAAAGGGTAGAGCTTGGGCAACGGGCCAGAGCAAACGTGATTACAAAATGGGGTTGGGACAGGCGTGCGGCAACAGACATTGCCCTCTATGAAACACACCTGCGAGTCGGTCCGTGAAATCCGATTCCCTGACGAAACAGGCATCATTACTGATGGCAGGACGAATTTTGTCCATGCCACTGACTTTTCTGGTGCCAATTGTCCTGGTCCGGGTCTTTACCGTTGAAGAGTTTGGTGTTTACAAACAACTCTTCATGATTTTTTACGTCATCCTCCCGATTGTTGATCTGGGCATTTCGCAGAGCCTGTTTTATTTCATGCCCAAATATGCGGAGTACAGAGACCGTATTCTTTCCCAGACCTTCCTCTTTCAGATCCCCATCATCCTCGGATTGACAATTATATTTTTTGTGTTCAGCCAGGAGATTGGTTCGTTGTTTTCCGGCGATGGTGGTACACTTGCTGATTATATTCCCCTATTAGGCATTTTTGCCCTGCTGTGGCACCTGTCCAACATTCTTGAAAACATCCTTATTGTTGAAAAAAAAGCCTTTCAGGCTGGAGCGGTCACCTTCTTTTCCGAGTCGCTGCGCGCCATTGTATCCATGGTGATTGGTCTTCTTGGCGGCAGTTTAGAACACCTGATGATGGGACTTGTGGGCACAGCTATCCTGCGTTGTGCTTTCATGGGGTGGTACTTACAACGGACCATGCGTTTTTCTTTTCAATTGAATGGTAGCCTGGTTTATTCCCAACTTTCCTATTCTCTGCCTTTTGGCCTGGCAATCATTGTCAACACCCTGGTTTTGTTCAGTCATCAGTATATTGTTTCAATTTCAACCGGACCGGCTGATTTTGCCATTTATGCTGTGGGTTGTTTTTCCCTCCCGGTGTTCGCTATTGTCGTAGATTCATTAGTTAAGGTTTCACTGGTTAGGATGTCGGAAGCAACGAACCAAGCCAACAGTTCGGTAATAATTTCCCAAATTATTTACGATACTATCCGTAAACTTTGGATCATTTTTTTCCCAATTTTCGTTTTTTTGTTTGTTGTTTCAGAGGAAATGATTGTTTTACTTTTTACTGAGAATTACCGTGATTCAGTGTCAATTTTTCGTGTATTTATATTTTCAATACCTTTATATGCCTTACTTTTGCAGCACGTCCCAAGAGTCTTTTCTATGACTTATTTTATTTTATTTAATAATACTTTTTTTTTGATTCTATCAATTTTTAATTGCTTCATTTTTTATAAGCTTTTCGGTTTGCTAGGACCTGCATTGGGATTTGTTTTTTCAAATTTTGTTTGGAGAATTATTTTTCTGATCAAATGTAAAAAAATATTAAAAGTAAACATCGTAAATCTTATTCCTCTGGCTCAAATACTAAGAGTATTTTTAATTTTTTCATTTTTAGGGTTATCAATTTTCTTTATTAAAAATTTATTGTTTATATCGTATTATTCATCATTTGCTTTTTCTTTTGTGTTATATTGGTT
>NZ_JAFFQC010000428.1 GCF_016918545.1 Desulfobulbus alkaliphilus | reverse complement strand
GGGCTATGCCCAGGGCTTTCATGAAGGCTACCAAGCGGCCTGCATGGTGGTTAAGGCTGTGGCCGAAGCATGGCGGAAAGAACCCTATGCTTACGACCTGGACGGCGCCGTGAAGGCGCTGGAGATGAGCCGGGAAAAGGCCGTTGCGATGATGGGCACCCCAAGCTTTGAAGTCACCCCCGCACCTGTCCAGCCCATGCCGGACACGGTGAACTAGACAGCCGGGACGATGCCCGGACGCAAGAACAAGGTCAACTACAAGTCAACGGTGTTGACCTCAAAAAAGGAGGGGCGGGATGCACGGCAAGGCGGTTCGAAGCAAGGCGGAAGCAAGAAGTATTGATGATCTGTGGGCCAACATCAGACGGCTTACGGCACAGGAAGAACG
>NZ_JAFFQC010000427.1 GCF_016918545.1 Desulfobulbus alkaliphilus | reverse complement strand
GGGCGGCGAGACGCGCATCTTCTGTTGTCAGGGCGCGGACGACGGCGTTTCAGCAAGCGTGGACGCCCTGCCGGCGGGGCGTAGCCGCATGCCGACACTTATCGAACGGCTGCGCGCCTTTCGACCTGATGTGATCGAACATCATCAGCAGGTGAAACAGGCGCTGGCCGTGCAGCAGGCCCTGCGCGAGACGCCCCACCTTCTCTATCGCCACAACGCCCTGCGCCCGCCGCGCCACCCAATCGACCGATGGCGTTATCGGGCGCGTTATGAGCGCCTAGACGCCCTGGTCTTCGTGAGCGTGGCGGAGCGCGACGCCTTCGTGCGCACCTTCCCCGATCTGCACGACCGGGCGTTCGCGGTGTCCAACCCCATCGAGGCCGGCGCC
>NZ_JAFFQC010000426.1 GCF_016918545.1 Desulfobulbus alkaliphilus | reverse complement strand
GAATCTCTCTGTGAATTTTAGACTCAAGGTGCTTTTCGGTATTGGTTATGGCCACCAGGAAGATGCCACCACAACCATTCCAGACCTTTTATCAGCCTTTATCCAAAACAACATTGAAAAAGAAGGGTATGCCCAAGACATGCTGAACCTGCGTGTGGAATTTGCGGAAGCCGGAGCCTCGTCCCTGGACCTTGTGGTTATTGCCGATTTTAAAGGCAGCCAGGCACCCATATACAACCGTTTGAAGCGAAGCATACAAAGATGGTGTGTTGAGGCGGCCTCCCAATATAACTGGGATATTCCCTTTCCCCAGATTACGGTTCATCAGGAGGCTTGATTCAATAGACAAATAGGCGGCCTACTGCCTGGTACGTCTTGGAGGGGAAATT
>NZ_JAFFQC010000425.1 GCF_016918545.1 Desulfobulbus alkaliphilus | reverse complement strand
CAGATGCAGTTCTTCCCATTCTTCGCTAGCAAACATGGTGACTTCCTTCCCTTTGACTTCGGGGTTGCGCCTGCCGTTGCCGCAAGCGAAAAAGCCGCCCAAGGCGGCTTGCGTGGTTCAGTTCTTGTGACGGTGCGCCAGACGTGCGATGGCTGCTCTTCCGGCAAGCCGCGCCGCATTCCTCGCGAGGGCTTCGGTGCCATGTACGTTGTGGCGCATCGAGACGTTGGCGAGGAGGCGTTCCGTGCCATCTCTGTACTCATTGATGAGATAGGTGGCAAACCAGACGCCGGGTTCTTGTTCAATTGGGTACACGGATACCGTGTACGGGGAGTCGACTTTGTTCAATACAGTGCTAGGTTCGGGCGAGAGCTGATACAGGCGTGGAC
>NZ_JAFFQC010000424.1 GCF_016918545.1 Desulfobulbus alkaliphilus | reverse complement strand
ACTTCGAGCAGCTTCTGGAAGGAAAGACGCTTCATGGTTTCGCCCACGCGTTCGCGGTTCTTGCCTTCTTCCATCCACCAGTCCCAAATCTTTTCGATGACTTCTTTGATTTCATCGTAGGGAGCTTCACAGGAGATGAAGGGCACCAGCAGCGAACCCATCTGAGCGCCGTCCACCACGGGGGCCTTAGCACCCACGAGGATGCTGGCGCCGCGTTCGTCACCGATGTGCAGAGCGCGAGGCATGGTGTTGATGCAGTGCATGCAGCGCACGCAGTCGGCGGTCTTGATGGACAGCTTGTTGCCGTCCCAGCTCATGCACTTGGAGGGGCAGCGATCCACCACTTCGGCCTGGATGTCGAACTTGCCCCAGTCACGACCGGCGTGAGC
>NZ_JAFFQC010000423.1 GCF_016918545.1 Desulfobulbus alkaliphilus | reverse complement strand
CTCCTCACCCTTTTCCTTTATCATGGCACTCTCGATACGGATTCCGCGGATCGCGCCGAACATCTTCTGAGGCGTTTTGGAACGCTTGGCGGCGTCTTGTCTGCCTCGATACCCAGCCTGCAGCAGGTCGTTCCGGTCATGCGGTCAACGGCTTCCCAAAGTGTACCCACCTCCGCCGCCCTCCACCTCAAGCTTGCGCGCGAAATGGGGCGCCGCGTGCTTTTCAAAAAGATCAGCGCCAAGCCTGTTCTCGCAAGTTCAGGCGCGGTGCGAACCTATTTGCGCGGGCTTCTGGCGGCCGAGCCCAGGGAGAAATTCCTGGTGCTGTTCCTGGATTGCTCGCACCGGCTGATCGCTCTGGAGACCTTAGCCGAAGGCACGATCGAACAC
>NZ_JAFFQC010000422.1 GCF_016918545.1 Desulfobulbus alkaliphilus | reverse complement strand
GCTCATGGGTTCGATCTACGACGCCCTCATCGAGGAGCGACCGCTCTCCGAAGTCATTCTTCCCACCGAGCTGCGCTACCTCGAAGTGGTGCCGGCCACCGCCGACCTCACCGGCGCCGAGGTCGAGCTGGTGGCCTTCGAGCGTCGCGAGATGCGGCTCAAGGCCGCGATCGACCCGCTGAAGAAGAAGTACGACTACATCCTCATCGACTGCCCGCCGTCGCTCGGCCTGCTCACCCTCAACGCCCTCGCCGCTGCCGACACGGTGCTCATTCCGTTGCAGACCGAGTACTACGCGATGGAAGGCCTCGCCCAGCTGATGAGCACTGTCGAGCTGGTGCAGCAGAAGCTCAACCCGAAGCTGACCGTGGAAGGCATCGTGCTCACCAT
>NZ_JAFFQC010000421.1 GCF_016918545.1 Desulfobulbus alkaliphilus | reverse complement strand
GCTCAGTACCCACCCGGAAGCCCAGTATGACCTGCTGGAGTTTCGTCACGCGCTGGAAGGCATCTGTGCCTACTATGCCGCGCTGCGGGGGACTGAGGCCGACTTCGAGCGGATCCGCCTGGCGCAGTCCGCCATCGAAGAGGCAGGTCAGCAGGGGTCGCTGGTGGTCGAGTCGACCGCCGTCACCCAGTTCTATCTGGCGGTGGCGGAGGCGTCCCACAACGTGGTGCTGCTGCACCTGCTGCGGGCCATGGGCCCCATGCTCGAACAGAACATTTTACGAAATAACGAGATTTTGAATCGCCGTCCGGGAGTGGTAGCCAAGATCCGTCGCCATCGTGCGAGCCTGATCGAGGCTATCCTGTCGGGGGCTCCGGAGCGGGCCAGGGC
>NZ_JAFFQC010000420.1 GCF_016918545.1 Desulfobulbus alkaliphilus | reverse complement strand
CTCGTAGACCATGCCGCCGTCCAGGAAGGGCACGATGCCTATCTCGTCGGTGATCTTGTAGCGGGCCTCCAGATTAACGATCTGGTAGGAACGGCCGCCGCTGGGATCGCCCTTGTCGTTGCGCGGGCCGATGGCCTGATAGGAATAGCCGCGCACCGAACCGGCACCACCGGCGTAATAGCGCAGCGTGCTGGGCAGGTTGTTCATCTCGGCCCCGGCCATGCTGCCGCCGCGCACACGGGCCGCCAGCACGAGCTTGTCGTCGATGACGCCCTGGCGCGGGCCCTTGCGGAAGGGGGCGTAATAGAACATGCCTTCCACTTCCGTGCCCAGGGCCGTGAAGAAGCCGTCGTAATAGCCGAAGATGGGTTTGGAATGGATCTCCAGCAC
>NZ_JAFFQC010000419.1 GCF_016918545.1 Desulfobulbus alkaliphilus | reverse complement strand
CGTCCTGTTCCCACCCGTCTGCGCATGGGACTGGTGATGCGGCGTGACATGGCGTTTGGCGAGTTAGGCGACGTGGAGGGCGCGTTGCGGGCCGAGGGCGTGGGCCTGGCCCCGATCTCGACGGGCGACGCCAGCCTGATCGCCGGCGGCGTGACCGTGCTGGCCACCGCAACGGCCAAGGACATCGCCGAGGGGCGTCTGAAGGGTCTAGTCGTGCCAGGCGGTTCGACGGACGAGGCGTCGCTGGCGGCCGTGCGGTCGCTGATCGACCTGGCGCGCGCCAACGGTCTGACGGTCATCGCCTTCGCGGACGGCGTTGCGCTGGCGGCCGACAGCTTCGGCGTGCCGGCCCAGGCCGAGGGCGCGGTGTTCAAGGACGGGGGGGTGACCC
>NZ_JAFFQC010000041.1 GCF_016918545.1 Desulfobulbus alkaliphilus | reverse complement strand
ACCTCCCTACCCCCCGCGCCGAGCCTGCCCACTTTTTCTCATTTCCTGCGGTTGGACCCTTCTCACAAGGGTACTGTTACTTGAGAATTTCGACTAGATTTCAGGTAATACGGTGTGACAATCTACAGAGGAAGGTCAATTTCAATGACCTTGAGACGATAGTACAGGTCCTCCCGGAAGTTACCCTGTCGTACCATTTGCTGGAAATCAACATTGGATGCGGCGATAATTCGCACATCGACTTGAATGGATTCATCCTGGCCCAACGGGGTGAAGGTTTTTTCCTGCAGGAAGCGGAGGAGAAACAATTGGGTTCGAGGGGAAATGTCCCCTATTTCATCCAGGAACAAGGTCCCACCATCGGCTTGCAGCAATCTACCCGCCCTGTCTCTGTCGGCACCGGTAAAGGCACCTTTGCGATGGCCGAAAAGTTCACTCTCCAGTAAATTTTCAGAAAAGGAAGCGCAGTCCATCTTGATCAATGGTTTATCACGCCGAGCGCTTTCAGCGTGAAGGGCTTCTGCTGCCAGTTCTTTCCCTGTTCCTGATTCACCAGTAATCAGTACCGAAGTGTCAACTTTCCCTATATTTTCGATGAGGTTGTACACCCTCTGCATCGCCGGGCTTGAATCGACAAATCCATGAAAAGTAATGCGATTCTGGTCTCTGTTCACCGGTATGGTGCTGCTCATGTCCCTGGCGACAATGACGACGCCCTGCAGTACATTCTGCTCGTCCTTTAGCGGTGAAGCGTTAATGCTGATCATTTTTGTTTTGTGGTCAGGAGTGGTGCATTCGATGAGGTGTCTTCGGACCTCAATGCCTCCCTGTAAAATTTTCCGTACATCATCGAGACAAGCATTGCCCAATGCATCACTCGGGAGGCAATGGATACCTTTTTCAGTATTGTTATCAGAATAATTTAACCATTGTTTTGCTGTTTCATTGAGTTGAACAATTCGTAATTGTGAATCGAATGTGATGATAGCATCGCTGACTGATTGAAAAATTGCATTAAGGTATTGTCTGAATTTTTCATTTTCTTGTTGGAGTCTTTGTGCTTTATTTACGGCAAACCAATGCTGAAGAGCTCTTCTGGTAAAATGAATCAACGTATCTTTATTGACTGGTTTTGATATATAATCAAATGCATTATGTCGAATTGATTTTGAAGCAGATTCCAGATTAGGAAATCCGGTAATCATAACTACTGGACATTTTACCCCTGATTCTCTTATATTTTTCAGAAAGTCTGTGCCGCTTGGTCCTGTCAAAACAATATCACTTATTATCAAGTCATACTCTGCTTGGTTAAGTGCTTCAAATGCTGAATTTACATTGGATACTGATTTAACAGATTTATATCCTTCCATTTTAAGAAAAATTTCAAATGTCTGTCTTATTGACTCCTCATCGTCTACAATAAGTATTTTTGCTGCATATAAATTTTCACTCATAGAATTATCTTCCTATTGGTAATTCTATTATTATCTCGGTAAATTTATCTACAATAGAATTAAGATATAAGTTTCCATCATGTTCTTTAATTATTCCATAACTTATACTGAGACCTAATCCTGTTCCTTCCCCAGGTGGCTTTGTACTGAAAAAGGGTTCAAAAACATGCTCTAGTATAGATTGAGGTAAACCTGTTCCGTAATCTTTAAAAATAATTTTATAAAAATTATTTTTATCATTATTTGTTCCTTGAAATATTATTTCAATTTTTTTGTTTTCATCCAATCCTTTGAATTTATTATTTAAAGCATATCGACTGTTACTGATGAAATTTAAAAAAACTTGTTGTAATTTTCTGAAATCAGCAATAATAAATGAATTAAAACTCGGAAAAACTTTTATCACCTTGATTCCATCTTTCAAAAGTTGATGATTAACCAGGTCAAGGCTGGAATCGACAACTTCAACAGGATCGACAGGCTCTCGCAAACCTATGTCCGCCCGGGCAAAAGAGATTAAATTTCTGGTGATAGTTGCTATCCTGTCTCCTTCTTTCATAATCTTCTGCAGCATATCAACCCCAGCGGGATCAAGGTCATACGTATCCAGCAATATCTGCGCAAAATTAATTATTCCTGTGATGGGGTTGTTGACCTCATGAGCAACACCAGCGGCAAGTTCTCCCAGGGCCGCAAGTTTCGCGCTCCGAAAATAGTCCACCTTGCGAAGCTCATCTCGGGTAAGCTCCCTGGCGATGAGCAGAATAGTGTCTACTTCGCCTTGAGTATTTTTAACAGGTGAGATGGAAAAGGAATATTCACCAGAGAGTCCAGGGAGGCAGGTCTCCTCAGTTTTTGGTGTGCAATTCTTAAGAAATTCTTCCAGGGGACATTCAAGGTGTGGCCAGCGGCCACCATGTATGATTTTACATACTCCCTGGCCAATGACTTCCTCCCTCGATTTCTGAGCAGCTCTCAAGGTCGCATCATTGACCTCGATGATGATTCCGTCCGGTCGGACCACAAGACACGGGTCCTCTATGCCATTGAAAACCGCTCGCCAGGTTCCAGGGGACCAGTAGGTTTCACGATCACACCTGCCATGGGGAGCTGTGGTCTGCTCAGAGGGTATCCTTCTGTTTGGGCTCTTTGTTGTATCCACCGATTTGTAGGTTAAAGGGGAAGCAATAAGGGTATTTTGTTGATCCGATATTAATACCACAACGTATCACATTTATACCTGAAATACTCATCAAAAAAAAACAGCTGCGGTCAATAATTCTCGAATCCGTAACGGCTGGATGCTTATTTTGGATATATCATGCTGTAATCATGGTATAATTGCAGAATCATCCTTGATGATATCCTTCATCAGCCGCCTTTCTGGCGTCCGTTTGCACGCCACCCGCATCACCCCTAACCGACTGAGAAAGTGTGCTTTTATTAAAAAATCGCAAACAATACAGCTGACGCACCGACGAACGTTCAACGGATCTAGATGATTAATCAGTAAATATATGAAAAGTTAACAAAAATTTTTTGTAAACAGAGGGATGTTTTTTTATATACCGCTTTTCTCTCTCTCTTTTGGCTGGTCAAGCGAGCATTTCAGTCGCGAGCAATGGTACAAGCAATTATTGAAATCTCACTCTTGGAAAGGATGATTGGCAGGATGGTTGGTCGGATATTCTTTTCCCCGGCATGGTTACTGTAGCCTGTTCACGATTTTCGCACAGTCTTCAAGGGAAAATGAGGATGAATTGCTTCCGGGATTGTGAGCGTTGACTGCACTAGGATCAAATTACGCCTATGGCAGGTTGTTGTTCTTTAACTTGTTAATTTTACGATATAAATTAGTTTGTTTATTCAAAGGGTTGTTTATGGTGACGACAAGCACGGCGTTTAAGATGAAGCCTCGTCCGAACCGCTTCTATTTTTAACATATTGAATTTATATATAAAATTAATCTAACCGCAAAAGATTTTTTTTGGCAGTCGATCAAATACCGCTGCACAAAGGACGCATAAAGCGTCCTTTTTTATTTGTCCTGGGGATAATTTTGATCTTTCAGGGGAGGATTATTTAAGGTCTCAGCTTGCTAAAAAACATGAACTTCGGTGTGTACAGGTAAATTTTATCTCATCTTTTCAGGGTAATGGTGCGTTGGTTGCCTCAAGAAAGTTTTCTGTTTCCATGGTGGCACACCCCTTGCCTTAAGCAGGGCTAGGAAATGCTTCAACAGCAAAAAAACTGAGGGGGAAGACAATGCATATTTCACGGCTTAACCAAACAAATCGGACCGAAGATGTTGGCGGGCCCTGTACGGTCAAATGGATTCGGGCGTATTTGCCTCAATGCATGGAAACGTTCTGGTGCTGCCTCGCTTTTTTGCTGTTTCTTCTTCTGGGACCATTCTCAGCTGTAGTTGTTCTAATTGGGCTGGGATCCCTTGCCAATGAAGCAAACAAAAAAGAGATGAACGAACCGGCACGATTGTAATCTATCAGGTTTATCAGTCATAAACGAAACAGAAAAAAGGAGGTTTATCATGGCAAAAGTATTTTCACTGACAGCAACAGCGGAACCTGAAGTGGCGAATCCGCTGGTAAAAATGTTGTCCATCATGTTCGGGCTGCTCCTGTTGGCGGGGGTCGCCGTCGGGCTGACCGGTTTTATTATCGGGCACAAGCCTTTGTTTAATATGACCAGGGAGGTGCCTTGGGGATTGCTCATTTCAACGTATGCCTTTTTCGCCATCACTTCGACAGGGCTTTGCCTGTTAGCGGTGATCAGCCATCTATTCGGAGGTAATCGATTGGCTCCCCTGGCAAACAGAATGGTCTGGATTTCCTTGATCACCATTCTCAGCGGCTTTCTGGTTATTGGTATGGAAATTGTCAGTCCATGGAGGATGTTGATCTATAACATCACCTCGCCCAACATAGCCTCCAATATCTGGTGGATGGGGACTCTGTACGGTCTCGCCCTCGGATTCATTCTGGTTGAATTCTGGTTGATCCTCAATCGACGTTTCGGCTTGGCGTTAGCGCTCGGCATCCTTGCTGCGCTGGCGGAAGTCGCTGCCAATACTTGCCTGGGCGGTGTTTTTTCTACTCTGGCGGCTCGTCCATTCTGGTTTGGATCACAACTGCCGGTGTATTTCCTGGCCTGTGCCTTTCTGTCCGGTGCGGCCGCAGCCATTATTTTTACCCATTACGCGTATATCATTCGCGGACGTCAAATGGAACAGCATGTTTTTGAAGGCGTTCAGGCCGCGGGTAAGGTGTTGTTGCTCATGCTGGTCCTGGTTTCAGTCTCCACGTTCTGGAAAATGACTGCATTCTTTGTCGGCGGTTCCAGTGAAGGCCGTGTCGCCGCCGAGGCACTTGTTTATGGACCTCTGGCCACTAACTTCTGGGGCATTGAGATCGGTGTCGGTTTGGTCGCTCCGATGCTTCTCCTTGTACTGACCAGAATGAATAGTCTGGCAGCATTGTCTACCGCGGGTTTGATGAGTCTTGTGGGCATGTTTGTGTCCAGGCTGAACATGGTAACCGCCGGTCAGATTGTTCCCCAGTTTAGCGGTGTCGAATCCATGCCCACCTACCTGAGCTATACCCCTTCCGGATTTGAATGGGTTGTGGTGCTTGGCGGCATCGGTTTCACCGGTATTGCTTTCCTTCAGGGGGAACGATTCTTTGGTAAACGTTTTACCGAGCATGAGGCGCATTAAAGGGGTCGTGACTGACTGGACACTGAGACCGGGCTCCACCTGTAAGGGGGCCCGGTCGCGGGTGCAAGCAAAGAGGGTTAAAATGGTTGATGAAAAAAAAGCAATCTTCACCATAGGTGTCGCGGCACAAATGCTGAATGTCCATCCACGAACCTTGCGGATTTATGAAGAAGAGGGATTGATTTCTCCTCTGCGCAAGGGGAAATGGAGGTATTACACCATGGATGATGTCAAATGGATAGAGTGTCTGCGGGAAATGATCCACGATCACGGCGTTTCCATTGCCGCTGTGAAAAAATTATTGCAGTACACACCATGCTGGAATATCACCGATTGTCCCTTTGAAAAGCGCAAGCAATGTACAGCATTCATGGCCAATGGCTTAATTCCGAAAAAAATCGACAAACAGAAACAAGCCAAAGTGCGCAACCTGGATAACAAGGCAGCCTGAATACCTGCTCTCTTTTGATGAGCAGATCGAACCGAACCGAAGTGTGTTCTTCCGGTTCGGTTTGCTTTTGCAGGTATTTTCCTGAATCCGTGAGCGTTCGTCCGTGCGCCAGCTTCGTTGTTCGTGACCGTTCGATTAAAGTAGACTTTATCGGACGGTTACGGGCAATGAAGCTGGCGTGCGGACGAATGCCCCGAAGGGCGGCTGGTGAAAGTTTTTTTCAAGAGTTTAGCTGCAAATATAACATGCTTACAGCAAGATATATCCGAAAAGGGTCGAGCCGCCCTGGATTCAGGATTTTATAACCTTTCTCCGAGTACTGGTCACCTGTTTGATGTATCAGGCTCATGTATTGTAACCAGTCACAGGTGCCTCAGGTTCGTGCAGATGCGGCTTCCCGGTATAGTTCTCCTGCGCGGACAGTCAGGTTCTATGTAACGATGGAGTGCCTGGATCACCTACCTGTCAGAGCAGGGTTTATTGTTGAAGAGTGTTGAATCTCGTGGAATTGTCGGGTATAGATGGTGTCCGGCAACAAACCATTTTTCCGTGATTTATCCGGATATATTCGGTAGATTTAGCTTCTGGACCCATGTTGACTCCAGGGTACCTCCGGAAACGAAATGCCTTGTGCTCAATCGAGACGGGCTGGTTAATGCTATGCGATCACAGGCATACACTTAATAGACCCAGCATTACGTTTGACGTGCAGTACCCCTCTTGCCGCTTTGCTGCATCGATCAAAGGAAGACTGTTATGAACCATCGTGTCCTTTTCTTTTTCCTGGCTATGTCCATGGTTGTGCCGATCCAGGCTGGACATGCCGCTCCGCCTGGATCGAACCGTCCGATTGTCCAGGAGAATTTTCTTCAATTGATGGCAACCAACGCCTGTTCTGGCTGTGATCTGGCTGGGGCGGACCTGACCCGGGTTAAATTGGCCGGTGCTGATCTGGAGGGGGCTAATCTGGCGGGAGTTAAGTTTGTTCTGGCGGATTTATCCGGTGCCAACCTGCGGAACGCCAACCTACAGGGAGCAAATCTCGGTGGTGCCGATCTGGCCAATGCAAATCTGGAAGGCGCTAATCTCACCGGAGCTTTCCTGGAAGGGGCTTTTCTCGCGACTGCTAAAATGACAGGCAGTATTCAGACCCGGCCAGGACGTGCCGCGGAAGTGGCGCAGGGGGTCGGGGAAAAGGTTTTTGTTCCCGATGTGACGCAGCCGAAGAGCAAGCCCTACACCCAGGAACTCATCATTGAACAGCCGGCTGATCAGTCAACAGTCGATACGCCTGCACTTCAAGCTGACCCCTTAACCAGTTCCAGTCCGGAAACAGCCTCAGTTTCCAGCCCGCCCCAGGAAGTTCCAGAGCCGCCGGTTGGCCGTAGACCGATAGCTCCGCTGGTGCAGCCGATGGTTGATCCGGTGCAGACCAAGAAAATCGTTCCCATTGCAGATGCGGACATCCCCACTGAAGTCCATGCTGTGTCCTCGGCCGATGCTCCGGTCCCGGAGCAGATAGAGGATCCCAGCAGTACCGGCAAACAAGCTTCCGCCTCGCATGCGGGGTCACCTGATTCCACCCCGGCAGGTACGGAGATTCCTGATGAACCTGAAGTGCTTTCCTCTGGCACCCGGATGGAGGCGGCTTATTTCGAGGCAGGGGAAGAGTTTTTTGCAGTTGCCGCCTCTGGGGCCAACGAACCGGGCACCCGGGCTGTAGACGTGGAAGCAGATTTTTCGCACTCTGCAACAACGCAGAAAATCGCTCTACCAGAGTCGCAACCGGAGAAGGAAGTTTTGTCGCAAGAGGAACCAGCCCCGACATCTGATTTCTCGTCGGCAAGACAGGAGCCGAATGTTTTTTCTCCTGCTCTCTCCCCAGGAGAGGGGGGTGAGGATCTGATCCAAATCGCTGCTGTTGCTGCAGATACCGGCAAACAGGAGCTTCTCGACCGGCTGTTCAAAGATAAACGATGCGTGGGCTGTGATCTTTCTCAGGTCGATCTCGCCGGGAAAAATTTAAGCGGGTTTGATCTTGAGCGCGCCGATTTGAGCGGCAGTGACCTGCGTCGGGCCCGACTGGGCAGGGCAAACCTCAAGGGGGCTAATCTGCGGCAAGCCAATCTGCAGGATGCGGATCTGCGCCGGGCTGATCTGTACCTGGCTGATTTCACAAGAGCCGATCTCACCGGGGCCAGACTGGAAAATGCTTTGGTCGATGGTGCGGTCTTCACCGGTGCCTTGGGTCTCGACCTGGAGGGCGCTCTGGTTGCCGAGTGAATCCTTGATCCCTGAACGTTTGTCCGTCACGGATTCAAGTGAATATATCCGGCGGTGGATGTGAATAGGCTTGACACCGAAAGGACAGTTCGATATATATTCAAAGTTGTAGTTTTTGTTTGATACCGTTTTTCCATCAGTATAGATGCCGTATATAATGATACCGAGTTAGGAGCTTTCATGGCAAATCATAAGTCCGCGGAGAAGAGAAGTCGTCAGTCCAAAGTGCGTCGTTTACGTAATCGTATGAATAAATCGGCAATGAAAACCGTGATCCGTAGGGTTGAGGAAGCCTTGGCCGCAGGATCAGAGGAAGATGCGAAAGCTGCGCTTCAGGTCGCAATCCCGATCATTCAAAAGACTGCCTCCAAAGGAACGATTCACAGAAATACCGCCTCGCGCAAAGTTTCCCGACTGACGAAAAGGGTGCAGGCAATGCAGCCCCTTGTTTGAGGGATATTCGATTTTCCTTGCCCTTGTTATAGGATGACAGAAATGCCATGGAAGCTGTATGCTACCATGGCATTTTTTATTCCCCGTCAGCCAGTTTGTCCCTTATGAAGCTCTGATCAACGGTTCAAGTTTCAAAGTCATGCACTTTTGTCCTTGCACCCCGGTTAAGGTTGACAATAGTTTCACTGCCACCCACAGGTTTTTTTCATGTACGTTCCCGAACCGCAGGTTTTCAGGGAAATGATCGGTCAATTCGATCTCGTTCCCGTGTACCGCACCATCATCACCGACCTTGATACTCCGCTGACCATTTTTGCCAAGGTAGCGGGTAATGACCCCCACGCCTTTCTCTTTGAATCCATGGAAGGCGGTGAAAAATGGGGTCGGTACTCCTTTATCGGCCTTGATCCGCTCATGACCTGCACCAGCGAAGGGGACCGCATGCGTGTCTGCTATCCGGGCCGTGATGATGTCGATGATGAACGAACCGGTGTCAATCCCATGGAGGAGCTGAAGAAACTACTGGCCTCCTTTGCGGTGAGCACCTCACCCGGGCTACCGCGGTTTTTTGGTGGCGCGGTCGGCTTTCTCGGCTACGACATGGTCCGGTTCATGGAAAACATCCCGGATCGGCACCCATCCCTTGGACTGCCTGACAGTTCCTTCATGGTGCCCGGCATTGTCCTGATCCATGATTCTGTCCAACAGAACCTGACCGTCGTCTGTAACGTCTGGAAAGGGGAGGGCGATGAGAGCAATCAGATGTACCATCGGGCCTGTGAACGAATCGAGCAGATCATCAGTCAGCTCCGTGGACCGATTCCCGTCTCTGTCTTCCAGGATGAACAGGTTGAATCCCATCAGTTCTCGGCCAATATGGACGAGGCGGAATTCACCGCCATGGTCGATCGGGCCAAGGAATATATTCTCGCCGGAGATATCATCCAGGTGGTGTTGTCGCAGCGTTTCCACACCACATTGCAGGTCAGCCCCTTCACCCTGTACCGGGCTCTCCGCCATATCAATCCCAGCCCCTACCTTTTTTATCTGCGCCAGGGCGATATCCTGCTCATTGGCTCATCACCGGAAATTCTCGTTCGTCTCGAAGACGGAGATATTGAACTGCGTCCCATCGCCGGGACCAGGAAACGGGGAGCAACGCCGGCGGAAGATCTGGCCATGGAAGAAGAGCTGCTTGCTGATCCCAAGGAACGGGCCGAGCATTTGATGCTGGTGGATCTGGGGCGCAATGATGTCGGTCGGGTTGCGGCGAACGGTTCCGTGGTGGTGCGCGATCTGTTGATTATTGAACGCTACAGTCATGTGATGCACATTGTTTCCGGAGTGCACGGTACCTTGCGACCGGGCCTGGATCAATTCGATGTCATTCAGGCCTGTTTTCCCGCCGGCACGGTGAGTGGTGCACCCAAGATCCGGGCCATGGAGATCATCGACGAGCTGGAAAACAGCCGCAGGGGCCCCTATGCCGGTGCGGTGGGGTATTTCGGTTTTTCCGGGAACATGGATTTCTGCATCACTATTCGTACCTTTCTCATTCATGGACAGGATCTCTCGATCCAGGCCGGAGCCGGAATCGTTGCCGATTCGGACCCACAGAAGGAATACGAGGAAACCATCAACAAGGCCATGGGGTTGCGCCGGGCCGTGGAATTGGCGGAAAAGGGGTTGTAAGCCGTGCTCATCATTATCGATAACTACGATTCTTTCACCTACAATATCGTTCAGACCCTGGCCACGGCCCCAGCCAATGCCGCCGCGAACTGGCAGCCTCCCGAGGTCATGGTTGTTCGCAATGATGCGGTTACGGTTGACGACATCATGGCCCTGGCTCCGAAGCGATTGCTCATCTCGCCCGGTCCCCGTACGCCAAAAGAAGCCGGAATTTCCATGGCAGCCATCCTTGCCTTCAGCGAACGTATTCCCGTTCTCGGGGTCTGTCTTGGCCACCAGTCCATCGGCGAGGTCTTCGGCGGCAGGGTGATCCGGGCTTCCCGGTTGATGCACGGAAAAACCAGTCCCATCCACCATGACGGGCTCGGCGTATTTTCCGGATTGCCCAGTCCCTTCGACGGCATGCGCTATCATTCCCTGGTGGTGGAAGAACAGACCCTGCCTGATTGCCTCCTGGCCACTGCCCATACCGATCAGGGCGAATTGATGGGGCTGCGGCATCGGAGTCTGCCCATCGAGGGGGTTCAGTTTCATCCCGAATCAATCATGACCACCCCTGGCAGCATCCTGCTGCATACTTTTCTTCGCTTGGATTATGAACAGCTGCTCCGCGACCGGAGTTGATGCAACAATGAGGCACCGAGAGGTTTTATCATGATAAAAGAAGCGATCAGCAAAGTCGTTGCCCTTGAAAATCTGCATGAACAGGAAATGATCACCGTGATGCAGGAGATCATGAGCGGCGAGGCAACCGCTGCGCAGATCGCAGCTTTCATCACCGGCCTGCGTATGAAGGGGGAGACCATCGACGAAATTGTCGGCGCGGTCAAGGTGATGCGGGAAAAAGCGACTTTTATCGATACCGGTGTCAAGGCCGAACAAGGCGAGGTGCTGATGGATATCGTCGGTACCGGTGGAGACGGGTCCGGCAGTTTCAATGTTTCCACCACCACCAGTTTTGTGGTCGCCGCCGCCGGAATTCCGGTAGCCAAGCATGGCAACCGGGCCGTCTCCTCCCATTGCGGCAGTGCCGATGTTCTCGAGGCCCTGGGAGTGAATCTGAGCACACCACCGGAAAAAGTGGCGCTCTGTGTTCGGGAGGTGGGCATCGGCTTTCTTTTTGCCCCTCTGTTGCATGGGGCGATGAAATATGCCATTGGACCGCGGCGGGAAATCGGTATCCGGACCCTGTTCAATATTCTCGGCCCCATGACCAACCCCGCCGGAGCCAACGTCCAGCTCACCGGTGTATTTTCCCGCGATTTAACGACGACCCTGGCGGAAGTTCTGGTGCGCCTGGGCATGAAGCGGGCTATTGTTGTCTGGGGTGAAGGCAATCTCGATGAGATGACCATCACTGGCGCCACCCACATTGCTGACGGTTACGCCGGCCGGGTGACGACCTCGATTCTTCGCCCCGAGGAGGTCGGCCTGCAGGTTGCCGATGCCGGCTCCATACGTGGCGGCAGGACGGCAGCGGAGTCAGCGGCCCAGGTACGGGCCGTACTGGGCGGTGAGCCTGGCCCCAAACTGGATATGGTCCTGCTCAATGCCGGTACCGCGCTGATGGCCGCGGGCCTTGTTGAAACTATTCCGGCCGGTATTGACAAGGCCCGGGAGATCATTGCTTCGGGGGCGGCTTTGGCCAAACTCGAACAGCTCATTGCTTTCAACCGGACCTGATGGGAAGTGTTGCCATGATCCTTGATACCATTGTCGCCAGAAAATATGAGGAAGTCGCGGCCTTGAAAAGACGGGGACTGCCGGAAATGGGCGCATCATTGGGGCCGCCACGTGGTTTTCTCAAGGCACTGACCAGTGCTTCCGGGGTCGCAATTATTGCCGAGGCCAAAAAAGCCTCCCCGTCCAAAGGGGTGATTCAGCCGGATTTCGACCCGGTCCGCATAGCCCGCGCCTACAGCAAAGGTGGTGCCCATTGTTTATCCGTGCTGACGGATGTCGATTTTTTTCAGGGCTCTTTAGACTATATTCCTCTGGTTCGTGCAGAGGTGTCGTTGCCGGTGCTGCGCAAGGATTTTATCATTGATCCTCTGCAGATCGAGGAAGCGCACGCTGTCGGCGCTGATGCCGTGCTGCTCATCGCCGCCATCCTCTCCACTGACCAGTTACAGGAATACAGGCTGCAGGCCGAATCCCTTGGTCTCGATGTTCTGGTCGAAGTCCATGATGAGCGGGAGCTGGAATCGGCCTTGAGCGCGGAAAGCCGGTTGATCGGCATCAATAATCGCAACCTCAACGATTTTTCGGTCAGTCTGGAGACAACCTTTCGGCTTATGCGCGAGATCCCCGGGGAAATACCCGTGGTCAGTGAATCCGGGATTGCCACGGCAGCGGATATGAAACGGTTACGGGAGGCCGGGGTGACGGCGGTTCTTATTGGTGAGAGTCTGATGCGGGCGGGCAAGCAGGACCAGCTGCTGCGGGAATTTCTGACGGCATGAACGGGTTGTCACGCATCCGTATTAAAATCTGCGGCATAACCTGTCTGGAGGATGCGTTGTGTGCCGTGGAGGCGGGCGTGGATGCCCTGGGGTTTATCTTTTATGAAAAGAGTCCCCGCGTCATCGCACCCGAGGTCGCCGGGCGGATCATTGCCCGGTTACCGCCTTTTGTTGATGCGGTTGGTGTTTTTGTTGACAGCGATCTCGCCCGGACAACGGCGATCATTCAGGATTGTCGCCTTGGCTATGCCCAGTTGCATGGCAAGGAATCTGCTGGGTATTGCCGGGATCTGGTCACGCAGCTCCCCTCGTGCCGGGTACTCAAGGCCCTGCGGGTCGGACCGCATTCGACAGCGGCCGATGCGGCCCCCTACCGGGACAGTGTGCAGGGGTTTCTCCTTGATACTTTTGACAAACAGGTTGTGGGTGGCACCGGGGCAACTTTTGACTGGACCATGATCGCTCGGTTGCGGCTTGACAAACCCTTTCTCCTCGCTGGCGGCCTTGATGTCGCCAATATTGGGGCAGCACTCAATCAGGTACAGCCCTATGGAGTGGATGCCAATTCGGGGCTCGAGTCGGCACCGGGGCGCAAGGACCATGACCTGATCAGGCGATTTGTCGGCCTGGTTCGACGATATGAGGCCGAGGCATCGTCAACGGGCTAGCAGCATAGCGTAGCGGAAGCCTTCCGCCTCCAGTTCCTGTTGATACACCTTGGCCCGGGCCAGCGAGGTGCCGGCAAAAATCATGACCCGATACAGATTCATGCCAGCGGCCGGATACTGCTGAATGATCACGTCCCGCCCCCTGCGGGAAAACGCCTGGGCCAATATCCTGGCATTCTCGACCTTCTCGAACGCTCCAACCTGCACATAAAAATTTCCTTTGTCAAAATCCTGAGCCGGGGGTTTTTCTGGTGGTGGGGTGGTGACGGCCGCTGTTGTTGTCCTTGGACTGGGGGCAGGCGCTGTATCTCTCTGCGCCAGGGCGATGATTTCCACCTCAGCGGTTCCGTTTCTGACGATACCCAGCGCCGCGGCCTTGGTATAGGTCAGATCCACAATCCTCTCCCGAACAAAAGGTCCACGGTCGTTGATCCGGACCACCGCGGTTCTGCCGTTTTCAAGGTTCCGCACCAGGAGCATGGTGTTCATGGGCAGTGTTTTATGGGCTGCCGTGTCACCATACATGTTGTAAATTTCACCATTGGCCGTTCTCCGGCCATGAAAGGGTTTGCCGTACCAGGAGGCTATACCTCGCTCCACGTACCCCTCAGCTGAAGGGATGGGGTAGTAGGTGATGCCGTTGATCACATAAGGCCGCTGGGTTGCCGGGATGGCCGGAGGCTTCTTTTTTGCTGGCGTACTCAGGTGGGTTTTGGTGGGAGCCGGGGCCGGGGTGGGTGGTTTTTTACTGCCGCACCCATAACAGATGCTCATGAGCAGGAGCAGCACCAGGCAGTTGATCAAGGTTGGCCGTACAGTGAGTACCTGCATGGAAGCGTGTCAAGGTTCAGGGTGCGAGGAGATGTTGAAACCGGTCGCGATAGAACATCCCGGCCGGTCCGGTTGTATGGGGCGTATACGGTCGCAGGCCTGTTCCTTCGCCGACAACGTTGTCAAAAGGGACCAGCCCCTCCTCGTCCAGGTAGGACAGGCGCAGGTCGAGCACAGGGCGAAAGACCTTGATAACCCCATCTGTATCGGTTGCCACAATCATCTGCTCCCAGCGTCGTTGGGTAAAGCCCTGGTACCAGACCCCCAGACGCGGCCGTCGGGTCAGGCCGTCACGCATGACAGGGGGCAGGAGGCGGCCGGTGCCATAGATATTATGCTCGAGCAGATATTCAACTTCCGAACTGGACTGGACGGTCAGACGATACCAGGGCTCGAAATCGTCGCTTTCTGAGAGGAGCAGGTGGGTAGTGAAGTCGTTGAAGCTCCATTGGCCGTGACAGACCTGGCAGGCCACCTTGTGGCCGAACTCATCATGGGCGGGATGGCGCAGAAGGGGGACAACATGTTCGTTCCCTGAGACGCGGGCTGTCAGTACCAGATCCTCGCCTCGCACTTCAAGGGTATCGAGCGCCGGCAATGAAGTCGATTCCGGCTGCCAATCATGGCAACCACTGCAGGTCAACGATCCGGAAGAGCCGCCGTGGGCACTGCCTTGGTGACAATCAATGCAGGTCAAACCTCTTTGCTGGTGGACATCGGTGACCAGGTTGTGGGCTTCGATGCCGTAGGGGCGGGAGCGCAGAGTGGGGTTGGCGGTGAAGGGTGTGCGGTATTCCCAGTCGTAGTCATGTTCATAGCGGCCATAATAGTCGCTGCCGACATAGTTGCCGTAATGACAACTTAGACATTGCTTGTCGGTGGGAATGATGAAGCTGTGGGACTGCAGGCGCCCGTCTTTGAAGGACAGGTGGCAGGCGCTGCAACCGGTGCCGCGGACGACGGCGGGATAGAGATCGCCGGACGAATAGACATGACAGCGGAGACAGCGCCTCCGCAGCATGTCATCGGCCAGGTCGAGCGGTGTTGAAAAAGAGGCCGCCACAGGAATGTCCAGTGGTGAGTCGAGATGCTCCTCGGCTCCGAAATGCCTGCGGACAGTGTTGACTTTATTCTCAAGGGTAAAATGCAGGGAATGGGCTGCATCGGCAACCTGTTCCTGATGACATACGCCGCAGGTGGCCGCCATCTGCTCCGGATGACCCGGGCGGGCGATCAGACCGGCATGTGCCTGGTCAACTTGACTCACATTGTCCACACCTCCATGACAGGCGGTGCAGGCAATGGCATGGTGTGCGTCGAGTTGCACCTTGTCATGACACCCACTGCAACCGACCGGTAACGGAACACTTGCAACTGCCGGAACCTCCTCTGCTTCCTCCGAAATCGGCGGGGAAGATTCCTCGGCCCGGCATCCGGCCAGTCCCAGGAAGAGAAGAAGGAGGAGGAGGAACAACACAAAAGACCATTTCATAATCTTGACACTATACCATAAAATTGCTACATCAATAAACCTCAAACCGCACCCTGCGGAAACGATACTCACTGCAGGCCGATATAGCTCAGTTTGGTAGAGCGGCTGATTCGTAATCAGTAGGTCTCCGGTTCAAGTCCGGATATCGGCTCCATAAAATCAAGCACTTAGTCAATCATGATTAAGTGCTTTTTCATTTTTTACGCTGCTGCGCATGCCGCCAGACAAAAAAAATCCCCTGCCAGCGATCTGGTCAAGGGAGGGCTGTTTCGTTATGGTGGAATGGATCGCTCAACCCAGTGGCTAATCGCCTTTCCTTCTTCTTGTTCTGCCTTCTCTTTTTCCCGTACCACTCAACGAACGATTCTCGCATCCTCTCAAAAATTCGGGTAGCCCTGTTCAGATCGACCTGTCCAAATTCAACCATTGAGCAAAGGTCGGGTCGGGTGGTTTAGTACGATGAATAGCATTATCTAGCGAATTTCTCTAACTACTTATAATACTGTTACTACCTGCAGCGGCGACGCAGTAGTTTCCATATACTCACTTAGTTTAGTGGCGCGAGGTGAGGGGAGAGCCAGAGTCAAGGCGAAGGTGGAGACGCAGACGCTCTCAAACGTTGAAGCTCTGCTTTGAGTTCTCGAATCGCCTTAACAGCTCATAAAATCTCGTTTTTCATTTCATGCCGTTCAGTTTTTTAATGGCTGAACGTGTTCAGAACCAGTGATCGGTAGGTCTCAATATCATATTTCATTGCAAGAGGCAGATCACCCTTGATGGCATTCCAGAAATCCTCAGTGGAGTATTTTTTTAACTGTGATTTGAAAACCACCTTTTTTTGCATTTTCTCGCAATGTTGACGGATCTCTTTCTCAAAGGCGGACCGGGCATAGATAGCCGCCGCCTTGTAGTCACATTGGGCAAGGTGTCTTTCCGCGTGCCACCGCCGATGAATTTCTGACCCACCACCACCAAAAATTTGACCCACCTGTCCGTTTTTCACCATCCTTCCCACCGTTTTTTTTTCAGACCCACCCGATCCTTTTCCCCGTTGTGCGAAGAAGTCCGTATACTGCTTTGATGCCTTCATCAAGGCAGAGGGCGGTATGGGAACCAAGGACAAGAATCGCAAGCGTCCCTGCCGTGTGTGTCGAAAATGGTTTCAACCGAATGCCCGCCTTGGGGCACGCCAGAAGACCTGTGGGAGTGCGGCGTGTCAAAAGGAGTGGCACGCTCGGACATGCCGGGAGTGGAACAAAAAGAACCGGGCCTATTTCCGGGAGATCTATCTCGAGAAGCGGCTGGCATTATCTCAAGAAGAACCGGTGGAGGCTCCAGCCCCGGAACCCATCCCAGAGTACTCACTACCACCGAGTCGTTTTCAAGAGGTGATGAGCCGGCAACAGTTGATAATCATTGGCTATTTGCTCCGACTTCCCCCGTATCGATTCCAAGAGGTGATCAACTGCCAACCTTTTGAAATGGTTAAGAATCGACAACAAGTACCCCCGAAGCCCCTTGCAAGAGGTGATAGCCCTGTCCGCTCCCATGCCGTATCGTGAAGCAAACTCGACAACGAGGTGCGACATGGAACGAGGCATCCATCTGACAAGTGAGCCGGAGTCCTTGGCTCTTCAAAAGATCGGGGAACGATTTCGGGGATTGCGCATAGTGGATCCCTTGGCGGAGCGTTCGATTCAGCGCTCAATGGAGCAATACGGTCAGTTATCACCGGTGGTGGTGCACCAAGCCGAGATAGGCAATGGCGGCATGAACACCCGGGCCGAAATTGGATTGAGCAATGTGGTTCGGCAGGGAAGCGGTGGTGCGATGGCCGCATGAACAGTGCAGGACGTGGCAGCGATATTCCTCTTTGATCGGCACGACCACCGGTATGTCATACACCTGGTGGCGTGCTGGTTGCGGTGAAGGAATGCGGTGCGCTTCGGAAAAGGGGCGTTGACAGCCCTGGCAGTGCTCCGGGAAGAGATCATGGATGTGATCCATCTCCTCGGGCGGCAAGAGTTCGCGCCGGGTCCCTTTATGACCGGGTTGAGCACCCTGGCGGCGTTTGCCGGGCGTACGACGTGGCGGGTTCTTTTTGGTCCCTGGCGGATCGGTCGATGGCGGTCGGGAGGAATTGGTCGAGTTGCAGGTCAGCGCAGCGATTTTTCTTTCCAGGTCCCCAACCCGTTGCTCATATTGTTCGAGTTAACGGATACGGGTGTCCATGGCCAGGAGGGTTGCGATCACCACCTCCCTGCCCGCGGCATGGATCCGCTCGGCTTCCTGCCTATCCATGACAGAGCCTTTTGCGGAAGTCGCGGGATAAGGGATAGCCATACATGGCCTTGATCGATGTGAGTTGTTGCTGGGTTTTATTATATTTCCCCCGCCCATGGGTCAGGCCGAGCTTGATCCAGTTGGCGGCCCGGTAACAGGTGCCGGCGAATCGTTCGGTGTCGATGAAGGTTTCAATCCAGAAGATAGGGTGGTTGTAGAGCTGTTGCCAATCGCTGGAGAGAGACCTGGCGGCAAGGCCCAGCAGGTGCGAGGCCAGATGCGGCACCTTGACCCAGGGCAGGATGAGAAATCTGGTGTTGTAGGCGAGCAGGTGGCGGTTTCGCTCCCGCGCTTCCGGAGTCCAGCCGATATAGGTGTCGCGACAGGTCATGGCATACGGAGCGGAGGAGAAAATAAGACAGGCCAGCACCCTGTCACCGGCAAAGGCGAGGTACTTGAGGTGCTCACCCACCGGCCGGGCATAACCGAGATAATGATGGTGCTGGATGAGGCTGTTGCACAACCGTTCCTCGGGGGTTCTCCGGACCTGACGCAGCTTGATGGGCATCAGATCCTTGACCTGGCCGGTGATCGGTTCTTGGTTGGTCTCAATCGTGTACTGGGCACATGCCCTGCGACCAACGTTGTTGTTGTCTTTGATTCTGGGCGGGAGAACGATATAGTGCTGTCGCTCAAGGATGAGGAGGAGGCTTCGGCAGACCATGTCCTTGAGTAGGCCATTGGCTTGCCGCCAGTCCCAGGCATGACAAATCCGCCGGGAGATAGCCGTGCGGCCTTCGGCGGAATACTCGGCGATGACCTTCTTAATGAAGGCGATATCGTCTTGGGTAATGGTGCGATTCCGATAGGTCATTATTGCGGTCATGCACGAATATATACCGGAATTTTTCCATGAACGCACGCTTTTTTTCAGTGGGGAGAGAGACGGTGAAGGGTTACTTGCGGTTCAACAACTCTACCGAAGCGTTCAGCCAGGCGGCCAAAGGTCACGTTTTCGAGGGTTAGTCCAGCCCGGTAAGTTGTGACATTTAATCGACCAACTGCTCAGGCCTTACTCCCATGGCCGTCGCCAATTTTTCAATAGTGGCATCCTGGTGATTGTTGCTGTTCTCCATCTGGGAAAGGGCAGGCTGCGAGATGCCGGCTCGTGCTGCCAGTTCCTTCTGGTTCAGGCCCAGGTGTTTGCGCCACGCCTTGAGCAGATTCCAATTTTTTTTGACAACCAGTTCGACCACCGCATGAGGGGTCAGGATATCGTTGATGCGGCTTTTCACGACTGACACGCCTTCTTCAGCACCCCCGCTGCCCACTGGTTAATGCTCTTCCCACTGGTTTCAGCAGCAGCAGCAACGGCAGCATGGACTTCAACCGGTACCCTCAGCATAAGGTTCCCGGAGTGCGGTTTATTTGGCTTCTGCCCCAATTGTTCGCAGGCGGCAAGGTAGCTGTCCACAGCTTCGGCGAATGCTGTTTCAAGTTCTTGCACGGATTCACCGTGAAATCCAACAACATCACGAAGGCCGATGATGCGTCCAACAAAAATATGGTCGTCCGGATCATATTCGATCTTGGCATGATACCCTTTGTATTTCATGCTGTTCATGGTGCTTCACCTATCTTGGTTAAAAATTCACGAGCATCCTTGACGCGGTACCGCAACGCTTCCTTTTCCGGGTGCGGTCTGTGAAAGTAGGCCCTTATGCCATCTCGTTCAAAGGTGACGCTGGAGCCAGCTCCCTCAATTACCTGGCAACCAAGAGCAACGAGCAGCGCCTCAATCTCGCTCCATTTCATATTACCGTTTGCCGGGTCGGCGAAGATCGCCGCCAGTGTCTTCCGATGCTTTGACTTCATAAGATAACGATAGCAAATAATGATTGCAACCGCAAGAATTGAAGGTATTACCCTCGGTCACGCATCTTGACGATTTGCCTGGTCTGATCCTGCTCCTGCCCTATACCGGCGAGGGCAACGAGCTGTTCATGACCCGCTATGTCTTTGTCGAGATCGAAGCGGCCCCGTGGGTGCTCACCGATCTTGGCGAGTAATAAGGCGTACTCTGTTATTCCTCCGCAGAGATACGGGCCACACAGTCCGGCCCGTTGTGGCGGGGGTTGTTCACCTTGCTGTTCACCGGATGGATCGTCATCGGTGCGGCAAATGGTGTGAGCAGGGCGAGTGAAGTTTGTTGATTGGTACCGGGATCCAGCCAGGCCGATAGGTTCTCCTCGTTGAGGATGACCGGCATTCGCTCATGGATCGGCCGGATCTGGGCATTAGCCTCGGTGGTAATGATCGCACAGGACTCGATGACAGTGCCGTCATCTCCTTGCCAGTTATCCCAGATGCCGGCGAGAAGAAACAAGCCGTCATCGACCGGGCGGAAGAAATAGGGTTGTTTGCGGCCGTCAATCTGCTGCCATTCGTAAAAGCCCCTGGCCGGGATAAGGCAACGGCGGTGTTTGAAAGGGCCTCGAAAAGAGGGCTTTTTTTCGATGCCTTCGGCCCTGGCATTGATTAAGGGGAATTTGGTTGTGGCGGTCTTGGACCAGAACGGCACCAGGCCCCAATGGAGCAGGGCATATTCCGGTTGAGCGGATTCCGGGGCAAGACGAATGGCGAGGATGTCCTGGGACGGGGTGATATTGTAGTTCTCGAAGACCGGTGGCTCCGGCAGATGGAGGGACTCGTAGCCAAAGCAAGCCGGATTATCTCAGCTGAATAGTTCCGAAAATTGATGAAGATCAGATTCGGGAGCAAGGACAGGGAGGTTGTCGATTCGTGCAACTGCTCGAAACGTATGGGTGGTAATTTGAAAGCACAATTTTTCTATGCATTTCTGCTATAGCTGACCACACTATCATCGCGTATGGGCAACAGAATAGTAAAGGTTGTGCCTGTTTCCGGCTGACTGGTTACACGGATTTCCCCATTATGCCGTTGAATAATACCATAGCTGACCGGAAGGCCCAGTCCGGTGCCTTTGACCTCCTCTTTGGTGGTGTAAAAGGGTTGGAAGAGCTGCTCCATTGCTTCGTCCTTAATGCCAATGCCATTGTCGTGGAAAGCCACTGCCACCCGGTCGTTTTCCTGCCAGGTGAGAAGAGTGATCACGCAGCCCGGCTGCTGGCAGGCATCGGCGGCGTTGGTGAGGAGGTTGAGAAAAACCTGTTTGATCTGGTCGGGAACCGCGAGGATTTCAGGCAGTTGATCGGCGTAGTCGAGCACCACGGAGATCCGTTTGTTCTTGAAATCACTTTTGTAGAGAAGCAGGATGGCATTGAGCGATTGGTGCACGTCCATCACTACCTTCTTGCCCGAGGAAGGCCGGTTGAAATCCTGGAGGTGACGGATCAGATCCTTGATCCGATCTCCCTCGACGATGGCTGCTTCCAGCAATTGGCGGTCTTCCTCTTCCAGGACGGCCCGTTTGCGCAATCCCTTGAGGATCGACAAAATACCCTGAAGAGGGTTGTTGAACTCGTGGGCAATGGAAGCGGAAAGTCTGCCGATGGCCGTGAGTTTTTCGGCATGAAGGTATTGTTTCTGGGTTTCCTGCAGTTCCTGGGTCCGCTGTTCGACCCTGCGCTCCAGGTTTTCATTGGCTAGTGCCAATTGCTCTTCCATCCATTTGCGTTGAGTGATATCGGTGGCGAATCCTTCAATAACCTGGTCGTGGTTGTCGCCATCGGCTTCGGTGGGGGGAGAGAGACGGGCATCCATCGAAAGCCAGATGATTTCACCGTTTTTCTTTATTTTCCGGCACTCGAATTGCCTCAGTTCGCCATGGTTCTTTAACTGACTGATGAAAGCCTGTCGCTCTCCGTGATCCACCCATATGGACTGTTTCAGGTCGGTATTATACCAGCTGAGAGCCTCTTCCACACTGGTGCAGCCCATAATGCGGGCCATCTCCTGGTTCATCATCATAATAAGGTCCGAGGCTGTGGCGCGAAAAATACCGAGGGGCGCTTCTTCATAGAGGCGACGAAACCTGGTTTCGCTTTTCTCCAAAGCGATGCGGCTTTCCTTGAGCTGTCGGTCCAGGGCATGTCGGTGCAGACTCATAGTGATCGTTGCCGCCAGTTCCCGTTCTGCGACGGGTTTGACCAGATACCCATAGGGCGCAACAGCCTTGACCTGCTTCAGCAGAGGTTCCTGGGAAAAACCGGTAACAAAGACAACAGGGACATCGGAGATGGAGGCGATACTTGCGGCGGTCTCGATGCCGTTCAGCTTGCCGGCCAGTTCGATGTCCATCAGCACCAGGTCGGCCTGGTTGTTCTGGCATATCTCCACAGCCGCCTCACCCGTGCGTACCGGACCCAGAACAGTATACCCAAGTTCAATAACTGTTGCCGAAAGATTGGTGGCCAGGATACCGTCGTCTTCAACAATCAGAATGGAAGCTGTCATGGTTTGCTGTCTTTGCTTGAGGTGAAGGTCAGGGTGAACCGGGTGCCGCCCAGCCGGTCCAGTGTATATTCACCGCCGAGCTGATGGCACCCCAGCATGCGGACCAGAATCATGCCCAGGGTGGAGGCGGCTTTCCAGTCGTATTCAGGAGGCAGGCCAATACCGTTATCGGCCACTGCAAGGGTGTAGGTGTTGTTGTCCTGCCGGATGCTGACCTGTATGTGACAACCGTTTTTTTCCGAACACGGTGTCCCTTCTGGAAAGGCGTATTTAAGGGCGTTGGAAACGAGTTCGTTGATGATCATACCGCAGGGGACGGCAATATCCAGCGGCATCTCGACCCCTTGCGCCTCCGCCTGGCAGGTAATGCGAGGGGTCCCGTAAGCGGTGTGCAGATGGAAGATCAGGTCCTGGGTATATCCATGGAAATCAATCCGGGCCAGGTTGTCGGACCTGTACAGTTTTTCGTGAATCAGACTCATGGAAAAGATTCTGCGGCTCAGCTCGTTGAGCAGGTCCCGGCCCTGCTGATCGTTGAGCATCCTGCGTTGCATGTCCAACAGGCCGATGATCGCGGCCAGGTTGTTTTTCACCCGGTGATGCACCTCACGCAACAGCACCTCTTTCTCCGCCAGGGCGGCGGCAAGGGATTGTTCGGATTGTTTCAGGGCGGAGATATTGGTGTGGGCAACAAGGACATGGCCGGTATCGCCCACAAGGGGCAGGGCCTGGAGACTGAACCAGCGGTTCTGTTCATTGGGAGCATGACAGGGGTATTCAATGGTAAAAGAGGGTCGTTCGCCCCGTTGTACCTGACGGATGCCGGCAAAGGCCTCAGCGGCATTGGTGATATCCCCGTATTGAGACGACCAGGAACAGAAATAACTGGTCCCCGGACCAAGTTTGTTCATTTCTGTGCCGTTGTTTTCCTGGGCGAAACGGGTCCAGGCCTTGTTGACATCAACAATCATGCCTTCTGGGTCGAGAAGGGCGATGTGGGCAGAGGTCGAGTCGAGGATACGCCGGGTGAACACGGCCTGTTCACTGGCTTGGATTTCCGCATGTTTGCGGTCAGAGATGTCATTCAGGACGATCCGGTACTCAGACTGACCAACGGCAAGCTGGACAGTGGTGATGGTCAGGTGGGCCCAAAAGGAGCTGTCATCGTCTTTTTTCAGACGCAGTTCGTACTCCTGGGGGCCGGGAATATCTTGTCCCTGAAGCTGTTGCAGGGTGCAGAGGTGGTGGTCTTCCTCGAGGATGAAGCGTGTAAATGGCTGCTGCACCAGGGTGGTCCGGTCGACCCCCAGCAGGGTGGCTGCGGTGAGATTGGCCTCGAGGATGCGGCCGTTACCGGATAAAGTGCAGTAGCCCACCGGTGCCAGATCATAGAGGTCGAAATAACGTGCTCGAGACGCATCGAGTTTTTCCTGGGCCTGGCGTAGATCTTCATTCTGCATCTCGAGCTGGACCTGATGCACCCGCAATTCGTGGAGAATTTGCTCCGTGTCCTGCTCAGTAAGGTCAGGGGAGGACGTGGGTAACCGGGCTTGTTCATTGCGGACCGCTTCTTCAGCCAGTCGGCGGAGTTCAGCGGCTCGTTTGCGGTGAAGCTTATCACTGGTCATTATTTGTTGGCCTCATTGTCAGGTTGATTGCCCGGCCAATACCCGGGTCGTGCCACCATGGCACAGGTAATACCGATACTGGTGCCCTCGGTATCACGCAGCGGTTCCGCGAGGAGATCATAGTCTTGGGACGTGCCGTCAAAGGTGATGCGCACTTTCTGTCGCACCCCTGTGCCGCTTTCCAGCACACGTTGTTTGATGGCCATCAGTTCTGCGGCTTCGTCGGGTGGCAAGAGGTCGGCATCGGTCTTGCCGAGGATACGGGACGCGGGAAAGGGGGCTTCATTGCAGATCCAGGTGTAGCGCAATGCCTTGTCCTGGTTGGCGATGACAATGGGCACGGTTTGCAGGGCCACGCGCATGCGTTCTTCGTTCAGACGCAGGGCATCCTGGGTTTTCTTAATCTCGGTGCACTCAACAAAGGTGATCACCGCGCCTTCGATGATGTTTTCCGTGGTGCGATAAGGCCAGATGCGCAGCTGGTTCCAGGTGCCGTCTGTTGCCTGCACTTCTTTCTCGATGGGTCTCAGGGTATCGAGCACAGCCTGGGTATCTGCTACCAGGTTTTCGTAATTGACCAGGTTGGAGACAATATGGCCCACCGGGCGACCGATATCGCCGGCGATCAGATTGATGATCCTGGTGGCGGCAGGGGTGAAACGCTGGATACGGAGCTGATGATCCACCAGGATGGTAGCAATGCCCAGGCCGGCCAGAAGGGTGTTCAGGTCGTTATTGGCTCCGGACAGCTCCTGGATCTTATTCTGCAGCTCGGCGTTGACTGTAGTCAATTCTTCGTTGACTGATCAGCAGTTCCCGCTTTGTCCTGAACCCCAGTGAATACGTGGTTCCTTAAAACAGTTTTCGCAAACTTTACCAGCCCGCCAAGGAGGAGGGCTGTTGTAAGATATTAAAATTACATCATTATTTTTTT
>NZ_JAFFQC010000418.1 GCF_016918545.1 Desulfobulbus alkaliphilus | reverse complement strand
GGGTCAGTGAATATCTGGTCGCGCCCTTGCAGCCGCTGCAGCTGATCGCGGCCATCGGCGGCCTGTTCAACGACCCGGCCCAGCCCTTCGTCGGCCGCACCATCGCCTTCGTCGGCGCGCGGGGCGGGGCGGGGGCCTCGGCCGTAGCGCACAACACCGCCTATGCGATTTCTGAGCGGATCGGCGCCAATACGGTGATCGTCGACTATGACCTGCCGTTCGGCACCGCCGGCCTGGACTTCAACCAGGACCCGCTGAACGGCGTCGCCGACGCCCTGGGCCAGCCCGACCGGCTGGATTCGACGCTGCTGGACCGGATGATGGTCCGCTGCACCGACAAGCTGAGCCTGTTTGCGGCGCCCGCCAGTCTGGACACGGACTGGGACATCTC
>NZ_JAFFQC010000417.1 GCF_016918545.1 Desulfobulbus alkaliphilus | reverse complement strand
GTATTCGACGACCAGGTTCGGTTCCATCTTCACGGCGTACGGCACGTCCGACAGTTCCGGCACGCGGACGTAGCGAACCGAGAACGAGCGGTCCGACAGTTCCAGGTAATCCGGCACGTCGCGTTCCGACGACTGCTGGGCTTCGAGCACCAGAGCCATGTTGCGCGACTTTTCCTTCACGGTGACGACGTCTTCCGGCTTCACGCGGTAGGAGGCGATGTCGACCTTCTTGCCGTTGACCAGGACGTGGCCGTGGCTGACGAACTGGCGGGCGGCCCAGACGGTCGGGACGAACTTGGCGCGATAGACGACGGCGTCCAGGCGCGATTCCAGCAGACCGATCAGGTTTTCCGAGGTGTTGCCCTTGCGACGCGCGGCCTCGTCATAGGTC
>NZ_JAFFQC010000416.1 GCF_016918545.1 Desulfobulbus alkaliphilus | reverse complement strand
TCCGGGATCAGGCGGCGTCGGCGCCGAAGGTTTCACGCAGTTCGGTGGCGTCGATCGCATTTTTGGCCAGCGTGCGCAGTTCGATGAGGATGGTCTGAAGCGTCGTCTTGCAAGAGAGTTCGCCCATCAATTCGTACACATCTTCGCCGCCGATGTTGGTGATGGCGAAGTTGGACAGGGGCACCACGCGCTGGGCCTTCAGCAGGAACTCGTTGAAGGCGTGGCGATCGGCCTGTTCGGCGACGGGCCACAGCAGGACCGAACAGACGATCTGGGCGTCGCCGACGCTCAGATAGACCGGCAGGTCGCCATATTCGTGCATGGTCGCCAGCAGCACCGGCTCTGCGCCCTCGACCACGCGCAGGGTCATCTCGCCGTCGCGCAGCAGTGC
>NZ_JAFFQC010000415.1 GCF_016918545.1 Desulfobulbus alkaliphilus | reverse complement strand
ACATTGTCGTCTGCACCACGGCCAAGACCGATGAGGAAGCCAAGGCTCTCCTCACCGAGTTCAAGTTCCCGTTCGTGAAGAACTGAGCGGGAAGGGAAGAGCACAATGGCTAAGAAAAGCGCCGTAAACCGCAATGAAGCCGTCAAGGCCCTGGTTGCGAAGTATGCCGCGAAGCGGGCCGCCCTCAAGGCGACCGCCAACGACGAAAACCTGCCGCTGGAGGAGCGCTTCGACGCGCGCCTGAAGCTGGCCGAACTGCCGCGCAACTCCGCGCCGAGCCGCATTCGCAACCGCTGCGAAGTGACGGGTCGTCCGCGGGCGTTCTACCGCAAGCTCAAGATGAGCCGGATTGCGCTGCGTGAACTGGGCAACCTGGGCCAGATTCCCGGCC
>NZ_JAFFQC010000414.1 GCF_016918545.1 Desulfobulbus alkaliphilus | reverse complement strand
TAGGTACACGGGACGGTGCGGCTTCGCCGGATTCCACTTTCGGAACTGCAGATGATATTTCGGCAGAACAGGCGGACGGGCCATGCGTATTTCGAGCCACCCATGGGTGAAGTAGTTCCGATACGGCTCGACTGTGCTGAGCGTCATGCAGACTCCCTCGATCCCAGATCGAAACCTTGATAGGGGACCAGGCGCTGCGGCGATGTCTTTAGCCGTCTGTAGGCGAGCGCTGAATGATCGGTGAAAGCGAGCGAACTCAGCGTATTCTGTCAGGCGCGCAGCCTGGTGTCCCAAGTCGCCTAGATAATATTCGACTTGAGCAAAGCTGCCGACAATCGACCCACGAAGGTACGTCGCGCGCTCAAGGAACCGCTTCGCATCTTCCGGGACC
>NZ_JAFFQC010000413.1 GCF_016918545.1 Desulfobulbus alkaliphilus | reverse complement strand
ATCCTGGACGGCATGAACGCCGAGCGGCTGCTGATCTCCTCCGAGAGCATCGGCGACGCCAAGTGGTTCATCAAGAAGGCGGTGGACTACAGCAAGGAGCGCGTGCTGTTCGGCCGGCCGATCGGCCAGAACCAGGGCGTCCAGTTCCCCATCGCCAAGGCCTATGCCCAGATGCGGGCCGCCGAGGCGCTGCTGCGGCTGGGCCTCGCCAAGTTCGAGGCGGGCCAGCCCTGCGGCGAGGAAGCCAACATGGGCAAGATGCTCTGCGCCGATGCCGCCTGGGCCGCCGGCGAGGCCGCCATCCAGACCTTCGGCGGCTTCGGCTTCGCCGAGGAATACGACGTCGAGCGCAAGTACCGCGAGGCGCGGCTCTATCAGGTGGCGCCGATCAGC
>NZ_JAFFQC010000412.1 GCF_016918545.1 Desulfobulbus alkaliphilus | reverse complement strand
GGCCATGGCAAGCCCGTTCTGGCAATATTTCCATGACAAGCTGAACTGGCCCGCCATCTTCCGTCCCGGCCCTGTATCGGCGCTGGCGAAGGGGCTGGCGCTGTATATGGATGACGTGCGGGAGGACATTTTGTGGCTTCGCCGCCAGTGGAATCCGGCCACGGCTGACGATGAAAGGATAGTCGCCTACGGGGCCAGCCGGGGCATCCTGCGCACACGCTATGACACGGACGAAAGCTACCGCCTGCGCGTGGTCAACGCTTTTGCCTGGCACAAGCTGGGCGGCAAGGTTCAAGGGCTGGTGCGGATTCTTGCTGAAAATGGCTTTGCAGGCGCGGTCATCGTACCGGTGAACGACGTGCGCCGCCATGACGCGGCCTTGTCCCACAACGG
>NZ_JAFFQC010000411.1 GCF_016918545.1 Desulfobulbus alkaliphilus | reverse complement strand
CCTTAAAGGCGAAGTCGCCGAGGGCGGGGAAGTCGACGTGCAGTTCGGAGTTGTAGGACTCCAGATTGCCCACGCCGGCGATGGCGCGCATGCCGAAGACGCCCGTGGGCTTCTTGGTCACCAGCGACAGGGCGCCGCCTTCAGTGTTGCGGCCGAACAGGGTGCCTTGCGGACCCTTCAGGACTTCGACGCGCTCGATGTCGAGCAGGGCGGCGGCGAGGCCGTGCTGGCGGGCCAGATAGACGCCGTCGACATAGACGCCGACGCCTTGCTCACGCGCCGGCTGATTGGCGTCGTTCGGCACGATGCCGCGGATGCCGATGGTCAGGGCGGACTGACGGGCCTCGAAAGTGGCGATGCGCAGGCTGGGGACGCTGCCGTCAGCCAAATCCA
>NZ_JAFFQC010000410.1 GCF_016918545.1 Desulfobulbus alkaliphilus | reverse complement strand
GCACTACTCATAGACCATCGTCGCGAACTCCTTCGCTTGTATCTGGAGCAGCAGGGAACGCACATCGGATTCTACCTCGGCAATGGCCTCACTGGCATCGAGTGTTTGTGGACCATCCTTTTCGGAGCCATCCCGTCCTTTGTCCCAGGCTTTCTCCATGATCTTGTCAGCGGCCCCCTTTTCATCTGCTTCCTGTGTTTTATTCACTGTACCGGAAGATGTTCCATTGAATGTTCCGTTCATGGCTTCAATACGGGAATCAATTATGGAGCCGGTACCAGAATCATTCGATAATTCATCAAAAGAACCTATCAGCTCTTTTTCCGGGATGTTTGAAGAACCGTCTTCCGCGCTGTTTCCGGTGTTCCCTTCATTCACCCTGACCGTCTTGAAG
>NZ_JAFFQC010000409.1 GCF_016918545.1 Desulfobulbus alkaliphilus | reverse complement strand
GTTGTAGCCGAAGCCCTGCCAGACGCTCATCGCGACGATGGCGAGCATCGCCCAGTGCTCGTCGGCGAGGAAGTTCGGCGCGTGCACGCCCACGGTGGACTGCAGTGACGCGTCGATCGCTCCCCCGGGCTGGTACAGCATCCGCCACACCACGACGTTCGCGACGATCGGCGTGATGGTCGGGATGAAGAACAGGACGCGGAAGACGTGTCGGCCGGCGATCCGCGGCGTCAGCCAGGCGGCGAGCCCGAGCGACACGACGAGGTTGAGCGGCACGTAGAGCACCACGAACAGCGCCGTGTTGAGGGCGACGGTGCGGAAGACCGGGTCGGCGAAGAGCCGGGTGTAGTTCTCGATGCCGGCCCAGCTGCGCTCGCCGAGCATGGGCCAGTTC
>NZ_JAFFQC010000040.1 GCF_016918545.1 Desulfobulbus alkaliphilus | reverse complement strand
ACCTCCCTACCCCCCGCGCCGAGCCTGCCCACTTTTTCTCATTTCCTGCGGTTGGACCCTTCTCACAAGGGTACTGTTACTTGAGAATTTCGACTAGATTTCAGGTAATACGGTGTGACAATCTACAGCCGCCAAAACCGCCACAAATACGGCTGAGCACGCTCCTCCTCACTGGGGGCGGCGATGGGGATCACCTGGTACATCCGGGCATCAAGGGCGCCGGTGATCCGCCGAATACAGCCTCCCTTGCCGGCGGCGTCGTTGCCCTCAAAAACCGCGATCACCGACATATACTTGAACTTGGGATGACGGGTCAATAGATTGAGCTGTCCCTGATATTTGGTCAGCTTGGTTTTATAGGATGCCTTGTTGAGCGACTGGTCCATGTCGAGGCTATTGAGCAGGTGCAGTTCATCACTGGGAGGGAGCAGTGGCGGAGCAAGCACCTTGGGTGCTGCCTCACTTTCCAGTGCCATCCGGTCACGAATGGCCTTGAGAATGACCCTGCCCACCGTCAGGTTGCGGTATCGGGCATCTTCCCCCTCCACAATCAACCAGGGCGCTTCGGCAGTGCTCGTATGCCGGATGACAATTTCATGGACGGCTCGAAATTTGTCATAGACTTTGAAGTGTTTCCAGTCACGCTCGGTGACTTTCCAGCGAGTCAGAGGATTTTTGGCCAGGGTCTTGAGTCGTTTTCCTTGCTTCTCTTTGGAGAGATGGAACCAGAATTTGATCAGCAGGGCCCCCTCGTCCACCAGCATCTTTTCCAGTCGTTTGGCCCGTTCCATACTTTGCTCGAGATCGGCATCATCGGTGCGGCCTCTGACCCGGTTGAGGATCGGCCAGGTGTACCAGGAGCCGAGAAAGACACCGATATTCCCTTTGGGTGGTAACGCCCTCCAGAAACGCCACATCATGGGACGGTCCAATTCCTCGTCCGAGGGTTCTCCCATACCGTGGGTCTGGATATGACGGGGATCCATCCATTCATTGAGCAGGTTGACGGTGGCCCCTCGGCCGGCACCGTCCAGGCCACCAACCAGGATGACCACCGGAAAAGCAGCCGATTCCGCCAATTCCAACTGCACATCGAGCAGAGCTTCACGCAGGGAAGGAACTTCTTTTTCGTACACCGATTTCTTGATCTTGTGCCCCAATTCGGCGGATTCAAACATGGACTTTCTCTTTTGACGGGATCTGTACAAGGAAACATTTTTTCATCTTCGCATTATCTCATTCATTTTCCCCAGCGGAACTCTTTCCTCGGTAGTACAATCAATTCAGATACGTCTGCTGCAAAAAGGAAGCGCAGCCTGTTTATGTTCACGACTCATGATATGCCGGTCCAATGGACTGGTCCGATTACTGGTTCAGTCCCGTGTCGGTTACCTTCTGTTTCAGGCGCACCACCAGGGAGCTGATGATTTTTCGGGACACAGCAGGGCTATGGGTCAGGAGGCCTTCAAAGAGTTCTGGAGAAATGAGAAAGAGTTCGGAAGCTTCCATGGCGCGAGCCGTCGATATTCGCTGCTGGTTCAACAGATAAGCGGTTTCCCCGAAAAAATGTCCCGGTTCGATGACGGCCAAATGCCTGGGATGGAGCTGAGCCGCCTCAGCCAAGAGTTCAACCTTACCGGAATGCAGGTAATAGATGTCCTTTTCCTGATCACCATCGCGATAAATAATGTCTCCGGCCGGTACGGAAAGTGAGTATTTAGAGAAAATTCGTCGGGAAGAACCAAAGAGTCTGTTTTCCAGCCGCTCACTCATGCCGCTGGAACTCTTCCGCGGAGCAATGATCCGATCAAGCGCGAGGATGTCCACCCGGCCGGCCACTTCCACGAGCTGGGCGAACAGGAAAAATAACAGGAAAACAAGATAAACCCAGAGCAACAAAAAGATCACTACCCCCAGAGAACCGTACACATAGTTGTAGGAAGCCAGAGAAGCATACTTCAAAAAGACCAGTTTCAACCCATGAATTGACAGGGTACACAGTCCGGCACCCAGGACGGCGTGCCAGGTCTTTGGCTTGGAGAGAGGCAAGAATCGATAACAGATGAAAATCAAGGCAAAAACCAGAGCCAGAGGTACAAAAAAACCAGAGAGCGACAGCAGGAGATCATAGATCTGGATCAGCCAAAAATACTCCTCCAGCTTGCCGTGCAGGAAACGCAGGATCACGTTGGTCAAGGTTGAAAGAAGCAGCAACGTCAGGACTCCAGGCACCAGAACCAGCGAAAGCACATTGCTCCAGATGATATTTCTCGAACGATCACTGGGAAAGATGGCTCCGAAGGCGCTCTGAATTGAGCTGATAATCAAACGGCTTGTCCAGAGCACCCCCAGCAACCCTAATCCGCTGACCGCGGCCTGCGTCTCCAATATCCCGATCCGCCGAAAAAAATCCTCGTTCAGCTCCTCATTGAATTCGACAAGGAATGCGAACAGTTCCGCTGTCAGCTCCGGATAGTTGACCAGCGAAGTGTTCAGGATCGAAACGACCACCAGGACCAGGGGTGCGATGGACAAGAGGAAGTAGTAGGCCGCTGCGGCCGCGTGGCTGGAAAGCTGGTTATTGAGAAACTGGAGGACGGTACCGTAACTGGTCTGCATAAACCAGCTCAACCCGTCCTCCAGGAGATGCAAGGGGAATTGAAGCGTTAATATGTTCCTTTTCCTCCGGCCTCGATCCATCCCGTTTTTCTCACAATCCTGAATCCGTGACGGCCGGACTCTCGTTTTGGGTATATACCCCTGTAATCATTGTATAATTGCAGCGGAATTCTTGGCAATATCTTTCATTCACCGCCCTTCGGGGCACCCGTCCGCACGCCATTTTCATTGCCCGTAACCGTCCGATAAAGTGTACTTTAATCGAACGGTCACGAACAACGAAGCTGACGCACGGACGAACGCTCACGGATTCAGGACAATGATTCAGCAATCGCCTGCGCCAGAGCCGTTGCTGCTGGTGGATGATATCGCAACCACAATTCCGGTTCGATTATTTCAATCTCCATAACCATCCAATGACCCTGCTGGTCTTGAAGCATATCCACGCGTCCATATACCGGCATTGGATCACAAGCAGCCATCGCACCTTCCGCCAGTTCAATCTGTGAAGGTGTCGGGCAAGAGGCATACACGGAACCACCATGGTCGTCTTGCACCCGGAAGTCTCCGGGTTTGGCCACTTTTCGGACAGCATGGGAGAATCGTCCGTTGAAGAGCATCAGCGAATCCTCACCCCGCTCAACAATTGCCTGCTGGAACGGTTGGAGAATGAGCGATTCCGAAGTGAGTAATCTCTGGACGACAGCATCGACCTGCTCGGCATTCTCCCGGCCAACGCGGTACGTATGCCGGGCTCCTCCCGACACGCATGGCTTGATGACAGCATCGTGCCAACCGGCCTGATCGAGCAATTCCGGTAACCCGACCTGAGATCCCTGCTCAACAAAAAGCGACGGCACCACGGCAATACCCAGCGCTTTAAGATCGGCCAGATAGTGCTTGTCCATGTTCCACCTGATGAGGGCTGGCTCGTTGCGCAGGCGCGTCAACGACTGTACACGACCAAGCCAGGCGGTGAATTCCTGGAAGCGGTTGAAATAATCCCAGGTCGTACGGAAGACAGCACATCCAAATCTGGACCAGTCCTCGTCAGGATCACTCCAGTCAACTCGTGCCGAGGAAAGTCCAAGTTGATAGAGAGCTGTTTGCAGCAACTGATCGTCGCGTAAGATGTTTTCAAGATACCAGTCACCCGCGGGAGCTGGAGCAGTGACATATCTGCGTTCCGTCAGGAGTGCCACATCAGTTTTCATACCTGCCTTGTCCCCTGGAGTGCATTGTGTCGTTGAACATTCCCCTGAATCCGTGACGGCTGAACTCTTACAAGAGCCTCCTTCCTGAATCCGTGACGGCGACGTTCATGTTTTGGATAAAACGCTCACGGATTCAGGTCCTTCGCAGACGGATTCAGAGCCTTGCCTTGGTCGTCAAGGGTGTGAACTGTCAGGCTCGTCGTCATATTTCCAACCACAATCATCATGATAGATCATCAATTTGGTCATCCCGCCATCCACAATGATGTCCTGCCCTGTGATAAAATTGCTTCTCTGGTCACAGAGAAACATGACAGCATGGACAATGTCAGCCGGCTCCCCTACCCGGCCAACCGGATGCTGCCTCGTATCTGAACCTGCAAATTGTTTCCCCGTGGTATCGATCCAGCCCGGAGAAATTGAATTCACCCGCGCTTTTCCGGCAAGAGTGACAGCCATCGCATGTGTCAGAGCGGTGATGCCGCCTTTGGCCGCCGTATAACTTTCCGTATCGGCCTGACTCATTGCATGGCGGGTGGAGGAAATATTGACGATGCTTGCCGGCCTGTTGAAATGATCCATGAACAGTTGGGTCAGCAGAAACGGCGCCGCAACTCCAACACGGAACACGTAGTTAAAATCATCATAGGTGCAGCTGTTCAATCCTCCCCGTGAAAGGCAGGCGTTATTGATCAAAAAATCAATTGCGCCGAATTCGGCAATGACCTTGGCGGCAAACGCCTTCAGCACCTCTTCTTCCGCGATGTCTCCGACAAAATAGCTGTTCTCGAGCACATCGATGGTACAGACAACAGTTCCCTGGGCAGCAAACGCTTCACAGATGGCCTTGCCGATTCCCCGTGCTCCACCAGTGACAACAGCGACTTTTGGCCTGCCCACGGCTCTCTCTTCTTTCTTGTTACCATTCACGGGATGTACCTCTGTCTGTCTTGCCGCGTCCGGGATTTATCCACAACGCGCTGCCCCACCAAGCACCCCCCACCATGCGGGCGGTCATGACCGTGCAAGGATGGCTGCCTGAGATCGCGTACGGAAACAACTTCTCCCGGACGGATTCTCTTGCTCACGGACGCCTGAAGAGAAAAGACCACCAGCAAAAAGAGGATAGATTTATTTTAACTGGTCGTTATAGTATGGGAAGATTGAATCGATGAAAAAAACCGCTCCATTTTATTGCATCGTTCTCAGCTCTCCCAGCTGCCAAGACCACATTGTCCATCGAAGAAAGAGTACAAGTCACATCCCGGCAACCAGATTGACAAGAACTCCGCATACCGCATCTGCTCGATCCAGGTTTTTTACGCATATTTTATGATTATACGTAACCATCAAAACAACCGCACCTGTTTTTCCGTAAGCATCACAGGCTCCCCATCTTTGCACGGACGCAATTGCCCGCATAGTGGGGCTAGAGCCGTCAGTCACGTCTGCACAAATCTGGGGCGGCTGTGATCGCTTTCAATACAGGAACGTGATACATCATGCGGTTACCAACCCCGTGATCGGTTGCGTTGTTCCTTTCCCCTTGATGCTCCGGTCTTCCCGGTTTTCCAGATGGATTTCCTCGCCGCCCGTGTCCCGGTCGAAAGTGAACGTATCATCAAGAATCAGCACAGACCCTTTTTCTTTTTTTCCCTTGCCTCCATGACCATGCTGGTCGGACACCACAGGACAGATATTCGATGTTCGCAAACCTGCTGACCAAACTACGCCGGGCAACCGGAGGGTCCGCTACCGAAAAAGACTTCGCAAGCGAGCCCAACGGTGCCCTGGATGAAATCCTGCGCCAAGCCAGGGCGGTTCAACCTCCGCCGGTGGTCTGGCTGCTGGGCAAGACCCAGTCCGGGAAGACGTCCATCATCCGCTCCCTCACCGGCAGTCAGGACGCGGTGATCGGTAACGGCTTCCAGAGCTGTACCCGGACCGCCCGCTTCTACGACCACCCGGCCGAGGCGCCGGTGGTTCGCTTCCTTGACACCCAGGGGCTCGGCGAGGTGGACTACGACCCCACCGAGGACCTGGCTTTTTGTGAAGCCCAGGCCCAGCTGATCATTGCCGTTATCAAGGTCTCCGACACCCTTCAAAGCACGGTGTTCGACGTCCTGCGGGCTGTGCGCAGACGCCGACCGGATTGGCCAATTATCGTGGCTCAGACCTGTCTGCACGAGTGCTATCCCGCGGATTTCGAGCATATCCTCCCCTACCCTTTTGGTGAACCCGGCTGGGAGGGACGCGCTCCCTCGGACCTGACCAGGGCACTGCTCTTCCAGCGTAACCAGCTCGGTCCTCTGCCTGGAATGGGGCCTGTGTTCTGGATCCCGGTGGACCTGACGCTATCCGAGGACAACCTCCGCCCAGAGGATTACGGTCTGGACGCTCTCTGGACGGCGATCCAGCAAGCATCCCAGGTCGACCTGGACAAGCGGCTGCGGGATGAAACCGGGCGAGCGGGTCGGGCCGACCAGTTTACCCCATTCTCCCAAGCTGTTCACCAGCAGATCGTCGGCTACACCCTGGCTTCCGCGGCACTGGGGGCCATTCCCCTGGTGGATCTCGCGGCACTGCCGGCCCTGCAGATGAAAATGCTCCGTACGCTGGGAGACATGGCAAACGTCCACTGGGATAAGCAGCGTATCGCCGATTTTTCCGCTCTGCTGGGTCCGGGCATCATCACCGGATACGGGTTGCGCCTGGCCGGACGAAGCGCCATCAAGTTGATACCCGTCCTGGGCCAGACCGGGGGTGCGGCCTACGGTGCGGCCAGTGGCGCGGCGCTGACCTTCGCTCTGGGCAAGGCGGCCTGTCTCTACCTGGAACACGTGGCCCAGGGGCGTCCCTTAACAGCGGAGGACCTCAGGAAAGCCTTTACCGAGGCCTTGCATCGTGGTCGGGAATTGATCCGGACAATCAGGCAAAAGAGCGGATCATGATCAGTAAAATCGCCCTGCTGCGAGGATTCGGGGTGCTCCGCCTTTTGGCCATGCTCCTTGCGGCCTTGCCTCTGCTGGTCCTCCCTATTCTCGGAACAATCTGGATCTGGCTGTCCGACCATCGGACTTTGTGGCTGACAGCAATGGGAATCTGCGCTGTCAGCGGCTATGCCCTGCACCTGCTCGGATCTCTTCTCGAACGTTCCCGGACCGGTTCCTTACAGGCCGGAAAATCACGTCGGGTAGAACCGCATGCCACCTCAGCCGACCCCAATTGGTCTCCTCGTGACGGTGCCTGCTGGGATAAGGTGGAAGAATTTGCTCAGCGGACCTCACCCAAGGACTGGAACACCACCGACGTCCAGCGCATCGCCCAGCTGGGTAGGGACACCCTGGAAGTGGTCGCCCGCCACTACAAGCCCGAGGCGGAAAAACCTCTGTTGGAGCTGACCATTCCGCATGCCCTGTTGATTATTGAACGGGCAAGTCGTGAGCTGCGCGCCGACATCGTGCGCACCATTCCCTTCAGCCACCAACTGACCATGGGCTTTCTGTTGCGAATCAATCGCTGGCGGGAAATGGCCCAGGAGTATGAAAAACTCTACCGGCTGGGCCGGGCCGTATTCTCGCCCTATTCAGCTCTGTTCCATGAAGTGCGTCGCAATCTGGGCAACAGCATCGCCGGATACGGCCTGGACAACGTCAAGGCCTGGCTGCTGCGGGAATACGTCCGTAAGGTTGGTTTCTACGCCATTGAACTCTACAGTGAAAAACTGCTGCTGAGCGACGCGGATCCTGTAGCGTTTGTCACCAGCGCCAGCCGACAGGACATCAACAGGACCGTGGAGCAAAGCGACCTCTCCTCCACTTCCGAACCACTGCGCATTTTAATTCTGGGACGAGCCAATGTGGGCAAATCCAGTCTGATCAACGCACTGTTCGGCAGGCTTCAGGTCGTCACCGATGCCCTGCCCGGAACCACGCAAGCCATGAGAGCTTATCGCCTGGAGCGGGACGGCCGGGACCAGGCCTTGATTCTGGATGCCCCCGGATGCGACACCGATTTACTGCCCCTTAAGGCCCTGCGCCGGGCCGTACTCGATGCAGACCTGATCCTGTGGGTTGCAGCGGCCAACCGGGCCGATCGCCAGCCAGATCGCGAACAACTGGACCGGATCCGCACCTGGTATGCCGAACATCCTTCGCGCAGCCTGCCGCCGCTGGTGGTCGTATTGACGTACATCGACCAGTTGCGGCCGGTCAGGGAGTGGCAGCCACCTTATGACCTGAGCAACCCCGACGACCCTAAAGCCGCTTCCATTGCCGAGGCGGTGCAAACCGTGTCCCGGGACCTGAACATTCCTCTGGACCTGACCATTCCGGTCTGCCTGGCCCAGGGTCGCCTCTACAACGTGGAAGATACCCTGGCCGCGGTGATTCTGGAACTTCAGGATGAAAGCGAAAAGGCGCGCTTTCTGCGCTGCCTGGAGGCGCGAAAGGGAGAAGAATTCTGGGGAAACGTCAAGCAGCAGTTGAAGACAACGGGCAGGATGCTCGGCTCGATCCTCAGGTAAGCATCACCTATTCAGCGGCTGCATCGTTTTGACGATATGGCCGAAGGTGTTGAGTTATCCAATGAGTGATACCCAACAAGCCGCCTGTCTTTTCCAAACGGCAGCAGTTACACCGTGGAACCAAAATGAAGCCAAGCCATTCCGCCGGGATACCATCGCATCAGGTTGAGATCATCGGTACAATCCGCTCCTGCTTCAAAGAGAAGTTCGGCATTCCCAGGCAACCGGGCATGATCACCGCGGCCACCGCCAGCCTGGAAATCTTCCCACCGTTTAACCGCAAAGAGATGGTTCGCGGCCTGGAAACCTTCTCTCACATCTGGCTTCATTTTGTTTTTCACGAATCCATTGCCGAGGGCTGGCGTCCCACGGTAAGACCGCCCTGGCTGGGTGGCAGGCAGCGGGTCGGTGTGTTCGCCTGCCGATCACCTCACCGCCCCAATCACCTCGGCCTGTCGGTGGTCCGACTGGAAGCGGTCCGCTTTGTTGATCATTCCGCGATCCTCGATCTCTCCGGAATCGATCTTCTTGACGGCACCCCGGTGATCGACATCAAACCCTATCTCCCCTACAGCGACAGCCTGATCTCGGCCACCGGCGGCTATGCCACCGCCGAAACTCCGGCGATGACCGTCGAACTGGAACCGCAATGTCGATCCTTTTGTCAACAATATGAACAAAGAACAGGGAGACGGCTGGAACGATTGATTCGAGAGTTGATCGGCCTCGACCCGAGGCCGGCCGGCCAGAAGTCCCGGGACAAGGAAATATTCGGCATGCGGCTATGGGATGTCAATATCCGCTGGAGGGTCACTCCCGGCGGATGTACGGTGGTGCATATTGAGACCTGCCAGGAAGAAAAGGAATGGTGATTGTTCCCGTCCCCTCGGGTTATTCTTCGTACACACATTCACCCGCCCAGCCGCACGGATGACCATGCTGGAGTTGCTCATGCGCAAAGAGTGCCCCAATTCACTCAAGACCGCTTCTCTCTTGCACACCCTGCCCTTCCCGGCTATTTTGCTGTTTTTTTCTGCGGCGCATCCTCTCGCGCCTCAGTTTCCTTCGCCCCTTGTTCTGTGAGTTTCCATGATCCACCTGACCAATATCAGCAAACAACACGGTTCCCGAGTTTTGTTCCGCAACGCCTCCATGCAAATTCTCCCTGCCACCCGCTCCGGCCTGGTTGGGCCCAACGGGGCCGGCAAGACGACCATTTTTCGTCTGATCACCGGCCAGGAGGAGTCGGACAAAGGTGAGGTCTCCTGCTCCAAACACACGGTCATTGGCTATTTTTCCCAGGAAGCAGGTGAGATGCGCGGCCGTTCGGCCCTGGCCGAGGCTATGGCCGCGGCTGGCGAGGTCACCGCCCTGGGCGAGCAGATTCGGGAAATGGAAGCCTCCATGGCCAACCCGATGGAAGACGATGAGCTGGCGGCCCTGCTTGAACGCTACGGCAACGCCACCGAGGAATTCGAGCACCGGGGTGGCTATGACCTGGAAAACCGTGCCCAGGCAGTGCTCACCGGCCTTGGTATTGGTGCCGACCGCTGGAATTTTCCAGTCGAATCCTTCAGCGGCGGCTGGAAAATGCGCATCGCCCTGGCAGGCATCCTCATCCTCAACCCGGATGTTCTCCTCCTTGACGAACCGACCAACCATCTCGACGTCGAATCCATTGTCTGGCTGGAAGGATGGCTGGTGAATGATTTCAAAGGTGCCTTGCTGATGACTTGTCATGACCGCGAATTCATGAACCGGGTCGTCAGCCGGATTATCGAAGTCGCCAATCAGAGCGTGACAACCTACAGCGGCAATTATGATTTTTATCTGCGCGAGCGGGACATCCGGCGCGAACAGTTGCTGGCCAGTCACCGGCGCCAGCAGGAGATGCTGGCCAAGGAGGAGGACTTCATTGCCCGCTTCGGGGCACGGGTTTCCCATGCCGCCCAGGTGCAGTCACGGATCAAGAAGCTGGAGAAGATCGAACGGATCGAACTCCCGCCGGAGCAACGGGTTATCAAATTCGAATTTACCGAGCCGCCCCGCAGTGGCGACGACGTCGCCCGCCTGGACGGCCTCGGCAAGGTCTGGCTGCAGCCCGACGGTACAACCTGCCAGGTGTTCAGCGGCCTTACGGGCATGATCCGCCGACAGGAAAAAATCGCCCTCACCGGCCGCAATGGAGCCGGAAAATCAACTCTGCTCAAGGTTCTGGCCGGTCAGACCAAGCCAACCACCGGCACGGTAACGATCGGAGCGAACATTATGACCGGTTATTTCAGTCAAAACTCCATGGATCTGCTCGACGGTGATAGGACGGTGGCCGAAACCGTGCAGGCGGCCATGCCCCAGGTCAATATCGGCGTGGTCCGCAACCTCTGTGCCGCTTTCCTGTTCCAGGGCGACGATGTCGATAAAAAGATTAAAATCCTTTCAGGCGGAGAAAAAAGCCGGGTGGTGCTTGCCATCCTGCTGGCACGACCGCTCAATTTCCTCATCCTCGACGAACCCACCAACCACCTCGACATCCAGTCACGGGAGGTGCTGCTTGCGGCATTGCAACAATTTACCGGCACCCTGATCATGGTCAGCCATGACCGCTGGTTCCTCCGTTCCCTGGTGAACCGAGTCTTTGAGATCGACCACGGCCAGATGCGCATCTTCGAGGGTAACTACGATTATTACCTGGAACAAAGTACCCCCGCGGTCCTTCCGGGCGAGGCATGAAGGAAGCTCCTTGCTGACTTACAGAAAAAGGAGGAGATGGGTTGCGGCCACAAGCCTGCCCCCGGAAAACGATCCGCGAGAAAAGCCCGTAACGGATATATTCAGGGGCAGGTCGGTCGAAAAGGTCCTGCAATGACAGTACCTTCACAAATCGCTGCTCGAGAGCAGTTATCAGCCTATCTTGGTCACCATCATGGTAGTCTGGTATTCAATCACCTTTTGATCACGCTGATTAAACCCTTTGTTCCGGTAAATAAAAAGGAACCGTTCTGGATTCTTGGTAGGACGAAGGTCCACGACTTCGGCATCGGCGCGGAGCGTGTCGCCAAACAGAACCGGAGAGGTAATTTTCATATTGTCCACGCCGATGTAGGCATAAATTTCATAGCCATCCCGGGCAAGCAGTTCAGAAATCGTGTCCGCATGATGAATCAGTCCATCAACCACGGTGAAAATAATGGGGCCTGCCAGTGAGCGCTCCTTGAACCAGGTGTTCCTGGCATATTCAGCATTGCTGTGAACCGCCATGTTGAACCAGGTGAGTTGATGCAGAATGGAAAAATCCCCCTTATCAAGGGTCCTGCCGACACGACACGGAATCTTGGTTCCTGCTGCTATTGTACCCATTCGTTTTCTCCTCTTGTTGAAAGAAGTTACAGATTCGCTCAATTTTTCAAGCGTTTACATCGACCACAATATGACCTGTGACATTCCCCGCCAGGAGTTCCCTGGCGTATCGGGGCACCTCTGCCAACGGTATGACGGTATTGATGGTTTCCAGAGCTTCATCCGCGATATCGGTGACTAAACGCTCCCAGGCCGCTATTCTCCTCGGTGTCGGACAACTCACCGAATCAACTCCCCTGAGGCTCACCCCTCGCAGAATAAAGGGCATGACTGTTGTCGGCAGATCATAACCGGCCGCAAGTCCGCAAGCCGCCACACAACCACCATATTTCATTTCCGCCAGAATTCTTGCAAGCACTGTACTGCCGACATTATCAATGGCTCCTGCCCATTTCTGGCTTTCCAGCGGTGCTGGAGGCTTGGTCCACTCTTCCCCGCAGGCAATCTCCTTGGCACCGATTGTTTTCAGATACTCATGAATGGAGGGTTGCTGAGAGCGGGTGAGCGCTGTCACCTCGTATCCAAGTTTATTGAGAATCGCCACGGCGTTGCCGCCCACCCCGCCGGTGGCGCCGGTAACAAGGATCGGACCGCTGCCTGGGGTCACACCGGCTTCCTCCAGGGTCATGACCATAAGCATGGCTGTGTAGCCGGCTGTACCGATGTACATGGCCTTTTTCGTATCCATACCCTGGGGAAGGTGAACCAGAAAATCGGATCTGATCCTGGCCATCTGCGCATATCCACCCCAGTATCGCTCGCCAACACTCCAGCCATTGAGAATGACTTTTTCGCCCGGGTTGAATGCAGGAGATTGTGATTCAACCACTGTTCCCGCCAAATCAACACCCGGCACGATTGGAAAGATACGAAATATTTTGTTGCGGTTTGCAAATCCCAAGCCCTCTTTATAATTCAGGGTTGAATAATCGACCTGAATCAACACATCTTCGTCGGGCAGGTCCGCAACTGTCAACTGTTTCAGGGATGCAACCAGTTCCTTCTCTCCTTTCTCAACCACAAGAGCCTTGAAAGTGTCGTTCCTTGTCATTGTGCGCGCTCCTTTTGGGTAGGGATATTTGTTTTCTCTCCTCAGCCATCATGTATTTACACCAGAACTGATCGTTGTTTAACAAAAAATGCTCAAGAAAAGCCTTGGAACCGCCAGGGTTATCGCTCCCGCTCCATCATTTAATCCGGGAGCACGGGGAACAGTTCACGGATTCGGAGAATGAAGAGAATGAAGGGGTCAGGCCTGGAAGACGGCAAGATAGTCCATTCAATAAAACGTCTCATGACGCGCACATCCCGCATTCATCCTCCCGACGGCCTCTATCACATCATCCTTGCGCAGCAATAATGGGCTGGACCGGCAGGGAATCTTGCTTTTGGCAAATTTTTATGTTCGTGTTGCTATGGCAGCAAAAGGGGTACATACAGGGAGATTGAACCTCATAAAAGCACGCCCATTCCGGGTGTACACAAACGGTTTCGAGACAGCGGAGCGATGCGCACCGCGGCCTAGCTCAGATTTTGGGTATCGTAATGCAGAGTCAAGGATAATACCCTGAATCCGTTACGGCTGGGCGCTTGTTTTGGATATATCTTTTTTTAATCATGTTATAATTGCAAATAAACCCTTGCCAATAACTTTCACCAGCCGCCCTTCGGGGCATCCGTCCGCACGCCATCTTCATTGCCCGTAACCGTCCGATAAAGTCTACTTTAATCGAACGGTCACGAACAACAAAGCTGACGCACGGACGAACGCTCACGGATTCAGGAATACGAATGCAGCAATGGATCTTTCTATCAGTTGCCATCATCAGCGAGGTGGTTGCGACTTCTGCTCTCAAGGCATCGGATGGCTTTTCTCGGTTGTGGCCATCGTTGATAGTTGTCGCCGGATATGGAGCGGCCTTCTTCTTTCTATCCCTGACGCTCAAGACTATTCCTGTTGGTGTGGCTTACGCGATTTGGGCAGGTGCGGGCATTGCGCTGATAGCGCTGATTTCATGGCTCATCTTGGGACAGACGCTGGATATTCCCGCAATAATCGGCCTACTGCTCATCGTGGCTGGTGTTGTTGTTATTAATGTATTTTCCAAGTCGGTTTCCCAGTAAATTTAACACATTGCCGAACTGGACTGGTCCGCGATAGGCGGCAGACCTTGACCTCACTCCAGCCCGAACAGTTCGGTGACGCAGTCAAACCGCAAAACAAAGGCATACGACTGCCCCTTGCCTTTGCAATCATTTTTTGCCAACATATTTTCTGCGACATTGTCTCGGAATCCTGCCCCCACGCTCTGAATTCTTCACAATCCTGCCTGAACAGCACCCACAGCTACGCTTGACGTATGTTCTTTGATCCGCCATAATTGATAACAGTGATACAATCCTGAATCCGTAACGGCTGGATCTTGTTTTGGATGTATCTTTTTGCTCACGGATCCAGGACAATGAAACATGGGAGAGAGGTCTTGGTTTTGAGACCGCTAATGGGGGAACGTGCGTGACGGTCAAAGCCCGGCTCAGGAGAAGATAATGCGCGTATTGTATGAAGCCCAAGGCGAGCTGGAACATTTTGAACGGCTTGCGGCAAGTCTCACGACAGATCCAGAGGTTGAGGGTTTAATGGTGCTGGCCTGTGACGCCAATGCCTGGACACCGGCATTATTGGACCCTGTTCTGAAGGCGCTCCCTAAACCGGTTTTTGGCGGTATTTTCCCCCAGATCATTTACAAAGGCCGCAATGAGGAAAAGGGAACACTGGTGATCGGCCTGCCCCGACGACCCGAACCTGTCTGCATCGCTGGCCTGAGCAACCTGAGCAAGAATTACACCGCATTGCTTGAGCCCTGGGCCGAGCGGTGGGCGGAGCATGCGGACTCCAGCGCAAGCTCCCTGATCGTTTTCGTCGATGGCCTCAGCAAACGGATTTCAGCCTTGGTGGAATCGCTTTTTGATTGTTTCGGTCTGGAGCGAAATTTTATCGGAGGCGGAGCCGGCTCCTTGTCGTTTGCCCAGAAGCCCTGCTTGATCACGCCCGACGGATTGATTGCGGATGCAGCCTTGGTTGTGCGGTTGCCCATGGGCTGTGGGGTGGGCGTGGCACATGGCTGGCAGCCAATCAGCGGCAGCATGAAAGTTACCGAGGCTGATCGCAACGTTATTCGTTCTCTTGACTGGCAGCCGGCATTCGAAGTGTATCGCCAATTGGTGGAGGCGCACAGTGGCCAGCTGCAGTAAAGCTCTTTTGCTGTTCCCGGCGGGTATAAATGGCAGCCCCCACCATCTCTCTGCCGGTTCGTGCCTGCTCCAGATCCCGACTGATTCGCTGAGAACGTGAATCGAGTGTCACCTCAAATACGGGAGTGGTGGCTCCATCCCAGAATCGTACTTGGGTGATCCGCCGAAGCAGCGGCATGAGTGAGGCAATGCGCTGGGCGAGCTTGGCTTCGTGTAAAAAGGTTAAGAGTTCAGGTGTATCTATCGCCGGGAAATACGTTGATAATGCTGCCGACAGCTTTCCCGTTTTGCGTCCGCAGATGCTCTTTTTTCCGCAAGGGCAGCCAGAGCAGGAAAAAGGTGCCACGCGTCATGTCCATGGCGTCCATCACATCGCGAAGATGCGCTTTGATCAAGTCACTATCCACGGATGAGAAGTCGTCCCAATCCGCATGGTGGGAAGTAAATTCCTTGGGGCCTGACCAGGGATTGAGAATCTCCGAATATTGTTTCTCCCGGTTCTGAGCCAAATAGAAAAAGGCTTCACAGAAGTGAAATACGCTCTTCATGCCAAGGCCGAATTTGCCGATCGCCCCCTGCTCAGCGGCTTTACGGTTGAGGCCAAAGGACAGGATGGTCGTATTATCTTCATCCTTGAAGTTACCGTTATTGATGAAGTAGAGGGCTGGCCCTTTGAGGAGGGGATGCTCAGCAGAGGGGATTCCTGCGGACAATCCAAAATCGAGCGTGATGGTATCGTTATTGTTCCCCCCATCAAAGCCATCCCCACCGTCGCCCGTACCAGAGCCTCCTCCGGAACCACCACTGTTGGAACCGGCATCCATGAGATCCAGGTTGGAAGCGGTCCTCCACTAAACCGCTGGTGCTGTATCGGCCGCCTTTTTTCACTGTGCGAACCGCCGCTCGAATTCATGCCATACATTTGTTTCCATTTATGACTCTCCGGGAACAAATTTCAGATCGGACCATTTCACCCGCTCATCCATGTTGTATTGTTTCATCTCTTGTTGAACTGATTTAAAAAAACAATCACAAGCAAATGGAGAGACCAAGATTTCTTGTATAATTTTCTCAGGACTGATTTTGAGAGTAAAATGCACCTAGCTCAAAAAGGTTGTCAAAACTTTTTCATGGCCCAGATTCTGGCTCCATGCCTTGAACTGTTCCGGGTTCTTGCAGACCTGTTCACCAAACCTTACAAAGGTATTTCTGAAGCTGTGCGGGTTGGAATAATCCAGACCGGCATCGATAAAGGCATTTTTGAAAATTTTGCGAATAGGGGAGGCATTGCTCCAGTGTTTCCGATCCAGCCCGGCGGCTTCAAAATGACGGGAGGCTCCAACCTCGATACGGGTTGCCGGAAAGAGCGGGTCATCATTTCCCCATAATTTTTCATCCCGGAGATAGGCCACCCACTCTGTCACAATTTCATGTATCTCTTTCCCCACTGGGAAGAAATAGGTGGTTAAGGTTTTGCTGAATTTCGTCTGCACCTAGCGGGCATCCTGATTGACACACCTAGCCATAAGACCAATGTGTTTCAGCTTCATTGAGGCAATGGCGCTGTCCCATGCGCCTGTCAGCAAGGTGCAAGCAATCAGGGCGCGGTTGCTCCTTTCAATCTCAGTATCAACAGGCATGGTACTAATAACATGCCTGACCTGCTCTATGGTCGGGGCTTTCTGGTGCCGCTTGGCGGTGGCAATTCTGGTGTCCTTGTCTGACAGATTAAAATACTCCGCATCGGAGTACTGAATACGAGACTTATAGCCCGGCTCTCGGGACAGCCATTTGAAGAAGCGTTTCAGTTGATTCAGGGTGCACAACGGCATGGTGAAATCGGTGTCCGGCGACGGCAAACAGAGCGTAGAACTGCTCTCTTTTGGTCTTTCCGGAGCGAAAAAAAGCTTCTGACCCCTTTACGTTCGCTGTCGGGTGTCGAGTAGGTGAGAACCAGGCTGTAAAATCCCACGTTCGCTTTTCATGTCCACGCTGCCCAGTGTACAGGAAAGCGGGGATATCTATGTCTGCTATGTTTTTAATTTAAGATCTTTTCTTTCACGCTCTAGTCTCGTTCGCGTTGACTCTCTGTGAATCTCTTGCATTGTTCATCTAAATGATGCATATTTATATGTATCATTCAGGCATAAATTGGGGGGGGGCAGACATGAGAACAACATTAAATATTGAAGATGATCTGGTTGAGAGAGCATCCAAGCTTACCGGGATAAAAGAAAAAACATCTTTAGTTCGTAAAGGGCTTGAAACCTTGATCAGCCTGGAGAGCAGTAAACGTTTGGCTGCGCTTGGGGGAAGCGAGAAAAAAATCCGGATGCCAAGGCGACGAAGATCGGAGTTTTAAAAAATGATTCTTGCCGACACAAATGTTTGGATCAAGCATTTTCGAGAATCCGATGCTGAGCTCATTTCTCAATTGAATGTCGGTTTTGTTGCATGCCATCCATTTATTATCGGAGAGCTGGCCTGTGGTAACTTAGGCAATCGAGCAGAAATTTTAATATTGCTCCAGGCACTTCCTTCATCACCTGTTGTTGAGGTTACAGAAGTCTTAGAGTTCATCGAAAACAATTCGCTCATGGGGAGAGGCCTTGGATACGTGGATATTCATCTATTAGCTTCTGTCATTATAGGCAATGTTGTCCTTTGGACGTATGATCGACGTCTCAATGAAGCAGCAATAGAACTGGGCGTTTCATATTCAGGGGCTGACCATTTGTAGATTCACACCAATCGAACTCGGCAAGATACGGGAAGACATTCAGCACAGGCCCCGGTAGATTCCTTGATTCCAACCAAAATATTCTGCGGGCAAGCCGCAGGTGTTCGCGATTATGGCGGCTGCGCCGCCATGATCTCGGTGCTGACTGCACTGTATTAACCTCAGGACGACAACTGAGTCGGTGATATTTTCATATCGATGCAGGACAGGAGGAGGTGATTGGCAGGATACGCAGTACCCTGTACCTGTTGAATGGACGACCTGTCATTTCGGCGGAAAACGGGCCTGGTTTCGTTGTCCGGTTGCGGGGTGTGGGAGGCGGGTAGCGATCCTCTATTCGGGCGAGGTATTCGCCTGTCGTCACTGTTACCGTCTGGTCTATGGGAGCCAGCGGGAAGATTTAGCCGACAGGGTTGCGCGTCGAGCTGATAAAATCAGGAAAAAGTTAGTGAGCCTGATCAGTATAAGTGATGGATAATCTGTGAAAAATGTGCAAGATATTTGCGGGATGGTAAAGGAGCCCCTTAAGTATCGTGGCTGATATTTTCACAGGGAGCTCCTGCCCTAACCTCTACAACGGGCAGGAACAATGCTACCAGCATCTTCTTCGCGACGTCAGTTTTTTTCAAGTACTCTTCCGAATCGACCAGGATTTAGCCGAGACATGTCGGCAAGCCGGTTGCCCTTATTGTCAGGGGCCTTTGTATTACGCCCCCTATCTCCGTAAACCCCGAGGTGGACCGAAGGATCTTCCGGAAGAATATCAGAAGCGGTTCAGCCTGTGTTGCGGCAGGGAAGAGTGCAGGCGACGCATCGTCGTGACGGCGCATCGTCCGGCGCACGATGTTGACCATTGCGGTCTCGGAACGGTAGGCGATGAGTTTGACCGTATCGATGAAGTATTTCCCCTGCATGCCCAGCATCCGAAAACGGTCCTCCGTGCGGGGGCAGATCGGCAAACTCCACGTGTCGCGGCGTTGCTTTCCGACAGGCTTTCAGGTCGGTCACCGCCTGGTTCATCTCCTTTATCTCTTCCTGCAGCTGCGTGTCAGGTCAATGAACGTGGTAACACCAGCCTGGATGAGGGCGTTGATCTTCTCCACAGAAGCGGCCTCGTTGCGTGTCCGGGGATACTCCCCGGCAAGGAAACGACCCGGAACGACCCAGTAGCAGTGTTCTATTGGTTGATGCATGGTGCTCCGTGTATGAGTTGATGGAAAGGGGATGTTGTACACCCGGTCAGACAGAACCGGACCTATCGAGCACGACGGTGATATCACTATACTCCTTTTTCATGATGTTTTCCTTCTGATGCAAGAGTTTGTGGAGATTGGCCTGGTTCCACCATACCATGGGTGGTGGGACAAATAGCGACCCACCGGAAAATAATTATCTCATGGCGAAAGACAGAGAGCGAATGGAAAATCGGGGTCGTTGACGGTATCATGGGGATGGGGTAAAATTTGCCCCGGGTCACTCATTTTTCTGGAGCCATCATGAACCACCACGCAGCGAACGTTGCCTTTGTCGGCTATCCGGGCGATTTCATTATTCAGCCCATCCCTCTGGTGGAGACAGGGGTTTCCGCCGGTTTTCCCTCGCCGGCGGACGATTACATTGACCGCGCTTTAGATCTGAACGAATTGTTGGTCACCAACCCGCCCGCTACTTTTTTTGTGCGGGTGGACGGTGATTCGATGATCGACGCCGGCATTCATCATGGCGATATACTCTCCGTTGATCGCTCCGAGGAGGCCAGTGACGGTTCCATTGTCATTGCCATGGTCAACGGTGAAATGACCGTTAAGCAACTGTCACTCTATCCCAAGCTGCGCCTCATTGCGCACAACGAGAAATACCAACCCATCGAACTGAACGAGCATGATGATTTTGAGATATTCGGCAGGGTGAAGGGGTTGGTCAGGGTGTTCAAGTAATGTTTGCCCTGGTTGACTGCAACAACTTCTACGCCACCTGCGAGACCCTCTTTCGCCCATCGCTGCGCGGCAAGCCTGTCGTGGTGCTCTCCAACAACGACGGCTGTGTCGTTGCCAGGTCAGCCGAAGCCAAGGCCCTTGGCATTAAAATGGGCGTTCCCGCCTTCCAGATCAAAGAGGAAATTGATCGGCATGGCATCGAAATCTTCTCTTCCAATTACACGCTTTATGCCGATATGTCACATCGGGTGATGCGTATTCTCGCCTCCCTTGCCCCGGCGGTTGAAATCTATTCCATTGATGAAGCTTTTCTCGATGTGTGCGGCATTCGTGATCTCCACGCCTTTGGCCTGGCCCTGCGCACGACCATCCGGCAATGGACAGGGATCACCGTGGCCGTCGGCATTGCCCCGACAAAAACACTCGCCAAGCTGGCCAATAATGGGGCCAAGAAATATGCAGCGACGGGCGGCGTGGTTGTTTTGACGGATAGACAACGGCAGCGCAAACTGATGAGTCTGACGCCGGTTGATACAGTTTGGGGGGTTGGCCGGAAGCTGACCCGGAAGCTCAATGGCTTGGGGATCCATACGGCACTGGATCTCTGTCAAGGTGACGTTCACAACATTCGACGTCAGTTCAACGTGGTGCTGGCCAGGACTGTCTCGGAGCTGCAGGGTATATCCTGCCTGGACCTGGAGCAGGTCCCATCGCCCAAAAAGCAGATTGTCACCTCGCGATCCTTCGGGCAACGCATTATCGAAATGGGTGATATGCGCCAGGCGATCAGCGAGTTTACCGAGCGGGCGTGCAGCAAGCTACGCAAAGAAGGACAATATGCACGAGCAATCAGCGTCTTCATCCAAACAAACCCGTTCATAAAGCATACGCCCGGCTATGCCAATTGCGCCCACGGGAGCTTGCCGGATCACACCAACGATAGTTTTCAGTTTTGTCGTCTCGCCCAACGTCTTCTGCAGCAGATTTGGCGCGAGGGCTACGCATACAATAAAGCCGGGGTCATGCTCGGTGATTTTTCCCCCTCGACCCGGCGGCAAATTACCCTTTTTGCAAAGCCTGTCAGGGACAATAGCCAGATCATGGCCGCGATTGACCGGATCAACAATACGGTCGGCACAATCAAACTGGCAACGACGGGCATACACCAACAATGGGCCATGAGACGCGAACGTCTTTCACCGGCATACACAACCCGCTGGCAGGATATTCCGCTGGTTCGGTGATGATCACGTGGGCGAGGGTATCGGCTTGTGGGTGGCGGGTGCTTTGTATTATGTGGTATGCGGGAAAGATTGATTGGAAAAGTGTTGACCTGTTAGCTATAGCGGTTGCCAGGACCAATTTATGCATTGTATTCAAAAGTAAATTTATTCCTTGAACACTTTTAGCAGTTCACGACTTTGGTTTGTTCTCTTGAATTCCTTGCAATAGCTTTTCCAGGAGTTGCAAAGCGGTCTCAAACTTGGTTCCTCGGATCATGGTACCCTTAGCCATATCAGCGAGCATTCTGACGCCTTGGTTTTCGTTGGTCTCACGGGTCAGGATTTCCTCTAACCTCTTTATCGTCTCCGGGCTACCCAATCGAGCGATGTCTCGCCCAAGGACCCGAATTGAAGCAAGCCGGGAATCGAAATCCTCCTCAATGAGCAACGGGTCGTGAGTCTCGTACAGTTTATCCTCAATTCCGGTCGCGTTATAGTTTTCCAGGATGAAAAGGAGATCATGGGCATCGCGCTCACGTTTCGGGTACGCGTCATCCCAGGAGATGATTTTCATAAGAGCCAAAGCCGGTATTGAAGGAACCAGAATCTCCAACAACGGCTCGCTGCTGATACGAACCTTCAAGGCCGATTGATACGCTTCCTCAAAGCCGAGCATGCACATGATGATGTCATGGTCAGGTGGCCAACTGATCTGTTTCATCTCATCGCTTATCCCACCATATGGTACGATATCGACAATGGCAGCACTGGCTACGCCGGTGAATCGATGCGGTAAGCCTGTCGCTGCGAAGAGTCCGCGTTCGATCAAGATGCTTGTCAGTCGTTGGAATTCTTTCCAACTCGCAACCTCAACACCAATATCAATGTCTTCAGTCAATCGAGGTGCTGGAATACGATGAATATGCTCGAAAATCACATCACGAGCAAAAGCTCCCACCGCTATGAAATGTACACCGACTTCTTGACCCACTTCTCGGATGCTCGTGAGAACGGCCACCCTTTCAGGTTCAATACTACCCGAAATGTCTATCGAGATGCTGCTCATAGATCATCCGTGCGGTTTCCATGGTTCGTTGCTCGCCTAGCTCGACCAGATCAGCGTAGACCAGGATCGGGTGAACGGTGTCACCTTCTCCAAAACCTTTTCCTAGAGGCCAGAATCGTTCGACTATTTCCACGTTACCATGCGGATCTTTTTTTAGCCTGTTGGCGATTACCAAATCGGCCAGACGCTTCCTGTCCGCATACAGAGTGACAGTACCAGGTTTTAGGTATCCGGTCAGTTTAGCAGCGGCTACCTCCCCGCCCCACTGGGCGCAATCAGGATTCAACTCAACGTCCTTCCACCAGTCAGCATCGCCTCGGAATCGTCCTAATAATAGCTTCGGCTTGAGATTGTCGGGATACGCCGCAACCCAGCGTTCGAAGAGAGCCTTCCTGTCCAAGAGCTTCTTTCCATTTTTTCCCATGTTGAGAATGAAGCCTTTCTTGATCAGTTCCGTCACCGTAGCGTTTACTGTTCCCAAGGCGACACCTGCCGTTTCGGCAAGTTCCCGATACGGCCAGTCCGCAAGTTCCGGTCGCCATAGTAAAAGATACACGATCTTCAAGCCGACACCTTTGAAGAGACGAGCTACGGGAGCGATGGTTTCGTCTCTTGTCGGCCTGTTGCCCTTAACGAAAATGAACAGCGGTGGCTGATCGATGAAAGCGTTTCCGACTGTATCGACGAATTGAATGCCGTTTTCTTTCAACCTAACCGCTGCCTGAGGAGGAACGTATTTTGTTGCCAATAGAAGAGGATGTTTTGCGTTGTCCTTCCAGAGCAGTGCTTGGAGTTCAATCGCTTTGGTGAGCCGGTTTTTAACTTCAACACACCAACGGAGTTCCATCTCGACTATTTTGACTCGGATGATACAATCGTATTGCCCTTCGCCATAATTGCAAATCGGCTCCACCACATATTCGAGACGGACCAACTCTGCCAAAGCTTCCATCGCTTGGCGGAGGATAGCTATACCGCCTTCACGATTATGTTCATTGTTGCCAGTGTTCATTATTTTTGAACATACAGGAAAAATGAACAGAAGTCAAATTCCCGTACGGAGAATGCTATCACTAAACATTTTCGATGAATTTTCCGTCTGCAGACCGTAAGCGTTGTAAGAATGGTGGTGGCGTCCGGAACCTTCTAACTGATGTACAAACCGAGAAAGCGACCAAAGGAGTGCCGGTCGAGAATCTGAAATGAGCCTGATCAGTATAAATGATGGATAATCTGTGAAGAATGTGCAAGATATTTGCGGGATGGTAAAGGAGCCCCCCTCAAGTATCGTGGCTGATATTTTCACAGGGGGCTCCTGCCCTATCCATGACAGAGCCTTTTGCGGAAGTCGCGAGATAAGGGATAGCCATACATGGCCTTGATCGAGGTGAGCTGTTGCTGGGTTTTATTATATTTCCCCCGCCCATGGGTCAGGCCGAGCTTGATCCAGTTGGCGGCCCGGTAACAGGTGCCGGCGAATCGTTCGGTGTCGATGAAGGTTTCAATCCAGAAGATGGGATGGTTGTAGAGCTGTTGCCAATCGCTGGAGAGAGACCTGGCGGCAAGGCCCAGCAGGTGCGAGGCCAGATGCGGCACCTTGACCCAGGGCAGGATGAGAAATCTGGTGTTGTAGGCGAGCAGGTGGCGGTTTCTCTCCCGCGCTTCCGGAGTCCAGCCGATGAAGGTGTCGCGACAGGTCATGGCGTACGGAGCGGAGGAGAAAATAAGACAGGCCAGTACCCTGTCACCGGCAAAGGCCAGGTACTTGAGGTGCTCTCCCACCGGGCGGGCATAACCGAGATAATGATGGTGCTGGATGAGGCTGTTGCATAACCGTTCCTCGGGTGTTCTCCGGACCTGACGCAGCTCGATGGGCATCAGCTCCTTGACCTGGCCGGTGATCGGTTCTTGGTTGGTCTCGATCGCATACTGGGCACATGCCCTGCGACCAACATTGTTGTTGTCTTTGATTCTGGGCGGGAGGACGATATAGTGCTGTCGCTCAAGGATAAGGAGAAGACTTCGGCAAACCATGTCCTTGAGTTGGCCATTGGCTTGCCGCCAATCCCAGGCATGACAAATCCGCCGGGAGATAGCCGTGCGGCCTTCGGCGGAATACTCGGCGATGACCTTCTTAATGAAGGCGATATCGTCTTGGGTAATGGTGCGATTTCGATAGGTCAGGATTGCGGTCATGCACGAATACATAACCGAACTTTTCCGCGAACGCACGCTTTTTTTTCAGTGGGTAGGAAGGTGGTGAACGGTTACCAGTATCCATCTCAATCATTCTGTAAATTCGGTAAGAAAATCAAGACCACTTTCAAATACATCATCGGGAAAAAAACTGCTGACATGTATATGGTGTCCGCTATTGCGAATCCACCTCGGTTGGGTGATTTAAAATAGGATCCAGTAGTTAAAATAATTTTTTATGTTCAAAAGAGAGAATCTCAACAGCCTTCTGGATAGCTACAGCATCATTGTCTGCGAGCAACGCAGTGAATAAAATCCATGAGGAGCCATCCTTTTTGTAAATTTCATATTCAAGATTGATCGTATGGACTAATTTCCAATTAGTACTTTGGAAAACAACTTTCATGCGGCGCTCTTTATTGGAAGTATTTGACTCTCTATCCTCACTCAGAGGGAGGAGGCCAGTTTGTTTTTTGACTTTGGCATATTGACAGAATGCATGCTGCTCGCCCTGCCTTGCTGGTTGATATTGTATTGTTTTAATGGCTGATCCTGGCCCGTTAGATATTCGGAGATTTGGCCCAATTACTTTTTGGGTTACGGTAAGGCAGGATGTATTTTTTTGAAAAGCCGAACCAGGATCCACCGACCCTGGCCGAGTGGCGAACATTTTATGCCCGGTTGAACCGGCTGATTGCGCTGTACATCGATGCCGACAGTGAAGCGGGGAAGCTTGTCAGCCACATCGATAAGGAAATGGGCTCGCTTTTTACCTTCCTGTTGGAGGAGGGGGTTGACCCCACCAACAACTTCGGAGAACGAATGCTGCGCTATGCTGTCCTCTGGCGGAAACGCAGCCAGGGAACCAGCAGCGAAAAAGGCAATCGCTGGGTGGAGCGTATTGTATCCCTCCGGCAAACCTGCCGGTTGCAGGGTAAGTCCTCCTTCCATGTGCTCGTGGACGCAATGAACGCTTCTTTCAAAGAACAACAACCTGACCTGGAATGGATCAGATCCGCGACGTGAGGCACGCTACCCCGTGATCAGTTACTTTAAAAGAGCTGAAAAATTATCGGTATAACTACCGATTGAGGGTTGGCCGCTATCGAGTCATGTTCGACTTTGATGACGGGATTAAAATCGTTGAGATTCAAGAGGTCAAGAAAAGAGATGAGCGCACATACTGATCCTCAAATCATCATTCAAAACGGTAAACCTGCCTTCGCAGTCATTCCCTGGGCTGAATACCAGGAGTTAATCCACAATCAAATCGAAGGCAAGGAGGCT
>NZ_JAFFQC010000408.1 GCF_016918545.1 Desulfobulbus alkaliphilus | reverse complement strand
GGCCAGCTCGTTTGGCGTGATGGCGAGCAGGGTCTTGTCGAGGATATTCATCAGCATCTCGTTGCCGGGCTGGCTGGCAAAGCCCATCCGGATGGGCTCGTCATCGGCGGGCCCCGCGATGCGCAGCCGGGTTCGCGGATCATTGTCCAGGGCGTGGCGGGCAAAATAGAGCGGCACTATGGCGGCATCCAGCCTGCCCCCCTCGACGGCCTGCATCGCCTCCTCGGCGCTCTCCATGATGGTTAGACTGCTGCCCTCCAGCTGATCGGCGAGCGGGGTGTAGCGGGTCATTCCCACGCGCTTGCCCGCCAGACTCTGCAGCGAGTCCATGCTCTCCTCGCCCTGATGGGTGAGGATCACGTAGATGTCGTCCGTGGCATAGGGAACCGAGGGG
>NZ_JAFFQC010000407.1 GCF_016918545.1 Desulfobulbus alkaliphilus | reverse complement strand
GTATTGGTGTTCAGACCGCCGACCTTGGACAAGGCGCCTGTCAAGGTCACGGGACCGGCCGGCATATCGACCTGGGCCACGGCGTTCAGGCCGCCGAAGGTCGAGAAACGACGGGGCTTGTACTGAACATTGACCACGTCGCCGCGCTGCAGACGCACGTTCTCGCCGAACTCGGTTGTCACCGCCGACAGGGGCGCGGTGTAGGTGCGGCCCTCGCGCTGGATCGAGATGGTCAGGTCGTCGGTGGTGCGAGCTGAGCCGCCGGCCGCAGCGATCACGTACAGGATGCGGTCGCTGTTGCCCCCCAGGGGCGCGCGGCCCGGCTGGCGCACGTCGCCAAGCACGTTGACCGTGTTGGACGCGTTGCCGGCGATGGATACCAGCACCTGCGGAT
>NZ_JAFFQC010000406.1 GCF_016918545.1 Desulfobulbus alkaliphilus | reverse complement strand
GTGATGTCCCGTCCGACTCTCGGCGATCTGACCCCGGGCGGCAGCGTCTCACCAACCACCCGCACAGTGTCCTACGGAAATCCGCTTCTCGACCCGTTCCGCGCCACCAACTACGATTTCTCGGTCGAGTGGTATTTCCAGAATGAGGGCCTTTTGGCCGCCGCCGTCTTCTACAAAGACATCGACAGCTTCATCACATCCGAAACAGTCGGCATCCCCTACAACCAGCTGGGCCTGCCCAACGATTTGCTTCAGGGCGCTGCAAGCCCGACCGATATCTTCCAGGTCACGCGCCGCCTGAACGGCGAAGGCGGCGCGCTGAAAGGGATCGAAATCCAGTATCAGCAACCCTTCACCTTCCTGCCCGGTCTTTGGTCCAACTTCGGCTTCACCG
>NZ_JAFFQC010000405.1 GCF_016918545.1 Desulfobulbus alkaliphilus | reverse complement strand
CGTCGGGGTGGACCATGATGCTGTCGGCCGGGCCGTCCGGGTTCTTCGGTCCGGTCAGCGAACGGCCTTGCAGGCGGTCCTTGGCGAATTCGACGGCGGCCTGATAGGCGGCGGTGCCGATGGCCAGGCCCTGCAGGCCGGTGCCGAGGCGCGCCTCGTTCATCACGACGAACATATTGTTCATGCCGCGGCCTTCTTCGCCGATCAGCCAGCCCTTGGCGCCGTCGTACTGCATGACGGCGGTGGCGTTGCCGTGGATGCCCATCTTGTGCTCGAGGCCGGCGCATTCCAGGCTGTTGCGCTCGCCCAGCGAGCCGTCCTCATTGACCAGGAACTTGGGCACGACGAACAGCGACAGGCCCTTGATGCCCGGAACCGCGCCTTCGACGCGAGCC
>NZ_JAFFQC010000404.1 GCF_016918545.1 Desulfobulbus alkaliphilus | reverse complement strand
CTTGCGAGCCATTCGCAAGTATCTGCTGCATAACGGTTTTATGGGGAAGTCTCATATGGGGATGGGCAAGCGAGCCCAAGGGACGTTGAAGAAGGCCGCGACTTGCGCGTCCTCCATCGTTCTGGGCGCCGGACTGGCGATGTTCGCTGCGGCGCCGACGTGGGCGCAGGACCTGATGGGTCAACCGACCCCGGGCGGCATCACGCTGCAACCGGCGGCGTCGCCGCTGAAGCATGATGCGCACTTCTTCCACGACGTGATCCTGATGCCGATCATCACGGCCATCACCCTGCTGGTGCTGGGCCTGCTGGCGTGGATCGTGTTCCGCTACAACAAGAAGGCCAATCCGACGCCCGCGCGCTGGAGCCACAACACCACGATCGAGATCATCTGGAC
>NZ_JAFFQC010000403.1 GCF_016918545.1 Desulfobulbus alkaliphilus | reverse complement strand
GCTGTGGTCTTCGGTGAGGCCCAGCTCGCGTTCGGAGCAGATCATACCGAAGGAGGGAGCGCCGCGCAGCTTGGCCTTCTTGATGACCAGGCCGCCGGGCATGGTGGTGCCCACCAGGGCCACGGGGACTTTCTGGCCGGCGGCCACGTTGGGGGCGCCACAGACGATGTCCAGCAGTTCGCCCTGGCCGGCGTCCACCTTGCAGATGTGCAGGTGGTCGGATTCGGGATGGTCGACGCATTCCACCACATGGCCCACCACGATGGGGGCGATGGCGTCATAGGGGCGCACGATTTCTTCCAGTTCCAGGCCCAGCATGGTCAGCCGGTCGCCCAGCTCCTGTGCCGTGCCTTCATACGGGACGAATTCGCGCAGCCACGAAAGAGAAAGCAGCAT
>NZ_JAFFQC010000402.1 GCF_016918545.1 Desulfobulbus alkaliphilus | reverse complement strand
GGCTCCTACATGGGTGCCAAGAAGCTGACCGAAGAGGGTTTCCCCTGCATCGGTCTGCCGGGCACCATCGACAACGATATCGCCGGTACCGACTTCACCATCGGCTTTGACACCGCGCTGAACGTGGTCGTCGACGCCATCGACCGTCTGCGTGACACCTGCAGCTCCCACCACCGCATCTCCGTGGTCGAGATCATGGGCCGCCACTGTGGCGATCTGGCCATGTCCGCCGCCGTTGCCGGTGGCGCCGAGTACGTGATCGTACCGGAAGTGGCGTTTGACAAAGAGAAGCTGCTGCAACAGATCAAGGAAGGCGAAGCCAAAGGCAAGAAGCACGCCATCATCACCATCTGTGAGCACGTCACCGACGTCAATGCCCTGGCCAAGGACATCGAA
>NZ_JAFFQC010000401.1 GCF_016918545.1 Desulfobulbus alkaliphilus | reverse complement strand
TCCCGCCACTGGGTTTCAATGCTGGCGCCACGCCAGCCTCCGCCCAGCGCAAGGAACAGCGCCACGGTATCTTGCAGCCGCTGTGCACGCACCTGCTGCGTGCCCAGCACGGCTTGCTGGTATTGCTGATCGGCACTCAGCACCTGCAGATAGCCGGCAACGCCGGCACGGTAGTCGGCGTTGATCTCATCCAGTGCGGCGCTTGCCGCTGCCTGCGCGCGCAACTGTGCGTCAAGCTGCACGGCATCGTGTTCCAGCGCCCGCAGCACATCGGCCACCTGCTCAAACGAAGCCAGCACCACCTGCCGATAGCCGGCATCGGCAGCCTGCAACGCCTGCCGCGACGCAGAACGGCGGAAATACAGGGTGCCGCCTTCAAACAGTGGGGCCACGAGG
>NZ_JAFFQC010000400.1 GCF_016918545.1 Desulfobulbus alkaliphilus | reverse complement strand
ACATTGTACAGGACGCCGTGCGGAGCAAAGAAGTCCGTGACCATCCTGACGTATTCATTGGTGGAGAACTGGCCCACCGTGGCCGGGAACAGCAGCAGCGACGAGGCGAAAATGGGCGGGATGACGCCCGCCGTATTGACGCGCAGGGGCAGGTGCGTGTTCTGGCCGCCAAACATCTTGCGTCCGATCTGGCGCTTGGCGTAGCTGATGGGGATACGGCGCTGGGCACGCTCCACGAACACGATGGCCGTCAGCACGGCGGCCATGAGCAGCACGATGATGACCGCGAGGAAGATGCTCATGCTGCCGGACTTGATGAGGTCCATGGACTGCATGATGCCGCGCGGGATGCCCACCACGATACCGCAGAAGATGATCAGGGAGATGCCGTTGCCG
>NZ_JAFFQC010000399.1 GCF_016918545.1 Desulfobulbus alkaliphilus | reverse complement strand
CGGAAGACCGTATGGGCGGCACCGCTCTTGCCGGCGGCGCGGCGGACATGGCCGGGCTCGCAGAGATCCACGGTGATGGAACTGGCGATGGCGCCGAGGGTGCGGCCCCAACCCACCACCTCGGCGATGGTCGCCTCATTCATGCAGTTCTGTAGCGAGACGACGAAGCCACCCGGGGCGAGATACTGTCGCACCATCATGGTCGCCCAAGCCGTGTCATAGGATTTCACGCAAACAAAGGCGATATCGATCAGTGATTCCTTACTAAGACTCTGCAACTCGGTCAGGTGAAGGGCGCGGACTGGCACACGGAACTCCGGTACGTCGCGCAGGTGACTGATGCGAAGACCGTCGGCGCGCATCGCCTCGACGTTCTCCGGCCACATGTCCACGAAGG
>NZ_JAFFQC010000003.1 GCF_016918545.1 Desulfobulbus alkaliphilus | reverse complement strand
GGCGGTGCCAGAGGCACCGCCGGCCCGGCCCAGTGAGGTTGCCGGGATCAGGTATCGTCCAGGGGTTTGGCTTCGTCGATCAGCATGATCGGGATCCCGTCACGAATTTCGTAAAGCAGCCGGCAGTCCGAGCAGACGATACCGCTCAACTCTTTGTTCAATGTTACCGATCCCTTGCATTGCGGGCAGGCCAGGATTTCCAGCAGTTCTTTTTTGATCATAACGAGTGGCGACCGTGCCTTTTTAGTGTTGTTTGTGGTATGGTTGATGCATTATCTTTTTATGTTCGACCTGTGATCGGACCGCATCCGGTGGACTTGTATTCTACCGGATTGAGCCAGTGGGGTAAAGGTTCTTGGTGGTGCACTGTTCGTTCGCGTCCCGCTAGAAACGGCTTTATCCTGTCACGCTGGTGCGCTGTCAAGTGAACTCCACGGGATTTTAACTCTATCCTGAATCCATGACGGCTGGACTCACATTTTGGGTCTGTTGTGCTGTAATCAGGTTGTAAACTGCGGCGATTTTTTGCCAATTCACCTTCACCAGCTGTCCTTCGGAGCGTCCGTCCACACCCCAGCCTCACTGCCCGTACCCGTCCGATAAAGTGTACTTTAACCGAACGACCACGGACAACGATGCTGACGCCCGGCCGAATGCTCACTTATCCAGGAGTTATTGGCAGAGGTATTTTTCGATAATAATGGCAGACAGAATACCGCGTATCATGGTGGCGGTTCCCGGTGTCATGCATGCCTGTCGTTCATCCGTACCCGTAACCCTTGTTTTTTGTCGTTCAGAGAGCGTAAACCTTCACAAACATGGAACAATCGTTGAAAAGAGTCGTTGCGGTGGAAGAGGCAGTGGGCATGGTCCTGCCTCATGATATCACCGAAATCATTAAAGATGAATTTAAAGGGTGTGCCTTTAAGAAAGGACATGTCATCAAATGTGAGGATGTGGAACACCTCCGTAGGCTGGGTAAAGAGCATATTTTTGTCCTGCAGTTAAGCGGGGAGGAGATCCATGAAAACGAGGCTGCCCTGCTCATGGCCAATGCCCTGGCCGGTCCGGGGACCGAGTTTTCTCCTCAAGTCATGGAGGGCAAAGTTGCCATCAGGGCTGCGGTGGATGGTCTGTTGAAAATCAATCAGGAGTTGTTGTTGCGTTTCAATCTCCTGGGAGAGGTCATGTGCGCGACCTTGCAGAACAATACCCCGGTACAACGGGGCGAACAGGTGGCAGCGACCCGGCTGATTCCTCTGGTTGCCACCCGGCAACTGGTCGAGCGGGCAGTGGCTGTCGCGGGATCCGCTGGTGAACCAATTCTCAGTGTCGTCCCCTTGCGCAGGGTCAGAGCAGGTCTGGTCATCACCGGCAATGAAATTTTCCATGGTCGTATTGAGGACCGGTTTGAGCAGGTCCTGCGTGACAAATTGTCTCTTTTGGGCTCCGAAGTCAGCGTGGTTGAGTTTGCCCCTGATGACCCCCGCCGCATTGCCGCGGCAATCCGGAATTGTCTTGATTGCGGGGCGGAGCTGATTGTTACCTCCGGTGGCATGTCCGTGGATCCGGATGATGTAACCCGGCAGGGAATCAGGGAGGCCGGCGTTGAAGCCATAGTCTATGGAACACCGGTTCTGCCGGGGGCTATGTTTCTGGTGGGCCAGCTAGGCACGGTGCCGGTTTTTGGCTTGCCCGCATGTGGAATGTTTCATAAAATTACTGTGTTTGATCTTGTTCTTCCGCGTATTCTGACCGGAGAGTCCATCGATCGTGCCGAACTGGCGGCCCTGGGACATGGCGGACTTTGTCGGAACTGTACACCATGCCGATATCCGGTCTGTTCATTCGGCAAAGCGTGATCGCTTACCCATGCGTGGATCCGTGAGCGTGCGGACGGATGCCCCGAAAGGCGGCTGGTGAAAGGTTATTGTCAAGGATTTCACTTCAATTATAATGGTATTACAGAAAGATATACCCAAAGCAAGAGTCCGTTTGTTATGGATTCAGGCCATGGCCAGGTTGTCGATGTACCGATTCTTATCCGCGGGAATATTCTGTCCGTATCCTGTGAGACCCTGTTGAGAGGTGTGATTATGTGGAAGCGGTCTTTATGGTTTATTGTGGTTGGGCTCCTTTTATCCTGTGCCAAGGGTGAAGTCGCGCAGGCGACCACCAGACTCGATACTGCTTTTGGGATCGATGGACGGGTAGCGGTCGAAATCGGTGCCGGCAACAGTGGCCATGCGGTTGTTGTTCAGCCGGATGGTAGAATTGTGGTTGCGGGATCGACCATGATGGGAGCAACTCGTCATTTTTCCCTGGTTCGGTTCAACCGCGATGGCTCCCTGGACACCACGTTCAATGGAGAGGGAGCGGTGATCACCCCGGTTGCCAGTGGAGACAGCGAGGCTCTGGCTCTCGGGCTGCTTGCGGATGGCCGTCTCATTGCCGCCGGGTACGCGGATAACGGGATGGGGCGGGATTTCGCCCTCGTCTGTTATTTTGCCGATGGTTCCCTGGATTTGAGTTTCGGTGAAAACGGCATGGTGATCGATCCAATCGGCAATAGTCATGAAGAAATCACCGCACTTCTGATCGATTCGAAAGGAATGATCAATGCAGCCGGTTCGGTGGCGGGGACCACCGGCAGGGTCCTGGCAGTGGCACGCTATTATCCGGATGGAACACCTGATGGCGCATTTGGTGAAGGTGGTGTGAGCCTGATCGGCATAGGAGTGGACGCCACTGCCGAGGGCCTGGTCGAGGGGGTGGATGGTGGTCTGATTGTCTCCGGCTCATGCGAGGCCGATGGCTTGACAACCCTGATGCTGGTGGGCTTGACAGCCAACGGGACCATCGATTCAGGCTTCGGCAGTAATGGTGTGGCGGTTGCCGGGGGGGCCTTTTCTGCCACCGAAGGGTACGGGATGGCGGTGGACGACCAGGGACGCTTGTATCTCGCCGGCTCGACCGGTGTGATGGGTGAACGTGATGCCGCCTTGTTTCGTTTCACCTCCAGTGGCGAACCCGACCTCGGCTTTGGTGATCAGGGGGCGGTAATTACCCAGGTCAGCGAGGAGGATGATGTTCTCTACGACGTCAGCATCGGCCCGGGCGGCGCGGTGGCCAGTGGTTTCACCACGGATGGCGGCCTGCGCCGCTTTCTGTTGATCACCTACGAAGAGACCGGGCTCTCCCCCAGCCCCTCCATAACGACCTTCGATTCCGAGACGGTGCCCGCGGAGTTGGATGAGCCGACGCCAGCTCCTGCTCGGATTCAGGAGGTTCGTGTCAACGGCAATACCAGGATGCAGATCCGTGAGTTACAGGTGTATCCCTTCTTTTTCGGCTCTTCGGCGCAACATGGAACCTTGGATGTGCCGATTGCAGGTTCCGTCAATGGGTTGCAGCGGGTTTGGTCCAATATTGGCCTTCAATTCAGTAGGTTCTTGCTGTCCGAAGCCTTTGCCGCCGATGGTGACAACGGTGTATCCGGCGAGACAGGAACCGTTGTTTCCAGGATCCTCACCACCACCTTCAGTGACGGCGAGGCGGTCAGTTATGCGGTCACCACCGATGAGAACGGGCAAATCATTGTTGTCGGAACCGCCGATGGCACCGAGACGAGCCTGTTGGTCGCCGCCAGGTATGAAGCGCCGCTTGAATCCACTGCTTTCAGCAATCAGCCCGGGTATACCAATACCGCCATCACAACAAGGCCACCCACGGATGTGTCCAGGACATCAGTGGTCACGGGAGGTGAGATCAGCCCAGCCTTCGGCAGCGTAGTGACCAGGCGTGGTGTAGTCTTCAGTACCGCTCCTGATCCAGTCTACAGTGGCGGCACCGGCGGCACTGGCAACAATGGCAGTAATGGCAACGATGGCAGCAATGGCAGCGATGAAGGATCGAACGATCAGGACACCAATGAGCCGGAGGACAATGGCGCCACCTTTGCGCCCGCCCACTTCCTTGATCGCATCGGAGGTTTTCTGGTTGCTGATGCCGTCGCCGCCGCCTCGAGTACATCAGGTACCCGCTCCATATTTGCCGGGACAAATGATTCTTCTCCAAAGGACGACTTCGTTAAGGATGGAGAGACCGAAAACGGTTCCGGATACGGCAGGTTCGGTGTCCGGGTGGAAAATCTGCAACCCGGCACCATCTATTATGTCCGTGCCTATGCTCAGACCGCTGCAGGTACGGTGTATTATGGCAACCAGGAATCGTTCCGAACCGCGGACGCCTGTTTTGTGGCCACGGCCTCCTTCGGTACGGCGTTGCACCCCGGGGTTGTCATCCTGCGCGATTTTCGTGATCGTTTTCTCATCGACCATGCCGTTGGCCGATGGATGATGGATCAGTATTATGCGGTTTCCCCGTCTCTGGCTGAACGTATTGCCGCCAATACCTCGTTGCGGTCCCTTGTTCGCCTGATGCTGCTGCCCTGGATCGGATTGTCCTGGCTGCTGTTGCAGACAGGGCCCGGATCGGTGTTTTTGATTCTTGCTGGTGTTGCTGTTCTGGTCGGTCGTGTTGTTTTTCCGATTCGTGCGACAGCATGAGCCGGTAAGCCATTTGCAGGGGGAAGGTCTTCGTGGCAGAGGTTTGGCGCTGTGTTCATGGTTTTTTTTAGTATTACCTGGAATCGTGAGCGTGCGACGGACGTTTCAAAGGGCGGCTGGTGAAGGGTATTATCAAGGATTCCAATGTAATTATAATCTGATGACAGCAAGATATAGCCAACACAAGCGTCTAGCCGTCACGGTTTCAGAAAAGAGAAAAGGTATGGCGACAGGTCCGTGTTCAAGGGTGGTTGGCATCGAGGATGCGCTGCATTGTGAATTTCGGCATGCGGCTTGAAAAAGGGTGGCAGCGTGAGCATACTATTGAAAAGTAATTATTTTGCATCGGAGTAAATCAATGACCGCAACACCTGAAGAAAAAGCACCCGCACTGACCAGCGCGCAAGGTTTTACCCTGATAGAACTCATGGTGGTGATGGTGATTCTCGGCATTCTAGCCGGGCTCATTGTGCCGAGAATCATGGATAGACCCGAAGAAGCACGACGGACCAAGGCTGCTATTCAAATCCAGTCCATTGAGCAGGCCCTTAAACTCTACAAACTCGACAACGGCCAGTATCCGACAACGGAACAGGGGCTGCGTGCCCTGGTCGAACCGCCTACAGTGGGTGCCCTGCCCAGAAATTGGCGCCCTGGTGGCTATCTCGAACGGGGCAGGGTCCCCAAGGATCCCTGGGATAATGATTTTGTCTATATCAGCCCCGGCCTGCATGGTGATTTCGATTTGATTTCCTATGGACCAAATCGTCAGGCCGGCGGCGAGGGAATCAATGCGGATATCAATAACTGGGAGTTGGAATAAGTTTCCTCTTTCCAGGCAGGCAGACCGCAATGGACGGTATAGCTGCAGATCGGCAGGGTTCACCCTGCTCGAGCTGATTATAGTTATGGTTCTTGTCAGCTTGGTCGTGTCACTTGCCTTACCCAATGTCGCCGGTTTTCTGGTGACAGATCAACTCAATGTGACAGCACGCCGGTTGACGGGGTTGATCGGTCAGGCCTCGATTCTGGCCCAGCGTCGTCAGTCTCCGTACCTGCTGCGCTATGTGCCGGTCGAGCACCGATTCATCCTCGAGGCCGAAGACCCTGACGATGATCAGGAAAGAGGGAAAATACAGGGTGAGGTGCGGCTTGGCGCAACGGTTGCTGTCAGGGGGCACTGGTCCCTCTCCGGTGGGACCGGTCCAGCTGATGACCTGCTCGTCCGGTTCACAGCAAACGGATATGTAGAACCTGCCATTATCTATCTGCGCAGTGCCGGCGGCAGGGAAATATCAATGGCACTCTCACCCTTTCTCGGGACCATACAGGTGTTGGACGGGTATGTCGATCCGGAATCAACCACCATATTTCAATAAATTGCAACCATGCCTCCGGGAGAGTTCCGGATTTACCCTGCTTGAGGTGATGATCGCTGTCAGCGTTATTGCCGTGGCTCTGGTCACTTTGATTGGAGCGCAGTCGCAAAGCGTCAGTCTTGCCACCGGGGCCAGATTTGACACCGTGGCCTCCCTGTTGGCGCAGCGGAAAGTTGCTGAGCTCAATCTGGCCGAATTCAATTGGTTGATCGGTGGCGAGGGTGACTTCGACGATACCTTTTCCGGATTCACCTGGAAAACAGAGGTCAGAGAGTTAACCGATGGGGATATCGGGATCACGGGTATTGGCGGCATGCTGAAAGTCATAGACTTGACTGTTTCCTTGCGAGATGACCCGGCCCGGACCTATACTCTGCGGACCATGGTCCTGCAGACCATCGAGCCGGAATCATAACCGTGCGTAACAGCGGCTTTACCATCCTGGAAATCCTGCTGGCCATAGCTGTGCTGGGGATGGTTGTGACCATGCTCTCGCTTTCTCTGACGGCAACGCTGCGCGTGATCGATGGCACCGAACAGCAGGAAGAGGTCTTTCACCAGGCGCAGACAGCCCTGCGCAGACTGTCCGAGGATCTGGCTGGTGCCGCTCCGCACCCTGATATGGGGTTTTCCGGCATGCTCTCGGACAAAAACGGTCACAGTGCCGATACCCTGGCCTTTGTTTCCACCGCCCATCTGATTTTCAACCCCGACACCCATAAAGGGGGACCAGCGGCCATAATCTATTCAGTCAGGACCGGAGAAGGGGACAGCCGACGATTACAGCTGCTGCGCGGCGACACCATTTTGCTGCCCGGAAGCGACGTGCATACCGGAACAGGGGAGCAGGGGATGTATCTTCTTGCTGATAACCTGCGGGCAGTGCGCTTTAGATACTTTGATCGTCAGGGTCAGGAATTTGACAGCTGGAATGGAGAGGGACGATTGGATGAGGAGCAGCTGCCCCTGCCTGTGCCGGCGGCTGTGTCCTGTACCCTGGAGTTCTGGCTGGACCCTGATCGGCAAAGCGCACAAACCTTTACCACCACAGTGCTGATTCCAGCCGGAATCATCACGGCGACAGCAGCCGATGAAGACTAAACCGTTGGTCGGCAACCAGTCCGGGTTGGCCCTGGTCCTGACCCTTTTGATCATCAGCTTTCTGGTTGCGGCCACCATTCAGCTCATGGTGACCATCAACCGGCAGGTGTCCTTTTCCGCTACGCAACGCGAACAGGTGCGACTTGATGCCATGATCCTTGCCGGGGTGCACCTTGCCCGGGCGGCGCTGCTGGCAGATCAGCAGGAAAATGACTTTGATTCTCTTTTAGACAACTGGGCCGCTTTTGATCAGGAAATGCTTGCCGATTTGACTGGTGATATTGAATTGGAGATCACGGTCACCGATCTATCCGGACGCCTGCAGGTCAATGCATTGGTCCCTCAAGATTCTCCAGGTCCTTCCGCGGCCGATCAGGGCGGAAGGCAGGCAGGGCAGCAGTATCGGGAAATCTGGAAGCGTTTTCTCACCTCGGGGCGGTTTGCCATTGACAATGAAGATCAGGCCGAGGCATTGCTGGATGCACTTATGGATTGGATCGACCAGGATGATGATGAACGCCCTCAGGGGGCTGAGGAAGGCTATTATCGAGCCCAAACACCGCCCTATGGGAGTAGGAACGCCCCTGTACTCTTTTTGCAAGAGTTACTTCTGGTCAAAGGAATGACACCGAAAATACTGTACGGCGATGATGAGCACGAGGGTATTGCCGAGTACATCACCGTTGCCGGTGATGATGGCAGGATCAACCTCAATACAGCGCCATTACCGGTTATCCTGGCTGTTTTTCCTGATGTTTCTGTTGAAATGGCACAAGAATTGATGCAGTTTCGTGAGGATCCGAGACACAGAGAACTTCTTGGGACAATGGATTGGTACAGGCAGATAGACGGCTTTGCCGGAACCGGGCCAGATGACCTTCTCTGGACAGTGACCGGGCAATATTTCGGCATCACCGTGCAGGCGCGCCTGGACCAATATCGTCGGACAGGAAAAGGGGTTTTGCTCAGAGCCGAGAACCGGGAGCAGACCATGTTGCATTGGCAGGTACACTGAACTGCAGGCAAAAGGTGCAAAACGTTGCATGGGTAGAAAATCGCTGGGTATAGACATAGGGGATAGTTGGATCACCGGGGTGGTGGTTGAACAGCGGCGAAAAAAGCTGGCCATCATCGCTGCCCATGGAATTCCTCTTCCTGATGGCGGTGATACCGCACAGCATGTCCACCGGCTCTGTCAGCGGATAGGTCGGCATGACGGTAACAGTGTTTGCGGCCTGCCGCTTTCCTTGCTCAGCGTTCGCAATCTGATTCTTCCTTTCCGGGAAGCACATAAGATCGCTCAGGCTCTGCCTTTTGAACTGGAAGAGCAGCTGCTCGCCCCCATTGATAGCCTGATGGTCGATTTTTCACTGGTTGACAGCAGTGAATCCGGCGGCAGGATTGTGGCCTTCGCGCTGGAAAAAGCAGTGCTCGCCGATTTACTGACCGAAGTACAGGATACGGTGGATCTGCAGCGTATCATCCCCTCGATGGCAGCCCTTGCCGAGCAGGTGGCCCGTACGCTTCGCTCTCATTCGGAGTTTCTCCTGGTCCACGCTGATTTTTTCTCCATATCCCTGGCCCTCGTCCGTGGCGATACACCGGTTTTTTACCGGAGGCTTTCCCACCCCGAGGAAATGATTCTCCATCCCCCTTTTTTTGTTACCGAGGATCAAGTGGTGATGGGGGATCGGTCCATGGCGGAGCAATGTGTTCGTCTTTTCTGCGCCTCCCTGGAACGGAGCCTGAGTTATTACTTTCTTGAAAGCGGATCCAAACGACGTCCAGAACGGGTCATCCTCACCGGTCCTCTGGCAGAAGTAGAAGAGCTGCATCCTATGATTGCCGAAGCCCTCAATCTGCCGGTGGAAGTCCTTGTACTGCTTCCTGATCCAGAGGGAGAGACGGCCGGTCAAGCCGGCGGCACTTGGCGTACTCGTCGTTTTGACAGTGCTTTGTCTCTGGCGCTGCAGGGGTTGCGGCGAAAATCCGCCTTGAATTTCCGTAAAGACGAATTTGCCGTCAAGCGCAAGCTTTTTTCCAACAGAAGGCAGATGGTCACGGCCGGGATGGCCACTGTAGCCGTGGTGCTCTCCCTGCTTGGTTATGTCTGGTACGATTACCGCCAACTGCAGCATTCTGACCGTGTTCTCAGAGATGAAATGACGGCTGTTTTTCGCCAGACTTTCCCTGCCGTCACCACCGTGCATGAACCGTATAGAGAAATGCAGGTGGCATTGAGAAACATCGAAGGTTCGGAACCTCCGGCCCCGCTCTTTGCCAAGGATAAAAGGGTGCTGGCCCTGCTGGCCGATATCTCCGCCCGCATTCCCGAGTCCGTGGACCTGCGGGTCAGCCGGCTGGTTATCGACCGGGAGTCTGTTCTTGTCCGAGGGATTACCGACACCTTCCAGGCCGTTGATACGATGAAAAACAGTCTGATCGCTTCCCCTCGATACAGAGAGGTAGAGATTGTATCGGCAACAGCGGACATGGCAAGGAATACGAGTATTATCCGGTTTGAACTCCGATTACGGCTTGTCGAGGGATGATGCAGTTAAGTCAACGGGAAAAGATAGCAGTACGCATTGCCGCGATTTGCCTGCTGCTTTTTGTCGGCTTGCAATTCATGGTTTTTCCTTTTCTGGATAATCGAGCCCGGCTGACCCAGAGCCTGGCTGAGCGAGAAAGGTCCCTGCTTGAAATGCGACTCATGCAGCAGCGGTACGGAGAACTCAATCAGCAGAGTGATTCTCTGGCCGCTGTTCTTCTCCAGCGGGACCAGGGATTCAGCCTGTTTTCTTTTCTGGAGAAAAACGCCACGGATAGTGAGGTCAAGGAACATGTCGCCTACATGAGACCATCCCAATCCGCTGCGAATGAATTGTATCAACAAAGTATGATCGAGATGAGGCTGCAGGCTGTCAGTCTCGGGCAACTGGTCCGGTTTCTGGAAAGAACCGAGTCCCCCGAGCAACTGGTAGGGGTCGACAGGATCACAATACAGGAAAACACCCAGGAAGATGCCACCCTGGATGTGACCCTGCGGGTGGTGAGCATCGACCATGTTGCCGGAATCGAGTCCCGGTAGAGGCGGCGTGCTGATGGTGAAAAAAGCGTGTATCTGGCTGGCGGGTCGGATCAGTTATCTTCTGTACACGTTGCTGCTGCTGGTGCTGTTTTTATGGCTGTTGTTTCCGGAGGCTTCTGTACAGCGTTTGTCTGTACGTGCTTTAAACACCCTGTCGCCAAACATGACCTGGCAAATGGACTCAGCGGCTCTGCGTCTGCCAGGTACACTGATTTTTGCTGCGATGACGGGATATAATGCTGATGAGGCTCGGCAAACCCTGGTTCGAGTTGATACCTTGCAACTTCAACCTAAACCGCTCATGAGCCTGCGCACCGGAGAACCGCAGGCAGCCTACCATCTTCACCTGGCTGGAGGAACAGTATCCGGAACCCTGATCCTGGAGAGAGACGGTTGGCTCCGCTTAACAGGAACCGTCGAAAAGGTGCAGCTTGCGGATATCAAGGTCTGGGAGCCCTCCCTGCAGCGGACAGTGGAGGGAGAGCTTTCCGGATCTTTTACCGGCAGACTACGAACTCAAGGGGCGGATATCCAGGAAATGCGCGGCAACCTGCGACTGGAGAACGGTCAAGTCGAGTTGAAGCGGCCCATTCTCAAGCATCAATGGTTCCCTTTCGACCGGGTCACCATGGAAGTGGAGTCCCATGGCGACGGGATCCGGATCGAAGCCGGGCAAATTGATTCAGTCTTTTTCAGCGGTCACTTCACGGGTGAGGCAAGAATCCGCTCTCCTTTGCAACAAAGTCAGCTGGATTTTCACGGCACCCTGCAGCCGCGGCCCGGTTTTTTCAGCAGGGTGAACAATGCTGTTGTACTGGAAGCCGTCCGCAACCGGCTTAGAGACCGGGAACTGCCGTTTCTGCTTTCCGGAGAAGTTGGCGATCCCGGAATCCATTTCCATGAATTTTCCATGCTTTTCGAAGCACTGGAACAGGAGTTGTAAACGATTGTGGTGTACGTTCTTGGTCGCATGGCACTCATTGCCCTCCTGGTTTATGTTGGAGTCAACATCTGGTATGGGCGGGTCATCGAGAGGCTGGATGGAATGATTCCTGCAACCACAGTGCGGCAGGCCACGTCCGTGCCAATCCGGACCCCGGATGAGCCGGTGGCGGCGATTACTGACTACCAGGTCATTTTCGAGCGGAATATTTTCAAGGCTGCATTGGAGGCGGGCGAGCAACCCGTTGCCACCCAGATGTTGTCCGCGCTGGACGCACTCGAGGAGACATCGATGCAGTTATCCCTGCTGGGCACGGTTTCCGGTAGTGTTGAAGATGCGCGCGCCATTATCCGTGACGAATTAACCCGGCAGGAAAACATGTATCGGGTCGGTGGAACGCTCCAGGGAGCGGTCATTACCAGGATCGAGCGGGGCAGGGTGGTTCTTCTGGTCGACGGCAATGAAGAGATTCTCAATATCAAGGATCCGCAACGAGATCAAACCACCTCACCATCAAGATCAGTTGACAGGCGTTATCCCGGGCTTGAGCAGGAGCAGATGGTTGAACGGCAGGTTCCGGAGGCCCTGCCCCGTCGCCGTATTCAATTTCGTGCCGACGCCGCGGCCATGCCCGAGCAGGTCGATGTCGACGTTGCCCTGCCCGGCACGGATCCGGATGGAGAAAGATCGCTGCAGGAGGATGGTTCCATGCAGTAACCATGCACCGGCCGCAGAGGACCGCGGGCAATGCAGGAGAAGGGCAAACCACCCGGTTCCAACCACCCCGTGATTGGTTGCTATCGCGGAGCCCGCGCGTGCTGATGAGCACATACGGAAAAAGAGAGGTCACATGGTAATAGAAACAAATCCTCCTGATGTGGACAAGGGTATGAAAGGTTTTGTCTACGGTACGATCATCCTGTTGTTCGCGGTGTTGGTTCTTCCTGGTAACAGGGCAACGTTATCGGCGGCTGAGAACAACCTCTCGATCGTCCGGCCGGAAGGGATGGTCCAGCGATACGTCACCATCGATTTCAATGATGTCGATATCAACCTGTTTATCAAATATATCAGCGAATTGACCAGGAAGAACTTTATTGTCGACCGGGAAGTTCAGGGGAAAGTGACCATCATTTCACCCACCCGTATATCCGAGGATGAAGCCTATCGGGTCTTTGAGTCGGTTCTTGAGGTGCACGGTTTTGCCACCGTGCCCAGTGGTTCGGTGATTAAAATCGTCCCCGCGGTCCATGCCCGGACAAAAAGTATTGCCACCCTCCTGGAAGATGACAGAATGTTGCCGCAAGATCAGGTTGTCACCCAGGTCATCACCCTTCGATATGCGGGTGCCGAAGAGGTGAGGAATATGCTGACACCGCTGGTTTCGAGAACCGCGGTCATGGTCACCCACGCCCGATCGGATATCCTCATTATTACTGACTTCCACTCGAATATCCTGCGCCTGATGGAGATTATCAGAGCTGTTGACATCCCCCATGAGGAAGAGGAACTGGCGCTGATCTCCCTTCAGCATGCCTCGGTGGAAAGTGTGTCGCAAGCTATTGGTCAGCTGTTTGTTGCCTCACCCCAGGTTCCCGGCCGCCGGCCGGAGACGATCCGGATCATCCCATTTGAACGTACCAACGACCTGATTGTCTTTGCCTCCAGGGCGACGATCGAACAGATCCGTGAGTTGACTGCTGAGCTGGACACCGAGGTGCCCAGGGGAGAGGGCAATCTGCGGGTAATCTATCTGCAGCATGCCAATGCCGAGGAAATGGTCAAGGTGTTGATGGATCTTCCCGATGATCAGAGCCATGCCGCCGGGACCAATGTGGCTTCCGCCGCACCGGCCATCAGCCGAGCTGTGAAGATTCTTGCCGATGTGGAGACCAACTCCTTGATCCTCACCGGTCCGCGGGATGAATACATATTGGTGGAAGAAGTGATCAGGATGCTGGATATTCCCCGACGGATGGTCTACCTGGAAGCCCTGATCATGGAGGTGCAGGTCAACAAGGACTTTAACATCGGTGTCCAGTGGGGAGGCGGCGGTTCCTTTGCCGATGAGACCGGGACCTTGGTGGGTGGTTTCAGCGGCAGCGCCGCCACACCGTATAATGTCCTCCAGGGGATGACGGCGGACCCACCGATTCTGCCCGGCGGATTCACCATGGGGGTGCTGCGCCAAGGCATTGAAATCGGTGGCGTGTATTTTCCCAATCTGGGCGCCGTGGTCAATGCCTTCAAGTTCGATAGTGACGTCAATGTCATTGCCACGCCTCAGATCCTGACCACGGACAATAAACAGGCTTTCATCAAAGTTGGTGAGAACGTACCCTACATCACCAGCAGGCATACCACCGATGCCCTCCAGGATTATACGAACTTTGAATACAAAGATGTGGCCACCACCCTGACCATTACTCCGCAGATCAACCAGGCGGAAGTGATCCGGCTGGAAATTGGCGTTGAGGTCATCAAGCTCAAGGATTTCAACGAAGGAAATCCTACCACCTTCACCAGGACCGCCGACACCACGGTGGTGGTCCATAACAAGAACACCGTGGTCATCGGCGGCATGATCGGCGAGGATACCACCAGCGGTGAATACAAGGTCCCTTTGCTGGGGGATATTCCCCTGTTGGGCTGGCTGTTTAAATCACGGAGCAACAATCAGCAGAAAACCAATCTTTTTATTTTTATCACCCCGCATATTGTTGAAAATCCAGCTGAACTGGCTGAATTGTATTACAGGAAACGCGACGTGATGGAACGCGTGCACAGGGAGCCAGGAGATATTGCCGATCAGTTTTTTTACCCTGTCGCCAACCCGGCACATAGTATCGCCCTTTCTGATATCGGTTTTGCCAGGCTGCAACAGAACGACCTTATCCGGGCCAGGGAATATTTTCAGCAGGCCCTGACGATTGATCCGGACAACAGTGCGGCTTTAATCAACATGGGTCTTCTTTATGAACGGGAGGGAAATGTCCGCGAAGCCGAGGTGTTGTATCGCCGGGTTGAGGCTCTGTCCACGCTTGCGACCGAAGCAGAAAACGGAGAGGTGGTCGTGGACCCGTCAATCGAGGCCGCCCGGGACAACCTTCACCGCCTGCGGCAGCAGATGGAATCACAGTGAGTGAGCCCGTGGTGGTACAGAGACTGAATACCAACAGCAGGTCCTTTGCGAATTCCAGGTGGCAGGATGCGTTCACTGGGTGAGATACTTCGCGAATCCTATGGGGTTTCGGAAGCGGCTATTGATGCCGCCCTGGTCGTCCAGCAGGAAAAAGGAGGGCGGATCGGCGAGATCCTGGTGCAGCAGCGCAAGATCAACGAGCACGATCTGCTCGGGGCCCGTAGTCTGCAATGCGGCTTGGAGATTGTCCACAGCCTGCCCACGGATATCGATCCTTTTTTTGTTCAGCATGTTTCCATCGGTTTTCTTAAAAAATTCAAGATGATTCCGGTGGCTACTCCCAGGGAGTCCTATATCGCTCTGGCCGAACCGATGTATTTTCAGCAGGCCGATGATCTGCAACGTCGTCTTCATTGGGACGGGATCAGAGTCATGCTGGCACCACAGAATGAAATCTTTGTGGCCATCAATGCGGCCTATGACATGACCCGGCAGGATGTTGCGGATCAGGTTATGCAGGATGTGGGCGAAGAGGATCCGGAAAGCATTCTTTCCGAAATCGAGGAAACCGCTGATTTACTCGACGACACCAGTGACGCCCCGGTGATCAAGCTGGTCAACCTGGTCCTTTCCCAGGCGGTACGCGACAATGCCAGTGACATCCATATTGAATCCTACAAGGATCGGGTCAAAATCCGCAAAAGGGTCGACGGAATTCTCTACGACATGTACTCGCCCCCCCGGCATGTCCAGGGAAAACTGGTGTCCAGGGTCAAGATCATGGCGAAAATGGATATCGCCGAAAAGAGACTCCCCCAGGATGGCAGGATCGAAATCCGTATTGCCGATAGAAACATTGATATCCGGGTGTCAACACTGCCGACCTCCTTTGGCGAACGGGTGGTCATGCGCCTGCTTGATAAATCCAGCAGTCTGGTTCGCCTTGAGGATCTGGGTCTTTCCAGAGAGGACCTGCAGCACTTCATGCGCATCATCAAGGCGCCCCATGGGATTATTCTGGTGACCGGACCGACCGGAAGCGGGAAAACAACCACCCTCTATTCGGCCTTGGGTGTGCTCAACAGTCCTGATATCAATATCATCACCATCGAAGACCCGATTGAATATCAAATGAATGGTATCAGTCAGATGCAGGTCAATCCCAAAATCGGCCTGAATTTTGCCAACGGCTTGCGCACCATTGTCCGCCAGGATCCGGACGTGATCCTGGTCGGTGAGATCCGGGACATGGAAACCGCTGAAATAGCCATTCAATCAGCCTTGACCGGTCACCTGGTGTTTTCCACCCTGCATACCAATGATGCGGCCAGTGCCATTACCCGATTGATAGATATGGGGGTGGAGCCATTTCTGGTCTCTTCTTCAGTCAACGCCATCATGGCACAAAGGCTGGTCCGCAAGATCTGTCCGCACTGCCGGGAGTCGTATGTTCCTTCGATGGAGTACCTCAAGCAGGTGGGGATATCGCCGGTTAAATTCGCTGACCGCAATCTGTTTCGCGGTGTCGGATGTCCCGATTGCCTGCACACCGGGTACAAGGGTCGGATCGGCATTTTTGAGCTGATGACGCTCACTCCGGCGATGAAGAGTCTCATTCTGACCACTTCCGACGCTGGTCAGATCAAGAAACAGGCACTCTCCTCCCTGGCCACCGGCATGATAACCCTGCGCCAGGACGGACTGCGCAAGGTGCTGGCCGGGCTGACTACCCTGGAAGAAGTGTTCCGGGTTACCTGATCGTAACCGATCATGGGGTTTGTAACTCCTGAATCCGTGAGCGTACGTCCGTGCGTCAGCTTCGTTGTTCGTGGCCGTTCGATTAAAGTAAACTTTATCGGACGGTTACGGGCAATGAAGATGGCGTACGGACGGATGCCCCGAAGGGCGGCTGGTGAAAGGTGTTGTCAAGGGCTCAGCTGCAATTATAATATAATTACAACGAGATATATCCGAAAAAAGATTCCAGCCGTCACGGATTCAGGTAACTGTCTGGTTGATCACGCTCCTGTGCTGTAAACGGTCACAGGTGCCCCAGGTTTGTGCAGAGAAGGTTGTCCGCTATAGCCCTTCTATGCGTGCAGCCGCGTCTGTGCAAAGATGGGGTGCCTGTGATCGTTTACTACCTGATCAGCTGGTTCATCTCGAAAATGGGCAGCAGAATGGAAATGACGATGAAGCTGACCACCAGGCCCATGGAGAGAATCATGACCGGTTCGATCATGGAGGTCATGGCCAGAATTTTTGACTCCACTTCCTTCTCATAGCTGTCAGCGGCCTTGGCCAGCATTTTGTCCAGGGAACCACTCTGCTCTCCCACGGCGATCATTTGCACCAACATGGGCGGAAACCATAAGTTTCCTTGAAGAAAATTGGACAGACTCTTACCTTTTTCCAATTCGCCGCAGGCTTCTTCAATAAGTTCAGCAAGGACAACATTGTCGACGATATTTTTAACGATGTGCAGTGCGGTGATCAGGGGAACCCCGGACTGGAGCAGGCTGGCCAGGGTACGACCGAAACGGGCGGAGGCGGTTTTGATGGTGAGGTCCCTGAAACCCGGAAGCGTCAGTTTGATCTGATCCCAGCGCCTTTTACCGGTGGCGGTGCCGATATGCCAGCGGGTTGCTATTGCCGCGGCCCCCAGGATGAGGAGCAGTGCCCACCAGAATTGTTTGAAAAAAGAACTGGCTGTGATCAACATGCGGGTCGGCAGCGGAAGAATCTGCTGGCTGCCGGCAAAGACCGAGGTGATGCTGGGGACGATGAAAGTAATGAGCAGGAAGAGGACGGCAAGGGAGATCACAGCCATGAACAGGGGATAGAGCATGGCTGCCCTGATGCGAGCGAACAGGGCGTGTTCATTTTCGCCGAACTCGGCCAGTCGTTCAAGGACCACGTCCAGGGAGCCGGAGGCCTCTCCGGCCCGGACCATATTGACATAGATTCTGGAAAAAAGGTCGGGATGATCCGACAGGGCCGCGGTGAGAGAATTCCCTTCGTTGACGGTATCCTTGATCTGAGCGAGGATGGTTTTGAAAGAGCGGTTGGTGGTCTGTTCGATCAAGCCATTGAGTGCCGGCACCAGTGGAATACCGGCACCGAGCAGGGTCGCCAGTTGTCGGGTGGCGACATGGATATCCTGGGGTTTGACCCGTTTGCCCAGTTGCATCGAGAAAAACGGGGTCTTGGCGGCGCGGGCCGCTCTGGCCGAAGTTTCGCTGATCGTCACCGGGTAGTTGCCCTGGCCGCGGATTTTCTGTCGTGCCGCGCTCAGCGAATCAGCGTCGATGATCCCTTTGAGTTTCTTTCCTGCCTTGTTCAAGGCTGTGAATTCATAGACCGGCATGGAAAAAGGGAAGGCCATGGATGGGCGGTTGAGGAAAAAAAAATGTCGTATCCATTGCGGTGGCCATATGGTGTGCTAAGATAAGCGGCCGATCCGGGCGGAGGTCCGTCCTTTGTCCACTCGGCCTGCAGTCAGGCGCTGTTTTTTTTCTCTTGTTCGTCCAGGCATTGAGAAATACAGGAGGCACAGTTGGAGCGGGTTGTGCCCCGGGTGCAGTAGTTCGCAAACCCACTGATCAGGTCCTTGCCGCCACGGGGACAGATTTCCAGAAATTTGATGAAATGAACCATCCGGTCGATGATTTCCGGGGGGGCTGTATGCTCTATTTTGCAGGCGCCATCTTCGGCAACAGCATCATCAATGGCGAGGACATCGGTGAAAAATTTTTTGAGTGCATTATGGCGGCGAATCACATCTTCCGCAACCTCACGCCCTACATCGGTCATGGTGATGACTTCATAGGGCGCATAATTGATCAGCCCTCGTTTGGACAGGGCACGCAGCGCCTCTGTCACCGAGGCGCCACTGACGTTGAGGCGGGCCGAGATATCTTTGCCTCTGGCCACCTGTTTCACGGTAATAATATGGTAAATTGCCTCGATGTAATCTTCAAGACTGGCACTGAGCTGAGGTGATTCGGTCACGTCGTTTCTCCAGGATGCTGATATGTCCTCTTTATTTCCTTAATAGGTCCCTCCCCTGCCTCTTACGGGTTGCGCCAGGCATGGGGTGGTCCGGATGAGGTGCCAATGGTCGGGACGGTTCTGCCTTGTCTGCGGTGATGCCTGCAGATGACCGGGTGGAGCATTGGTGCATATGTTTAATTTTTGCATGTATCTTCAATATGATACAACTTGAAACCTTGGGCGTCAAGGAGAATGTCGCATCTTCCTGAATCCTTGAGCGAACGTCTCGAAAGGCGGCTGGTGAAGGGTATTCTCAAGGATTCCACTGCAATTATAATCTGCTTACAGCAAGATATATTCAAAACAAGCGTCCAGTCGTTACGGATTGAGGATCTTTTCCCCCATCCTTTCCAGCCAGGAGAGCTATGCTGCAGGAACTTCGTGTACACAACCTCGCGCTGATCGACAGCCTGCATCTCGATCTAGCCGACATGAAAACCGGGTTGATCGTCTTCACCGGAGAGACCGGCGCGGGAAAATCCATCATCCTCCAATCAATCAACCTGCTCACCGGCGGCAGGGGAACAGCCGCATGGATCCGCGGAGATTGCGGGCAGGCCGGTATTGAGGCACTTTTTTCGGTTCGTCCGGATCACGCGGAGATGCAGGCCCTGCTCAATGATCACGCCCTGATCAACGGCTCGCATTGCCTTGTCCGTCGCATCCTCAGCCGGGAAGGGCGATCGCGGTTGTTTATCAACGATCAGTCGGTGACCACCCGTCTGGCCGGTGCAGTGACGGCCGGGCTGATCAATGTTGCCAGCCAGCACGATCATCAGCAGTTACTGAGCCCCCGGCATCACCTCGACTATCTTGATGATTATGGCGAGCTGCATGAGCTTCGGCAGCGGTTTACCCGCTTGTTCCGCCGCTGGCAGCAGACCTCCTCGCAATTGCGGGATTTGCGTGAGAAGGAACAGGACAAGGAACAGCAGCGGGACTATCTTCGCTTTCAGCTTGATGAAATCAACAGGGCCAATATCACCGTGGGGGAAGAGGAGCAGTTGTCTCAGGAGCGTGATCGATTGAAAGCTTCGGATACCCTCATTCGGCTGGTGGGTGCTTCCAGGCGGATGCTTGCCGAGGCAGTGACAGGATCTCTGGTGGAAATCAGGAAAAATATGGAGCAGGCTGCAGTTCATGATGCGGAACTGTTGCCACTGGCGGAGAGAATTGGTTCCGTCGGGTTTGAATTGGAGGATCTGGATTCGCTGCTCCGCAGATACCTCGACGCCGTCCCAGTGGATCCTGCCCGTCTTGAGATCATTTCAGGTCGCCTGGCTGAACTGAAACAGCTGCGAAGAAAATACGGCGCTACTCTGGAAGATGTGCTTGCTTTCGCCAGAGCAGCGGAAACGGATCTCGCCCGCCTGGATAGTCTTGAGGAAGAAATTGGTCGGGTGGAACGCAAGGCAGAGGAGATTTCCACCGAGGCCGTGCTCAGAGCGGCGGAACTGACCCAGGCGCGTCGGGAGACCGCAACCAGAATGGCGGCGGCCATGGAAAGAGAGCTGGTGTCGCTCAGTTTTTCCCAGGCGGTTTTTCAGGTTCGGGTCTCGGAGCCAGAGGAACTGGGTATGGAAGGGATGCAGAGTACCGGGCGGGACATTGTCGAGTTTTTCTTTTCCGCCAACCCTGGTATCCCGCCACAACCACTGGCCAGGATTGTTTCCGGTGGCGAGCTGTCGCGGTTGATGCTGGCGATGAAATGTCTGCTGGCACGGAAGGATCAGGTGGACACGGTGATTTTTGACGAGGTCGATGCCGGAATCGGTGGCCAGGCCGCGGAGGCTGTGGCGGAAAAAATCAGTGAACTGGCCGGCCATCATCAGGTGCTGTGCATTACCCATTTACCTCAGATAGCCGCCTGCGCCGATCTGCATTTCAAGGTCGAAAAAAGGGTCGAACATGGTCTCACCCAGACGATGATCCATGCCCTGGAGTCACGGCAGCGAGTGGAAGAGTTGGCCCGGATGCTGGGTGGAGCGACGCCAACAGCACAAACGCTGAAGTATGCTCAAGAGTTGATGACACGTAAGGCCAGAGGAGGCCGGTCGTGAAGCCATGTACGGCACTGGCCCTGTTCTCCGGCGGGCTGGATTCCATCCTGGCCTGCCGGGTGATTGCCGACCAGGGAATTCGGGTCATTGGTCTCAAATTCGTCACCCCCTTTTTCGATTATGAGCTGCTTGACCGTCGGCAGGAGTATACGCGGGCCATGCAGCAACAATATAGCATCGAGGTTGAGGTTATCGACCTGAGCGAACCCTATTTGCGCATGCTCGCCCAACCTGCGCATGGTTTTGGCAAGCACTTCAACCCCTGCATTGACTGCAAGATACTTATGCTGGTTCGGGCCCGTGAACTCCTTGAGTCGTACGGGGCATCCTTCCTGATAACAGGAGAAGTCCTGGGGCAGCGGCCGATGTCACAGCGGCGGGATACTCTGCAGGTGATCGAACGTGATTCCGGTTGCACAGGTCTGCTGCTCCGGCCCCTGAGTGCCGGTCTGCTACCGCCTACTCTGGCGGAGCAGAATGGCCTGGTTGACCGAGATCGGCTGTATACCTTTTCCGGAAGAGGCCGGCGGGAGCAACACGAGTTGGCCGCGAAATTAGGGATCACCGGGTATCCTGCCCCGGCGGGCGGCTGCATGCTCACCGATCCTAACCTGGCGCCCCGGATCAGGAAGTATATAAAGGACAGGGACAGTGAGAGCAACGAAGCGCAGGCAGTGGAGGATATCCGATTGCTGGTCACGGGGCGCCAGTTTCGCCTCCAAGAGGACATCTGGTTTGTTATCGGTCGTGACGAACGGGAAAACAACCAGCTGGAAGCGATGCGGCAGCCGGAGGACTGGCTGCTGCGCATGACGCGACGACCAGGGCCACTGGGACTGGTGCGGCAGGGTGAAAAGCTGCTGGCCGATGCAGCTCGGGAAGAGGAAATTCTGCCCCTCTTGGCCGGAATCATCATCCGGTACGGGAAAAAGATCGAGGGAAAACTACCCGAAGCCGAAGTGACCATCGATAAGGGCAGCAAAACCCTCACCCGTCGTTTTGCCCCGCTTACTGATGACGAAATCCTGAATCCGTGAACGCCCCAAAGGGCGGCTAATGGAAGATATTGTCAAATATTCCTCTGCAATTATAAAATGATTACAGCAGGATATACCCAAAACAAGAGTCCAGCCGTCACGGATTCAGGGAAATGACCCCATGGCAGATCTAAAGGTGCGACATGGTGTGCCCATCTCCCTTGACTGGTGCCGGCTGGAACAGAGCCTGCCGCCCTGGCTGTGGTCTGCGCTGGCCGATTGTGCCCGGAGGCAGGGCCAGGCTGTCTATCTCACTGGTGGGGCGGTCCGTGATCTGCTCCTCGGGGGCAGGCCGGTGGACATCGACATCACCGTGCCCGTTGCAGCGAGGTGGTGGGCAAAAGAGCTTGCCGCGTCCATTGGCGGAACCTGCATCATCCTTGGCCGGGAGGAGGAAGCGGCCCGGGTGGTCCGCGGGGAATGGATCATTGATATCTCTTCTTTCCGGCAAGGAACGCGCACCATTGAAGAAGAACTGACCCGGCGTGATCTGACTGTCAATGCCCTGGCCGTGCGCATCGATCCCCTGCTTGGTTCTCTGGCTGAACAGGCTGGAAATAAGCAGGCGGTCCCTGTCCTGGATCCCACCGGTGGTTTGACGGATCTGGCCGACCAGCGAATACGTGCCGTGGCTGCGGACACGTTTACCGTCGATCCGCTCCGTCTATTGCGGGTCTTTCGTTTTGCCGCCACGCTTGGGTTTACCATTGATGACCACACCCTGACCCTGGTTCATCGGCAACGTCGACTGCTGCGGACCGTGGCGCCGGAGCGGGTGACCCACGAGTTGCACCTGCTCATGGTGTCCCCTGGCAGCCATTCCTTTTGGACGGGTATGGCTTCAACCGGAGTGCTGGAGGAAATCTTTCCAGAGTTGACCGCTGGAACCGGCATGGAGCAACCCAAGAGTCATCATCTCGATGTTTTTGCCCACAGCCTGGAGGCTCTCCGGCAGGTGGAGCGGATTCTTGTCGATCCTGTCTCTTTTTTCCCCGGTTGTTCGCCAGCAATCTTCGCCTATCTGGACATCGACAGGAACCGACTGCGTCTGAAATGGGCTGCCCTGCTCCACGATCTCGGCAAACCGGAGACCCGTGCCGTTGATACGCTTCGCGGCAGCCGCATTACCTTTCATAACCATGACCGCGTCGGTGCTCAACTCTTCCGGTCCATTGCCCACCGCCTGCGCTGGAGCAGGGATGACACAGAGCATGTGGCCAGCCTGATTTCCTGGCATATGCGGCCCTTCCATCTGGCCAACGTGGCTCGAACCCATCCGCTGACCTTACGTGCTGCGATCAGGATGATTAAGAAATGCGGAGTCGAACTGCCCGGCCTTTTTCTGCTCGCCATGGCGGATGCCCTTGCCGGCCAGGGGGTAGAGCGGGTCAAGGGAATGGAGACGGAACTGATCGAATTGTATCGGCACCTGGAACAGGTCCGCTTGACCCATGTGGAGCCGGTTCGTTCCAATCCGCCTCTGCTCACCGGTAAAGATCTGATCAACGTCCTGCACCTTTGCCCCGGACCTCTGTTCAAAAAGATTCTCATTGCGGTTGAGGAGGGAAGAATGGAAGGGACTGTTCGCGATTATAACGACGCATTGCGCTTGGCGGCAAAGTATGCGGCAGGAGCCGGCCAGCCGGTGGGGAAAGGGATCTGAATCCGTGACGACTGGACGCTTGTATTCGATATATCTTGTTGTAATCATTTTTTAATTGTAACAAAATCCTTGGCAAAAAAATTCACCAGCCGCCCTTCGGGGCATCCGTCCGCACGCCAACTTCATTGCCCGTAACCGTCCGATAAAGTGTCCATTAATCGAACGGCCACGGGCAACGAAGCTGACGCACGGACGAACGCTCACGGATTCAGGAGGGAGAGAAGGGGATGCGTAAAGAGCAGGACTATTATTTCCATAAGGCGAAGAAAGAGAAGTATCCGGCCCGATCTGTTTTTAAACTGGAGGAGGCCCAGCTGAAGCACCGCTTTTTGAAATTCGGTCAGAGGGTGCTTGATCTTGGGTGTCATCCCGGCAGCTGGAGTTTGTACGCCGCCGAGGTGATCGGTGAGAAAGGGGTAGTGGTCGGTGTTGACCTGCAACACACCGATCTGGCGGTGCAAAAACCCCATGCTGAAATACATTGGCTCTGTTATGATGTCTACTCTGAAGATCTTGTCGTGTATCTGAAACAAAACTGGCCCGGGTTTCATGTGGTCCTCAGTGATATGGCCCCTCGCACCACGGGTAGTCAATATGCCGACCACCAACATTCACTGCGTCTGGCGGAACGTGTTCTGCAAATGGCACGATTGTTTCTGCACAAAAACGGCACAGTGTATTGTAAGGTTTTCCAAGGTGAGGATTTTCCTCAATTTTTGAAAAAATGCAGAGCCTTGTTTACTTCCGTCAAGGTGGTGAAACCCAGAAGCTCGCGGCAGGAAAGCCGGGAGGTCTTTCTGTTGGGCCGGGGTTTTCATCCGCAGAGGTGAATGGTCCTGTCCGTTCATCAGGAGCAGGGAAACGATAATGTTCCGAAAAGTACATTTGACAGGGTCCTGAATCCGTGACGGCTGGACGCTTGATTTTGATATATTTCACTGTAATCATATTATAATTTAAGCTACACCGTTGAAAATGCCTTTCACCAGCCACCTTTCGGGACATCCGTCCGCACGCCATCTTCATTGCCCGTAACCGTCCGATAAAGTGTCCATTAATCGAACGGTCACGAACAACGAAGCTGACGCACGGACGAATGCTCACGGATTCAGGATGGTGACAAAGAGTCAGGGAAATAATGCGTTTCTGGGTGGGCACTAACGAATTGGGCGATATTTTCTAAAAAAGGAGTCGGGCTGTGTCGGGACATTCAAAATGGAGTACAATCAAACGAAAAAAAGGGGCCAATGACGCCAAGCGCGGCAAGATTTTCACGAAATTGATCAAGGAGATCACTATAGCAGCCAGGATGGGCGGTGGCGACCCGGAAGGCAATCCCCGCCTGCGCAGTGCTATCACCGCGGCCAAGGGTGAAAACATGCCCAAGGAAAATATCGATCGGGCCATCAAAAAGGGGACCGGTGATCTTGACGGTGCGGCGTACGAGGAGATCCTCTATGAAGGGTACGGACCCGGGGGGGTTGCGGTTCTGGTTGAGACCATGACCGATAACAAAAACAGAACGGTCGCCGATATTCGACATTTTTTTACCAAGAGCGGCGGTAACCTGGGGGAATCGGGTTGTGTGGCCTGGATGTTCGACCACAAGGGAACTTTGTCGGTGGACAAAAATAAGGCCAATGAAGAGGAGCTGATGGATCTGGCCCTGGAAGCGGGAGCGGAGGATGTGGTTGAGGAAGATGATACCTTCCGGATCATTACGGCCCCGGAGAGTTTCAATGAGGTTGTCGAGGGACTGGAGCAAAGCCAGGTTCCGTTTTATGATGCCGGCCTTTCGATGATCCCGAAAAATTCTGTTGAGGTAACCGAAGAAAAAGCGGCTCGTTCCCTGCTGCGTTTGCTGGAAAACCTCGAGGACCATGACGATGTCCAGAAAGTGCACGCCAATTTCGACATCGACGATAACCTTATGGAGACCCTCTCCTGAACCTGGCCTGGATTTGTGGGCGTCCGTCCGCACGCCATCTTCATTGCCCGTACCCATCCGATAAAGTCTGTTTTAATCGAACGGTCACGGACAATACAACTGACGCAGGGACGAACGCTCATGGATCCAGGAGTCTGATTACAGCTCAATACAACCCAAACAAGGGCATGGGGCAACGGGGGGGCCGAATGCGTATACTTGGCATAGATCCAGGATCGCGGGTGACCGGATACGGTGTTATTGTCACCAACGGCCAGGATCATGGTTTTGTTGCCTGCGGCACTATTCGCATGGCCACCTCCCCGGATTTCTCTGGGCGACTGTTGACAATCTTCCGCGATCTGGGAGAAGTCATCAGCACGCATGGGCCGCACGCCGCCGCGGTGGAAGAGGTCTTTCTTGACCGAAACCCCCGGGCAGCCCTTAAACTTGGCCACGCTCGCGGTGCAGCCGTTGTCGCAGCCTTGCATAACGGCCTGGAAGTTTTTGATTACACGCCTCGAAAGGTCAAGCAGGCGGTGGCCGGATACGGACAGGCGGAGAAGAGTCAGGTGCAGCACATGGTCCGCGCTCTGCTGGAGCTGGATGCGGTTCCTTCCAGCGATGCTGCCGACGCACTGGCCGTGGCCATCTGCCACGCGCATCATATCGCCATGCATCATCGGCATCGGTTGTGATGTTGGTATCTCGTGGTCACGCCCGCGTCGGGCCGCCTTGAACCTGTTTCCATTCCTGTTGCAGCGATGATTGCTACCCTCAAAGGTCAGATTTTAGTCAAGACATCAACCCTGGTTGTCCTCGATGTCCATGGGGTTGGATACGAAGTTTTTGTATCTGCCAGGAGTTACGAGAATCTTCCGGACGCCGGCGGCACGGCGTTTTTGTATGTGCAGACCGTGGTTCGCGAGGATGCCATCACCCTGTTCGGTTTCAGTACAAGAGAGGAAAAAGAACTCTTTTTGCTGCTCATCACGGTTTCCGGGGTTGGCCCCAGGCTTGCCATCATGATCCTTTCCGGGATAGGGGTCCGGGAGCTGTGCCAGGCCCTACAAGCCAGGGACCATGCCCGGTTGACCGCCCTGCCTGGGATTGGCAAAAAAACAGCTCAGCGGCTCTGCATGGAGTTGGGGGAAAAGGTCGGAGTTTTTGGTGGCGAGATCGAAAAGGTCGGCAGACCCCTGCCATCGGCAGGGGATGAGGGATACCAGGCCATGACCGACGCAGCATCGGCCCTGGTTAATCTCGGGTATGCCTCCGCCACCGCCTGGGAAGCGCTCCATACCGTCCGGAGACAGGGCCAGGATGAACCTGATGTGCCCGGAGTGGAGGAGTTGATCCGTCAGGCATTGCAGCGGTTGGCCAGGCACTGAAAAAAGAAAAGTATTCAGGATATATGATGTTTATGAGGCCATGGCATACAAAGGGAAGCGGAGGTAATCCGCGGCAATGAAATTCGAGGAAGAATTGACTGGAAAGCGGCTGGTAACCGGCAGTGAGCGGCTGGACGACCTGCAGCCAGGGGTCGATATCCGTCCCCGGAGACTGGATGAATACATCGGTCAGGAACAGGTCAAGCAGGGGCTGCGTATTTTTATCCAGGCCGCTCTTCAGCGGGGCGAACCCCTTGACCATGTCCTCTTTCACGGCTTCCCCGGCCTGGGCAAAACAACATTGGCCTATATCATTGCCAATGAAATGGGGGCCGGTATCAAGGTGACGTCCGGGCCGGTGATTGAGCGTCCCGGTGACCTGGCCGCCCTGCTCACGGGCCTGCGGGCGGGCGATGTACTCTTTATCGATGAAATTCACCGCTTGAACCATGTGGTCGAGGAAATCCTCTACCCGGCCATGGAGGATTTTCAGCTCGACCTCATCATTGGCCAGGGGCCTGGAGCCCGGTCGGTGAAGATGGATCTGCCTCCCTTTACCCTGGTGGGGGCCACCACCAGAAGTGGTTTGCTGACCCCGCCCCTGCGTGATCGTTTTGGAGTGGTTTTGCGGCTTGAGTATTACAGCCCCGAAGAACTGGTCATCATTATTCAGCGATCAGCCAGGTTGCTCAATATCGGTATCGACGCGGAAGGCGCCCTGGAGCTGGGACGGCGTTCTCGCGGGACTCCCCGCATTGCCAATCGACTGCTGCGACGGGTACGCGATTTTTCCGAAGTGGGCGGTCATACCTTCATCTCTCGCACGGTGGCCGACGCCGCCCTGACCATGCTCAATGTCGATCACATTGGACTCGATGAGATGGACAGGCGTATCATGCTGACTTTAATCGAGAAATTTCAAGGAGGTCCCGTTGGGCTCGATACTCTGTCCACCGCGGTGTGCGAGGAAAAAACCACCTTGGAGGATGTCTATGAGCCGTTTCTCATCCAATCGGGATTTCTGATGCGCACGCCACGGGGACGGATTGCCACGCAGGCTGCGTATGAACACTTCCGCATACCCCTGCGACCTGGTCCGCAACAGCCCGGTTTATTTGAGTAACCCTTCCCCCGGGAAATCTGCTTCGGGCACTGCACTTTCACCGCTTCTCAAAGTTCTTTACCAGACCTGTTGCTTGCTTTTGTTCGATGCTTACCTCCACCTGAATCCGTGACGGCTGGACTCTTGTTTCGGTTGTGTCTTTCTGTAATCATTTTATAAATGCAGCGTAACACTTGACAATACCTTTCACCAGCCGCCCTTCGGGGCATCCGTCCGCACGCCATCTTCATTGCCCGTAACCGTCCGTAAAGTAGACTTTAATCGAACGGCCACGAACAACGAAGCTGACGCACGGACGAACGCTCACGGAATCAGGCTCCAGCCCTTTTCATATCCTTTGACAATATGATTTTTCCCTCCGCTCATCGTGCCCTTCCTGCCGATACAGTCGGTTGATCTCATTTTCTTCATTTTTTATCTTCTTGAAATATCGAAGTAATCTTCCTTGGTTCAAAGAGAGCTCAAGTCACGTTCCTCCCTGTCTTTTTTCTTGACTCCGGAGTCGGGTTCGTTTACAAAAGAAGGGCGCAGAGTGGTGCAAAGTGGTTCAGAGGGGATTATAGTGGAGTTAACGCCAGGCGCGGCCCGGGTCTGGGATGAGGAATACGGTGCAACGGTTTCGAAGTCGCTCGGAACATACTCTTGATCCAAAGGGCCGCCTGAATATCCCTGCCCGGTTTCGTGATGTCCTTCGGGAACGGTACTCTGAAAATCTCATTGTGACCAATTGGAAAAATTGCCTGCGTGCTTACCCGGTACCCGAATGGGAAGCTTTGGAAGAAAAGTTGCTGAACGAGGGGAAAACGCAGGCAAATATGGGCAAGTTTGTCCGTTATGTGATTGCCGGCGTTACTGAATGTCCACTGGACAAACAGGGACGTATCCTGTTGCCGCCCACACTTAGAGCTGATCTGGGTATAGATAAGGATGTTGTGCTGGTTGGCATGCTCGAGCACTTCGAGATCTGGGATAAAGCTGCCTGGGATGAGGAAGCCCGCCACACCAGAGAAACATTTGAGGAATTTAATAACGGCCTTTCCGCACTGGGAATATTTTAGTGAAGCAGACCCCGGAAGAGGGCAATGCTCTCCATATCCCGGTATTACTTGCAGAGGTCGTTGATTGGCTGCGGCCGGTCAGCAAAGGTGTGTATGTGGACGGGACGCTTGGTCTGGGTGGTCATACCCGGGCTTTGCTTGAGGAATCGGCGCCCGATGGACAGGTCCTCGGGTTTGAATGGGATGAAGAGGCAGCGGCCAAAGCAAAAATCAGTCTGTCTCGATACGGTGACAGGTTGCGCATCATCCCGACGTCGTATGCATCGCTTCTGTCCGAGCTCGCCAAGCTTGGAGTTGTCCGCATCGATGGGCTGCTGGTGGATCTTGGGGTTTCTTCGCTGCAGCTTGACCAGGAAGAACGGGGATTCAGCTTCAGGACGGACAATGCTCTTGATATGCGAATGGATCAGCGTACTCCTGTTTCCGCGGCTGATCTGGTCGCCCGCCTCTCCGAAGAGCAGCTCGCCGATATTCTCTATTATTACGGTGAGGAGCGCCAGGCAAGAAGGATCGCCCGTTTTCTTGTCAAAGCCAGGGAAGAGGAGCCGGTGGTGACGACCGGTAGATTGGCGGCTGTGGTGGCCGCGGCGGTTCCGGCAAAATATCACCCACCCAGATTACATGTCGCTACCAGAACCTTTCAGGCGTTACGGATTGCCGTGAACGGTGAACTGGACAACCTGATGCAGGTATTGACCGATGCCCCAAAGGTATTGGCTCCAGGAGCCAGAATCTGCGTCATCACCTTTCACTCCCTCGAGGATCGGATGGTGAAACAGGCCTTCAGGGACAATCCGGCCTATACGGTGCTGACAAGGGGACCGATCGAACCAACCAGGGCGGAAGTGACCCGTAACCCCAGGGCCAGAAGTGCGAAACTCAGAGTGGCCGCGCGAGATTGAGTTCTTCTCGATACAGGTGGTTCGGTAGGCAACAACCGGGAAAAGGAGAGCAGGGTATGGTAACCAATGTACAGGTCAGGAGATACCGACCGCGGCAGGTGATATTCAATCCGGGACGGAAGCAAGCGGCTCGCCTTGATCTGGCTTTCTCCAGAGAGCAGTACAAAGTCCTGGGCATCCTTGTGGCTGCGGCCCTGGTTCTGGGATTGCTGATCACCCAGATCATGCATCACCGTTCGCAGGCGGCCACGATGGAAGTCGAACGTCTGCAGGCCATGCATGCATCCCTGGGCGACGAACAGGTTCATTTGCTTGCTGCTCGTGCTCAGTTGATGTCGAAGGCGCACATACTGGCCCTGGCCGGGACCAAGTTTGAGCTGTTTGAGCCCGATGCCACGCAGGTGCGCCGGATGTAGCTTGATAATGGCTGGTACCCTGCGTTTCAAAAAGAAAAAAAAAAGATGGTTCGCTCTTACTCTTTTTCTGATCATTTTGCTGACAGCGGCTGGGGCCGTTCTGTATAGATGCCCCCCCTCCCTCCAGGTTATCGGCAGGATCATCCAGTCTGCTGTCGGCAAAATTCTCTTTAACTCAGCGGGCCAATCGCCCGCTGAACTTGTTTTAAGGGGGACGGTGTATGATCGGTCATTCAACGAACTTGCGGTCTCCTACCGGTTATATTCCCTGCATGTGTACCCGGCTGAAATAGACGATATACATGCAACCGCCCATGTTCTAGCACCGATTGTCGGTCGGGAGCCCAGTGCAATTGAAGCGCAGCTCATGGGTTCACAGCGTCCTCTTGAACTGGCCGATGGCCTCGATGAACAGCAAGCGGAGCAGATCAGTGCCCTGCAACTGGCTGGAGTATCCTGCAGGGCAAGCGAAGTGCGCTTCTATCCAGCACATACGGCAGCCTCCCACGTACTTGGTTTTATGGGGGATGGCATTGGCCTGGCAGGAGTTGAAGGGCGGTATGACGCGGTCCTGAGCCCGGGCGTGTTCCGCACGATCAATATTCCCGACATAGATTTCCAGGGACGGGAAGTGCTGGGAGAGGGCACCACGGATCTGGTGTTGACACTGGACCTTGCCCTGCAGAGACAGCTGGAGAACCGGTTTCGTGAGTACCTTGGCGCCCAGGGGACAGGTAAGGGCATGGGACTATTGCTTGAACCGAGCACAGGGCGCATACTGGCCCTGGTCAATCAACCATCCTTTAATCCCAATTATTTCTGGAAGGCCAGTGAGAACAGCAGGATCAACCGGATATATCACCATGTTCTCGAGAAGGAGCTTATTGGTTCCATTCTTGCCAGGGCGGCGGCCATTGAGCTCCAGGGCCTTGGCCATGAAGCATTGCTGCCGATGACGGTCGCGGCGCCGGATCAGGGTTTTCTCCCGGCGGTGCTTGATGCCTTTGCGCGTCGAATCCAGTTGTACGGCTCGGTCTTCGGCAACTGGGAGATCGGATCGGGTATGAAGGAACAAGCCGGAGCCGATGCTTTTGTGACCGGCGTCCAGGTCGGGGTTACCCTGGCGAGTCTGGTCAACGGGGGGTGGCGGATAACGCCTTATGTGGTCGATTCAGTCTATGATCATGCCACCAGAACCCGCTATCGCCGCCACAGTGAGGCCACGGAAAGACATCATGTACTCAATCCCGTGCTCGGCGTCAGAATTCGACGGGAGTTATTTACTCCATGGTTGGTGGAAGAGGAGGATATGGTGCTGTTTACCGCTGCTCATGAACAGGTGCATAAGAGAACGATGCACTCCCGTTATTCCATGCAAGAGCTGTTTGTCGGCCTGGCTCCGGCAAGACAGCCGCGCTTGTTGCTGCTTATGGCCGTGGAACGGGATCACCTCCTGCCTGCACCGGCGCAAAATCGCCCGGGCACCGATGCGCTCAAGGCCATGGGCAGGGAGCTGTTGACCTCGTTTACCCAACATGAATTCACTGATACCCTGCTGGAGGAACCACCGGAGAAAAGTGAGGAAAATCTGCGGCAATTTTTCATCGGCAAGCGGCTCGATAGCTTTCAGGAGCCGGAAACAATTCAGGAACAGGCCGCGGTCATGCCCACGGTAACAGGCCTGAGCCTTCGCAGGGGCTTGCAGATTCTCGCTCCCTACAATATCAAGGTCCGGGTGCATGGCAACGGCAGGATCATCGCCCAGTATCCCCTCCCAGGGGTGTCGCTGGCAGGTGTCGATGAATGTATCCTCACTCTCGACTCGAATGGAGTGCAGCCATGAACAGCTTGACCTCTCTCATCAAAGTGCTTGACCCGGTCAAACCGGTACAGGCGCCGGAGTCGATCATGATGCAGCCGGTCATTGCCGTGACCTGCGATTCAAGAAAAGTCCTCCCGGGAAGCATCTTTGTCGCCATTCGCGGCGCAAAGGTTGATGGCCATGCCTTTATCCCGGAGGCGATTGGTCGCGGCTGTCTGGCTGTGGTGATGGAGGCCGATACGGAAGTGCCGGAACCGGCCGGGAGGGTTCCTTTGGTCCTGGTAACCGACAGTCACGATGCCCTGGCCCGTCTGGTTGCGGCCTGGCACGGTCATCCCGGTGAGCAGATGCAGCTGATAGCGATCACGGGGACCAACGGCAAAACCACCTGCAGTTGGTTGATTGAAGGCATGCTGCTGGCTGCCGGGTACCGTCCTGGCGTGATCGGTACGGTCAATTACCGTTATCATGACGGTACGAATGTTCATATCCTCGGCGAGGCCACCCTGACCACCCCTGGTCCCGAAACTCTGCAGGGATTGCTGCGAACCATGGTCGACAACCAGGTCACGCATGTCATCATCGAAGTTTCCTCCCATGCCCTGGTTCAGCAACGATTGGGGGCCATAGGCTTCGACGTCGCCCTGTTCACCAACCTCAGCCGTGATCATCTTGACTACCATGGGACCATGGAAGGATATTTTGTCGTCAAGGAACAGTTGTTCCGGCGCTATCTTAAAAAAAATGGGGTGGCAGTCCTTGTTGTCGATGGGGTCGACGGGCAACAAGCGTCCTGGGGTGAACGGTTGGCAGCGTCATTGCCAGCACGAACACCTCGTATCTTCTGCGGCCTGACGCATGGATGCGAAGTGCGCGCCAGCGAGATCGAGCAGAACATTCGCGGCTGTACCTGTACCCTGCACCTCAAGGGCGAGAGCCTGCCATTTACCTCCTCGCTGACCGGCAGGCATAATCTTCTCAATGTACTGGCCGCCGCGGGTGTCGGCTTGAGTCTCAAACTTCCCGTTGCCCGGATCTGTGGGGGGTTGGCACAGGTGGAGCGGATTCCCGGGCGTCTGGAGCGGGTGGTCCTGCCCGGTCTGGAAGGACACAAGGGGCCGGCGGTCTTTGTCGATTACGCCCATACTCCTGATGCTCTGGAGAATGTTCTGCAGACCCTGCGGCAGCTGGCCACGGGACGTCTAGTCTGTGTCTTCGGCTGCGGCGGCGACCGTGACCCCGGCAAACGATCGATGATGGGTATGGCGGCAGGGCGACTGGCCGACGCGGTCCTGCTGACCTCTGATAATCCAAGAACCGAGGATCCAGAAGCCATTATCAATGCAGTTGCTCAAGGGGTTGCCGCTGTTGGCCGACAGCTCTGCTCGCCGCGGGAGCTGTTCACTGCCGTCCCGCTGAGGGACGGCTATGCCGTGATCAGTGATCGCCGCCGTGCCATTATCATGGCCTGCAGCCTGGCCACGGATGAAGACACCATCCTCATTGCCGGCAAAGGCCACGAACAGTACCAGGTCATCGGAGCGAGCAAACATTTCTTTGACGATCGTATCACAGCCATGAACGGATTGTTGCACTGGAATGCACAACACCTGCTGGCCGCAACCGGTGGAAAGGTTGTCGCCGGAAAGCAGCAGGAACTGTTCGGCACTATCTCTACTGATTCCCGGACGCTTGTCCCGGGTGATATTTTTATCGCCCTGGACGGAGAAACTTTTGATGGCCATGCCTACATTGAGGCGGCAATAGCAGCCGGAGCGCTGGCGGTGATCGCCTCCAGGATACCGGCGAACCTGTCTTCGGAGATCCTCTATGTTCAGGTGCCTGATACCCTCCAGGCCCTCGGTCGACTGGCCGCGTATCGGCGGCGCCTTGTCGGCGACCGGGTCAAGGTGGCTGCTGTCACCGGCAGCTCCGGCAAGACCACTGTCAAGGAAATGACCGCGGCTGTTTTTGCTGAAGCCATGGCAGGTGCGGCCACCGGCGTCGATCCTGTGCTGAAAACGCTGGGGAATTTTAATAATCTTGTGGGGCTGCCCCTCTCGCTTCTTCCTCTCGAAGCCGGCCACCGGCTGGCCATTGTCGAAATGGGAATGAATGCCCCCGGGGAGATTGCCCGTCTTGTTGCCATTGCCGATCCTGATGTAGGTTGCATCAATAATGTCCATCCTGCTCATCTCCTTGGGCTGGGCAGCATTGAAGGGGTAGCACGGGCCAAGGGGGAACTGTTCGCCGGCATGCGGCCCGAGGCAGTGCGGGTGGTCAATTACGATGATCCCCATGTCCGCCGGTTGGCCGCCCGGACATCGGGAAATCAGATCGGTTTTGCAACCACCGATTCCGGCCGCCGCCATCGCCCGCTTGTTCGTGTCACCCGTCAGCAGAACCTGGGCGAGCGGGGCATGCGTTTCACCCTCCACATTGATGCCTGGAAAACCCGTCTCACAGTGGCGGTCGTCGGGGAGCATAACGTTGCCAATTGTGCCGCCGCCGCCGCCATCGCCCATGCCGCCGGCATTGCTCCAGAGTCCATAGCCCGGGGCCTTGAACGCTACAGGACAGTGGACAGACGTCTGGTGACCATCGATTTGCCCGGTGGGCTGCGGCTGGCCAACGATGTTTATAATGCCAATCCGGGGTCCATGGCGGCGGGACTGCGGACAGTGGCTGCTTTTGGCTCCGGCTGCCGCCATATGGCTGTCCTGGGCGACATGCTTGAACTCGGGCCGGCCGCGGAAGATCTGCATCGCGGGATCGGGACCCTGGTGGCGCAACTTGGCTACACCTTTCTGGCGATAACCGGAAACCAAGCGTCCCAGGTGGCTGAGGCCGCCGTGGCGGGGGGGATGAAGCCGGCGGATGTGCAGGTGTTTCCCGAGCCACGGGCCATCGCCTCCCGGGTCCTGCAATTGCTGACCGAGGAACGCTTAACGCCGGGCGACTGGCTGCTGGTCAAGGGGTCACGGGGTATGCGCATGGAACGATTCATCGAGGAACTGACACAGCAGCTCAACAGCACGCAACGGACAGAATGAATCATGTTTTATAATCTGCTGTATCCCCTGTATACGGAGTTGAGCTGGCTCAATGTGTTCCGGTATATCACGTTCCGATCCATCGGCGCCGCAGTGACCGCCTTCCTTGTTCTGGTTGTCATCGGGCCGTGGTTCATTGCCTGGCTGCGGAAAAAACAGATCGGTCAGGTTATTCGCGATGACGGGCCGCAAAGTCATTTCTCCAAGCAGGGTGTCCCGACCATGGGCGGGGTGCTGATTCTTTTTGCCATGACCTGCTCCGCCCTGCTGTGGACTGACCTGCGCAGTGATCTGGTCTGGCTGTTGATCGGTATCAGTCTGCTTTTCGGTGCCATTGGTTTCTGGGATGACCTGAGGAAAATCCGCAAGGGCAATTCGCGTGGTTTGAGCGCCCGCGGGAAACTGGTTCTGCAGATAGGGGGCGCATCCCTGGTGGGTTTATACCTGCTGCTCAGTCCGAACTACGATGGTATCCTTAGTTTTCCTTTTTTCAAGACCCTGCAGCCGGATCTGGGCTGGTGGTATCTGCCCTTTGCAGTCCTGGTGATTGTCGGGGCTTCCAACGCCGTCAATCTCACGGATGGGCTTGATGGCCTGGCAACGGGACCGGTCGTGGTGACCGCTTCCACCTACCTGATTTTTTCCTATGTGGCCGGGAATGCCCTGGTGGCCAGTTATCTGCAGATTCCTTTTGTCCAGGGGGCCGGTGAGGTCACGGTCTTCTGTGGTGCCATTGTCGGGGCCTGTCTCGGCTTTCTCTGGTTCAATTGTTACCCCGCGCAGATTTTCATGGGCGATGTGGGATCGCTGGCCCTGGGCGGCACCCTGGGAACAGTGGCCATTATCACCAAGCAGGAATTTCTGCTGGTTATTGTCGGCGGTATTTTTGTCATGGAGGCCCTGTCCGTGATTATCCAGGTTGGCTATTTCAAGGTGAGCGGCGGCAAGAGGATTTTTCTCATGGCGCCATTTCACCATCATTTCGAGAAAAAAGGCTGGCCGGAAACCAAGGTGGTTGTCCGCTTCTGGATTGTGTCCATCATCCTGGGGCTCGTTGCCCTGGCAACCTTGAAGCTGAGATAGATATGCAGTTGCAAAGCGGCATGCGGGCAGTGGTCCTGGGGCTCGGCACGGCAGGACTTGCCACCGTCGATTTTCTTCTCCACCGGAACCTGCGGGTTGCGGTCTCGGATCTGCGCCATCGGGAGCAGATCGATGCAAAGGTTTTGGCCTATTTAGAGGAGATGGACGTACCGTTGGAGACAGGGGGGCATACCGCGGCCTTCTGTGCCGACGCCGATCTGCTTGTCCCTGGTCCCGGAGTGCCCCTTGATCTGCCGGTGCTCAGGGCTGCCAGGGAACAGGGGTTGCCTGTTGTGGGAGAGCTGGCCCTGGCTGCCGGTCGTTTTCGGGCGCCGGTTATCGCTGTCACCGGTTCCAACGGCAAGACCACCGTGACCAGTCTCATCGGCACCTTGCTCCAGGCTGCCGGTGCAACTCCCTTTATTGGCGGCAACATCGGTACCCCGTTATTGGAGTACTTCATCAATCCCGATCAATATGATGTCGTGGTTCTCGAGTTATCGAGTTTTCAGTTGGATCTGGCCGGATCGTTTCGGCCTGATACCGGTGTGCTCCTCAACATTTCTCCGGATCATCTTGATCGTCATGGATCCCTGGAGGCCTACACGGCGGCCAAACTGCACATGTTCAGCAAACAGCAGGCGGGAGATATCGCCGTCCTCGGTGATGATGATCCGGTTGTTGCCGGCATTGTGCCCAATTCCGGTGTATTGAGTTTCCGCTTTGGTGTCGGTCCTCTCTGTACCGCGAGGATTGAAGGCGGGAGCATTCAACTTCATGTTCAGCATCAAGGACAGGTGAGAAGGGAACGCTATGATCTTCGGGAGACGAAACTCCACTCCCTGGTCAACCGACTCAATGCCGCTGCTGCTCTTCTGGTCGCTGTCCTGCATGGGTCCAGCCGGGAGGCCATCAATAGGGGACTGGCTGCCTTTACACCGCCGCCGCATCGCATGAATGAGGTGGCGGTGATTGCAGGCGTCCGCTTCATCAATGACTCCAAGGCGACCAATGTCGGTGCCCTGCGGGCAGCCTTGTCCAGTTGTTCGGCGCCGGTCATTCTGATCGCCGGCGGCCGGGACAAAGGCGGTGATTATTTGCTGCTCCGGGATGTGGTGGCCCAACGGGTCAAACATCTGGTGCTGCTGGGGGAAGCGGCTCCCCTGATGACAGCCGCCTTAGGTGAGATTGTACCAACGCAATCGGTTGTCTCCATGGACGAGGCCGTTCGTGCATCGATGACCGTGGCTGAGGACGGCGATATCGTCCTGCTGGCACCGGGATGTGCCAGTTTTGACATGTTTTCGGGATACATGGAACGTGGCCAAGCTTTTTGTGAGAGCGTTCACCGTCTGCAACAGGATCAGATGGTTGAGGGGGAAATATGACCAAGATGTGTTGTGTATGCAGAAGAATTGAAGACAGGGGCCGGTGGCATCGGCTGACAAAAGCCACTGAAGAGGAATCTGTTACCCATGGCTACTGCCCTGATTGTTTCGCTGTGACTATGGCAGAGGTCCAAAGGTACATCGAGGCTGGTCCTTTTCAATCCTTCGGCTCAATATCTCGCTCTGCTCCCTGCAATGGGAGGAGGTCATGCGCCTGATAGTGGCCGGCGGCGGCACCGGGGGGCATCTGTTCCCAGGCATTGCCGTGGCAATGGCACTGATGCAGCGGATCGCGGATGCGCGGGTTCTGTTTGTTGGCACCTCCCGTCTTCTGGATCAGCGGACTCTCACTGATCGTGGTTTTGAACTGGCTGCTCTGGCCTGTGGCGGCCTGAAAGGAATGTCCTTGGGCGCCAGAGTGCAGAGTTTTTTGCAGATTCCCGGCGCTGTCCTGGCGGCACGGCGGCTTCTCCGCGACTTCCGGCCGGATCTGGTGTTCAGTGTTGGCGGTTACGTGACCGGTCCGGTTGTGCTCGCCGCCCGCACGCTGGGTATACCCATTTGTCTCCATGAACAGAACTCGGTACCGGGCATGGCCAACAGATGGGCGGCAAGATTGGCTGATCGGATTTGTATTTCCCTGCCCTGTACCCCCTCCTTTCCTGTCAGGAAAACTGTGCAGACCGGTAACCCGGTGCGGCACGAAATCCTGCTGGCGGGCGAGCAGGGAGTGCAGGTGGAGAACAGGCCGACCCTGCTTGTTCTCGGCGGGAGCCAGGGGGCTCATCGGGTCAATATGCTCATGATGGAGGCCATGGAGACGCTGGCCAGGGAGACTGAAAGCCTGCGGGTGATTCATCAGACAGGAACCGCTGATGAAGAGATGGTTGCCCAGTGTTATCAAAGCCTTGGGGTCGAAGCTGAGGTCGTTTCCTTTATCCAGGATATGGCTGGTGTCTATGCAAAGGCCAGTCTGGCGGTGTCCCGGGCCGGCGCCACGACCCTGGCTGAACTGGCGGTCATGGGAGTCCCGGCCCTGCTCATCCCATATCCTTACGCCGCTGACAACCACCAGGCAACAAATGCCGCCTATTATGCGCAAGGCGGGGGGGGGCTGGTGCTGACGGAATCCGGCTTGACCGGCGGAATTCTTGCGCGGAGCATCAGCCGGCACTTGCAGAACCAGGAAGAGTTACATACAATGGCCGCCAACATGAAAGCGATGGCCGTGCCGGACGCTTCCGAGCGGATCGTGGATGAGTGCCTGGCACTGGTCCACCGGCGTGGCCGATCCATCTCATCATAGCCCGGAGGGGCAACGGACGCATCGGGTGTATACAAAAAACAAACGAATTCATTTTGTCGGCGTCGGCGGCATCGGCATGTCGGGTATAGCCCAACTGCTGCTCAACCTCGGCTACCGGGTCAGCGGTTCGGACCTGCGATCCTCGGAGATCACGCAAAGACTGGCCCAACTCGGGGGGGAAATGTACGAGGGACATCAGGCTGCATGGGTAGCCGGTGCCGATGTGGTGGTGACTTCCACCGCCATTCCCGCCGATAACCCGGAGATTCTGGCAGCGATGGAAGACCATATTCCGGTCATTCAGCGCGCTGAAATGCTGGCAGAACTCATGCGGCTGAAAAGATACGGCATTGCCGTGGCCGGTAGCCATGGGAAAACATCCACCACTTCCATGGTTGCCGCTATTCTGGCTGAGGCCGGGCTCGATCCGACCGTGGTGGTTGGTGGCAAGGTCCATGCACTCGGCAGCAACGCCAGGTTGGGTGCGGGAGAGTTTCTGGTTGCCGAAGCCGATGAAAGTGACGGATCCTTCCTCAAACTGTCGCCGGTCATCGAGGTGATCACCAACATTGATCTGGAACATCTCGATTATTATCGCGATATCGAGCATATTAAGGAAGTTTTTTTGGAGTTCATCGACCGGCTTCCCTTTTACGGGGTGGCAGTGGTCTGCTTCGACAATGACAACATCGTGCAGTTGCTGCCTCGTATTAAAAAGCGGATTCTGTCGTATGGGTTGACCGAACAGGCGGAACTGCAGGCTGTTCGGGTCTGCTCAGGCAACGGGGGCAGTCAGTTCACGGTTCGTCGTCGTGATGTGGAGCTTGGTGAAATCCGTTTGCATTTGCCCGGCCGCCACGTGGTTTATAATAGTCTGGCCGCAATCGGAGTGGCCATTGAACTGGATATTGAATTTGCGGTGATCGCCAGGGCTCTGGGAAATTTTCAGGGCGTGCAGCGGCGACTGCAGGTGAAAGGAGAGGTTGGTGGCATTCTGGTCGTCGATGATTACGGGCATCACCCCACTGAAATCAGAGCGACCCTGGATGCCGTGCGGGAGGGCTGGATCGACCGACGGATTGTCGTGGTCTTTCAACCCCATCGTTATACCCGCACCGCCGGTTTATTTGCTGAATTCACCACAGCCTTTCGCCGGGCTGATGTGCTGGTGCTGACTGATATTTATGCTGCCGGAGAACAGGCCATTGCCAATGTCGATTCCGAGCGTCTTCAGGAGGCAATCAAGCAGCACGGGCAACGGCAGACGTATTTTCTTCCCCGCCTGGTGCAAGAGCCGGCGACCCTTCTGCCGTATCTGCAGCCCGGGGACCTGGTCTTGACTCTTGGGGCAGGTGATATCGTCAGGACCGGTGAGCAGCTATTGGACCTGCTCGCCGCCAAAAAGCATTGAACCGGTTCAGGATCTGTTTCGGCAAAGGTGAAATTGAACAACCGGTGAAACGGATAGGGCATAAGAGCAAGCTGCGGCCATGCTGCCGGAGTATCGAGTTGAGCCGCCGGTGATGGCGGCGAGAGGAACATGAACATGGACAATCGCCAACGCGAACAACTCTCGGCTTTGTGCCCTTCGGTTCAATGGAATGTCAATATGGCCTCCCATTCAACATTCCGCACCGGTGGTCAGGTCGAAGCCATGGTGGAACTGTCCGATATTGAAGAACTTTCCGAGTTGTTGCAATGGCTGCGGAATAACCGGATACCGTGGCGGGTGATTGGCGGTGGCTCCAATATTCTCGTAACCGGCAAATATCATCAGGGAGTCTTCATCAGGTTATCTGGCTCCATGAACAATATTGAGCCGGTGACAGCCGGCGCCGAGGGCGAGAACTGCGAAGTAGCGATCAGCGCTGGTTGCAGCTTACCTGCCCTGGTTGCCTGGTGCGTGCGAAACGGGTTATCCGGCCTGGAGTTCATGGCTGGTATTCCGGGCACGGTCGGTGGTGCCATTCGCATGAATGCCGGTGCGTTTGGCCATGCCATCAGCGAAGTCCTGACCACGGTGCGGTTTGTCACCGAGGCAGGTGAGATAAAGGAAGTGGCCGGTGAGGAGGTGGAGTTCGGATATCGCCAAACCCTTATTCCCGGCGAGTCGGCATCAAGGCTGGTGATCACCGGTGGTGTGTTTCGTTGTCCACGCGCCGATCAGGTTACTCTGGCCGCCCGCTATCGGGAGATCCTTGGCAAGCGTCGCCACAAACAGCCTCGCGGCTACGGTTCGGCCGGCTCTTTTTTTAAAAATCCCGCCGGTGATTTTGCAGGACGTCTCATCGAACAGGCTGGCCTGAAGGGTTTGACTATGGGCAAGGCCATGGTTTCTCCTGTGCATGCTAACTTCATCGTCAATACCGGTGGCGCCGTGCCTGAGGATATCATCAGGCTGATGCATGAGGTTCGCAGCAGAGTTCAGCAGAGGCTGGGTGTTCTGTTGGAACCTGAGGTGCATATTTTCTAGAGGTGTGATAGGGTGGTCTGATGGTTGTGTACAGTTCACGTCACCTGCCGCCTCGACTGCAGCGCAGGTGGTCGAAATGGCGAAGAATGTTCGAGTCTGTTCTGGCGGCATCACCATGGAAAAGAAGCGCGACCTGTTTTCAGACCCAGGCTGTAGTGAATGGTGCCCAGCGCGCCTTGAAGTGGAAACGATTGGTTGTGGCCACTCTGGTGATGGTTGCTGTTGTCTGTCTGCTGGCGGCAGGGACCTGGATGTCGCGCCACTGGTTGATCAAGTCTCCTGTTTTTCGCTTGACCGAGATCCGGATTACCGGAGTCGGGATGATCACCGAGCGAACAATTCTCGACCTTGCTCAATTGCGCCAGGGGGTCAGTCTCTTTCAATTCGATGTCCGCGCCGCCGAAACCCGCATAGCCACGCATCCCTGGATCGAGCATGTGTCCGTGAAGCGTCAGTGGCCTTCGACTGTCACGATCACAGTGGCGGAACAAAAGCCTTTTGCCCTGGTGAACATCGAAGAAGGGCAGGAAAAACGACTGCATTATCTCAACCGCGGGGGCCGGGTCTTTGCCAGGGTCGGGCAAGGACAGGAGTTGGATTATCCGGTGATAACCGGGGTGTTGAGGCATCAGGATATTGAAACCGACGCTCTGGTCCACGGCAGCCTGGCCGATTCGGCTTTCAGACTATTGCTGCTGGCTGCCCGGGGCAATGCCGTTCTTCCCGTGCAGATGGTTTCCGAGGTGCACCTCGATCCAGAGCAGGGATTGATTATGTACCTGGTCGATCAGCCTTTTCCCGTCTATTTGGGCTGGGATCGGTTGCAGACGAAATACTACCGGCTGGTCAAAATTCTTGAGCATTTGTATGCCAGGAAACAGATTGATGCCGTCAAAGAAATTCGAATGGATTATACAGATGATAAGGTCTTGGTTACCGGAGCGGAAGTCGGCGGACGAGGAATTTGAGGAAAGAGAACCCCGTGAACCCGGGGAACTTGTCGCCGGCCTTGATATTGGCACGACCAAGGTCTGTGCCATGATCGGCGAAGTTTTTGATGACCGGATCGAAATAATCGGGGTCGGTACCGCTGCCTCCTCGGGCATGAAAAAAGGGGTGGTTGTCAATATAGAATCCACGGTCCGTTCGATACGGCAGGCCGTGGAGACAGCATCCGACATGGCTGGTTGCGATATCGAAAACGTGTATGTGGGTATCGCCGGCAACCATATCAAGGGATTCAATTCCCCTGGTATCATCGCCATCAACAACCAGGAGATCAGGGAACGGGACATAGAAGCCGTTATCCAGGCGGCCCAGACCGTCAAAATATCCGATAACCAGCAGATCGTCCATGTCCTGCCCCAGGAATACATGGTCGACGACCACACCGGTATCCAGAACCCGCTGGGGATGACCGGAGTTCGTTTGGTCACCAATGTGCATATAGTCACTGCTGATGTCACGGCCCTGCATAATGTGGTGACCAGTTGCAACCGTGCCGGTCTTGGAGTGGCGGAAATCGTTCTTGAATCGGTCGCTTCCTCCCTGACCGTGCTCGGCAAGGATGAAATGGAACTCGGTGTGGCCTTGATCGACATCGGCGGCGGCACCACTGATCTGGCAATTTTCTGCAACGGGACCATCAAGCACACTTGGGAATTGCCTCTGGGCGGCAACAACCTGACCAGTGATTTATCCGTGGGGTTGCGCACTCCTCTGCAGGAAGCCGAGGAATTAAAATATCTCTACGGCGGTGCTTTGTCGTCGATGATCAAGGATAACCACATCATCGAGGTGCCCACGGTCGGAGATCGCAAACCCCGCAAGGTTTCGCAGCGGGTCATGGTTGAGATCCTTGAAGCGCGGATAGAGGAAATCCTCCAGATGGTCAATAAAAACATCAGCGTCTCCGGATACCGTAATCGAATCAACGCCGGTATTGTTATCACTGGCGGCACTGCTCTGCTGGCAAATATTGTTGAGATGGCTGAGCAGGTCTTTGATCTGCCGGTGCGCATTGGGTACCCGACGGGGGTCGGGGGGCGGATCGAAGATATCCAATCGCCGCGTTGCACCACCGGTGTCGGCCTGGTGATGTACGGCAGTAAAATGAAATCCTATGCACCAAAGGAGCGTGTGGGGATAGTTGGCAGAGTGAAAGACTGGTTGAGAAGTATCGTTTGAGGAGTTGGATTTTTTTCTTTAGTGCTACCGAAGTCAATGGTAAAGAGAAGAGAATGTCAACGGGGAACTTTTTGTGGAGAGTGTTATGCCGTTTAGAATGGCCGAAGAAGAATCTGTTGCAGTTATCAAGGTAATCGGAGTTGGTGGCGGCGGCGGAAACGCCATCAATACCATGGTGGAGAACCGTTTGGCCGGGGTGCAGTTTATTTCCGCCAATACGGATATGCAGGCCCTGGAAAAATCCCGGGCTGATACCTGCCTGCAGTTGGGGCCGGGTATCACCAAGGGCATGGGGGCCGGAGCTGATCCCGAGACGGGCCGGGAAGCTGCTCTGGAGAGTGCTGAAGATCTCAAGGATGTGATCAAGGGTGCGGATATGGTGTTTATCACCGCGGGTCTCGGTGGTGGAACCGGGACTGGCTCCGCGCCGGTGATCGCCAAGCTGAGTAAGGAGTCCGGTGCTCTTACGGTGGCGGTTGTCACCAAACCCTTTTATTTCGAAGCGAAACAGCGGATGCGTAATGCCGAGGAAGGTTGGGAAAAACTCAAGGAATATGCCGACACCATCATCACCGTGCCCAATGATCGACTCCTCAGCCTGATGAATAAAAATTCCACCCTGGTCGATATGATGCGAATGGTGGATAATGTTCTCCTCCATGCCGTCAAGGGGATTACCGATCTGATCAATCTGCCCGGTCATATCAACGTTGATTTCGCTGATCTGAAAACTGTCATGAAGGAGGTTGGTCCGGCCATTATGGGATCGGGGTCCGCGGTGGGAGAAAACCGGGCCACGGAAGCGGCCAAGCGGGCTATCGATAACCAGCTTCTCGAGGATGTCGGCATTGATGGTGCCCGAGGTATCCTGATTAACATCTCCGCTGCCGAAGCGACCCTGACCATGAATGAATTCATGGAAGCTTCGGCCCTTATCCAGGAAAAAGCGCATGATGAGGCCAATATCATTATTGGCGCCCTGTTTGACGAATCACTCGGGGAGGAACTGCGGGTCACAGTGATCGCCACCGGCATCGCCAGTATCGAGGAGCCGGAGATTTCCCAACTCGAAGTGGTGCGCAACCGTAAAACCCCTCAACAAACGGCAACATCACAGCGTTCGCGGGTTTCCAGGCACCTGGACGAAGAAGATATCACCGTTTCTGAAAATACGCCAGTGAGCGTCGCCAAGCCAAATCTGCTGCCTAAAGGATTACCACGCATGCCCAGACCGGTTTTCGATGATCACGAAGTCAGCGAATTCGACGAACCGGCCTATCTGCGCAAGAAAGCAAACTGAGTGGGGCCCTTGTGGAGGCCCGCGAAGGCTTTGGTATCAAAGCCGCGGCCCGTTCACGAGCTTGTTACACCACGGGTTGCAACCGCTGCTCGATTGTCGGTCGGTGGCGGCGGCATCCGGGCCAACCTGGAAAAACGGGTGCACCAGGTGCATCCGGGGCACCTCCTTCCGTTCCTCTCCCCGATCTCTTTTGCAAGATGGTCGGGGGTGCCCATTTCACCGCCAAGGTGGAACGTAAACGATTTTCCGGGGTTGCACCTGCTTCTTTTTCGGCGGACAACAATCGGCGGCAATGGAGTCGCCATTTATCCCTCGATTCTCTCCATGGCTGAGCGCGACGAGTTTTTCAATTGTATCTCTTCTGGTTCCCTCTTTTTTGGTCTGCCTAGTTGTCCACTTCTTTAGCCGCTGAGACCGGCACTGTCCGGAAAAGATGGAAGGGCCGGGTCCCTGTGGCGTTGCTGTATCCCAACACCTACGCCCTTGCTGTGTCCAATCTCGGTTTTCAGCTGGTCTATTCTCTGTTGAATCTGATGGACGGTCTTGTTTGCGAACGTTTTGTCTACCCTGATCAGCGCCGTTCTTTACGTTCGCTGGAATCCTCCAGGCCAATGACCGATTTCCCTCTAGTCTTCGGGTCGATCAGTTTTGAACATGATTACCCCCGTCTGGCCGCAATGCTGGCAGCAGGGGGAATCGAGCCTTTTGCCGAATCGAGGCCGAAATGCATTGCTCCTGGATCGCCGCTGGTGGTTCTGGGTGGTGTTGGGGTTTTCATCAATCCGGAGCCATTGGCAGCCTTTGCCGATCTCATGGTCCTGGGCGAGGCCGAACCGGTGCTGTCACCATTGATTGAAGCCTTACTTAATTGGAATACAACCCCACGGCAGGAATTGCTCAGACAGGTCGTCACATCACTTCCGGGTTGCTATGCTCCGATCTTTTATGCTTTTTCGTATGCCGGTAATGGATCCGTGCAGAGCATCCAGGCCGCACCCGGAATACCGGAGCGAGTCAGACGGGTCTACACCGCCGGGGTGGAGCAGCGGGCCGCTCACTCAAGTCTCCATTCCCCTGAAGCCGAATTGGATATGTTCATGGTGGAGCTTGGCCGGGGATGTGGTCGGGGCTGCCGTTTCTGCGCCGCCGGTTTCATTTATCGTCCCCCCAGGATGTGGTCCAGTGAGGCCATTATGCAGAGCCTGGAAGATCGTCCAGCCGCTGTGGACCGCATCGGTCTGCTGGGAATGGAAATGGCCCAGACTGACACGATCGATCGGATTGCCGCCTGTCTGGAGCGGGGCGATTGCTCCCTTTCTTTTTCCTCGCTGCGGGCGGATCGTATCACGACGCAAACCTTGTCTCTGCTCGCCGGATCCCGGTTGAAAAGCGCGGCCATTGCCGCGGACGGCTGTTCGGAGCGGTTGCGTCGGCTGATTAATAAGGGGCTGGACGAGGAAACCCTGCTGACAGCGGCTGTTCGCCTGGTCGAAGCCGGTATCGTGCATCTCAAGCTGTATGTGATGATCGGTCTGCCCACCGAAACCGAAGCTGACCTGGATGAACTGATTCAACTGGTCGGCCGCCTGCAGACCATGATTCTTCCCGTGGGCAGAGCAAGGGGCAGGGTGACGGAGCTGACTCTCTCTATCAACTGTTTTATCCCCAAGCCCTGCACACCGTTCCAATATTGCTCTTTTGGCGGCATGACCGCCGAGACCGGACCCGAAGACACGGCTTTCGCGGTTATGGCGATGAAGACCAAAATCCGCTATCTTCGTCGTATGCTGAACACAAAGGCCAATTTGCGACTCAAATTCGATTATCCTGACCAGGCATTGCAGCAAGCGGTCTTTTCCAGGGCGGACCGGCGCATTGCTCCGGCCCTGCTGGACATCGGCACCGGCCGTTTTTCATTTAAACAAGCCCTGCGGCACCGGCGGCTCGATGCTTGGCAGTATGCGATCCGGCAACGCCTCCGGGATGAGCGGATGTGTTGGGATCTGGTCGATCATGGTCTCCGTGACGGGTATCTGTGGGAGGAATATCAGAAGGCGTTGGCCGGGGCCGTCACCCGACCCTGCGAACCGCTCTCCTGTCGGCGCTGTGGTGTTTGTCATGCAGATGATCCGACCTGAGCGCTTCCGCCTGTGGAAAAAAACAGGCCGAGGGAACAACAGAGGCACACTGCTGCCGTTTGAACTGGTTAAATACTTTGCCTTCACTTCGCTCCTGCTCATTCTGATTGCCTCCTTCCTCCTTGCCTGGATGATTTCGGTCAACGCCAAGACCGTCCTGCTGCAACGCAGCGAGGCCTACTCACGACTGTTTGCCGACAATCTCAATCGGCAGGTGTTTCTGCAGTTCGTGCTGCCCACTGTGGTCCGCTACGGCCGCATTGCCTTGTCGGAGCAGGCACAGTTTGAACGTCTCGACCAGATCGTCCGCAATATCACCCGTGGGATGCGCATTGATTCGGTCACCATTTTCGATTCCCGCCAGAACATGATCGCCTACTCGACCAATGTCGAGCTGATGGGAAAACCTGATATGGGCGGACTTGAATATCAGAAGGCACTGAAAGGTGAAAGTAACTCGGTCCTCATTACCGGCGGTTCCCTGTTCAGTCTGCTTCCTGGTACCGATGCTGTCTACGGTACCTTGAAGACCTATGTCCCTTTCCGCCAGGAAAACAGGTTCGGGGAGCACACCGGAGAGATCATGGGGGTGATCGAGGTGGTCCAGGATCTTTCCGAGGATCTCAGCGCTATTATCAGGCTGCAGGCCCGGGTTATAGTACTTTCCCTGACCATCATGGCCATCCTCTTCACCATTCTCAGTCTGATCGTGGTCAGAGCCAACCGTATCATGGCGCAGAGAGCCGAAGAACGATTACGGTTGGAGGAACAGCTCAACGAAGCACAGCGGCTTGCCTCTCTGGGAAAAATGGTGGCGGCGGTGTCCCATGAGATCAAGAATCCCTTGGGGATTGTCCGCTCAACCGCCGAGATTCTTGGTAACCGGATCAGCAAGGTAGCTCCCGGCAATGAACATCTGGCCGGAATCATTGTTGAGGAGACCGCGCGACTCGATCGCATCGTCCGCGAGTTCCTCGATTTTGCCCGCCCACGAGAGTCACGGCGGGTGCTGTCTTCGCTCAATGAACTGGTTGATCGGGTGCTTCGTTTCATGGAGCCGGAATTGAAGCAGAAAGCGGTTCAGGTCCATGCCGTCCTGGACCCTGATCTGGCTGAAATTCCCATGGACAGTGAACAGATCTATCAGGTAGTGTTCAACATCGTGTTCAACGCGATCCAGGCGATGCCGGATGGCGGTGAAATGCGGCTGCGTACCGGCCCGGGTCGTGAACCTCTGACCGTTTTCCTGGAGATTTCCGACACCGGGATTGGCATCGCCCCGGAAAAAATCGAACAGATTTTCAGCCCCTTCTACACCGATAAAAATCGCGGCACTGGATTGGGACTGGCTATCGCCAGAAATATCGTGGAAAAACATCGGGGCACGATTGAGGTCAGCAGCAGACTTGGCGAGGGCAGTACCTTCACATTAACCTTGCCGGTCAGGGACGACGGCCCTCTTTTCTGAAAAAAATTGAGTACATGGACCAATTGCACAAAGAATGCTCCCCGCGGAAAAGGGGTGGCGGTATCGGTACAGCAGGGCAGGGTGCAGGGAGTCGATCCAGTGGGGTCCCATGCCGGATCTGGAAGTAAGAAATCTCTGTTTTCGCGACCGTGGCCCCTATTCTTTCCACATTGCGGGTGGAGAATGCGTCGGCCTTCGGGGGGCTTCAGGAACGGGAAAAAGTCTTCTCCTCCGGGCCATGGTCGATCTCGACCAGCGAACCGGTACCATGCGCTTGGGCGCAATCCAGGCCGATGAGGTGGCCGCTCCCCTCTGGCGGCGGATGGTTGGCCTGCTGCCGGCGGAGAGTTACTGGTGGCTGGAATCTGTTGGGGAACATTTCGCTGATTTTAGCAAGGTCAAAGAGGATGTTCTGGTAGCCCTGGGTTTTGACCGTTCGGTGGGTAACTGGCATGTCAGCCGTTTGTCAACCGGTGAAAAACAGCGGCTGGCCATCATCCGTCTCCTTGCCAATCAACCCCGATGTCTGCTGCTGGATGAACCCACGGCCAGTCTTGATCAGTGTTCGGTGAGTCAGGTCGAAGAATTGCTGATACGATACTGTCGGGACAACGAGGTGCCGATGCTCTGGGTCAGTCACGATCCCGCGCAGCTGGGCAGAGTCTGTCACCGGCGTTTTCTCATGGAAAACAAGGGATTGCTTGTCGGCGCCGGAGTGTTGCAGAATGGATGTTAAACCGCTTTCTCCCACTGATCTGGCCCTGGCAGCCTCTCTGTTGCTTCTGCTGGGCCTGTTGTCCTGGCGACTGCGTCTGGGGCTGGGACGGCAGATTTTTATTGCCGCGGCTCGAACCACGGTGCAATTGCTGCTCATCGGGCATGTTCTTCGTCTGCTTTTCGCTCACGTTCACCCAGGCCCCCTGCTCCTCCTGGCGATGATCATGTTGCTGGTCGCCGGCCGGGAGGTCATGGTCCGGCAGCAGCGATTCCTCCGTGGCATACACGGTTGGCTGATCGGTACCGGGGCGATGTTTGTCTCTTCCTTCTCGGTGACTCTTCTGGCTTTACTGGTTATTATCGGCAATACACCCTGGTATGAACCCCGCTATTCCATACCTATATTGGGCATGCTGCTTGGCAATACCATGACTGGTGTGGCCCTGGCCATGGACAGAATGACCGAGGCTCTGTGGCAGCAGCGGCAGGTGATCGAACAGCGCCTGATACTGGGTCAGACCGCCACGCAGGCTGTTGCCGAGATACGAAGGCAGGCGATCCGCAGCGGCATGATGCCGATCATTAATGCCATGGCCACCGCCGGATTGGTCAGTCTGCCAGGGATGATGACCGGCCAGATCCTTGGCGGGTCCAACCCCCTTGATGCGGTGCAGTATCAAATCCTGATCATGTTCCTGATCTGTGCCGGTACCGGGTTTGGCACCTTGGTCGCCATCAGGTGGCTGGAGCGGCAGCTGTTTGATCATCGGCATCGCCTGCGTCTGGAAAACCTGACGTCTCGTGAGCGGCCGACATCGGAGGCAGGAAGATGAATTTTTCTCCTCATCCTGTTTTCCGCTGACCTCGGCCGCAATCTGCATATCAAGATGACCTGCCTTGATACCTGCAGGATACTTGAGCCTTTGATTGCGGTAACAACTTTGATGTTTTTTCCTGGGGCAGCGATAACAGGAACACCGTACTGCCTCGTTTGGCCGAGGGGCAAAGCTTTGCCCTGGAGGTGCGGATTTTCTGTCCAGAGTCGGAATCGATTATCTCCCCTTGGCATCAAGCCTGAATCCGTGACGGCTGGACGCTTGATATCTTGCTTTAAGCATATTGAAATTGCAGCGGTATCCTTGACAATACCTTTCACCAGCCGCTCTTCGGGGTATCCATCCGCACACCATCTTCATTGCCCGTACCCGTCCGATAAAAGTCTCCATAAATTGAACGGTCACCGACAATACAGCTGACACACGGACGAACACTCACGGATCCAGGATCAAGAGTTTTTTCAGGGAGAGTAGCCGGATGCGCATTATCGATCAGATCAGCAGCCGCTTCCCACCGTTCATCCTGCTGATGGCGCTGCTGGCAGCCTTCCCGCCCTTGGCCACCGACATGTACCTGCCGGCCCTGCCGTTGCTGCAACGGGAATGGCAGGTGCCCCTGGTGACCATTAATCTGACCCTGGTCATCTTTTTTATGACCTACTGTGTCTTTCTTCTTGTCTACGGCCCGCTCTCCGACCGTTATGGCCGCCGGCCTCCTTTGCTCATCGGCGTCAGTGTGTTTATTTTTGCCTGTCTGGGCTGCGCGTTGGCACAAAATGCCGGGATGATGGTGTGGGGACGTTTTCTTCAGGGAGCAGGTGCCGCCGCCGCCTCGGCCATTGTCCTTGCCATCTGTAAGGACCGGTTCAGCGGGCCGCAGCGGCAACGGATTTTCATTCAGATAGGGGTCATTGTCGCCGCGGCACCGATGATCGCTCCTGTACTGGGCGGATGGATCATTCAACTGTTGTCCTGGCGCTGGATTTTTCTGCTTCAGGCGCTGTTGGCCTTTTGTGCCCTGATCGGGGTCTGGCGGATGGAGGAATCTTTGCGGGAAAGGAGTCCTTCCGGATGCCGAGAGGTGGGGATGAGTTATCTGCGTCTGCTGCGAAACCGGCGGTACATTTCGCTGATGCTGACTTTGTCGCTTACCGGTATCCCTGTTTTTGCCTTTATCGGTGGTTCTGCTGATCTGTATATCACCCGGTTCGGCTATGACGAACGGCAGTTCGGGTATTTTTTCGGATTCAATGCCCTGGCTTTTGTCCTTGCACCCCTTACTTTTTCCAGGCTGGTTCGCCGGTTTGCAACCATGCGACTTCTGCCCTTCGGCTTCATGGGAATGCTGTGTTCTTCATTGTTACTGCTTGTGCCCATACTGCCTTCGCCGTGGGGGTTGACCCTGCCGATGTTTCTGCTCACGTTTTCCTTTTCTTTCTGCCGTCCGGCAGGCAACAATCTGATCCTTGAACAGGTGAACCGGGACAGCGGGGCAGCTTCCTCGCTGATGGTGTTTGTCTTTTTTTCCATCGGTGCGTTGTCCATGTGGTCTTTCTCCCTGGAATGGGGCGGGCGTGACAAGATTATCCTGCTGGGACAGATGGGCGCTGCTTCGGTAACCTGTACCCTGGTACTCTGGCAGGTGATCAAGGGGCGGCTCCGCACCGGGGCCTGAGCGGTGGAGGGAAGGAAGATTTTTACAGCCTGAGGAGAAAAGTTGAAGCTCAGTTGTCACCGATGAGCATCTGTGTGGTCAGGTCCCAGCAGGTGACAATGCCATTGCGCCACTTGGCCAATTGGACATTGCCATCCTGGGAAACAACAATGGCCATCACCTGATGGAGAGCGTTGCAGAGATGGTACACGGAGCGGTGCCTCGAGCCGTACCCTTCGACCTTGGCCAGGGTGACCATTTTTCCCTCGGCATCGTTGGCAATGGCCACTTCGGTCAGCTTATCCAGAGATCCGACAATCATGCCACCGAAGCCAAGGGCCCCGCGACTGCTGGTCACCACAGCTCCGTCGACTGCTGCCAGGCCGGCAACAAACTGGGCCTGTTCGTACAGGGCCTCTTCCAGATCATAGACCGAGGATTCGTGACGAAGATCGACATAATCACGCCAGGTGATGATCCGGTCCGGTTGATGAATATCACCAAGTGTGGTGGCTGCCAGGCGAATGGTGCGGATCATCAAGTACTGTTGCCGTTCAATGGCCTCGTCATTCTGAAAGGTGTACTTGAGGTGAATATGCGGGTTGTCGCCACTGATTTCCGGAGGATCGTCACTACGAAAGATGATAAAGGTGCCACCATGACGGGACATGCGGGTAACGCTGATGACCCGTTTCAATAACTGAAACTGGAGACTTTTGATAAATTCTTCCTCTATTCTGGCCACTGGATAGAGAACCGAGGAGCGGAAGTTCTCGTGTATTCGGAGGAGGATTTCCCGCTCCGGGGCAAAGAGTTTGTTCATCCAGTTTGCTTGAAAGACGTTGGCCTTGGAATCAAGCAGTCGACCATTGCTGAGGGTGGCGATAATCTTGATGCCCTTGCAGATGGTCAACATGCCCGGCCCGGTAACATGGAGGACAAAGGCTTTTGGTAACTGGTTGGTCTTTTTGCTGCCGCCCCGTTCCTCCTGCAGCCAGCGGATACCGGAGTTAATCAGCCCCCAGACCTGGAATCCTTTTTCCGGATGCATTTCGATGCCGATCATTGAACGTTCGAAATCCACTGCCGGGGAGAGGCGTCGCAGTTCGTATTCGTTGAAAGGGCGGGGTGAGGAGAAGAGCAGGCGAAGAAATCCTTCCGGAGGCCCCTGGTCGGGAGGGAAAAGCGCCGGCGAGGCCAGAATGAGTCGCAAGGTCACGGGCCTGTCCTCTTCCCGCATCATGCTGACCTGATAACAGGTGGAGATGAGCTGGACCAGGGATTTTTTACCGGGCAGGGTGCTGTCAGCATCCTGAGGCTGGTCAGTCTTTTCGCTGTCCGGTGGTGGATCAGACCACCTCTTATTGATCAGGTCGACAAGTTCAGTTGGATAAACGTGCATGTATGCATCAGGGGGTGAGAGTTGCTTTTTGTAAAAGATACTATAGCGCAGGTTGACCAGAGATGAAACCAAGATATGTGGAAAGCGACGGTCTTCAGGTTCGAAGCTGAATGATTTCGTCACCTGGGTTACCTGGTCAACATGAACATAGCACCAGGTTCTGGCTATGAGTGTTGGTCAAGTGAATTCCTGGACCCGTGGGCTTTCGTCCGCACGCCCCGAAGGGCGGCTGGTGAAGGTTGTTGTCATGGACATTGCTGCAATTATAACTTGATTAGAGCAAGAAATATCCAAAACAAGTGTGCAGCCGTCACGGATTCAAGGGTGTTCTCTGCCCGAGTACGACAAGGTGGTCCCCGTGTCAGGAAAAAGTATTGTCTTGAAGCCGGATATGCGGTAGTTAAATTGGTTATTCTTTTAGTCCCTGATCAATTCAGGATTATTCTGTTTAGCAGTTGCCCTTGCCCTGGATCCGGGGACGTTCGTCCGCTTTGTTGTCTGTGACCGTTCGATTAAAGGACACTTTATCGGACGGTTGCGGGCGATAAAGATGGCGTGCGGATGGATGCCTGGAAGGGCGGCTGATGAAGGTTGTTGTCAAGGATTCAACTGCCATTATAATAATCAGAGTACAGCAGATATCTGCAAAACATGCGTCCAGCCGTCACGGATTCAGGCTTGTGGCTTACACCGATAGTGCAATGAAAAAAAACCTGCAAGAAAACCTGGCCGATGTCACCATTCCCGATGTCAATGTCCCGCCCCACCCGGTTCACCTGGCCATGTCAACCCGGGAATTGGCTCAGCTTAAGGAACATATCAAAACTATGCTGCGCCGACAGGATGCGGTGTTGGTGGCGCATTACTATACCGATGCCCTGCTTCAGGACCTGGCGGATGAAACCGGTGGCTGTGTTGCCGATTCTCTGGAGATGGCCCGTTTCGGCACCACGCACCCGGCCCGGACCCTGGTGGTCGCCGGGGTTCGGTTCATGGGTGAGACCGCGAAAATCCTCAATAATGAAAAACGGGTCCTCATGCCCGATCTCAATGCCACCTGTTCCCTGGACGAGGGATGCCCCATTGATCTGTTCGCTGCATTTTGCGACCGTCACCCCGACCATACGGTGGTTGTGTATGCCAACACCAGCGCCGAAGTCAAGGCCCGTTCCGACTGGGTAGTCACTTCCGGCATTGCCTTACCGGTCATCAGGCATCTGGCTGCCCGGGGAGAAAAAATTCTCTGGGGACCGGATCGTCACCTGGGCAGGTATGTACAGCAGTTGACTGGGGTTGAAATGATTTTGTGGCCGGGCTCCTGCGTGGTTCATGAGGAGTTCAAGGCCGGGGCATTGGAAGAAATGTGCAGACGGCATCCACGGGCGGCTGTACTCGTCCACCCGGAATCACCCCGGGAGGTGGTGGCACAGGCGGATGTGATTGGGTCCACCACAGCCCTGATCGAGGCGGTCCGCACCCTCCCGCATCCGGAATTCATCATTGCCACCGACGCTGGTATCTTCAATAAAATGCGGCAGGCGGCCCCAGACAAGATCCTGCTGGGGGCACCGACTGCCGGGGAAGGGGCAAGTTGCGAGAGCTGCGCCCGTTGTCCCTGGATGGAAATGAATACCCTGGAGAAGTTGGCCCGTACCCTGGAAAACGGTCACAACGAAGTCGAGGTTTCACCGCAACTGGCAACCAGGGCCCGCATCCCCATTCAGCGGATGCTTGATTTCGCCCGTACTTTGAAGAAATAAGCGGGATGTACACTCACTTAAGTTGCTCTCATGCCGAAATGACCATCCAGCCTCCCTCTCTGCGATAAGGGTCAATTTTCAACCTTCCTTGAATCCGTGACGGTCGGGCGCATGTATTGGATGTATCCTGCGGTGGTCAGGTGATAAATCCGGCAGCATTTGGTCCAAGACGTCTTCACCCGCTGTCCTTCGGGGCATTGGCCCGCACGCAATTTTCACTGCCCGTAACCGTCCGATAAAGTGTATTTTATTCGAAAGATTATGGGCAATAACCCTGAAACATGGACAAACGCTGACGGATCCAGGAATCCAGAAAACGCTTTTCCCGCATGGCAGGTCACCGTGGATATAAAGCGGGGCAAATCAGGCGGGGATGGATTCCCGATGGGGTCGGAAACGACCACTGCGCAGATCCAGTCCCTGCAGTAGTATGCGGGGATCCTGATACAAGGAGCTGATCAGGCCAGGTTGATTGCGGTTGATGAGAATGCGGACCGGAACATCCGGCAGGGTGAGCATCTCATAGTCGGTATCGGCGTCACCGGCGACCAGAATCAGTGGCCTGGCGATGAAGCGACGGATAATTTCCGCCTTGCCTTCACGGAAGGTGACGGGGTAATCGGCAACGTTGTCAGCGGTGAGCAGGCCCTGGTCATCGATGCGGACTCGGATGCCGAAGATACGTTCTTCGGGTACCGGAAAGCCGAGCTGCTGTATTGCCTCCGCGACCAGCCATTCGGTGCTGGCTGAGATGACGTAACTGTCAATACCTGCCTGGGCGAGCATGCGCATCAGGTCGTCCATTTCCCGGTGGGCGTGCAACCCCTGGGAATAGCTGGCTGCGATGTGACCCAGCGGAGCCGGCAGATCCATGGTGAGAGTCTGCTTGGTCAAGGGCTCTGCCGTGGTCGCGGTCAGGACTTCCCTTGCCAGGGCACGCAGATCGGTCAGGCTGTGTCCGGCCAGCATTTTGCCCATAAACGGCAACACATACGAAGGCCCCAGACGTTCATCGCGGCGAGCCTGATCGGCGAACCAGAGCAACAGGGTGGTGAACAGCCGGTATTCGGTTGTCAATCGGGCTTTGTCCTGCTCCCCGGAGCCTATGAACGCCCAGAGGTACTCATAGGCATCGATCAGGGCGGTGGTGATGACCGCCAGAGGTCGCCCTGTCAGGTGGATTTCCCGATCAGGGAGCAGGGCGGCGAAGGCGCCGGGAGGAATCCGGTAGCGCAGATGGAGCATCTGGTAGCGAAACACGGCCTGACCGACATCACGGAAAATACAGGTATTGTCGAAGTCAAACACGGCGACGGCTTCCTGCCGGCCGCTGCCGAGAATATGTTCCTGAATGGTGCCGCGAATCGTGGAGAGATTGCCCGGGTGCCAGTTACGTGGTTCGCTGATGGAATCGGCTGGCTGCCGGTGCATCTCGTTCTGTCGTGGTTTCATGTTGAGTGGTTCGCGCAAAGATTCTTCCGGATCGAGGGAACGAAGGCGCCTGGTGATCGTAACCGACCGGATTTTGTACCCGTATACTGCATCACGCTCCTTCGTGTAAGCGGTCACGGGTAAGCTTGTTTGTGACCGATTATATACGATAAACAGGCAAAGAATGCATGAAGTATCTAAAAAAGTGGGGCGGAACGATGGCAGATTCTCTTTTCTGCCGAGGTTGTGGCAGAAATTCCCGCTCCTTAAGCCGGTTGCGCGGAAAGAAGAGCTGAATCCGTAACGGCTGGATGCTTGCTTTGGGTATATCTTGCTTTAATAGGGTTATAATTGCAGTATCATCCTTGATGATAAACTTCACCAGCCGCCCTTCGGGGCGTCCGTTCCCACGCCATCTTCATTGCCCGTACCGTTCAATAAAGTCTCCTTTCATCGAACGGGTAAAGACAATAAAACTGAAGCACGGACGAACGTTCATGGATCCAGGAGAAGAGGCGATGTTCACCGTCCTTTTCCCTTGGGGCCACCGGCTGAGATGCTGGATGGCCGACCTGATTTTCCAGCAACAGCCGGAGCGAGCACAGCCTTTTGCTGCTCCCTTCCCTGGACTGTTTTTTCCACAAAACAGGGTTGTCCATTACGGGGATCAACCTCTGTCCAGTACATCAGGGTGGACCAGGTGCAGGGCGTGGGAGTAAACAATTGGACCTGGCGGGGCTGGTGATGAAGTTCGCGGCGGCAAAAGGCACGCAGCTCCCGCATGGCCTCCAGGGTGCAGCCTGGATGAGCGGCGATCAGGTAATAGGTCAGAAATTGCTCCAGGCCTTCTTCCTTATTCAACTGGTTGAATAATTTTCGAAACTGAAGCAGGCTGTCCGTGCCCGGCTTGCCCATGACCGTCAGGACCGAGGCAGTGCAGTGTTCCGGGGCGATCTTCATTTGTCCGGAGATATGATGGCGGACGAGTTCACGCAGGTAGGAGCGGCCGTTTTTTCTGTCGGCGAGGATCAGGTCGTAACGGATCCCAGAGGCCACAGCGATTTTTTTGACCTTGGGAAGCGCGCGTAATCGTCTCAGCAGGGTCGTCAGGGGCGCGTGGTTGACCTTGAGTCCCGGGCAGACCTCCGGAAAAAGGCAGCGTTTGTCCCGGCAGGCGCCATGGTGTTCTTTTCTGGCACATTCAAATCCATACATGTTCGCGGTCGGCCCACCGACATCGACAATGGTCCCTTTAAAAGCGGCATGCTGGGTGAGTGTCTCCGCCTCTGCCACGAGCGATGCCACACTGCGCTGCTGAATGGTTCGCCCTTGATGGACTGCAATGGCGCAGAAGGCACATTCGCCGTAACAACCGCGATGGGTGGTCAGGGCAAAACGAATGGTATCGAGTGCGCGAACCTGCCCCAGGAGCCGGTCGCGGGGGTGAAGATCCCGGGTGAACACAAGCCCGTGTACAGTGTCGAGTTCTTCGGTGGACAGAGGCGGCTGGGGCGGATTGTGGACCAGAAAGCGGCTGTCCTGCTGTTGCACCAGTGTTCTGGCGGTGACAGGATCGTTGTTTTCGTAAAAGGTCCGAAACATAGTTATGAAGGCTGCCTTGTCGGCCGCAGTTTGTGTTGCGGCTGGAAGCAGCAGTGCTTCTGCCGGCGGTTCCGATGCCGCATAGCAGAGTCCACGGATTCGGTTGGGAGATTGTCCTGCAGCCAGGGACCGCGCCAGTTCGACCACCGACCGGTCGGCCATGCCGTAGAGCAGATAATCGGCCTTGGCGTCAAAGAGAATTGAGCGCCGCACCCGGTTTTGCCAATAGTCGTAATGGGCGAGACGTCGCAGGCTGGCCTCAAGGCCGCCGAGAACCAGGGGAACAGTCTGCTTGAAGTGTCGGCGGATCAGGTTGGCGTAGGCGATCACGGCCCGATCCGGACGACGGTTGTTGAAGCCGCCTGGAGTATAATCATCACTTTTACGGCGGCGGCCGGACGCAGTGCGGTTGGCGACCATGGAATCAATGGAGCCGCTGGTAATACCCCAGAACAGCCGTGGTTCACCGAGACGGGTAATATCAGCTGGTGTTTGTGGGTTCGGCTGGGCGATGATTCCGACCCGAAAACCTTGATGGAGGAGAATTTTTCCGATCATCGCCACCCCAATGAAGGGTGAGTCGATATAGGCATCGCCGGTGACCAGGATGACGTCGAGCCGCGGCCAGGCCAGGCGGTCCATCTCCTCTCGGGTGGCAGGAAGAAACATATCAGCTGTGTTGTTGGGCTGCGTGGCGGGCGGCGGATTCGAAAACCGTCTGCACGTCTGTGGCTTTGCCTGATGCGGGGAAGTTCCTGCCGCCACGTTCGCTGATCACATCCAGCCCTCGGGTGCGAAAAAACTCGAGCAGATCCGGGGTGGAAAAGTAATGGAAAGCGTGGTGGAAAAAAGGGCCGGTTGTGCCGAAATGCTCAGTAAAATCAGGCAAAGAGAGCACATTGCTCAGGTTGCGGCGCCCTTTGCCGGTGATGCGAAGTTTGCGACCAGGGCAGCGCTTTTTTTCCAGGAGGATAACCTCTGCTCCACGGAAAGCTGCCTGACCGGCAGCACCCCCACCCGCTACCACCAGGGGTGCCTGTGCAGATGACTCAGGCATGCGCACGCCCATATACTCCTTGCCGGAGGAAAGATTGGAGGTACATGGACTCAACAGTACACCAGGCAAAAAGAAAACACATCAAGATCCTTGTTTTCAGGATGTCCTTCTTTCCTTCGAAACATGGTCAGCCGGTTGAGAAGGGCAGTGAGAGTTGGACAGGCCTTTTTCTTCGACCCTCCTGCATTCCCAACAGCTGAGAGACGCTGATCCCCAGCAGGCGGATCCGCCGGTGTCCGGCCTCGGTGGCGGCCAGGAGCCGCGGCAGCCGGGCCAGCATGTCTTCGGCGGTGAAGAATCCTGTGAGCACAGTGCTGGAGCGGGTAATGGTGGTGAAATCGCTGTAGCGGATCTTGAGCGTCAGAGTACGGGCCCCGATCTGTTTTTCCTTCAGGACCGTGGCCACTCGATGGACCTGGTCAACAACAACGGCCAGGATCTGCTCGAAAACAAGCAGATCCTCAGCCAGGGTGGTTTCCGCGCCAATGGATTTGCGCACGCGAACCGGTTCCACCGGGCGGGTATCCAAACCACGAGCGATATGGTAATAAAACGACCCAATCTTGCCGAACAGTTCGATCAGTTGCTGGCGGGAAAAACGGAGAAGGTCACGGCCTGTATGAATCCCCAGACGCCGCATTTTTTTTTCCGTGACCTTGCCCACACCGTAAAAATTGCCAATCGGCAGGGTAGCAATGAAGGCCTGGGCCCGGTCGGGTGGAATGACGGTGAGCCCGTCCGGCTTGTTTTGGCCGGAGGCGATTTTAGCGAGAAACTTGTTGTAGGAAACACCGGCTGAGGCAGTCAATCCGGTAGTGGCGCGGATCGTGTGGCGCAGGCTTTCGGCAATTCGGGTGGCTGAGGGTTCTGCGCGCGGATTAACGGTGACATCAAGAAAGGCTTCATCAACGGAGAGGGGTTCCACCAGATCGGTGTATTCCCGGAAAAGGGTCATGATTCTCCGGGAGATTTCTTGATAGCGCGCCATCCGCGGTCTGACAAAAACCGCCTGCGGGCAGAGACGCCGGGCTCGGCTGCAGGGCATGGCGGAATGGATACCGAAGGTTCGAGCCTCGTAGGAGCAGGCAGCCACCACACCCCGCCCGTCGGGATCGCCGCCAACGATCAGGGGCCGCCGCCGTAGTTCCGGGTGGTCGAGTTGTTCGATCGACGCAAAAAATGCGTCCATGTCGATGTGGATGATTTTCCGGGATTGAGGCATGGGAGCTCAACGCGTTGGCAGGCGTTTGCGTATAGGTGTTGGACATTGACGCCGGCGGCTGGGGCGGCTATTATCCGGCCAGTTGGACTGAGAAAAAGTACTGCGCAGTGTACAATAAAGCAAAGGGTGGGGGAACGGTAAAAATGGATGATGCATATGAACAACGGCAAGAGCAGCTTCTGCGCAATCCCTGCACCTGGCTGGTTACCGGTGTAGCCGGTTTTATCGGCTCCAATCTGCTGGAAACCCTGCTGCAGTTGGGGCAGCGGGTCGTGGGGCTGGATAATTTTTCCACCGGGTATCAGCATAATCTCGATGAAGTCCGGCATCGGGTCGGGATGGAGGCCTGGAAGAAGTTTCACTGTATCAAGGGGGATATCCGTGAGTTGACTGTTTGTCACCAGGCCTGCCAGGGGGTGGACTATGTTCTCCATCAGGCGGCCCTCGGCTCGGTACCTCGCTCCATTGAAGACCCGATCAATACCAATGAAAACAACAGCACCGGTTTTCTCCACATACTCGTGGCTGCGCGAGACGCTCGGGTACACCGGTTTGTTTATGCCGCCTCCAGTTCCACCTACGGCGATCATCCCGGTCTGCCCAAGGTCGAGGAAAAGATCGGTCATCCGCTGTCTCCCTATGCGGTGACTAAACTGGTCAACGAACTGTACGCCGCGGTGTTCGCCCGAACTTATGGATTCAAAAGCGTTGGTCTGCGGTATTTCAATATCTTCGGGCAGCGGCAGGACCCGGAAGGGGCTTATGCCGCGGTGATTCCCAGGTGGTTTGCCGGCCTGCTCAAGGGCGAGCCGGTCTTTATCAATGGCGACGGTGAAACCAGCCGTGATTTCTGTTTTGTCGATAACTGTGTGCAGGCCAACATCCTTGCTGCCACCGCTGGTGATGCTGCTGCCGATCAGGTCTACAATGTGGCCTTTGGCGAGCGGTCCAGCCTCAATGAACTTTTCACCCTGATCCGGGATCGGGTGGCTGAGCGGGTTCCGGCCGCCAGGGAAGTGCAGCCGGTCTATCGTGATTTTCGCGCCGGCGATGTCCGTCACTCCCTGGCCGATATCGGCAAAGCCGAGCAGCTCCTCGGGTATAAGCCCCGGTATTCGCTGCGATCCGGACTCGACCAGGCCGCTGCCTGGTATATGCACCGGTTCAGCTCGTGACGTCTGCTGGCTGTGCGTGACTGAACCCTGGGTGTAAGAAGTCTCGGACGCTTCGGGGTTGTTGAGCGGTGGTTGGCCGCTGCAGCCCTTTGGGCGGGCCGCCGCGACCGGGTCACGATGGAGTGCCTGTGATCGTTGATGACGGGGCCAGCCAGGGAAGGCGCCTGTCACGAAGTGCAAGGAAACATTTACATAGCCTGGAATAGCCTGGAAACCGGGAATGCATTGAGGAGGGCGGTCATGTCCAGTACGCTTGGGACCCTGTATCGGGTGACGACATTTGGAGAATCACATTGCAAGGGCGTCGGGGCCATTGTCGACGGGTGCCCACCGGGACTTGAACTCACCGAGGCCGATATCCAGCCTCAATTGTCACGGCGGCGGCCGGGACAAAGTGAACTGACCACCCCCAGGCAGGAATCGGATCAGGTGATCATTTATTCCGGGACCGAGTTCGGCCGTACACTGGGCACACCGATCATGCTGCTGGTCAACAATAAAGATCAACGGCCCCAGGATTACGGGGAAATGAGCCGGGTGCCGCGGCCCTCCCACGCCGATTACACCTACCAGATGAAATACGGTATCCGGGCCTCGAGCGGTGGCGGACGGTCCAGCGCCCGCGAGACCATCGGCCGTGTGGCTGCCGGGGCCATCGCGGAAAAATGGTTGCGGCAGACCTATGGGACTGAAATCGTGGCCTGGGTGAGCGCCGTCGGCGACGTTGAGGCCCCGGAGATTGACGTCGGCAAAGTCAGCAGGACCGCGGTGGATGCCACAGCGGTTCGCTGCCCGGATGCAGACACCGCTGTCCGGATGCAGACCTTGATCCGTGAAGTTCAGGCCGCCAAGGATTCCACCGGCGGTATACTCACCTGTGTCTGCCGCGGAGTTCCCATCGGCCTGGGCGAGCCTGTTTTCGATAAAATCGAGGCCAGGCTGGCCCAGGCTATGCTGTCCCTGCCCGCCAGTAAGGGTTTTGATATCGGGTCCGGTTTTGCCGGTACCCGCATGCTCGGCAGTCAGCACAATGACCCTTTTGTCGGCAAAGGGGATGTGCTCGGTACCCGGACAAATTTCAGCGGTGGTGTCCAGGGTGGCATCAGCAATGGGGAAGCCATAGTTTTCCGGGTAGCCTTCAAGCCGGTGGCCACCATCGGCCTGGAACAGAAAACCGCTGACGTCGATGGCATGGAGGTGACCCTGGCAGCCAAGGGGCGACATGATCCCTGCGTGGCGCCGCGGGCGGTGCCCATAGTCGAATCCATGGCTGCATTGGTGCTCATGGATTTGACCCTGTGTCAGCGGGTTCACCGCGACATCAGGCCGGTTTGAGTGGTTGGCGCTGGCCTTTCCCGTATGCAGCGCAGCTCGGGCACCATCCTGTTGGTTGAAGATTCGGCCATCAATCGAAAAATCCTGCATACTCTGCTTGCAAAGCAGGGGTATGAGGTTTGTGTCGCCCACCACGGTAAGGAGGCCTTATCGTTGCTGGCCCATGAACGTCCGGATCTGATCCTGCTTGATATCCTCATGCCGGAAATGGACGGTCTGGAACTGTGCCGTCTGTTGAAGCAGAATGGGGCAACCCGGGATATCCCGGTGATATTCATCTCCTCTCTGGACCATACCGACGATATACTCAAGGGCTTTGCAGTCGGGGGGGTTGATTATATCACCAAGCCGTTTCAGCCCGGGGAGGTACTGGCGCGGGTGCATACCCACCTCCAGCTTTGTCGTTTGCAACGGCAACTCGAGGAGAAAAACCGCCTGCTGGAGGCGGAAAAACAGAAGTCCGAGGCTCTCCTTCTCAATGTCCTGCCGGTTCGGGTGGCCCGGGCGCTGATGGAAACAGGGTATTGCGCTCCGCAACTCTACGATGCGGTTACCGTCTGTTTCGTTGATATCGTTCAGTTCACGACGACAGCGGCGACCCTGTCCCCGGAAACGCTTATCAATGAACTGAATGAAGTGTTCACTGCTTTTGACCGGATTGTTGAGATCAATAGCTGCGAGCGTATGAAAACCATCGGTGATGCTTATCTTTTTGTTTCCGGCATTTCCGAGGCCAATCGATATCATGCCCGCTCAGTGGCCACCGCCGCTCTGGAAATGGTCGCCTGTCTGCGTGAGCGTAACCAGAACGTGTCCCAGTCCTGGCAGGTTCGGGTCGGTATGCACTCCGGGTCGGTGGTGGGCGGCATTGTCGGTACCCGCAAGTATCTTTTTGACATTTTTGGCGATACCGTCAATATTGCCGCCCGGATGGAAGCGCTCTCCCAACCGATGCGTATTCATGTCTCGGCGGAGGTGCACCGACTGTTGCATGCCGAATTTGTTTTTTCCTCTCCGATGCAGATGACAATGAAAGGCAAGGGGGTGCAATCGACCTGGTTTCTCGAAGGTTGGCGCAAGGATTGAGCATATTCTCAGAAAACCTGGATCCGTGAGCGTTATCCAAAACAAGTATCCAGCTGTCAAGGATTCAGGTGAAAAGGTATCCGGCCAGCCAGTACAAAAGCATGCCGACGATGATCGTGCCGCCCAGGCCGGTAGGCTGGCTTGCTGGGCAAGAACACCCTGGGCAAAACCAATGGGGAAATACCCCAGGCAGATCGGCCAGGCTGCTTCCGCCCCCGACGGAATACACCGTCAAGGGGTTGGATTGCTCATTTGTGCTGGTTTGCCTTGTCCTGATTCATTTTTTTCGCTATGTACCGTTGCTGAATCCGTGACGGCAGGAATCTTGTTTGGAGTTTATTTTATTGTAACTAGGTTATAAATGCGGCGATTTTCTTGTACCATGCCGTCACCTACCGTCCTTCGTGGCGTCCGTTGGCACGCCATTTTCATTGCTCGTAACCTTTTGATAAAGGGTACTTTAATCGCATGGCCACGAACCATAAAGCTGACGCGCGGACGAATGCTCATGGATCCGGGCCGGTGTTTTCAAAGGTCGATCCGGCCATATCCTCCGGGTCTTTTTCCGGCTCAACATGACGGACCGTTTGCCCTTATATAGAACAGAATGATTTTCCTCTGCAATCTCTCTTCTCACTGTCCTGTCTGGATTTGTTTTACGGAGTCGATTCCGTGAAAAAGACTTGGAATATTAAAGATATTATGGATTTGCATTTTTTTATGCAGATCGATGAAGACCAGCGGCGACGGGAGGGAGAGGATACGCTTGTCAAGCGAGATCGCCGCATCTATCTTGCCAAGATCAAACCTCGACTGGATACGACCGATGATATGCCCGCCCACCAGTTGGCGCGGCATTGGCTGGCTGTCCGGCGTCTGCAATACGCCCGGGAAAAAAGTCAGGCTGGCGAACCGTTGCCAGGGAGCGTGTGGGGTGAATTCGCCGTTGTCTGTCAATGGCTGATTTTCTTCGTCGGTCTGTTGGTCGGCGGCGGTCTGGCCGGCTCGCTGCTGTTTTATTCCGGCACTGCGCCGGTCAATGTTTCCGCGTTTATCGGTTTGTTTGTTCTTCTTCAGTTGCTGGTGCTGGGACTGCAGGGCCTGTTTTTCCTGCTGAGAAAGGTGCGGCGCACGAGCCTGGAATCCTCAGCCGTGTATTCTTTGCTCGGCCGCTTGCTCATCCAGGGCGTGGACTGGTTGCGGCACCGGCTGCAACGGAAAATGAGTGGTCGTCAGCGGCTTGAACTCGCCAGTTTTTTTGCCGCAGGTGGCCAGCGTCGAGAGTATACGGCCCTGCTGGTTTGGCCGGCCTTCATTTTTGCCCAATTGGGAGGCATCGGGTTCAATCTGGGTGTCCTTGTCGCCACCCTCAGTCGGGTGGTGTTTTCCGATATCGCCTTTGGCTGGCAGTCGAGCCTGCAGCTTTCCGCCGAGGCCGTGGTCCGCCTGGTCCAGGTCATTGCCCTGCCCTGGTCCTGGTTGTTGCCGGCAGCCTCTCCCGGTCTGGAGCAGATTCGCGGCAGTCAGATGGTTTTGAAGGAAGGGATGTATCATTTGGCGACCGGTGACCTGGTTTCCTGGTGGCCGTTTCTCTGTTGCGCCGTGGTTGCCTACGGCCTCATGCCTCGGGTGGCGCTTCTGGGGCTGGGTGTCGCAAAGAGCCGCCGCGCCCTGGAACGGGTACCATTGACCGCCACCTGGTTACGGCGGCTGGCGCGGCGGATGCTGACACCGCTGGTCGATGCCGGCGGGCTGGAAACCGGTCGTCAGACTCCCGCCATTGTCAGTGCCCCTGATCGGACCATGGATCAGGGCACATGGAATGCTGCCGCTTCCTGGTCTGATCCGGGCGAGGGGACAGAGGAAGGTCGCCGTTGGTTTATTCTTATACCCGATGAATTGTATGCGGACTGTCCTCCGGCGACCCTCGCCGCGTTGCTCCAACGCCATACCGGAACTCCGGCTATCCGTTCGCTGCGCTATGGGGTCCCGGGTGTTGCCGATGAAACCAGTCTGATTCCCCTGGCCGAGTCCGCCGGCAAGGCCCAACTCGAGGGAATTTTGTTTCTGCAGGAGGCCTGGCAACCACCTCTGCGGGAAACCGTCACCCTGTTTCGTCATCTGCGGCGGATCGGCGGTGATGATGTTCCGATCCTTATTCTGCTGATCGGCAAGCCGTCGGCCCGGAACATTTTCACCCCGGTGAACGCTGAACACCTGGACATCTGGAAGAAAAAAATGCACATGGACGGCGATCCCAATCTGGATATTCTCCCCCTGGTGCAGGCATGAGATCCGACAATATCCCCGAATTCGCTATTATCGGTCATCCCAACGAGGGTAAGTCCTCTGTGCTCTCCACCCTGGCGGAAGACGATTCTGTACGGGTCAGCGCTATTCCCGGAGAGACCGTTGTCTGCCAGACCTTTCCGGTCCGTATTGACGGTCGCGAGATTCTCCGCTTCATCGATACCCCCGGCTTTCAGAATCCTCGTCAGACTCTGGAGTGGCTGCAGAATTTTTCAGGTTCAGAAGAAGAAATGCTGCCCGCTTTCATCGCCGCTCATCGTCACCACCCCGCCTTTCATGATGATTGTGAACTGCTTGGTCCGGTAGCGGCCGGGGCCGGTGTGATCTTCGTGGTCGACGGTTCACGGCCGTTGCGGCATGTGGATCGGGCGGAAATGGAGATTCTCCGGCTTACCGGTGCTCCCCGCATGGCGGTGATCAACTGTAAGGAGGAAGATTGCGGGTATCTTGACCAATGGCAAAGCACCTTCCGTAAGCATTTCAACGCGGTGCGGATCTTTAATTCCTGTCAGGCCAACTATCGGCAGCGGATCGAACTGCTGGAAAGCCTCAAAGCCATTGATCAGCAATGGGAACCGGCGCTGAGGACCGTGGTTACCGCTTTCCGGACTGACTGGGAGGCAAGAATCACCAGGACGGCTGCCATTCTGGCGGATATGTTGAAAGACATCCTCGCCTATCGACGGACGGTGGCGTGCAGCAAGGCGGAAGAAAGGCAACTGCGAGAACAGCTGCATCGGGAGTATCTGGCCTACGTGACCACCGAGGAGCGTCGGGGGCATGAAGCGATCCGTCGGCTGTTCAAGCACAATATTTTTAATCTCGAACTACCGCCGCAATCGATCCTGGCGGAGGACCTTTTCAGCAGGAGGACCTGGGAGTTTCTCGGCCTGACCAATCGACAGATCATTGCTGCCGGGGCTGTGGGCGGAGCAGCCCTGGGTTTGGGCATCGATGCCGCCACTATCGGGTCGTCCTTCGGGATTTTCTCGGCGGTGGGCGGATTGATTGGAGCCGGGGCCACCGCCTTCAAGGGCAAAGAGTTGCTCACCGGCGTTCGTCTTCTCGGGATGAAGATGGGCGGAGAACTGTTGCAGGTCGGGCCGGTGAGTAATGTGCAACTCCTGTATATCCTTCTGGATCGGGGATTGCTGTTTTATGCCCATGTCATCAACTGGGCTCATGGCCGCCGTGATTATGAACGAGTTGATGTCCTGGTACCGGCGGTCAGCGGTAAAAGCGGATATACCTCCGGTTGGGACCGTGAGCAGAGAAAGATCTGCGATCTGTATTTTCACGCTCTCCGCAAGGGAACGCCCGTTGAGATCGAAGCCGCTTCCGAGAGGGTGCAGAGCCTGCTGTGTGATCAGCTCTGGGCCATTTGTGAGGATCGGATGCCCGTCGGAGACAAGGCAGCCTGCCGGTTCTGAATCCCGTTCGCCCCCTCCCGTACCGAGCCACCATCGGTCCGACAACTATTTCGGTCTCTGCTCCATCTGTCCATGGAACCACGTCTGCTGATCATAAATTGCGCCAGCCCCTTCTTTTTTTATATCCCCATGGGCAGCTTCGGTCTCTGCGATTTTTTAGAGCAGAGGGGAATCGCTGCCCGGATTTTCAGCCCCTCGCTCTATCGGGAAAATCAGGCAGGCAACCGGTTGCGTCAGGTTTTAGACACCTTCCGGCCCACCCATGTCGGTTTTGTGCTCCACTGGCAGGAAACCGCTCATGGCCTGCTGGCAGCTCTGGCTGATGTCAAGGCCTGGAGCCCCGAGGTGATCACCTTGTGTGGCGGGTTCACGGCCTCGTATTTTGCCGAGGACCTGCTGCGGACTGTGGAAGATCTGGATTATGTTGTGGTCGGCGATCCCGAGGAGCCGGTCCGACAGCTCCTTGAAAAGGTCAACCCGGCCGAGATCGCCAATCTGATCCGTCGGGAGGGTGACGTAATCGTACCCAGCACAACCAGCTGGCTGGCCGACGGACCGCTGCTCACCTCCCTTTCCTTTGCCGGTCTCGAGTACCTGATCGATGCCGACCGCTATGTCGAGAAAATCGAGACCAAACTGGGATTTCCAGTCTTTCTCGGCAGGGGATGCGTGTTTGATTGCCGCTACTGCGGCGGCAGTCGGCATGCCTTCAAACGCCATTCCCAGCGCTTTCACCCGGTCACCCGGACGGTGGCCGCCGTTCTTGCCGATCTTCATCATCTCAAGAACTGGACTGCTGTTCTCTATATCTGTTACGAAAACAATCCGGCCTGGATTAAAACCCTGTTCCGGGCAATTGCTGCCGACCCGGAATTGCGCGGGCATTTCACCCTGCATTATGGCGCCTGGCACTTGCCTGGTCAGGAATTTTTGGATCTGTACCAGCGGGCGTTTACCTGCAGCCAGGTGACACCAGTTTTCGAGTTTTCTCCGGAGGTCTGTGATGACGCCGATCGGGTGTGGATCAAAGGGAATGCGACCTATAGTTTGGCGGAACTGGAAGAAAACATCGCCTTCATTGGCCAAACTCTTGGCCGCCAGGCGCGGATCGAAGTTTTTTTCAGTCGCTATCATCCTGGGACAACCATCCAATCGCTGCAACGGGAAATAGGTCAGATTGTCCTGCTCAAGCATCGTCTGTTTCTTTGCCAGAACCCGCCGGTGCGGGTGTGTTTCGATCACCTTTCCACGGATGTCGGCAGCCGGTACTGGGAAAGCCACATCGACGGTCACCAGCGTTTTGCCACCCTGCTGCGCCGCAAAGAGCAGATCGATGAGGGGACCAGGTACCTCTTTCCGGTGGACAATCTCTGCCTGTATATCCCGGAACAGCTTCCTGCTCCTTTCCTGTTGCGGATGGAGGCGTTGTTTGCGGTACTGGAGCATCTGGAACAGCACTGCCACGAATTGTTTCACCTGCTCTGCGCCGGGGTGGGCGAGCAGTGGGTGTGGGACCTGACAGATGTGCTTGAACCGATGGTGGAGAAAGCTCCAGGAGCGTTTTTTTCCTCCTTGCCCGTGGATGCAGTGCTGGCCGTTCTTGAACAGCGATGGGGGCCTGGTGGCCCTGTCCGCGCCGCTCTGCCGTTTTTTATCGATCTGCTTCGCTTCACCCGCAACAAAATCAACAGCCATGCAAGGGGCATGGCAGGTGAAGAGCACCAGCTTGATTCCGATGCCTGCCAAATGGTCCTGAACAAGGCGCAGGTCTCTATCCATGAGCAGGATTACCTCGATCCGTTACCGCTCATCCATCGGTTCCAGCAGCATCAGCATGACAAGCCTTTTCCTTATGAGCGGACCGTCTGCCTGTTTCTGCCCACGGGGATCCTTGCCATGTCCCATGCCAGCTATCGAAACACGCTCAGATATTTTGAGCGTCCGTCCACCCTGGCGGCCTATCGCAATCGCTTGATGGCTTCAGGGCAGGCGATTGACTGGGAGGAACATGTGCAATTGATCCACCGCCTGGTTTCCCAGGGATTGCTGTTGCCTGTGAACAGGTGATTCGATGCTCTGGTTCCGATAATGGTTTTGTACCTGATTGATTTAACCCCCTTCTGCAGGGCAGACTGATCGTTCGATTCTCAGCGCGCTCTTGAAACCGTTTGCGGAAATTTTTGCCGGATACCGTAAACAGGGTGCGATCTTGCGGAACATGAGGTAGTTTTGAGGGTTATTTGAAGAATTGAAAATTGGCATAAGGGCAGGTACTCCTCCTTAAGTCGATTAAACTCCGGAGCCGTCAACATTTCTCGAGTACGAGCCGGATCCGGTCCATTTCAGCCTGCAAAAAGGTCCATGTCGTTTTTATTCTGGCATCGTATCACCGGGTTTTTTTCCGGAAAAAGTGATTCCCGGGCAGGGTCGGCAGAGGATCGCCAACCGACTCTGGCGGAAATACAGATCTCCTTGACCGAGGAGTTTCGTGTTTTGAGAAAAACTCTGCGCAAACAGACGCTTCTGCTCGAAGAAACACGGTCCAAATTGCCTGAACCAGTCCCGACAGCATCCAGGGAAAGTGCTGGTGCGGGGTTGATGCGGCTTGCTTCGACTTTTTTTCATCTTGAACAGTCCTTGCTGGTGCAAACTATCGACTCGGCCCCGCGACGGCAGGCCGTTGCCCTGTTCTGGCTTCAGATTGAACAACTTCTGGACACGGAGGATATTTGCATCATTCGCGAACTGGAAGTAGATTTTGATCCCCGGTTGCATCGGGCGGTGCTGGTACGTGATCCAGATGCCCCAAACTCCGTGGTGGTTGAAGTGCTGGAACCTGGTTTCATCGAACATGGCCAGGTTCGTACACCTGCCAAGGTTATCTTGGGAAAAAAAGAGGACCAGTTTAAGAACTCGACCGCCGAAAGAGCACCTGTCGCCAATCACAAGAATTGTTGTGCCCGTGTGGTTGACCGTGTTCCTGTATTGTAAGCATTCGCAGGTACCTCAAGTTTGTTCAGGAATAATTGTCCACCGTAGGCTCTCCAACTCGGCAGTGGCGATCATGCAAAGAGAGGTATCTGTGATCGTTGCCACCAAAAAACAATTATTGAGAAAAAAATATGAAGGAAATCTATTGCGGCATCGATCTCGGTACCACCAACTCAGTCATCTCCCGACTGCAGGGAGGGGTTCCTGTCCCCATAACCATCGAGGAAGGCCAGGCCATTGTCCCCTCTGTGGTCAGTTTCGACCCCGAGAACGATCAGATTTTTGTCGGTGCACAGGCACTTAACCGATATGTCGCTTTTCCTGCTCATACCGTTAAATCAGTCAAGCGGCTTATGGGCAAGGAGACTTCCATAGAAGTGGGCGGAATTACCTATCTCCCCGAGGACATTTCCGCCATCCTTCTCAAACATCTCACCTCCGAGGCTTCGAAGGTCCTCGGGCAGACCGTGCGCAAGGTGGTCATCACTGTCCCCGCCTATTTTGATGATGCCCAACGCCGGGCGACCATCCGCGCGGGCGAACTGGCCGGCCTCGAGGTTCTCCGTATCATCAACGAGCCAACAGCGGCGGCATTCGTTTATGAAAGCCCGGAAGCGACCGCGGAAGGACGCGAAGAATGCATCCTGGTCTATGACCTGGGCGGGGGGACCTTTGATGTGTCCATTGTTCAGCTCAAGGGTGATATCAAGGAAGTCCTGGCCTCTTGCGGCGATTCCGCTCTGGGGGGAGACGACTTTGACGAACGGCTCAAAAACCATTTTCTCCACCAGATCAAGCAACAGTGCGGGACTGACCTGAGTCATGATTTTTCCCTGCAGGTCCGGCTCAGGGATATTGCCGAACGAACCAAGATCGAACTTTCCTCCCAACCGTACGCGGTGGTCAACGAGGTTGCAGTGGCGGTTGTCAACAACGAGCCGGTCAACCTGAGCCTGGAGGTGGCCCGGACCGATTTCGAAGAGATGACCGATGATCTGGTTGAAAAAACCCGACGTAAAGTCATGGAGGCCATGGAGGAAGCGAAAGTCATTTTCGAGGACATCGATCGGATCGTCCTGGTGGGCGGTTCGACCCGCATGCCGGCGGTACAGGATATGCTTGCCCAACTCTTTGACCAGCCCATGGAGCATTCCGTGGATCCGGATCTGTGTGTTGCCCTGGGAGCGGCGGTCCAGGCCGGAATCATTGCCGGTGAGCCCCTGAGGCATATTCTCATCGACGTTGCCGCCCACTCGCTGGGCACGCGAACCATCGACGAAATTGACCCCGAGACCGGGGAGCCGGATTATTTTTCCACCATCATCCGCCGGAACACGCGTATTCCCGTGACTCGCTCGGAAGTGTATTACACCTCGATGCCACAGCAGAGCAAGGTGGAAGTAGAAGTCTACCAGGGAGAGAGTCCCTCCTGCAGGGAGAATACCCTGGTGGATTCGTTTATGTTCGACTTGCGACCGGCACCGGTGCATACTCCGATTACCGTTGAATTTTCCTATGATTTGCAGGGGATTATCCAGGTCACCGTCAACCAGAAGGGTTATGAAAATATCAAAACCGTGGCGGTTGATCTGAAAAACCCCAAGCACAAGGAGGCCGGGACTGGCGGAGAGGAACAGGATGAAATGACGCTGAGCGATAAGCCGGTCAACTATATCTCACAAAAGGCCCGGCAGCTCCTTGAGGACAGTCGTCTCACCCCCGAGTACCAGAAGGAGCTTAAGAATCTGGTCAGCCGATACGAGATGGTCGTTGTCGCTGGCGAAGACGAGGATCTGGTGGATGATCTGGAAGATCGTCTAGTGGAATTGATGGATACCATTGAGGAGCAATGGGAGAACCTTGAGTAAGGCAAAACAGCGACGAGCGAAAAAAGAGCAGGACAAACTCTGGCGAGCCGGCCGTTTCATGGAATGGTTGGTGGCGGTGCAGGCTCAACCTGTCACGCCCGAACTGAAGCGGAAGATTGATCAGGCCTGGCTGGAAGTACAGCGGCGCACCCTGCGAACCCGGCAGTCCTTCCATGAATTCCGGACCAGTGTGGACCAAATACAGCTGCTGCCCGATACACCGGAGCTGCATTTTCTCCAGGCACTCAAAGGGTTTGTGGAAGGAGATAATGATGCCGGCGAAACGATTAAGACCCTGACCGGGTTAAGTGGTACCTATAAGGTTGCTCAGCGAAGCCTTAGCTCAGTCTTGCTGCCCCCTCGAAGCTGGCAGGGGATAGAGGCCATGCTCCAGCGAATAGCAAGGGATCCCGCCAATATCACTCGGAAACACTACCACGAACTCGCTGGCCATCTTGCCGAAGCGTCAATGAGCAGGGTATTTCTCCACTTGGGCGAGAACATGGCGGAATTCAGAAAACTCAATCACAAGGCCAACCTGCGAAAACCCTTATCCCGGTCATTGCTTGACAACCTTGAAGGGGCCAATCAAGAGGCCCTGATGACCATGTCGTATTTCCCCCGGGAGCTGGGTCGACTGGTGCTGTTGCCCTTTGTCTGCCAGGTCGTGCTCCATCTGCGACAGTGCAGCTATGCTCCAACACCTCATCAGGTGAGGGAACTGATAGGCGCGGTCAGAGGGGTCTTTTTCGAAGGATGTGGCGATCTGCTCACTCCGGAACTGCGGGGCCAGCTTATAAACAAAGGCGACAGAGGTGGCTCCGGGTTCGATCAGAAGCAAATGGAGGCGGATTTTTCCGCAGCCTCTTTCGAGGGGAAGCTGGTTGTGCTCCGCGACCTGCGCAAGGCTTGGCATGATACGCCATCCTGGGGTGAAAGCGACGACCCCCTTGCGCCTGACTTTTTTTTCGACCAGGATGAGGATGACGATGGGGTGGAAAGCCTGCTGCTCCGCTGTCACAGGCAGGTGCTCAAGGAAATTGGCCGCCGTTTGCCGGCCCTTTCCCCCCGCGAGGGGCGGGCTCTTGTTGCCGTCATCGATCCGATAGTCGCTGAAGATGTGAGCAGGATCTTCAGGAAAAGAAGAGTCTCCCAAGCCATCATTGATGTTTTGTCGCAGGCCGCTGAAAGCGAATGTATGGGCATCCGGCTTGCCATGCTCGCCTTCTTTGCCGCACAGGAGAGGCGGAATAAACGGTTGACCTCGGCCGCGATCAAGGCGTTGCGGGAAGGGCCTGCACCCGGGCTTGATGATATCCATTGGTGTCTGCGGATGCATAAAAGACCGGCCGCGCAATCACCGGCATTCCTCCAGGTCCTTTTCGAGCGGATAGAAGGGAACGATGCCTTGACCCGCCTGGTGGGGGAGAGTATCTACAAGGAAGTTATGTCCGGGGTTCTTTTTTTCAGTTTTCTACCCTTCCCCGAAAAAAAACCGGGGCGAACGCGGGATTCGTATACGGACATGATGCGCTTCCCTCCCGATCTGATCAGAGAGTTGTTGCAACTTGCGGCTCAGGTCGGTGAACCGCTGCGCGCGCTGGAACGATTCCTCACGGTTTTTCCCCAAGGGCGAGTCAACGAAGAGCTGCTGCGGCAATGGTTTACGGAGATCTGGGATCCTGAAGAAGGATGTACCCTGTTTATTGCCGCCGTTGATGAACTTCTTGAGTGTGATGAGGAAGCAGACGAACTGATCGATTACATTTTTGATTTAAGCCCGGCTGGGGCTTTGGCTGCTCTTTCGCATGAATTGCATTATTCCCGGGCGATTCTTGCCTTTCTCAAAGAGCGTGTTGTTGATTTCCGCACCCTTCCCCAGAAGTCTATCGAGACGATCGTCAACGAGATCTATCCACTGATGGAGAACCTCCCCGACTATGCTTCTTTGCTGATCAAGACCATGAACGTGCTTTCCAATCGAATTGCGGCCGGCGAGACACAATACACAGGGTTGCGTGATGAACTTGACTGGCAACTGCGCCTCATTGTCGGCCCTCGCGGTAGCCGTCGAAAGCAATCCCGCGGGCGGAAAAAGTAAAAGGTTGTGCCATGGTGACACGAGAACAAGCCCTGCGGGCCCTTAATCTGGAGACCAACGCCACCAGGGAAGACATTGACAAGGCGTATCAGCGCATGGTTCGGCGCTATCCCCCGGAATTTCATCCGGAACGTTTCCGTCAAATCGATGAGAGCTATCGAACCCTCACCTCCCTGGCTTTTGTAGTGGAGGCGATTCTGGAAGACAAGGAAACGGCCGGCGAGGAAAATCTTGCCAAGGTGCTGGCTGCTCTCTCCCCGGCGGCCGACGACAAGGCTGTTCTTGACGGGATCAACGAGATGCGCCTCCAACTCCTGGTCGAAAGTCTATGGCCGGGTGGGCGAACACTTTCTTCCTGATCTCGAAACCCGGTTCCCGGGCCCTTTCTGATCTTTATTGCTCTTCCGGTTGCTTGATGCCTGGATCCGTGAGCGTTCGTCCGTGCGTCAGCTTTATTGTCTGGGACCATTCGATTAAAAGAGACTTTATCGGACGGTTACGGGCAATGAAGAAGATGTGCGGACGACCCCCAAAGGGCGGCTAATAAAGGTTGTTATCAAGGAATCCTCTGCATTTATAATCTGATTACAGTAAGATATACCCAAGGCAATCGTCCAGCCGTCACGGATTCAGGCTGTTGCCAAGTTGCCTTACTGCCCTGAACTGAATCCGTTGCACCCGTTATGGAGGGTACGGTATGACCCAGGATCAGTTTATTGTCATCGCTCTTCTTGTGGCAGCCATGGGCATGTTCATCTGGGGCAAATGGCGGCACGACATGGTAGCCGTCGGCGCCTTGCTGGCCTGTGTCTTTGCCGGGCTGATTCCCGGTGGTGATGCGTTCCATGGATTCGGCCATCCGGCTGTAATCACTGTTGTCTGTGTGCTTGTTCTCAGCCACGGCCTCCAGACCACCGGGGCGGTGGATGAGCTGGCCCGACGGGTGCTTCCTGCTTCGGCGGGACCAACCCTGAGTATTGCCGCCCTGACCGGACTTGGGGCGCTTTTGTCTGCTTTTATGAACAATGTCGGCGCTATGGCTCTGTTGATGCCGGTGGCTGTCAAGGTGGCTGCCAAACAAGGGTTGACCCCGGGAAAGGTCTTGATGCCGCTGGCCTTTGGCTCCATTCTTGGTGGAACCACGACCCTGATCGGGACCCCGCCCAATCTGATTGTTTCCGGGTTCAGGGCCGAGGTTGGCATGGGCAATTTTGCCATGTTCGATTTTACTCCGGTGGGGCTCACCGTCACCCTGGTCGGGTTGGTGTTCATCGTTCTGGTTGGCTGGCATCTGGTGCCGGTGCGCAAACAAAGCGATACTGATGATTTTGACACTGCTGTGTACACCACGGAAGTGCGTATCACCAGGGACAGTAAAGCCGAGGGTAAAACGCTGCGGGAAGTGGAACAAATGCTGGACGAGGGAGAAGCCCTGGTTGTGGCTCTGGTCCGCAATGGTGTTCGCCTGTCCGCTCCATATCCGGGGCGCCTTATCCTTGACGGTGATATTCTCATCATCCAGGCTGAACCAAAATCTCTGGCCACGGTCCTCTCCGGAATGGGGCTGAGCCTGGAGGAAGACGTGCCTCCTGAACAGGGTACAAATAAGGAAGAGGACGAGGCCGAGAAAGGATCATCCGAAGAGATTGATCAGCATGACAAGGGAGAACAGCAGGGGGAAGAAGAACAACCAGCGGATAATGAAGATAAAAAGGAAGAAAAGCCTGTATCCAGTGAGATTCTGGTCCAGGAAATGGTGGCTCTGCCCAGTGCGATCCTCATCGGACGTTCTGCCCGGGATATGGCATTACGGACCCGCTTTGGTATCAACCTGCTGGCTATTTCCCGTCGAGGCCACAGGAGTATTAAACGATTGCGCTCCACCCCCATTGAGGCCGGTGATGTACTGCTTATGCAGGGTTCGATCGAGGCCCTGTCCGGTTTCGCCACCGAATTCGGTTGCGTCCCCCTGGCCACGCGGGACATCCGTGTTCCCAAAGCAGGGGAGGCCTTGAAAGCCACCTTGATTATGGTCGTTGCAGTTGCCGCCGCAGCGCTGAGCCTGGTGCCGGTGGCTGTCTCTTTTGCCACCGAAGTCCTGGCCCTGATGGCCCTGCGGATTGTCTCCCTCCGCTCGGTCTATCAGGCGGTGGACTGGCCGGTTATCGTCCTGCTTGGGGCCATGTTGCCGGTTGCCGGTGCCATGGCGTCCACCGGCGCCGCCGATCTCATCGCCGGCTTTCTGCTTGATACCGTGGCTCAAGGCCATGCCGTGCTTGGTCTCGCAGTCATCCTGGTCGCGACCATGCTCATGACCGATTTCATGAACAACGCGGCCACCGCTGCGGTGATGTGTCCCATTGCCCTGAGCACCGCCGCTCAGCTGCAGGTCAATCCGGACTCTTTTCTCATGGCTGTGGCCATTGGTGCATCCTGTGCCTTTCTTACTCCCATCGGCCACCAGAACAATACCCTCATTCTTGGTCCCGGTGGCTTTCGTTTCAGCGATTATTGGCGAATGGGTCTGCCCATGGATGTGCTGATTATCTGCATCACGCTGCCGATGCTTCTCTGGATCTGGCCGTTGTAAGAGACGACAGAAACGGCTTTTGTCATGATGGTCGGCCTGGATCCGTGCGCGTTCGTCCATGCATCAGCTGTATTGTCTGTGATCGTTTGATGAATGGACACTTTATCGAAAGGTACGGGCAATGAAGATGGCGTGCGAACGGACGCCCCGAAGGGCGGCTGGTGAAGGGTATTATCAAGATCGCGGGCATGGCCCGCTCCTACATCTGTCATTACCGATTAAAAACTGACCCACCTGGGGTGTTTTTTCGGACCCACCCACTTTGTGCCTGGGAGGCTATTTAATGAAAACCTTTTCCTTCTCAAATACCCTTCAGATAAGGGATGAGGGTGTTTGAGAAGGAAAAGGTTGCAGCACTACAACCACCGAAGGTGGGTCAGCTAATCGGCGCGGGGTGGGTCAAAAGTTGGTCGGCGGTGACACCTTCATGAACAGACTGGAGAACTTTGGACTCTCAAGTGAATGAAATCAGTTTGAAAAAATTGGGCCAGCCGACGTTTATTAGGGTAGCGGGGGAGATGCGGGGTGAAAACCAGACACGTCGCAACTCCCCCGCGAGATGAGTAGACATCGAACCGAGAAGCACTAATCGATCGACCATTCGCCCTTGTCCCGTCATCATCCGGGATATGATCCAGAATCACGGCATGGAGATCATCCGGATAAAAAGCAGCGTCTCGGGAAACTGAATGGATCTTAAAACACCTATTTTTTCGTGTAGGTCGAATAAATGTTACCACTAGGGGACGATGCATGGATCGTCAGATTTTCTTTTTCGACGGTCACCTCCATGGTAAACAAGACCTGCTCGTATTCGCCCCCCATCCCTTCTTTCGCCTGCGACGCCCCGATGAATTTGCCTTCCGTTGCGTCGTACGCTGCGAAACCAACCCATCCGTTGTTGCCCGTGACCTGGATGATATCCGGGGTTACATTGATGACCTCGATCTCACAGTTCGGGCATTCACCTGCTGTCGAGGATTCGAGCACCCATGTTTCAGCAAACGACTGAACCGGGGACAATAAAAAGGAGATCAAAAGAATTGTCATCGCCAGCAAGAATTTTCGCCATTTCATAAAAAACCTCTTTTGGTTACGGATAATGCGGTGCGTGAGGACCTCACCCAATGCCATCAGCAAGAGAATGTTCGTTCCCATCCACCTCCTGGAAGTTGATAGGCAATGCCCGTTCTTTTGGGAGTTGCCAGCGGAAAACCCAATGGGGCATATTCCGCGCACATCCATCACTGTCCGGCTGCACAAGGAAAAAATGAGGGCGTTCAAGTACAGCTGATCCAGTTTTCATAAAAAATATATTTAATCGCCTGCCATCATTAATGTCAATGAATAGTGACAGAAAATGGAAATCGCTTGCCTCGAGCAGCGGCTTTGCTATGTTTTGGCGTCAGCGCTTGGCTGACCGAGCCTGCCGCCGCTCATCGTGTCATTGTCGAGCGCAGGCGGCGATTTTTTAACCTTTGAACATGATGGCTAAATGTTCCGATGGTGGCAAGGGGTTTACGGCAGGGCCAAAGTTTGCAAGAAGCCTTCGAGGCAGATGATTAGTCTCTTAGGCTTTTTGCGTTGTCCTTCTCACAATTTGTTGATTTCCTTAGTCAAAAGAAAAAGGCTCATTATGCGTTTCGGACTGTTTTTTTTCCTCCTACGCCATAAATTTGCTTCAACCCCAAGGGGGGTGCGTCCACGAAATGTAAACCCAGCCAGCTCCGTGCAAGTCTGTATCTGACGCAACCCCTTTGGGTGGGGTTGTTTCTCTTTCTTTCAATTGACCCAGGGTAGACCAGCCTTTGGCTGTCCAATCCTGGGCTGGGGGACTATGCCCCCTTGGGGCATAAAACCAAAGGCATAATTGACGTTCCCTGGCAACCTGCCTGTCGGCAGACAGGTCAGCAGTCCGAAACGCATATTGAGCCATGAAAAAATGCTCGTTTCCGAATTGAAAACTGTCAGTTTCAAGATGCAAAAATAAAATAGTTTCCGGATGGAAAGCAAAAAATTTGACATTCAAATTTGGCATGGGTTATATTTAATTACACATTTTTAAAACACCACTAAGGAGGGTAAAGCAATGAAGGAAGACAAAAAGAATTATGTCAGGCCCACCATGAAGACCATCGTCACCCCAAAAGAGATACGAGACATAGACCAGCCCTGCGCGTTCTATGGTCCCGGTGAGCCGAGGCCCAAACCAACAGAGGACAGAGTGAGCACAGGCTCGTAAGTCATGGAGAAACCCGCTGGTTGCGATCCGTAACTTCTGAGCCTGCTTGATTTGGCTTTTTGCAGTGAAAACGGAATTGGGCGTCCTCTTCTGGATCGACACTTCAAGGTACGTTGCGGATCATTCTTCCAACACGAGTCGCGTCGCGGGGCGTTGCACCTTGTCGGCGAGCCCTGAAAGGGCGGTTCAGACATTTTCCGCGGGATGGTGTGCATGACCCGCGTCGCGAAACTTTTTCCCCATCGAAAGGCAGTCTTCATGATTCCGTATCCCGCCCCCCACATGGCGGGAGCCATGTTGTAATTGTCTCCTTTTTTTCAAACCAAAGAGAGTCATCTTGGCCTCGACCAGCAACCGAACCAATACAGCGGAAATTTCCTCGGACCAAGGTTACCGGTTCACTGTCCTGGGCGACGACTTCATACTCAATCCAGCCACCGGACAGGCTTTCCCCGTTTCAGGCCCCTGTGGAGTCCAACCCTCCGAACTTGCTGATCTGGGTTTTCTGCGAGTTCCCGATCTGGAAACCACGGATCAGGATTTTGCACCAACCCAACTAGGCTCGGTGCTCTTCAACCTGACCCACGACTGCAACTTGGCGTGCGTCTACTGCATCATGGGGCTGAGCGGGCTGCGTGAGCACTATATCCTGGGCAACAAGGCCATGGATGAGGCCACGGGCAAACAAGCGATCGACCTCCTTGCTTCCAGGAATTTCGAACATGTCAGCCTCACTTTCTTCGGAGGGGAGCCGTTGCTGGAATTTGCGTTGCTGCGCGCCCTCGTTGAATATGCCGAAGATCGTCATCCCGCCAGGTTCTCTTTTCAGTTGATCACCAATGCCACGCTGTTACGGCCTTCGATGTTTTCGTTCTTCAAAAGGCACAATTTTTCCTTTTTGATCAGCCTTGACGGAGACAAAAAGAGTCATGATCAACTCAGATGTTTTAAAAACAACGCTGAAAGCGTTTTCGATCAGGCCTTTACCAATTACCTTGCCTTGCGAGAGGCCCTTCCCCAGGCGGAAATCGGCATAAATGTAACCTTTTTCCGCCAAAATCTGGATTTGGCCGAGACCGTGCGTTTTTTTCGCAGCCGCAACGTGTCGAAAATTCGCATGGATCGGGGCTTGGTCCCCACGGATGGCCAGTATGCGGTGACCCTGAAACACGCTGACAAATTACGTTCGGAGTTGGTGACGCTGGCCCGAGATTATCACGATTTCCTTATGGCTGGCGATATTTTCGTCCTGAATCCTTTTGTCAACTACATGCGTGTGCTGGCCAAACGCCTGCCGCGCTATCGCGCCTGCAACAGCGGGATAGACTATATAACCATTGCCTCCAATGGCGACGTTTACCCCTGTTACAAGCTTCTGGGAGTACAGCGCTGCCGTATGGGCGATGTCGCCACAGGCTACGACGACGGCTACGCGCGCGAAATGTGGGAGCACAATGTTCTGACTCGATCCGAATGCTCTGGGTGTTTCGCGCGGACCATCTGCGCCGGCGGCTGTGTCGCCGACAACTATCACATCAATGCGGATTTCTACGCTCCGGCCCGGGAGAACTGCTTCATTTTTCGGCAGGCGATTCGTTTGTCGATCTGGCTCTTCTTTTCGCTGGAGTGCAAGGCCCCGCACGTGCTCAAAAAACTGTTTGGATGGGAGTACCTCCTGGGTGACGAAAAACCCAAATCCGGGCCCATAAGCGTGGAGGAGACACAGGGCGGATATTGCCTCAGGCCGGGCAACGGAGGCGTCTATTTCATCAATTCCACTGCTCGTCTGCTTTTCGATCTTTGTGACGGCAGCACTTCCGTGGAGTCCATGTCAGCGATTTTGAGTGAGCGCTGGGGAATTTCCCATCGCTTGGCTCGAATGGATGTCACCGAACAGTTGATGCGTCTCCACAAGGCGGGTTGCGTTGACCTGAACTCGCCTTCGCCTGCCTGCCGCAAATCCGAGGAGTGCCGCTGACATGCCCGGTGCGCGTGATGGAACAGACCGCTCCGCCTTCGCGGTTCAATACGCTCGAGAGTACGATGGCAGCTACGGCCCTTTCAAGAACTATGGACGTGAAGCTCGCTTCATCCACTCCATGGTCCGCAAATTCGGCTGCGGTTGCCGTGTGCTTGACATTGCCTGCGGCACCGGGTCGCACTTGGTGGAATTGGCCCAAACGGGGCTTCAATGCACGGGAGCCGACATCAATCCGGAGATGTTGGCCCTGACGAAAGCGAAGGCGAAGCAATGCAACGTCGAGGTAAACGTCTTGCCCATCGACATGCGCGACATGGAAGCATTCGTGGCCGATGGAACCTTTGATGCGGTACTGAATCTGTTCTATGTTTTTCAAAACGTCATCTTTCACTCCGGACAGCAGCGAACCTTTTTTCGAGTAGTCCGGAATCTGCTCAAACCGGAAGGGCTTTTCATCATCGAATTGTTGCCGGAAGAGAACAACCTCCGGCTCTTTCCTCCTGGCCGGCATTTCGAAATTTCACGCACTGCACTGCCGGATGGAGGAATCATGGTCGTGAGTTCCACCAGCGTCATCATCGACGAGACGACCAAGGAACTTCACTTTCTGTACGAGCGTCGGCATCCCGATGCAAGAATTGAGCGTCAAATCACGGTGTCCAGGATGCAGCGGATTTTTTTCGAGGACTTTCTCGCATTGGTCCGGGAGACCGGGTTCGAACCCGTCGAATTGTATGGCGAATGCGACGAGACGATCCCTTTTTCCGGGGACAGTCGTAAGCTGACGGCTGTACTCCAGCGGATCGATTGAGCTATGTCCATCCTTGAACACAGATACGCCAGCCTTGTTTCCACCTCGGTCGGAACCGATGCCGGCCTTACGGCGCTGGGCGATGCGTTGCGCCGCGACTTCGACTGCGACAGGGTATCGATTTATCTGCGGGAAAAACGCGGCGACTTCGTCAGCATCTATGCCGAAGGGTTGACGAATATGACCCTTGCAGTCAAAAGCGGCGAAGGCATTGTGGGCAAATGCATTGCCTTGCGTACACCGGTGATTTCCAACCATGCTCCCTACGACCCCGACGCCCTGTGCCGTGTGCGGGACAATTTTTCCGGATATGCCACGTCTTCGCTGCTGGCCGCACCCATTCCCGGACTGCTTGGCAGGGCGCTCGGGGCTGTCCAGTTAGTGAACAAGAACATCGGCTTCTTTACGCCCCACGATGTTGATCGGTTGCGTCATGCCGCCCGCGGCATGCGACGCATCGCAAGATTGGTCGCTCCCCCCTACGTCAATCTCTGGAAACCCAATCCGCATTCCAGGCAGACCAATGAAAACTACAATCCACCTGAAATCCAACGTGTTGCTCACTGAAAACGAGGGGCTCCTCTTTGTTCTGGACCGGGACAACGGTCGGGTCCATGAGTTGAACACCACGGCCAAGGTCATTTTTCAACTGTGCCTGAAGCCCACGCATCGTGATGATGTGGTGACCGAATACGCCAGATATTTCGCTCTTTCCACGGAGCAGGCCGCGGAGGATGTGGACACGATGCTGGAGCTTTTCGCGGAGAACGATCTGCTGCATGCATAACTCCTTTGCAACCAGTCTCTCGATCAGGGTCGCCGAAGGACATGTTCGGCTGTACACGGATGTGCCTGCCGCGCGGGACCATTTTTCCTCCGTCTTCTCCCTATGTCGTTGTGTCGGCAGGCCGAAAGGGCCTTTACTCAGCGAATACGGGATATTTTTTCAGGGTCGAAACGAGGTCGTGGCCTGGTGCTCCTATCCGGACTCGAACGGTTCGGATCGGGAAACGCTTTACGCTGGCTCATCGACTTCGGCCGTCTGGGTGGTGGACCATGAGATGATCAAGCGGACCGTCCTGCGGGATTCCGACTGCGCGGCCCTGCACGCTGCGTGGGTCAGCACGGGCAATGCGATCCTGATTCTGGCCGGCGACGGAGGTTCGGGCAAGAGTTCCCTTTGCCTGGAACTGTTGCTGCTCGGGTGCGGCTACGGCGCTGAAGACGTCACGTTTTTTCAGGGTCCCAATCCACTCGCACTGCCCCGGGCAGTCCTGCTCAAGCCGGGCAGCGCATTGCGCAGCAGGTCCGGCTTGATCCGGCTGCCAAGCGTTTTGGAGGACTTCGACGGCCGGGCCTACTGCTTGCCGCAACCGCCGCCGAAAGTGGCCCGCTACGACCAGCAGCAATTTGTCTTCATGTTTTTGGAAGCCGCGGGCTCGGGAACGTTGTCCCGACTTGGGCCAACTGAAACTGTACGCCGTTTCGTGGAAGCGTGCCAGACTCCGAACAAGATCTCGCCCTTGCTCTTCGAGCGGGTGGTGAAAACGGCCCGGGAAGGACGATCTTACGTGGTTCGCGGACGCCTTGTCCCAGCCGTCCATCAGGCGATCAAGGACGTCGCGGCATGATGTCCGACCGGATTCTCGACGCCAACCTGAAGCGCAGCGCCAACGAACAGTGGTATGTCGCCTCCCGCGCATCCCAGAAGGACCGCTACCGACGCTGCCTGGATCTGCTTTCACGGCATTTTCCGCTGTTGGAACTGGTCTATGATGTGGGGGCAGGGACCGGACACTTTGCCGGTCTGCTTTCGGACAAGGCGCAACGGGTAATCGCTGTGGAGCGGGATCTCCGGCGGGTGTCGATCTGCAAAGAACGTAATGCCTCCAAGCCGAACGTCGATGTTTTGTTGGGAGATTTCCTGAAGCTTCCTTTGGAGTCTGGATCAGCCACTTGCCTCTGTGCGCTGGAAATGCTCTATTATTTCGAGGAAGGCGCACGGCGACAGTTCGTGGAGAAGATTGCGGACGTCCTGCGTCCGCAAGGAGGACTGCTGATCAGCACGAACATTTTTCAAGCGCCATCCCATGCCGAAGAGCGTCTGGCGGCGCTTCTCGAGCCCCATTTCGAAATGCTGGAGATACAACGAATTCACCGTATCGCGTATTATAAACTTGAGCTTCCGCTCATTCGCCTGCTCGACGAACTCAATTACCTGCGGCACGTCAAGATCTTCTACCCGCACGTCACTAAGGCCGGACATGTGGTTTATTCCCCCTTCTGGGACAATGTCCTGCTGCCCTCGCGCTTCATTTTGGACAGGATCCTGGCACCCGCTATGCGCTCCATCGCCCTGACCCTGCTGCGTTCCCGGTTGCTTTTCGCAACAGTCACCCGCTTGTCCGAACGTCTGGCGCCGGAGCGAACCCGCAGCCAGGTCATCGTCATGGCCCGCAAGCGGACGTGAGCCGCCGCCATGACACCGATCATCAACGCGAAAAACCTGCGCAAGATATATCGCATCAAACGCCAGCACCCCGGGGCATGGAACGCCGTGAAGTCTATTTTTTTCCCGGACTATGAACAGCGGGTGGCTGTTGACGATATCGACTTTTCCCTGGACGAAGGCTGCCTTGCCGCACTCGTGGGACCAAATGGAGCCGGCAAATCCACGTTGATTAAAATGCTGGTGGGGGTTCTTCGCCGCGACGCCGGCGATCTCGACGTCATGGGCCTTGATCCCTTCAACCATCGCATGAGGTACGTGCGCAACATCGGGGTGGTTTTCGGCCAACGCACCAACCTGCTGTGGGATCTTTCCGTGCAGGATTCGTTTGAACTGCACAGGGCCGTTTTCGGCATCCCCCGTCGGGATTTCCTCTGTCGTCTCGATGAACTCCGGGCGCTCTTCAACCTGGACGAGATACTTCGGCAGCCGGCCAGAACGCTGAGCCTGGGGCAAACCATGCGCGCCGACGTGGCCCAAGTGCTGCTGCAACAACCGAAGATACTTTTCTTGGATGAACCCACAATCGGACTCGACGTCCTTTCCGTGAAAAGTTTGATCGCCGCTTTGCGCAAGGTCAATTCGCTGTACGCAACGACCATCGTCGTCACGAGTCACGACTTGACCGTCATTGAGGAGTTGTGCTCCAATGTCGTCTTGCTGGACAAAGGGCGGGTGATTTTTGACGGCACGGTAAACAAGGCTGTGGACACGTACGGCAACTACCGCAAACTGCGCTTCCAATTCACCCATGAGCAGAATCTGGCCATGGCCCTGGAACTGATTGCCGGGGCCATGCCGAAGATGTTGCAGCGGATAGCAACACGTCGGGAGTCCCTGGAACTCTCCACCGTCCTCGCGTCCGACGACGTGGACTTTGCCCGCCTGCTCGAACTGGCCCAGAGATTGCGCGATGAAAGCGGGCTCAGAGAGTTCTCCATGGAAAAGCCCACCCTCAAGGAGGTCATCCTGCATGTCTTTTCCTAGCCGGGGACGTTTTTTGCCCTTGGCGAGATGGGCCGGCCTGGAAGCGTATGTCCAGGCGGCACGCGTGGCCATTCGGCAAGCCGTCTGCTATCCGGCGGACATCTTCATCGAGTTCATATCTTATCCTTTCGCCTTCCTGGGATACTTTTTCTTTGTGGCGGCGCTGTTCGGTTCCGGTGGCAGCGTTCAAGGGTATGGCCTGTCCACATTGATTACCTACTTTTCCCTGGGCTGGGTGCTCCGGATGATCGTGGACCAGCGTTTGGACGGCAACGTGGCGGCTCTTGTCCAGAGCGGAGGGGTGGTCTCCCATCTGGTGCGGCCCGTGGATTTTCTGCACTATCTTTTTGCGGGATTCGTCGGACGCGGATGCCTGCGCTTCTGCTTTTACGCCCTGCCTGCGATCCTGATGCTGACTACGCTCTTTGGAGAAGATATTTCTCTGCGCTCCGGGGACGTGGGATGGTTTATCCTTTATGCCCTGGTGGCCTTCCGGATGGCTTTCGAACTGCAAATGCTGCTCGGACTGACGGCATTTTTTTTGACCATGAACCACCAAATTTCATGGACGGTGGATATGACCATCCGCCTGATTTCCGGGCTCATCGTCCCTCTGAATCTTTTCCCCGAACCGCTCTTTCGTATTCTGGAACTCCTGCCTTTTCAATACCTGTACTTCAAACCGATCCAAGTTTTTCTTCATCCAGCGGAGATATGGAACATGCTGGCCGGGCTCACCGTCGGTATGCTATGGACCCTGGGGCTCGCCCTGTGCAACCGGACCGTTTTTCGAGCCGCCTTGCGGCGGCATGTGATCTACGGCAGCTGACACGATTATTTTATGTCCATCATGCGCACGCTCCTCTTGGTTCTTCGTTTTATGGGTGTCCACATGAAAACCATGCTCCTCTACAGGACCAATTTTTTTGTCGGCCTGACCAGTCAGATCATTTACACGGTGTTGTCCTTGTCCTTTGTCGGGGCATTTCTAGCCGGCGGAAGGGTGATCAACGGATGGGATTTCGGCCGAATTATTTTTCTTTTGGGGTTTGGTGACGTGGCTTTCGGTCTCAGCGCGATCTTTCTCTTCCGGATTTTTGTCGGTTTCGAACAAACCTACATCATTCATGGAGGGCTGGACAAACTCTTGGTCCAGCCGCTTTGCATTCTCTTCAACCTTATGCTGCGCAACATGGATCTCAATCAGGGCGCCGTGGTCATCAAGGGGATCGTGGTTATGCTGATAGGTGCGCAGCTGAGCGGAACGGTTTGGACCACGGCGCTCGTCTTGCTCGTCGCAGTGCTGGCTTTATCCGGAGCGATGGTCTACTGTGCCGTATATGTCGCCTTTCTGACCCTTGGTTTCTGGTTTCGCAGACGCAACTCGCTGGTCGGGCCCATGCTCAGTATGAACTATCTGGTACAGTACCCGCTCTCCATCTACCCCACGCCGCTTCAGGTATTCCTGACGTTATTCATCCCGCTGGGATTGGCGACCTACTATCCGGCACGGGCTTTTTTGGAGATACAGGAGGACGGAGCCCTGATCAACCTCGCTTGGTGGCCCCTGCCGCTGTTGGGCCTATGTTCGCTTGTCCTCGCCAGCGTGGTTTTTCACGTTGGTTTGAGAAACTACGCCAGTTCCGGAACATGATCGAGGCGGTGGGCATGAGCGCGCAAGTTTTGTACGAGGTTTACCCGGAAGGCGATGCCGCCGTAAGGGTGTGTGCCCATGTCCGTCCTTCGAGCATTCCCACGATATTGGACCGTGCGCCTCTGCAGACCTCCGGAGACGTTGCCGTGCCCAGGCTGGAGGATGTTTCCTTTCAGGACGGCTACGGGGTGGTTGTTGCCGATAGAATTCTGGTCCCCGGCAGGGAGTGTTTCAGACTGACCTATCGCGTGATTCTACCCGAATGGCAGGGGCCGGCCTCAATGCTGCACGGCTTCGCACAAAACGGATCGCTGTTCATCAACACTTCGGTCGTATTGTTCGTCGTTGCCGGCGACGCGGATTATGCACTCTCTTGTCGGGGGCATGCGGCGATGATGCCTGCCATGGATCGAGACGCCATGCAGGAGGGCTACCTTGCCCTCGGGCGTACGGACAAGCGCAGCTACTCTCTGGACGAGTGCATGGTCCATTGCCTTTGTGAGCCCGGTGCGCCGTGGTCTTTCGACGCTCTAGGCGAGGCTTTGCGCCGAATATGTTCCGGGCTGATCAGGCACCTCGGTCCGCCAACCTTTTCCGAGTACTCCTTTTTTTTCTTTCCCGCGGCAGAACTTTCACCTAACCGACCCGGCGCGGGCTATGCCTTGCCGGCAGCGGCCCTTGTTGCTTTGCCGGTCAGGGGCATTTCACTTATGGCACCCCAAAATCTCTGGCTTTTGGCGCATGAATGGGCACATCATTGGCTGGGATTCCAGATCCGCAGTACCGAACGAAACAATGGTTGGATTTTCGAAGGGCTGGCCAGCTACATCGCCGCAGTGGTTGTAGAGCAGGAAGAACTGGCTCCGCAGGGATATACGCAACAGCTGTGCGCTTTGAGTCTGAACAGCCTGAAAGGCGATCTCGATCAAAGCCGTAAGGAACATCATCAAGGCTTCTTGCGCGCAATGAAGCTGGACCAGGAGCTGCGCAGCAAGGGGGGAGCACTTGCATCCGAACTGCGAAGAGATCCGTCGCAGTTTCTTAGGAGTCTAGTAAAAATAACTTGAACACTATGGGTTTTGTTTAGGAGCAATCATGTAGTTCCACTCGCCGTGAAACTCATCACGAATGAGCGCGAGTTGTTCCATGTCTTTGTCGGGAACCTTTATACCTGCACTTATCCTCCGTTTGCCCCAGGCCCCGCCGGATACCCTGCACATCGACCAGGACCTTGAGGATGGCTGGGTTGCCCTGGCCTCGTTTATCCCGCAACTGCCATCACCGCAAAACCTGCCGCCCAAAAGCATCAAGATCGTGGTGGATTGTTCAGGCTCCATGGCCGGCGACTCCATCAGTCAGGCCCGGCAGGCGGTCAGCGATATCCTCTCCCAACTGCGTGCCGACGATTGGTTCAATATCATCCTGTTCGGCACCACCCACAGGCAGCTCTTTGACAGGCAGGTTCCCGCGACCAGTGAACATATCACCAGGGTGCGGCGTGTATTGCGCACCATCGAGGCTGACATGGGCGGCACCGAGATGGAGGAAGCCCTTGTGGCCACGGTGGCAACTCCCGGTCCAGCCACCATCGGGAGAATCACGCCGCAACCAGCCAACCCAGTGTATTGGCCCGTATGGCCATTGGTCGTGGACTAAATCAGAGAGTATAAAGATCTTGTCTATTGCCAACTTCCCGACCGAATTTTTGATGCAGTTGAGGAAATAGCCGCAAACAGTGCTCCCGAAGCTACCGAAGACATGATTGTGCTGACTTTCCTGCAGTGCTTGTCAACCTCTCCCGCACACCTGGAAATGACGAGCAATTTCCGGCGTGCTTTGCGGAGAAGCATCAAGAAAACGCCACCCAATGAACAATTACTGGCTGCTCTCACCATGGCTTTTGCCGACATCAGCGCCGATGACTGGGGTGCGAACTATCCACTCATCGAAGAAAATGAGGAGGCTGACAATGCCGATGACTGAACCCCTTGGCCGTTTCGCGGAAGATGATTTTGACATCCTCCTTGGTGCCTGCCGGGAGCAGATTGCCTTGTTTGCCTTTACCCAGTACAAGGAAGCCGGCCGGGGCGTGGTCACTCTGGAACGCCAGGGCCATGAAGAGGACATCCTGCATGACAAGGTGGACTTGGGTTATGGGGTCTATGTTTCCGGTAAACCGGATGCGGCCACGGCCGGGATGATCAAGGCGTATGATCCGGCATGGGAGATCGTGTTCCAGTATCTGCAGACCGACGGCAATGTCCGCACGGTGCGGATCAGGACCGCACCCAGCAACCGCCACCCATGGCGGATTTACCTGTTTGAGCAGTTGGTCCAGGGAGAGGAGCAATGAATTTCTGCGTGGATTTCGTTTGAAGTTCGGTGCGTTGTAAGGGTTAGTTTTCAGATTGGAATAACTTTGATATTATTTTTTATTTGTGATTATATAACAAATATATTTTTGGTTTATCAATAAAGAATAATGAAAAGGTTATTTTATGAAGCCGCAACACAAGCAGATTGCCCGTCGGCAGCTTGATGCAACCTTGGCAAAGTTCGGCGAGGTCAAGAAGGTGCTCCCCCCGGCAAAAGGGTGGATACGGGCAGTGCGCGAGGCTTTGGGCATGTCCGGCAAGCAGCTGGCCAGACGACTCCAGGTATCCCAGCCCCGTGTCTTTAAGCTGGAACAGGGCGAACCATCCGGTGCGCCGACGCTGAAAACCATGCAGCAGGTGGCCCAGGCCCTTGACTGTGTTTTTGTCTATGCCCTTGTCCCCCGCTCCTCGCTGGAGGAAACGGTGCGTGCACAAGCCAGGCTGGTGGCTGCCCAGCGGTTGCAAAGGGTTTCCCACACCATGTTGCTTGAGGCCCAGACCCTCTCATCCGAGGAACAGCAGGACTCTCTGGATACCATTGTCGAGGAACTGGTGCGTGAGACGCCCCGGGATCTTTGGGATCTGCAACCATGAAATGGGACAGCCCGGAGGGCGCAACCCCGCTTGACCCTGATGAAGTGGAAGACCTGCGGCTTTCCCATATCACGACACGGGCCGAGCTGGATCGCTGGGAACAGGACAATATTGCCGAGGCAGAGGTCTGGGCCTTCCGCCGTGCTCATCCGGACATCCTCACTGATGGTTTTGCCAGACGGCTGCACAAACGGATGTTTGGCAACGTCTGGCAATGGGCGGGCTCGTATCGGAAAACCGGCAAGAATATCGGTCTGCCGGCCTGGCAGATAGCCACGGAATTGCGTACCCTCTGCGATGACTGCGCCGCCTGGATAGTGCATGCAGTCTATCCGCCCGACGAAATTGCGGTACGCTTTCATCACCGGCTGACGGCCATCCATCCCTTTGCCAACGGCAATGGCCGCCATGCCCGGCTGATGACCGATATCCTGCTGGTGCATCTGCTCAAACAGCCTCGTTTTTCCTGGGGAAGTGGTAACCTCATCAATGCCGGGAACTGCCGGCAGCAGTATATCGACGCCTTGCGTGCCGCCGACCGGTACGATTATGTTCCGCTGTTGGCATTCGTGCGCTCATAAGTGTATCGGCGAATTTCTTGGGCAAGGCGGTTGGAGTGCTTCTACTCAGTGGACGGCAATTCCTGCTTTCGATCACCGACGAAAAGACAAGCCAAGTGTCTGAAGATATTTTTTCTTCTTTGTTTGCGCGATGTAAGAGTTTTTTTATAAGCCACCAGACGGATTTTGCCCAGACCGTTTTCATCACTTGACCGGTTGCCTATCTTTCTTTTCTTCAATTCGAAACCGCTGCAGCCATCGCAAAACCCGATACTGGTTTACGCTTCAGCCAGGCTCCTAATATTTGTCAACACCAGCGAAAATGACTGGGGACCAGATTTTCCCATGGAAGATGACCATGGGAATACTGGCGATGATTAACTTTGGGGAGAAGAAATTCATGGACGAACGGTTGCTCCACCTGATGACCGAGGTCTGTATCGGCATCAGCAAAAACACAGGGTATTGTGATATGTCATTGAGAATGAAAAAAGCAGGCAACGGCCAACGTATGTTCGGCGTCAGAAGGAACATCCATGCTTGCAGATAGAATACTGATGCGGACAATAGCCGGTGGGCATAAAGTGCCTTGGCCGGAACCCTTGACAGACCAGGGCTACGTCTTTCCCAAAGATTATCGAATGAATGATTTTCCGCGAACCGCCGAGGGCGACATCTGGTACGACATCCCGGATGATGACTATTTTTCCTGGTTGGCCGATTACCTGCCGAACAATTTGCCGGAATTCACACCTGAGCAGCAGAAAATTGCCGATAATCTGGATAGCTACAGGCGCTTGAATGGATTCTGGATTGGCGACCGAGGGGGATGGTATGACAATGAAGCCGCTTCCCATCCCAATTATGAATTTCCTGACAACTTTGCTGACATCGGTGACCTTACCGTTGTGACGGTGCCGGATGGAGGGTACACGTATGATGAGTATGTTGAATCCTACAAAGATTTCATTGACGATGATGAACGACTGATGACTCAGGAGAAATTCATCCTTGATGAATTTGGCTGGCACCTTGCCCTGGAAGAGGAAAAACGGCAGTTTTCACAGTATTGGCCCGGCTTCAGAAAGATGGACGCCATCAACGTGGTTTTCATGAACATCTCGGTGCACCACGAGCCCCCTGATGCCGGGTGGCGAGTCTATCTGGGCATGGTGTTGCGGAGAATTGAAGACAAAGCGCTTCGGGTCAAAGAGTTGGAGGATTTTTACCAATATTGGCGCGAGATGGTATCAAAATAAGGCAAAAGATTTCGCCTCCATGGGACGAACGGCAAACAGATACATCGATTGTTGGCCCGCATGACCGATTATGTAGAAACCCGTTCCGGCAGACCTTCGCGCTACCACGAATACATTCGACGCGGCGGAAAAGATGGGTATGAGGTGGAGCATATTTGGGCAAATCATCCTGAACGGCACGCCGACGAGTTTGACCATCATCAGGATTTCATGGAGTACCGGAACCGGATTGGCGGCCTCCTGCTTCTGCCCAAGCAATTCAATGCAAGTTATGGCGATCTCCCGTACGAGGAAAAGCGAGACCACTACCTGAAACAGAATCTGCTTGCGCAAAGTCTTAATGAAGCAGCTTATGAGCGCGATCCTGGTTTTTGCCGGTTTGTAGAAAAAACCGGGTTACCTTTTTGCTCCCATGCGAAGTTCAAGAAGGAAGATCTGGACGCCAGACAATCCCTGTATTGCCTTTTGGCGGAGCAGATTTGGGATCCCAAGCTGCTTATGGCTGAAGTAACTCAATAATATAAGAGGCGTTTTCTTTTTTTATCAATATCAAACACTGATTTTTCCATTTGCATCAACCTGGAGGGACACATGGGTGTGTTAACGGCTTGTGAACCGCGGCAGGATATCATTACGGGAACATTCAACCCCGAGATCTTCACCGCATCTCTAAGCGAGGTTATTTCCTTTTATCGCCAGGGAACGGTGAGTCTGCATTCGCTGTACACCGACGCCCACCGGTTTTTCGGTGAGGCTACCTATCCTACCGATGGCATGAAAAGCGTTCTTGGTGATGTCTTTGCCAGAATCGCCGGCGACAACAGCGTTCCTGCCATTCATCGCTTGGAAACGGCCTTTGGTGGTGGCAAAACCCACACCCTCATTGCCTGCACCCACTTGGCCTTCAAAGGCAACGAATTGATTGATGTTGCCGGCGACCTGGTCAACCCGGCCAACCTGCAATCACCGGGGAGTATCCATGTGGTCGGCGTTGCTGGCGATGGTATTCCGGTGCATCAGCCTCAAGGCGCCGAGCTGATACCTTATACCCTGTGGGGCGAGATTGCCTTTCAGGTTGGGGGCGAATCGCTGTATCGACAAATCGGAGACATCGCCACTTCCATGGCTGCCCCCGGGGAAAACTATTTTGCCACCGTATTCCAGGAGAAGAAGGTCCTGGTTATGCTCGATGAACTGGCCCAGTACGCTGCTCGCCTGGAGGCAGCTCGACCCGATGGTGCCGATCAATTGGCCGCCTTCCTCATGGGGTTGCACGGCTATGCCCGGCGTAATCCCGGAATCGCCATTCTCCTCACCCTGGCATCTGCTTCCGATGCCTTCGCCAACCAGACCAGCCAACTGGGAAAAATGCTGGCCAAAGTCACCGGTATGGAGATCGACAGCGATGGCGTGTTGGCCATCAGCCAGAAGGCAACTAAAGGGGTTGCCAGTGTTATCGCCAGGGATGCGACTGCTGTTGTTCCCGTGCAGGCGGCGGAAATTTCCCGGGTGCTGGCGAAACGTCTTTTCACCCGGATCGACGACGGAGTAGCCCGCAGCGCGGCTGGGGAATACATGGAACTGTACGCAAAAAACCAATCCCTCCTCCCAGGCCATGCTACGCGGGAAGAATACCGGGAACGAATGATTTCCCACTACCCCTTTCACCCGACACTGATCGACTTTCTCAACCACAAGCTCGCCGCATCAGAAGATTTTCAAGGGACCCGCGGAGTTCTCCGTGTACTTACCCTGGCAGTGCGCAACCTCTGGGCTAAACAGGTTGACGTACCCATGATCCACACTTGCCACTTTAATCTGCGAGAGGCGCGCACGATCACCGAGCTGATCAACAGGACTGGAAGCGCAGGTCTTTATCCGGTGCTCAATGCGGATGTCGGTGGTGTCGACACCAGTGGGGTGGAGGGGGGCAAGAGTAATGCCGAACTGGCCGATTTGAAAAATCCCCATCCCAACGGTTGGCCACTGTATGAATACACCTGGAAAACCATTTTCCTCAATAGCCTGGTTGGCCAAGACCAGGGCATCGCCTCGAACCTTTTTGGCCTGTCTGAACAGGATGCCATGTTCGCCACTTCCTTTCCTGGCCTGACACCTTCCCAGGTGGCCGAAGCGCTGAAGGAGATCGAGCACAGCGCCTATTACCTTCGCTCCAGCCAGGGCCGCTATTTTGCCAGCCTTGATCCGTCGGTCAATATCGTCCTGGCACGTATCCGTAAATCCTTGCAACAGCAGGAGATCGATGAACGGCTTAACATCTACGCCCGCAAAGTGGTGTCCAAGGACAACAAAACCTTTGTGGTTGAGCATGATGTGACCGCTCCGGAGCATATCCCGGACAACAAAGGCAAGCCTGTGCTGGCCATTATTGCCCTCCAGGCTGATAATCTCTCTGTCGAACAATGCGTTACCACCGTGGGTGCCAACGCACCCCGCATTCAGCAAAATCTGGTATTCCTGCTGGTCCCGGATACCGCGGTCATATCGACGTCGGTGGAGGCCATGAGTCTGTTTGGCGGTGCTGGACTGCAAGCCGAGCAGGCGAAAAATAAGCTGCGCGATATGGCACGGACCGTACTGGCTATGATCAAACTGAAAACCAACCCGGATGCCCATGGCATTACGCCCCGCAGCCTGGACGATGATGGTTTCCGCCAGCGTTTTACCGAACGAGAGAAGGCCTTGGAAACAGCGGTCACGCAAAGTTATCGTTACCTCTGGTTCCCATCAGCCAGCGGACAGATTGTCCGCAAGGAAATCCGTACCGCCGGTGGCGAAGGCGGTGTCCCGGTCTTTGAACAGATTCGCAAGATCCTGCTTGAAGAAGGCGAGCTGATTACCGCTGAACATCTCGGGCAAAGCCAGCTCAAAGGCCTGTCCAAGCTCTTTTTCAGTGCTCAGCGTGACACGGTTTCGTTGCAGAAACTCCGCAAAAATTTCTGCTGCATTCGTACCTGGCCGATTCTCGACAGTCCCGATCTACTCAACCAGATCGTTCGCGCCGGTGTTTCCCGCGGTCTCTGGTGCCTGTTCCAGATGGGCAACGAAGAGAATGTCAAACCGGAGGAACTCTACAGCCAGGAAACCGGCGACCTGCCGCTCAACCTGGATTTGATGCGCGATTACTCCCTAATCACCACTGAAGGTGCCAAAATTCGCAACTGGCTTGGCGATGGTGGACCGGATCTGACCAAGGTGAAAGCCTGGGTAGCCGGGGTGCTCAATGAACAAAAGGATGTGCAGGTCGCCCAAGTGATCGACACCGTTATCGAACGGCACGGAGAAATTCCGCGCAAAATGGTGATCGATACCCTCAGTGAGCTTATTAAAACCAGCAAAGCGGTCGCCCACCAGGGCGAAGTGGGTCAGGATACCAAGCCAGCACAGATGTACAGTGGCACCGCAGCGGTTTTTTATACGCCAACAGAGCAGGACGTCCTGGTCACTCCGGCTGAGGCGGCAACCAGGGGGTGGGTCACTGGTGAGAAAGAACGATTCAGCCTCAGTGGCCAGCACGGTGCCCAGGTGGTCCTGCCTCTATTAAGGCGTCTTGGTTCCCTCTACAACCGGGGCGGAAAATCGAATATAGACCTGCTCGACATGGCCGACCTTGTACTCCCCGGCGGTGGCCGCCTCCGTCTCTCCCTGGAGAAGCTCACCCCTGCTGATATGAAGACCTTGGCGGAACTGTTTGAAGTGCTTGATGGTGTGGCTACAGCAACAGCTGAAACAACGGTCTACCTGGAAATTGACGACGTGGACGACACCTGCCCCTTTCTGCAGGAACTCCGTAAAGGTACCTGACCGTACAGAAAATACACGTAGAAGAAGAGACTACAATGACCAAGCAACCCACTGCAACATTCGGGTCCGGCAAGCGCGCCCAGGAATACCATACCCGGGTGCAGCCGGAACTCAGGCAGGCACCATGGGTCTTACGGATAACGGAACACAGCGATAAGACCGGGCCGGTAATGGTAATCAAAGAGCGGATTGCCGCTGAGGACCGGATTGATGCCGGCCAATTGACCGCGCCACGCAGTATCACCAAGGAGCGAGGCACCCTCTACGGTGAGTCGCAGCGCCGCTGTCTGCCGGTGGTGCGCAGGATGGTGGCACGGGTTCAGGATCGGCAGGGCATTCCCCTGGAGTTGCACCGCTATCTGGAAGGTTCCAAACTTATATTTCGTGGCAATCTCCCTTTGGATGAAGAGGCCGGGGTGAAACTGGCACTGCTGTTCAAACTTCAGGAACGGATCAAGGAGGTGGACCGGGTGGAATTGATTGCTCGACGTATTGACCGATTTACCCGGGAGGAAGCGGCCTATTGGTATTCACGCATGACCAGCTTTGCCCCGGCTGCCAATCGCTGGGCCTTGGCTGGGATGAAGGTGATGCTGAGCGGTACCGGGGGCGACCCGGCCCTGCAGGCCATGCTGGAGGAGTTGCGCAACAAATATTAAGTGGCCGGGGTATACTTCTTGGGGCGTTCGGCAATCAATGAGGCACCAGGATTGGAGACGAGTTTCATGGTCACGGGATGCCTCACGAAAAAAACCCGGCGCGCAGGCAACCGGGGACTGCCGACCAGGGCCGACAGGATGATTTCCCTTTTTTTACGATACAATTACCGTCGTTGTCAATGGAAAACCCAATAGATAACAGAGCGAGAGAACAGAGAGCATGGAGCATGATACACGACTGATCGAGGCCGGTTTCCCCTGCCATCAGGTGGGAGCGGAAACTCAGCGGGAGCGGGGCGCAAGCTCTGCCCTGCCACCACTCTATTTTCTCCATGTCTGGTGGGCGCGGCGACCATTGACCCCCAGCCGGGCTGCTATCCTCGCCTCCTTGTTGCCGGCCGATACGGATCCGCAATGGTTTCTTCGCCAGTTGGGGATAGAAAAACCGTTGGTTGACGTTCATGGTACGCAGTGGGTGTTGACCGGTCGGGTGCTTGACAGGATCCAGGTTGCTGCAGATGGTAGTCAGGTTTTGCCTGTGGACGAGCGGGTTCTCAAGCTGTTGGCCGACGAGGAGGCCCGGCGGGCCGAAAATCGGGCCACCATTGAGCAGTTGGTTACGGCTGATATCAGTCTACTCAACGATCCGGTCCTGGTGCGTTGGCGGGAGGAATCGCAACCGATTCCCCAACCTTGGCCTGAGGAGGGAGAGACTTTATCGATACGGATGGTGGCGGCTGATCCGGCATGGGGAAAAGAACGTATTACGTGGGAAAACTCTCATAACTTGCGAACATCGGACGACAAGTATGGATATTCGAGAGCATATGCCAATGCCCAGCCAATATCCACTCTGAGTAGCTTCACTGTTTTAGACCCAACTTCCGGGGGGGGATCTATACCTTTTGAGGCACTTCGTTTGGGGCATAAAGTCATTGCCAATGAGTTAAATCCTGTGGCCACGGTTATTCTTCATGCCACCCTAGAATATCCAATGCGATTTGGCCCTTCGCTTGCCGACGATATTGAACATTGGGGTAACAGGCTCCGTGACCAAATGGTTGATCAGTTGATCGACCTTTTCCCCGCATCAATAATTCCTGATCAGGAACGACTTTTTCTGAATGATTACCTATCGGCTTGTTCAGGTGTTTTGGAAAATTATCTTGAGGAAACACTGGATGGTTTTCTCTACTGTCGCCAAGTGACATGCCCCCATTGTGGCGGCCAGGCACCGCTATTGAACACCTGCTGGTTATCCAAGGAGGAGGGCAAAGGCTGGGGTGTTCGTCTCACCACTGATGGCCAGGAACGAGGTGGCACCGTTCAGTTTACCACGTATCGGGTACACAAGGGGCGCGGTCCCAACGGTGAGGATCCTAATTTTGCCACGGTTAACCGGGCCGTTGGCTCCTGCATTCATTGTCGCCAAGCCATCGAGGCCGATGAAATCAAGCGACAGGCCCGGGGAGAATCCGAATATGGAAAATGGCAGGATCGCCTCTACTGCGTGGTGGCGGTCCGCTTTCAGCCCAAGCTGGATAAGGATGGTCAACCCCAGCGTTACAAGAGCGGTGCCAAAAAGGGGGAGATAAAAACTGAGAAGGTGCGTTATTTCCGGCCAGCCAACGAGGTCGATCTCCAGGCCCTGCAATTGGCTGAACAGCGGTTGCAGGAGAATTGGGAACGATGGGATGCGGTCGGGTTGATTCCAAATGAAAGTATTCCCCTTGCGCATAAAACAAGGGAGCCCATTCGAGTTGGCATGACTCGCTGGTGCGACATGTTCACCCCGCGTCAATTGTTGGGGCACCTCACCCTGGTAGAGGAACTCAATCGGCTCAAACCGAAAATCCTCAGGGAGTTGGGCGAGGATCGAGGCCGGGCGGTAGTGACCTATCTCCAGTTCGCCATCGATAAGGGGTTGGACTACAATAGTCGGCAGACTTTATGGCATGCCAGTAGAGGCGTTGTTGCCCATACTTTCACACGCCACGATTATTCATTTAAGTGGACTTTTGGCGAGTTGATTATGGTCGGCCAGAATTCTGGTATAGCGTGGGGAATCGCACAAATAGTTGATGCTTATAAAGGAATCTCTGAGCTGATCTATAGAGAAGGAGCTAAACCAGATGTCTCCATCCACAACGGCACCGCTGCACACTTAGATAAGGTAGGTGATGCCAGTGTGGATCTGGTTTGCATGGATCCTCCTTACTACAACAACGTGCAGTACGCCGAATTATCTGACTATTTCTATGTCTGGCAGCGACGAACCCTTGCCGACCTTTACCCGGAATATTTCCGCCGCCGCTTGACCAACAAGAAGGAAGAGGCGGTGGCCAACCCGGACCGGGATGGCAGTGCGGCCAAGGCAAAGGTCGCCTATGAACAATTCATGGGTGAAATTTTCGGCGAATGCCGCCGGGTGGTGAAGGAGGACGGTCTACTGACCATGATGTTCACCCACAAGAGCCAGGAAGCCTGGGAGACCCTGACCCATGCCCTTATTGAACACGGCTGGAATATCACCGCCGCTATGCCGGTTGAGTCGGAATCTACTGTTGACATTCATCACAAAGAAATGGCCGCAGCTGTAAGCTCGATCTTCATCACCTGCCGCAAGCGCCTGAGCCACTCCACCGAACCCGCCTTCTGGACCGGCTTCGGCGGCACCGGCGTGGCCCAGCGTATCCGCCAGGCCGTTGTCGAGGGCTTGACAGAATTTGCCCCTCTCAATCTCAATCCCGTGGATGAGATGGTCGCTTCCTACGGTCGCGCCTTGCGAGTTCTGTCCGAGCAATGGCCGGTTATGGATGGTGACGAGGTGGTCGGCCCAGTCATGGCCATGAACGAGGCTTCGCGGGTGGTAGCAGCCCACCAGATCGCCCGCATCACCGGCGGCCGTCTGCAAGTGGATGACCTGGCCCCGGAGGCGGCCATGGCCTTAACCCTGTTCGGCATCTACGGTCTGGGGGCCTTCCCGTATGACGAGGCCCTCAACCTGTCCAAATCCCTCAATATCTCCTTGGAGACCAGGCCCGGCAACTACCAGACCAACGGCCGCTTCATCGGCATCAACACCAGTGCCGCCACCGGCCGACGGCTGGCAGCCCGCGCCGAGGAACAGGGCTTTGCCGCACCACTTGTCCGCCAGGGTTCCAAGCTTCGTTTGGCCGCACCCCATGAACGGGATGAACGCCGCATTGGAGAGGCGCCACAGACTGAATGGGACCTGCTCCATGGTCTGCTGATGGCCTACGATCGGGGGGATTTGCCGGTTGCCCGGGCCTATCTGGAACGGCAGGCCAGCACGAAAAAGGACCTGCTCATTGACCTGCTCCATGTTTGGGCCGAGGAAGTACGCGACGAAACCATGCGCCGGCAGGCCAGAGAACTGCATTTCGGCCTGAGCTGAGAGGACAGAACAAGTGGCGAGGACAGAGGAAGCTGCCGTGGATCAATATAGAGAAGATGGGCTCTCGTTCAAGGATGTCCCTTGGCAGCCCTCCTATCGCACCTCGACTCGCAACCAGGACGGTCGACCCACCGATATCCTCAACGATTTTTACATCCCGGTTCTTCAGCGGGCTGTGGAGTACGACCGGGTTGCCGGATATTTCCGTTCCTCATCGCTGGCCATTGCCTCCCAGGGGTTTTCCGCCTTGACCGGCCGGGAGGGACGCATGCGGCTGGTGGTGGGCGCTGATCTTGCGCTGGAAGATGTTGTCGCCATCCTGGAAGGCAACAACCGGCGATTGGAGGAGCGGTTGAGTCAACGGCTGGAGGGCAGCGACCTGTGGCCGGAAAATGAAACCCGCGGCGTGCAACTCCTGGCCTGGATGGTGGCTGAGGGATATCTGGATGTGCAGGTGGCTTTTCGCGTCCACTGCGAAACCAGCAAACCGCTGTCCTTTGATGATGTCAGTGATGGTTATGTCCATGAGAAGTGGGCGGTCTTCCGTGATGGTCACGGCAATCGTCTGTCTATCTCCGGTTCGTTGAACGAATCGAAAACCGCACTGGTCCTCAATGCAGAAAATATCGAGGTCCATGCAGACTGGTGGAACGATCTGGAACGGGAACGCACTGACCGGCTGGAGGAGGATTTTGCAGAGCTGTGGATAGACCGTTGCCCCTATTTGCGGGTAGTACCCCTGCCCGAGGCGGTCCGCAGGCGACTGATCCGACTGGCCGAGGGCATCGACATGCCGGTGGAAATCAACGGCAACAGCGCGGCTCGGCCGCAGTTGCTGCCACCGCCTCCATTGGAACGGTTCCGTTTCGCCCTGATCAAGGATGGCCCACGTTTACCGGGTGGTCGCTATGTCGGCATGGAAACCGCTCCGGTCAGCCCCTGGCCTCACCAGGAGGTGGTGGCCCGGCGATTGATCGAGAGTTGGCCCTACAGTTTCCTTCTCTGCGACGAAGTCGGCCTGGGCAAAACCATTGAGGCGGGTCTGGCCATCCGTTCCCTGGTGCTCTCCGGCTTGGCCCGGCGGGTCCTCATTACTGCGCCGGCCAGCCTGACCATCCAGTGGCAACGGGAAATGGCTACAAAATTTCTCCTTCCGTTTGGCCGTGCCTTGACTGGGGCGTCGATACGGCATGAATACCTTTTCCCGGCGGAGCGTGTGGCGGCTGCCACCGGCCTGTATCAACCCAACTTCTGTATCGTCTCCACCGGGCTCTTGGCTAGAAAGGACAGGCGCAACGACATCGCTGCCTCCCGTCGCTTTGACATCGCCCTGGTTGATGAGGCCCATTACGCTCGTCGCCAGAATCCTGCCGCCGCAGACAACCGTCGCCAGGAACCCCGTTATGGTCGATTGTATGCCACTATCCGGGATGAAGTTCGCAAGCGCAGTGAAGCCTTGTGGTTGGCCACGGCCACCCCGATGCAGCTTGATTGGATCGAGGTGTTTGATTTGATCCATCTGAGTGATAGGGTTGGTTCTTTTCAGGATGATCCGACCTTGACCTGGGGGTATTATGATATCCTCGGCCGCCTGGTGCATAATCAACCGGTGCGCGATGAAGAATGGCAGTTTCTGCGTCGGGTGATCAATGCCGTTGGCTTGCAGGATCCATTGCTCCAAAAATATATGGAGAATGCTGTCATTGATGGTCGTATCCGTGCCTGCTCCAGGCAGTGGCTCGAACAGGGGCGACTCCCCCGAGGCCGAGACCTGGTCAATATCCGCCGACTCATCTTCGCTGCTGCTCCCCTGTCCCGGGTTATGTTGCGCCATACCCGAGCCCTGCTTGAAATCTATAAAAGCCAGGGACGTCTGAACGCCAATCTGGCCAAACGGGAGATTCTACCCATCCCTCGCATTGTCTTCACGACCTTGGAGCAGCAGGCCTACGATAAATTAGAAGAATATTGCGAGGGCCTTGCCCGGCAGATGCAGGCTGCCACTAAAGACCAATCGTCGGTGTTTAACCTGAAGTTCCTGTTGAGTCTTTTGCGGTTACGCTTTGCCTCCAGTCTGTACGCCATCCGCGAAACCATACGGCGAAGGCTGGAACGGGTCGCCGCCACTCTGGCATCGTTTCAACAGCCGACGAGCGAAATACAGCTCGAAGATTATGATGTGGATGCCGACGATGAAGATGGTGAGGGGGCAGTTATTGAGACCCTCCTGAAAAATAGAACGGAACAGGACCTGAGATGGGAGCAGCGTCAGCTTAAGCAATTGTTGGAAACCCTGGGTGACCTGCATGAGATGCCCTCCAAGATGCAGACCTTTCTTGATGTCATGGACAGTCGCAGGCAGCCTGGTGGGCGGATAAAGCAGACCGTCGTTTTCACCAGGTTCTTCGATACCCTCACCGATATTGTTACACGGTTGCGCCGGATTGATCCGACCATGCTGATCGGCACCTATAGTGGTCGTGGCGGTTCGTATGTCGCGCCCGCTACAGGGAAGATGATTTCGGTTGAACGGGATGCTATCAAGCAACGGTTCATGCGTGAAGAGATCGACGTGCTGGTGTGCACTGATGCCGCGGCAGAAGGCCTCAATCTGCAGACCGCTGACATGCTGATCAATTTCGACCTCCCCTGGAACCCGATGAAGGTGGAGCAACGGATTGGACGTATTGACCGTATCGGGCAGAAGTTTGAGCAGATTTTCGTACTTAATCTCTGCTATGCCGGTTCGGTCGAAGAAACCGTGTATGGCCGATTGATGAAGCGCTTGCAAAAAGCTGCCGGGGTGGTCGGAAGTCAGCAAATCTCCATGCTGCCGATTACCGAGGAGGATTTTCGTTTACTGGCCAACGGAACTCTGACCGAGCAAGAGTTGGAGGCCCAGGCCAGAGACCGCATTATCATCCAACAACAGCGAACCGCGAGCATGGAGATACCAGCCCAGGACCTGTACGACATCTATCTTCGTTTAGGACAGCAGCATCGAGCGGTTCCCTCGCCAGTCAGTCTAGGGGAGATGTGGCAGGTGTTGACTGAATCATCCTTTTTGCGTGGCCTTGGTTGTCAAGTTTCTGCGGATGGTCGGTTGATGACGATCAAAGGGATAACTGGTGTTGCCGACGACTCGCTGCTGACCGTAGATCGGGACCTGTACGATAAAGGGTTACCCGGGGAATCACGGTCGATCCATTTTGCTTCCTATGGTGACCCAATCTTTGACGCTATCCTTGAGATGGTGGAACAATTTAAGCTGCCGGACAGTGTTCGCCGGCTAAAAGTTCAGAGCGAAGGCATCGGTGGTGAAATGGTGGGCTATGCTGTACTGGAGGATACAACAAAAAATGCTCATGGCTGCCGTTTGATACGCTCCCTGGCCGAAACGGAGTCGTTGGTCCTGGCCGAGGATGATGCGGCTCTGCTTGATGAGGCGTCCGGTAACCTACTACCTGCACTCCAGCGAATACTGGCGGAAGAACGCGGACCGATCAGAGCTACTGAGCAGGTGGCCCGATACAACAGACGGGCAGCCCTGGCACAACAGCGTTTTTCCCTATATATTGCCCACCGCCTGCTTTCCTCTGGTGACATCAACGGGGATGATCCTTTTTACTCGAAAATTGCAGGGCTCACGACGCAGTTTGACAGCGGCGACATGGTACCGGTCTATAACCTTTCCGTAACGAGCCTGCAGGAGATACAGGATGAGCTGGTGTTTGATATAGCGTTGCCAGCAGTAGGACGTACCACAAATATTCGGGTCCCTGCTCTACTGGCAAACTCCGCGATCGATGCCGCATGCCGGCTGGCAGATTCTTTCCGGCGGCGACGTGGAGACATTAATGTCGGTGAAGTCCTTGAGCGTTTAGGCAGAGAAATTGATAGGTGTAAGGCACAATTACGATGATTTTACAATCTATTTGGAGACTTTCGATTGGTTATTGGTCTCCCTTCTTCCCCTCAGAACCGCCCTCCTCTATTCCCTGAATGTTCGACAAAAAAGCTTCAACCTTTTAATTTTTTATATGAAAGTATTGGTTCCGGTGGCGGCACCATACCGGAGTACCGACCTTTCATTGTCCGTTGTGGCTGGCCAACCTGATCCAGCCATGCTGGTTAGTACAGTAGATGTCCCTGACGGATTTTATTATAAGATGGCACCTGTTCGCGACATAATATGACGCACCTTGGTGGTAGTATGATAGTAAACAGCCACCAGGGAGGTTATCTATGCGCCTACGTCAATTACGTCATTCTTCCAAAGCAAGTATAGCGTTGGACATTCCTGATCTTGTCAAATTATGGGTCGTGCGATTGTTCGTGCCGCTGGGTGGGCAGCAAAAATTCATTAAAGACGAGGGATTTCGGGAGGATCTATGGGCTAATTTCTTCGGGGCTCCCGAATGGATCAACGACGATTTTGCAGATGTTACTACCAAAGCCGTCCGTATTCACTTACGAGAAGTCTACCAGAAATATGAAAACACCCTCGCCGGAGCCAAGCCACCCGAGCAATTATCCACCAATATTACCAGGCTTTCATCCATGCTCGGCCTTTCCGAAACCGATAGTCGTATTCTGGAGTTGGCCATTCTATTTCATACCGATCATCTGCTTGACGTTGCCGGCGACCTGTTGGGCGTAATGTTTTCATCCGACAGAGTGTCTTGGGTCTTAAGTTCCCTGCTGAAAATACCAGTAAAAAATGTTCGCGATGCTTTGTCCGCGCGTGGACCATTAGCCTCTTCAGGTTTACTGACCATAAACCCTGAGTCCTATAGCTCCCTCAAAGATAAATTCAATGTACTTTCCGACAATTTTGTCAACAATCTCCGCTATTCAGATGTCGACCCCTTGTTCATGCTACGCGACATCATTTTGCCGGGGAAACCTACCACCTTGAGGCTTGAGGATTTCGCCCACATTGAACCGGAGCTGAAGGTATTGCTGCCTTTCATGCAACATGCCTTGGCCAACCACCGTCGAGGCACGAACATTTTGCTCTATGGTCCTCCCGGAACCGGAAAGAGTGAGCTGTCGAGGCTATTGGCAAAAGAGATGCAATCCAACCTGTTCGAGGTGAGCAGTGAGGATGAAGACGGTGATCCGATTAACGGCAACAGGAGATTGCGAGCCTTTCGGGCGGCTCAGTGTTTTTTTGTCGGGCAGCGCACCATGATTTGTTTTGATGAAGTTGAGGATGTCTTCACGGGCAACGGTGTATCGTATCATAATTCGGGTATGCATAACAAAGCCTGGATCAATCGGATGCTCGAAGAAAACACGGTTCCTGCCATCTGGATCTCCAATTCAGTGCATTGCCTTGACAACGCTTTCATCCGCCGCTTCAATATGATTATAGAATTGACGGTGCCGCCTAAACGCCAGCGTGAGCAGATCATTCTGCAGGCATGTCAGAATTTATCTTTGCCCGGCGACCAGTTTCTCCACCTGGCCACAAACGAACATCTAGCGCCTGCCGTGGTCAGTCGAGCGTTGTCGGTAGTACACTGCATCCGAGAGCAACTGCCGCTGAATTATATCCCGATGGCGGTTGAACAACTGATTCACAGCACCCTTCGAGCACAGGGACACAAGCTGAACGGGACGAATAAAGAAGAAACACTCCCGGCTGTCTACGATCCTGCTCTGGTCAATGCCGACACAGACTTGCTCGCAGTCGCAGAAGGACTCAAAAGAGCGAAGTCGGGGCGTCTCTGCCTTCATGGTCTTCCAGGAACGGGCAAGACCGCTTTTGGCTACTGGCTTGCGGAACAACTTGGTCTGCCACTTGTTGTCAAGCGAGCCTCCGACCTGCTTGATATGTACGTGGGAGGTACGGAACGGAATATTGCCAGTGCATTTGCCGAGGCCCAGGAAGAAGGGGCCTTGCTGCTAATCGATGAGGTGGACAATTTTCTTCAGGACCGCCGGCGTTCTCAACGGGTCTGGGAGATTACGGAAGTTAACGAGATGCTGGTGCAGATCGAGCGGTTCCCCGGAGTTTTTGTTGCCTCCACCAACCTGATCGACAGCCTCGACCAGGCGGCGATGCGGCGATTTGATTTGAAAATCAGATTCGATGCACTCACCATTGATCAATCTTGTGTTTTGCTTGAGAGGCATTGCCTGCATCTTGGCATTGCAAAAGCGGATGCAAACCAGTTGCGGGGCCTGGCGAGTTTGCATGGGTTGACGCCCGGAGATTTTGCTGTGGTGGCCCGTCAACACCGGTTTCGTCCCATTGAAGGCGCGGGAGCATTCATCCGGGCGTTGACAGAGGAATGCGGGATGAAGGATCCTGGGCAAAAGAAGGCAATTGGGTTTCTGTAATGCGTGTCAACCCGCTGCGAAGGAGAGTGTCAGGGGATTTGAAGGCCCGCAACCGCTTCAGTTGGGTCACAGCTCGTGAAATCACCCCGGACAACGTCATGGAGATCATGCGCTGCGATCGCGCCCGCTGGCGGATAGAGAATGAGACCTTCAACACCCGTTTGAAAAACTGAAAAACAATACTGTCCAACATATGAGTACGACTGACGGGTAGCAGGCACATTGACACAGACCAGTTGCCTGTTGAAAAAGCTCATGGACAGGCCGGACTTAAATGAAATTGAAGAAAATCATAATCTCAATCTTATTCCTGCAAAGCGGGAACTGCTGATTTTGATTAACCGTTCACCCCTCCCATATGTACCGAACCAGCGGTACCCTTGGTATCAAGTAGTATCAAACACAAAGGGGTATAAAATGAGCAAGTACAAAATGAGGAAGTTATCTCCTGGTTTTATGAAAAGCCTGATTGATCATGATGGGGCACTTCATCCTATACTGGAAAGAATTCAAAGGGACAACACTCTTCTTCTTTGCATCAGAGATAATTATATAAATATTTACTATAGAGGTGGAAATTTACTTAGAATAACAGGAAATAAACATTCACAAAAATATAAGGCATTTTTTGATACTAATTACAACAAGAATGGATTTAGTATAAATCTTCCTTCATCTGATATTGATAGTAGTAATGACGCTGAATTATGGTCTAAATCATTTTCAACTATCAAAGAAGTTATGGATTCATATTTTGAAAAAAATAAAAAATCAGAGCGTGAATTTCAACAACTTGTTGTTAGAGAGAATACAAGATCAAATATTTCTAATCAAACAGAATATTTCGTTACAGACATAGAATTGTCTTCACATAACGCTCGATTTGATATGTCTGCAGTTAAAATATCTTCAAAAGACCGTAAAATATTAAAAAATTGTAAACCTGTTTTTTTTGAAATGAAATATAGTATTGATGCATTGAAAGGAAAATCTGGTATGCTTAAGCATATTCAAGATATGGATTCTCTGGTTTCTAACAAAGAAATATACGATTCAATCGTTGAAAATATAGAGATACAATTTAAAGATATGTACGAACTTGGATTGATAAATTACAAAAAACCACAAAATAAAGATATTGAAGATTTTTCTTTGAATAGAGATCTTAAGCCAGAATTTATTTTTATTCTTGCTAATTGCAATCCACGTAGTAAAAATTTGTTAGACATCATCACCGATCCAAAAATGCAAGCGTTTGCAAGCAATCAACACTTTGATTTAAAGTTTTTTGTTTCCGGCTATTCTGGCTATGCACTTCATTCTGACTGTATGTTCACATTACCTGAATTTCAAAAAATCGTTTCACTGTTTCAATAGAATCGAATGCAAGAACCAGTAACCTGCAAAAACGACTTCTGGGATCACATATCACACCAGAGCGCTGGTTTGATTTTCGGTTACAAAGAAAAGACCTTTTTGAAGAAGGTCCCCGGGGGCTGGCTTGTACGGATTTTGTTTATCAAGGGCCGGAGACATACCCGTTCAGGAATCATTTTCTGTCCTGATCCGGCAACGGTCTGGAAGGAAGGGGGTATCGAAATTGAATGGGAGCACATCAGAACCGAGAGCAATCCCAACCGCAAATGTCATCTGCACAGGCTGAAGACACCGCAAGGCTGGGTTGTGAAGGAGTTCCTGACCACGCGACAGGTCAGCACGGGCGAAGGAACAACCGGTTTGAGCCTGGCATATATACCTGACCCCGGTCATGAATGGACCATGGAAAAGACTGGGACAAAACAGCAAGAAGACATGAAACCGGCGCAAGTGTGAGAGGCGTGAAAATCTGCATCCATCGAGGCAGCAACCAGATCGGCGGGAGCTGCGTTGAAGTTGAACACGGAGGGCAGCGCATTATTCTGGATTTTGGTCTGCCCCTGGACGCCGAGTCCAACGACAAGAACCTCTTGCCCGCCATCAAGGGGCTGGATGGCAGCGATCCCTCCCTGCTGGGCATTTTCATTTCCCATATGCACCTTGATCACATGGGGCTACTCAAACACATTTCCCCAAGGGTCAAGGTGGGAATGGGTGTGGCATCCCGACGGATCATGGATGCAGCTCTGCCTTTTTTGCCCGACAAGTTTCCTTCAGCGCCGACTGGTTGGGATTTTCAGCCCTGGCAACCCATCCAGGTCGGTCCGTTCACCATCACTCCGCACCTGGTTGATCATTCCGCCTATGATGCCTACGCCTTTTTGTTGGAGGCCGATGGAAAGCGTGTTTTCTATACCGGCGACTTTCGCGCACATGGGCGAAAGGCATCGATTTTCCAGAGAATGCTGAATAAACCTCTCAAAAATATCGACGCTCTGCTCATGGAAGGGTCCAGCCTGGGCCGGCTTGCCCCGGATCAACGCTTCCCCACGGAACAGGAGATCGAGGAGCAGCTAGTCAGGGCTTTTGCCGGCACCAAGGGACTGGCCATGGTCCATGCGTCCAGCCAGAACATCGACCGGATCGTGAGCATCATGCGCGCTGCCAAGAGAAGCGGGCGTGTGCTGCTCATTGATCTGTACACCGCCGTGGTCCTGGCGGCCACGGATAATGTGAATATACCTCAGTCCCATTGGCAGGAAGTGGCTCTGTTCGTTCCCCATTCACAGCGAGTCAAGATTCAGAAAAAAAAATGGTTTGACACCTTGAAGAAGCACTCGTCAAATCGGGTGTTCATTGAAATGATCAGCCAGAACCCGGAAAAATTTACCCTGCTGTTCAGGCCGCTCTATATCCACGACCTGAACAGGGCGAATTGCCTCCAGGATGCCGCCTACATTTATTCCCAATGGGAAGGGTATTGGGAGCGGGGCGATTACGACAAGGTGAAAGAGTGGCTGGGGGAGAATGGCATTACCAAACAAAGCATCCACACGTCAGGCCACGCCAGCCCGGCTGACCTCCAGGATTTCGTCAAGGCAATGTCCCCTGGCAAGGTCGTGCCCATCCACAGTTTTTTACCGGATCAGTATGCGAGCCTCTTTCCAAATGTGGAGGCTCATCAGGACGGAGAATGGTGGGCGGTTTAATCGCTCGTGAAGCCAAGGCATTACGTCAACAAAACAGGGAGTGTGGCATGGGAATTGAGAAAGATTTGTCCAAGCGGATGAAATCGGAAGTGGACGATCTCTTCTGCGAATCATCATCAGGCAAGGTGGAACTCAGGGAGGTTGAGTATTACGTCTCTCACCATGGCCTGGATGGTCCGCTTGAATCATTCCTGGACCAACCCATCGACACTTTTCCAGAAGAACCCCGCGCGGAACTTATCAATGTGCTTGGCACCTATTCGCACATGCACAGCCCCGGCAGGATAGTATTGGTGAAAGACAATATCCGCAGATATTTTTGGCGAACATGTTCAACAATTCTGAACAACTATCCTTCAATCTGGATTACAAGAAATGACTTGAAGAATACTGTTGACGTAATTGTTCTTAAAGTCTGGTGGCATGAGCAGTTTCATTTTTGTTGCGACGTTTTTCGTCAGCTTTTTCAAAGCCAGTTTAACCCCCTCATTGAAGAGGCCTTGGCCGTTGCCTACTCCCGCAGCCAGGTTTTGAATGCCCGGCAGTCATCGCGAAGCACTATTTCAAGAATTCATCCTCAATTTTTTCAGATTTTTATGAAAATAGTTTATTCATACAAATCTCCGGGTTACAGGGACTGGCATTTATACGGCGACCCGGTCAGGTTCGGCCAGGGATTGACGGTCTATGCCATGAACAACGGCAAGGTTCTATCATCAAACGGGGTCGATGTCCCAAGGATGTTGATGGACATCATTGCCAGCCTGCTTGCCAAGGAAAATTCTGGATATATTGAAGAGATTGTATGATGCGCTTGACTGATAACTATATTCTCTCCAGGCTTGCCCTTGGATTGACGAAAACACTCCCCCGCATTGAGTTCGCCTTTGCAAGACTGGTTTGGGGGTATTTTGTTTGGAGGTACCCCGAAACACCCCCAAATGTACCCCCAAAAAACATGGATAATAACATGTCACCTCGGATGTTAGCGGACAACAAAAAACCCGCAATCCTTGGCAGGATGCGGGTTTAAGGAACGGTGTCGGACACCGTTGGACTGTCTAATGGTGGAGCTAAGCGGGATCGAACCGCTGACCTCTTGAATGCCATTCAAGCGCTCTCCCAGCTGAGCTATAGCCCCTTATTTTTCTGCAGAGCCAATTACCATGCCTGCACAGATCCTGTCAAGTTTTTCTCTATTCTTTTTCAAGCCTCCGCCATATAGATTGCCAAGCTCTGGTTCTGTTGGTAATGTACTCATTTTGTCGGGCTATGCAGAGCATCGTCCCGATGAACAGGTTTGCCCGGCAATGAGCCGATACCTTTTTAGACTCCTTCAGGTGATACCGGATGTTTTCTCCGTTTAATTTTCTTTTCGGCTGGCTCTCCAATGATCTGGCCATTGACCTTGGCACCGCCAATACGGTTTTGTATGTAAAGGGTAAGGGGATTGTCCTGCGTGAACCTTCCGTGGTCGCGGTACGCAAAGACAGCCGGGGCAGCCGGGTGTTGGCGGTGGGCAGGGAGGCGAAGGAAATGCTGGGCCGGACTCCGGGGAATATCGTCGCCATCCGTCCCATGAAGGATGGGGTCATCGCCGATTTCGAGGTCACCGAGGCCATGTTGCGCTACTTTATCAACAAGGTCCATAATCGCCGTACCCTGGTCCACCCCCGGATCATCATCTCGGTTCCTTCGGGGATCACCCAGGTGGAAAAACGGGCGGTCCGGGATACCGCCGAATCAGCGGGCGCCCGGGAAGTGTATCTGATCGAAGAGCCCATGGCGGCGGCGATCGGCGCCAATCTGCCCATTACCGAGCCCACCGCCAACATGGTCGTTGATATCGGGGGCGGGACCACGGAGGTCGCGGTCATCTCCCTGGCCGGTATTGTCTATGCCAAGTCGGTGCGGGTGGCGGGTGACAAAATGGATGAATCCATCCTGCAATATATTAAAAGAAAGCATAATCTCGCCATTGGCGAGCGGACGGCCGAGTCGATCAAGACCACCCTGGGGGATGTGCTTCCCGAGGAACCGTACGAAACCATGGAAGTCAAGGGGCGTGATCTGGTGTCCGGTATTCCCAAAACCGTGACCATCACCTCCAAGGAGGTTCAGTCGGCGATTTCCGAACAGGTCAGCGTCATTGTCGATGCGGTGCGAGTGGCGCTGGAACTCACGCCCCCTGAGTTGTCCGCTGATATTGTCGATCAGGGGATTGTGTTGACCGGTGGCGGTGCTCTGTTAAAAAATCTCGATCAGCTGCTGAAAAACGAGACCGGGATGCCTATTTTCGTTGCCGATGATCCGCTCTCTTCCGTGGTGCTTGGCTCTGGTCAGGCTTTGGACAACCTGGAAATACTCAGGGAAATCGCCATCGATTGATGATCAGAGCGGCTTGATGCCTCCAGTTTTCTGTGTTGCCGATCCTGGAGTCACAAGCGATTGACATGTTTTTTCAATGAGAAAAAAAACCATCAGAAAACGCAGCAGCCGTTTTCGACTCTTTCGTATTGTTTTCCTGGCCGGTTTTCTGTTGACCGTGACGCTGATTTTTCTTGTCTCTACCCTGGGAACCCAGAAATTCGGTGCCATGCATAAGCTGGTGCTGGAGGCGGTTGGTCCTCTTCAGAAAATGGTAACATTCACCACTTCGTCGGTGAAGAACTTCGTCGACGATCATCTCGTTGTCTTTCAGGACTCTCTTCGGCTGCGTGAAGAAAATAACAGGCTGCTCATCCAACTGCAGGAAAAAGAAGAGCTGTTGAACAAAAGTCGTGAAGCCATGGCCACCAACGCCAGCTTTCGCAGGCTCCTGGGGTTCCGGGACGGACTTTCCCGCCCTGCCATCGCGGCCTCGGTCATCGGCAAGGATCCGTCTGTCTGGTTCCGGTCCATTATTATCGATCAAGGCTCCAACAGTGGTATAGTCAAAGGCAATCCCGTGGTGAACAGCGAAGGCGTCGTCGGACAGGTTTTTACCACTTCTCCCAATTACTCCAAGGTCCTCCTGGCCATTGCTCCATCCAGTGCCATTGATGTCCTGCTGCAGAAATCCAGGGTCCGGGGGATTCTCAAAGGGACGGGGACCTTGACGTATCGGCTTGAGTACATTTTGAAAACCGTGGAGGTCGAAGAGGGCGATTATGTAGTCACCGCCGGCTACGGTGGTGTCTTTCCCACCGGCCTTCCTGTGGGGGTGGTATCCAGAGTGATAAAAAAGCCGCGAGGAATGTTTCACGAGATTGAGGTAACGCCGACGGTCGATTACCAGACCCTTGAACACCTTCTGGTCATTGAACAACGGGATATATCCGAACTGCAGCAGATGGACGCGTTCTGATTCATGCAGAGCAGTCGCAAGATGGTCAACGTCCCGAGGTTCTGATTCTCCACACCATACTTGTTTGTCCACAGAGAAACCGCTGATACAAGCTTGCCAGGGAAACTACTCCAAGTGCCCCATCTCTGCACAACCGCTGCTGGCCCCATGACCAGGGCCATGACGGGCAGCGACGTCTGGACAAATCCGGGGACGTCTGTGCACAGGAACAGCACAGGCGTGTGACAATCCACACAGGGACAATCCCTGTGACTGATTACCTTGCAGGCGCTCCCGGGTACCAATCTTGTTCAAATGTGCCCGGTGAGCGGGTACGCCAAAGGACACGTCATGCTGGTTGTCTACTATATTCTCATCGGAGTGTTTCTGGTACTGTTCCAGACTACCGTATTCATGCCGACGCCCGTGTGGCTGTTTGCCCCGGATTTGTATTATATTCTCGTGGCCTATCTCGCCTACCGCCTTGATCTGTTACGCAGCCTCTTTGTCCTTTTGCCTCTCGGGTGTGTTCTTGATGTCCTTTCTGGAACAGTAGTGGGCATGTACTCCTTTCTCTGCCTCTGTGGGTACTTCAGTATCCGGGCTGTGGTAGATCGTCTGCCAGTCAATGAATCGCTGTACCAGATTCCCCTGGTGGGCATGAGTTTCCTCGCGGTCTCCTGGTGCGTTTTTTTTCTCCTCCGCTTTTTTGAGACCGGAGAACAGGTTGTCTGGTCGTGGTGGCAGATGCTTGTCCGGGCTGCGCTGGTGGTTGCCTTTACCTACCCCTTGTTTCTTGGCTTCGAAATGGTGAAAAAAAACGCTCAACGCAGTATTGTCCCCTGGAACAGATTACGCCTGCGGCCGGATAACCGCCGTCGGCGCCGGGCCTGACATGCTTCTGGATGAGAGCTTCTGTTCGCGTAGCGGGTGAAGGTGGATTGTTTCAATAGGCCGCCGTCCTTTTTATTTGATTACAGAAAATATATATTGAAAATAAGAGTCTAGCCGTCACGGATTCAGAATGTTGAAGAGAGTTTCTGCAAAAATCATGGATGCGCTGCCCGTTTTTTTTAAAAAAATGCAGCGAAATAATAAACAGAACCGAAAGCGGGCCGAACCTTTGCTCGACAGTGGGCGAAGGCATGACGGTGGGGTAACCCCCCTGCATCAAAGGGATGAGAGCAATCTCAACGGGTTTAAAAAAAAGGCGCTTTATTCACTGGCCCTGCTCACTATCTTTTTCGCCATTGCGATCACCCGTCTCTGGTTCCTGCAGATTCAAGAGGGAGAGAGGTATAGCCAACTGGCGGATTCTAACCGGGTTCGTGCGTTGGAGATTGTTGCCCCCAGGGGTAATATCTATGATCGCCGCGGCAGGGAAATCGTTACCAACCGGCCTTCCTTCAATGTGACCTGGGTTCGTGAGAGCAACCGGATCGACGATGCCTGGCTGAAAAATCTGACCAGAATCCTTAACCAGGATGCTTCCGTCCTGCTTGAAAGAGTCCGCAAAATGTCCGGAGTTCCCGCGCATATTCCGGTCCGACTGGCCGAGGATATCGACTGGGAAACCGTGGCACGCATTGAAAACAGCCGCATGCATTTACCCGGGATCAAAATTGAAGTCGTTCCGTTGCGTGTCTATCATTATGGCAATCTGGCCTCGCATCTTATCGGCTACCTGGGAGAAATCAGTCGGGAAGAACTGGATCGCATGGACCGACAGGTGTACCGGGGGGGCGACATTATCGGCAAGATGGGGCTGGAGCGTCTGCGGGAACCGGATCTGCGCGGAGAAAAGGGCCGGGAATTCATGGAGGTCAATGCGCTTGGGTTCGAGCAGAGAAATTTGAAAGGGCTGGAGCCTCTGCCGGGCAATGATCTTTATCTCACTCTTGACATGGAGTTGCAGAAAATCGCGGAAGACCTGATGGCCGAGGGCAACCGCGCCGGCGCGGTGGTGGCCATGGAGATCAATACCGGCCGCATGCTGGTCCTGGCCAGCGCGCCGGCACTGCATCTTGAGGAGTTTATCGGCGGTATCTCGCATCGGGCCTGGCAGGAAATGCTCGACAACCCGCTGCACCCCCTGGTGAATAAACTGGTTCAGGGGCAGTACCCCCCGGCATCAACCTATAAAGCCGTCACGGCCCTTGCCGGTCTGTCCGAAGGCATCATCACCCCGGAGTCGACCTATTACTGCCCGGGACATTTTCGCTTCGGCAATCGAATCTACCGGTGCTGGAGACGCGGGGGCCATGGTCACGTCGATCTCAAAAAGGCTATGGCAGAATCCTGTGACGTCTATTTTTATAACGTTGGGCTTAAACTTGGTGTCGATCGGATCGCCAGATACGCGCGTATGTTCGGCTTCGGCGCCTTGACCGGGATAGAAATGGAACATGAGAAGCCGGGCCTCGTCCCGACTGCGGACTGGAAAAGAAGGCGCCATGGCGAACCATGGATGGAGGGGGAAACAACCTCTATTGCTATTGGCCAGGGCTTCAATCTCGTGACCCCGGTACAATTAAACATGATGACCGCTGGCATTGCCAACGGTGGTACCATTTTTCAACCGGCGATAGTCGAACGGGTGGTCGATCCCGATGGGCAGGTGATCGAAGTTTTTGAACCGAATATTCTCCACCGCCTGACCGGCCAGGGCCGGTGGCTCAAACTGATTCGAGACGGAATGGTGGAAGCGGTGAACGGTCAGCGGGGAACAGGCCGCAGAGCAAGACTCGATGCCGAAGGAATAATTGTCGGCGGCAAAACCGGGACCGGGCAGGTGGTGCGTCTGAAGCAGTACCGAGGCCTGAAAGATGAAGACATACCCTACAGATTCAGAGACCATGCCTGGTTTACCTGTTTTGCACCGGCAAACAATCCTGAAATTGCAGTGACTGTCCTGGTGGAGCATGGTTTGCATGGCAGTTCGGTGGCGGCCCCCATCGCCGCTGCGGTTCTCAACGGGTATTTTGAGGATAAGTTTCGTGAGCAGGCGCGCGCAGTTGAGCAGGAGGAACTGCGCAGCAGGCAACCAGTAATGCTGTCCGAAGACATGCTCATCGACGTTGGTTTCCCTGTGTATGAAGACGACGACACCTGGTTGCCGGCAGGGCAACCTTCCCATTGATAGTGGTGCGTGCACTGAATCCTTTGCTCGGAGCGTTGCTGCCCGAGGATTCATCGATGCCTCCCCCTGGCGCCGGCAATCTGATCTGATTGTTGCAACCTGGATCCGTGAGTGGATGCCCCCAAGGGCGGCTGGTACAAGGTATTGTCAAGGATTTTGCTGCAATTATAAAATAATTACAGCGGGATATATCCAAAGCAAGAGTCCAGCCATCACGGATTCAGGTACAAGATATGCTTCGATTTGACCGACGTTTACTCCAGCATTTTGACTGGGTCATGCTGCTCATGCTGCTCCTTGTTTCCGGCATGGCGCTTATCAACCTGTACAGTGCAACCTACAGTGCCGACACCGGTGTTTCCGGGATCTTTTACCGGCAGCTGTTGTTTTTTACTGTCGGGCTGGTGTCCATCGTGCTGGTGATCACCCAGGACTATCAGAAGCTGGCTAAACTCGGTTTCGTACTCTATTTTTTTACACTGATCCTGCTTCTCTATACCCTGCTTTTCGTAAAAACCATCGGCGGTGCCCAGCGGTGGATCGATCTTGGTTTCTTCAACCTCCAGCCTTCAGAACCGGCCAAGCTGATCCTCATCCTGGTGTTGGCCTCGTATTATGCCAATACCGAGGTGGCCGGCGGGTACCGTCTGCGCGACCTGATCAAACCTGTGATTTTGACGATAATCCCCTTTGTGCTTGTTCTCAAGCAGCCCGATCTGGGCACTGCTCTCATTCTGGTTGTAATATTCGTGACCCTGACCCTTTTTGTCAAACTGCGATGGGCAACGATCGGTATCCTCGGAGGATCAGGGCTGCTTTGCGCTTTTGTGGGCTGGAAATATCTGCTCAAGGAGTATCAGCGGAAGAGAATCGAGACCTTTCTCAATCCGGAAAGTGATCCCATGCACCACGGATATCAGATCCTGCAGTCCAAAATCGCTGTCGGCTCTGGTCAGGTATTTGGTAAAGGGTTTCTTGAGGGGACCCAGGGGCACCTGCATTTTCTGCCTGAGCGGCATACGGATTTCGCCTTTGCTGTCTGGGCGGAGGAGTGGGGGTTTGCCGGTTCGGTCTTTTTTTTGAGCTGTTATTTTTTTATGCTCATCTGGGGTGTCAATATCGCCATGTCCGCCAAGGATAAATTGGGGACCGTGCTTGCATTCGGCTGTGTCATGCTCATTTTCTGGCAGGCAGTGATCAATCTCTTCATGATCATGGGGCTGTTGCCGGTAGTCGGGGTGCCTTTACCTCTGTTCAGCTATGGGGGCTCGTCTTTGCTGACCAATATGCTGGCCATCGGTCTTTTGATGAATGTGCGGATGCGCAGCTTTCCCGCCTCACCGGTGCCATCTCCAGATTTCAGGCCATAGGCCTGGATCCGGGTGGGATCGTCCGCACGTCAGCATACAGGCAAACCTGAATCCGTGAGCGTTCGTCCGTGCGTCAGCTTCGTTGTTCGTGACCGTTCGATTAAAGTAGACTTTATCGGACGGTTACGGGCAATGAAGATGGCGTACGGACGGATGCCCCGAAGGGCGGCTGGTGAAAGGTATTGTCAATGGTTTAGCTGCAATTATAACATGATTAAAGCAAGATATATCCAAAACATGCGCCCTGCCGTCACGGGTTCAGAGCAAAGAATATATTGCTGGTCGATGGGCTTACAGACTTGTTCGTACCAGGTTGCGCAGGGCGTCAATAAAGAGGGGATCGTCGTTGAGACCTCGGGTGCATTCCAGGCGCATTCCCAGATCCGCGGCCATCTGGCGATACTCGATGTCAATTTCATAGAGGGTTTCCACATGGTCGGAAACAAAGGACAACGGGACTACCAGCACGTTGCTGGTGCCAGCCGCGGCTGACCGGGCCAGCAGTTCCGGTGTTGACGGACCAATCCATTGGACCGGTCCGCTGCGGCTCTGGTAACAGAGTTCCCCTTTGAGACCGGTCTGCTCTTCAAGGGCCTTGATAGTCTTTTCCAGATCAGTGACATAGGGATCGCCTTCCTCAATAAAGCGAACGGGCAGGCTGTGGGCGCTGTACAGCAATTGGACCGGTTGGTCGCCAAAGCGGTGCAGACCCTCCTTTATTCGGGCCGCCAGGCAGGCGATGTAGTTGGGTTCCGCAGGCCATGATCGTATTTCCCGGAGAGGGACATCCGGTCCATATCGTGCCTGTGTCTGGTACAGATCCTGGAGGGATGAGCCGGTTGTGGCCAGGGAGTACTGGGGATAGAGCGGAAGGGCGATGAGTTCATCTACCCCGGCTGCAGCCATTTCCGTCAGAGCCTCGCGGGCAAAGGGGTGCCAGTACCGCATGCACGGCCGAACCAGAAAATCGCCTTCTTGTCCCAGGATGTCCTCAAGCGCCTGCGCCTGTTCCCTGGTTTTTTCCAGAATGGGTGAACCGCCGCCGATCCGGCGATAATACTCCCTGCTTTTGGGCGCACGGCGATGGGCGATGATACGGGCCAGTGTTTTCTGGAGAAAAGCAGGACCAAGGCGAATGATCTGCCGGTCGGAAAACAGGTTGAACAGGAAGGGTTTGACATCCTCCAGTTGACGAGGCCCCCCAAGGTTGAGGAGGAGCACACCGATTTTTTTGCTTGTATTCATGGCATCAATCTACCGGCAGGATTGGCCAACCGTCAAGAAATTGTACATGGCCACTTGATTTCTTTTCCCTTCAATGGCTATATTAATACTATGATCAAACGGTATCCTGCCAATAACGGTTTTTTTTTGTGCGGATCGCACAGACTCTCTTCATGCGTCCCCTTCAGGGACCGCCCCTTACACGTTGCGTTTGCCGCCGCTTGGAAAATACATGAACATGGATGCCGTGAGATGACCTCAAGGCAGCGGCATGGGGCCGCTGACCCCTTTCTCTGTGGAGGATCTGTATGGAACTGAAAATCGAGGCTAAAAATCTTGACATCCGGAAGAGCTGGCAGGAAAAGATAGAGGAAGAGCGCAATAAATTGATTCGCCATTATGCCAATTTTGTCCTGCATCTGCGTGTGACCATCGAAGCGACCTCCGGGTATAAAGAGGGGGGCTACGAGGTCCGCCTTGTTGCCTCTGTTCCCAATGATACAGTAGCGGTCAAACGATGGGGTGAAAGTGTCCGCTCGCTGCTGGTTGAAGCCTTTGATGTTTTAGGACTGCAGTTGAAGGAAATCGTTAAAAAGAAACAGAACCATAAAGGCGCCAAGGTTCAGGTCGGTGCCGTTGATGCTAAATCCTCGGGGATCATCCGCAAGTTGATGCCCGATGATGCGTATGGATTTATTGTAACCAACGATAAGCGAGATGTTTTTTTTCACGCCAACGTCCTTCGTGATGTTGCCATGAGTGATCTGTCCGAGGGAGATGAAGTCCTGCTGGCCCTGGAAGAGGGAGAAAAAGGTCTCCAGGCTACCTGGGTGCGGATGGATAACGCCTGAAGCGATGTTTCTCGTTCCCCCGAATAGTTCGGGCGGACCGTTTATGTATCAACCCTGTCGTCAGCGGCAGGGTTTTTTGTTTTTGTCTGTAAAAATACTTGGTCGTGATCGTGTGGCCGGGTATTTTGAAAGCTGCGGCAGTGAGAGCCAGGGGCGCTTTTGCCCATGACCGGAAGTATTCGTTGATCGTGGACGAGAAAACTGGGGTTGAATCAGTATCGGCCACAGGGTATGTACCTGCTTGATGTATCCAGCGCCTGTATTGTCAGCGTGACCGAGTACGTTGAATCCGGCACGAAATACCCAAGGACCATTATGACCGAGCCTGAAATTTATCTGATCGACGGGAGTGCCTACATCTATCGGGCGTATCATGCTATCAGGCCCCTTACCAATGCCCACGGTCTGCCGACCCATGCTGTATATGGGTTCACCACCATTCTCCGTCGACTGATCAGGGAGCGGCAACCACGATACCTGGCGGTGGCTTATGACAGTCGTGGACCGGTTTTCCGCCACCAGTTCTATAATGCCTACAAGGCAAATCGTCCGCCCATGCCCGATGATCTGGCGGCCCAGATTCCATATATCCATAAGATGGTTGCAGCCCATCGAATACTCCATCTGCAGCAGGATGATCAGGAGGCAGATGATCTTATCGCTTCGGTCACCGACAAGATGGTGGCCAAGGGGTGCCGAGTGGTGATCGTTTCCGGTGACAAAGACCTGCTCCAGTTGGTCAATGATCGTGTCTCTCTCTGGGATCCCATGAACGATCGCACCATGGACCAGGAGGCAGTGCAAAAAAAATACGGATTGGATCCGGCTCAGCTCCTCGATTACTTCGCCCTTACCGGTGACAGTTCCGACAATATTCCCGGCGTGCCGGGAATCGGACCGAAAACAGCGCAGAAATTGATCAGCGAGTACCATTCGCTGGAAGCACTGTATGGGGCTGTGGAGGCCATGAAACCGGCTCGTATCCAGGGGTTACTCCAGCAACACCGGTCCATGGCCTTTTTGTCCAGGGATCTGGTGCGCCTCAATCACAAGGCCGCCGTGCCCGGTGATATCGAGCAATACAGATTGGAAACTCCAGACCAGACCAGGCTCCAACCCCTATTAACCGAGCTCGAGTTTCATTCCCTGCTCAAGGAGTACGAGCCAGTGAACAAAATCGATACGTCGCGGTTCTATCTGGTGCAAAACCGCGACGACCTGGCAGCACTGGGAAAACGTCTTTGCGGGTTGGATGTGCTAGCCGTGGATACGGAAACGGATTCCCTGGACCCGCGGGGAGCACATCTGGTCGGTCTGTCCCTGGGGACAAAGGATGGCGAGGCCTGGTACATACCCTGCGGCCATCGCAACGAAAACGGTACTCTGGTTGCCGCTCAGCCAACGCTTGCTGACCTTGGCGAGGTTTTGCGCCCTGTGCTGGAAGATCCAGACAGCATTAAAGTCGGTCATAATCTCAAGTTCGATCTTGCCGTGCTTGCTGCCCCGCAGAACGGCGGCATCCGGTTGAACGGCCCTCTTCACGATACCATGGTGGGGGCCTGGCTGCTTGCCCCTGATCGGCGCACGTATAAACTCGATGATCTTTGCCGGGAGTTCAATCTGTGTTTGACCACTTTTGCCGAGGTAACCGGTGGAGATAAGAGAGGGGACGCCTTCTGCCGGGTTGAGCTGATGGCTGCCAAGGAGTACAGCTGCGAAGACGTCTTTGCCGCCCTGCACCTGTATCATCAACAGTTGCCGCGGTTGACCGAGTTGCAGTTGCTGCCTCTGCTTCGGGATGTGGAGGGTCCCCTGATACCGGTGCTGGCCGCCATGGAATATACCGGTATTCTGGTGGATGCCGATAAGCTGGCGGCCCTGGCCGCTGAATTCGGGGAACGGCTGGAGGGATTTGAACAGAAAATTTACCAGGTTGCCGGCGAGACCTTCAATATCAACTCCCCTAAGCAGCTGGGTGAACTGCTGTTTGAAAAACTGGGTCTGCCCAAGGGGCGGAAAACAAAAACCGGGTGGTCCACCGACGTCAAGGTTCTGGAAAGTTTGAGCTTGACCCATGAACTGCCGGCACTGATCCTCCAGTATCGCAACCTGGCCAAACTCAAATCAACGTATGTCGACCGGCTGGCCGAACTTCGTGATCCTCTCAGCAGCCGAATCCATACTTCCTTCAATCAATGCGGCACGGCCACCGGACGGCTCAGTTCCAGCAGCCCCAATCTGCAGAACATCCCGATTCGTACCGAGGAAGGGCGACGAATCCGGTCTGCCTTTATTGCCGCCCCAGGCTGGCAGCTGCTGGCAGCCGACTATTCCCAGATCGATCTTCGGGTCCTGGCCCATTATTCCCAGGACCAGGCTTTGCTCGAGGCCTTTCTTGCCGGACAGGATATCCACCGGCGCACAGCAGCGGAAATTTTTATGGTCTCGCCACAGTTACTGACCAGTGAAATGCGTCGGGTTGCCAAGACCATTAATTTCGGTATTGTCTATGGAATGTCGAGTTTTGGTCTTGCCAGTCAACTCCATGTCAGCCGCAAGGAGGCGCAGACCTTTATTGATCGCTATTTTGCTCATTTTTCCGGAATAAAGGAATTTATGGAAAAGATAGTCAGCCAGGCGCGAAAGGATGGCTTTGTCACGACACTATTGGGAAGAAGGCGCCCCCTGCCGGACATTGCTAGCACAAATCGCGTTCAACGTGAATTTGCCGAACGAATGGCCATCAACACGCCCATCCAGGGAACAGCTGCTGATATCATCAAGCTTGCCATGCTGCGTGTTCACCAGGAATTGAGCCGACGTCAACTCCAGGCTCGCTTGCTGTTGCAGATTCACGACGAGTTGGTGTTGGAAGTTCCTAAGCAGGAGCTTGATGAAGTGTCAACGCTGCTCAAGACCCACATGGAAGGGGCGATGAATCTACGGGTTCCGCTGGTTGTCCATCTCAGCCAGGGGCAGAGTTTAGACAAAGAGTAGAACGGATGTTTTTGTTTGTTTTTTGATACGAGTACGGTGTATTTGGCCCCATTTTTCTTGGGTAGTCGGTGCAGATCGCCTGGATCCGTGAGGGTTTGGCCTGCGTGGCTACCTCTTTGAACCGGTTCGGCGTCAGCGGAATGACAAAATTGTTCCTGGATAACGGAAAGTTCCGAGAGTTTTTTCTTTTTTTCGGAAGAATTTGACAGAGATGTCTGCTGTGCTTACCAGCAAAGGGTGTAATCACTTGCGCTGTGGGGGATAGTTCATCTTTCTTGAAATAGGATCGAAAATTGCAAGAAAATGGCAAATGCTATCTGGAGGAGAGATCATGAGCCCACGTGAAGCCATTCGCATCCTGATGTTCAGTCCCATTTATTTTCGCCTGAGTACCTCGCAGCGCTGGCAACTGGTTCGGGAATATTGCCAACGCTTCAATTCCTGCAGGATCTGACATTGTAAGGATATCCAAATGGAGAACAGGTCGGCGGTTTCCGAGAAAAAAGAACGGCGCCGTCATGAACGATTCAAAGTCAGGGAAAACAGTGTTGTTTTTTTTGGCCAGGAAACCGGCACGATTCTTGACATCAGTGCGGGTGGTTTGTCTGTGCATTATGCTGTTTTTGACAAAGAAACCGAGATTCCAGGTTCTGTGGATATCTTTGTCGCCCAATCTCATTTCTATCTTCCCAACATCCCCATAGTTCTGGTTGAAGAAACCCAGGTTGTACCCCGTTCAATGTTCACTTCCCTCAGGGTCCGACGCCTCGGTTTGAAATTCGGTGCCTTGTCACCGGATCAACAGAATCGGTTAGCTGAATTCATCGCTCAGAACACTGTGGTGGATAACTGAACCCTGGATCCGCGAGGGTGAATTGCTGAAAATATCATCATATTTTTAAGCTGATGACAGCAAATTAAACCAAAAACAAGAGCCCCGCCGTCACGGATCCAGGTGAACGTTCAGGTCTTCCTGCCGGACAATGGCCCACGCCGTCCCCTGTTTTTTCCATGAGCTTTCTTGCATCAGCACTTCACCTGTGACCGCTCACCCTCATCGAGTTCAGCTCCTTTCACCCAGGGGAATAAAGTGCCTGGGGGGGGCGCCGGTGTAGATCTGACGGGGGCGATAGATCTTGGTGCTCTGGTCCTCCCGCATTTCTTTCCACTGTGCGATCCAGCCGGGAAGCCGACCCAGGGCGAACATGACCGTAAACATGTTGGTGGGGATACCCAGGGCGCGATAAATGATACCGGAATAAAAATCAATGTTGGGATACAGGTTGCGACTGACGAAATAGTCATCACAAAGTACGATTTCCTCCAGCTTGCCGGCAATTTCGAGCAGGGGGTCGTCAACATTGAGCGCCGCGAGAATGCCTCTGCAGGCATCTTTGATGATTTTCCCCCTGGGGTCATAGGTGCGGTAGACCCGGTGGCCAAAGCCGGAGAGTCGAAACGGATCTGATTTATCCTTGGCTTTGGCAATGTATTTTTTATAATCGTTGTTGTCGGCGTGAATAGCTTCCAGCATCTGAATGACCGCTTCGTTGGCACCACCGTGCAAGGGCCCCCAGAGGGCATTGATACCCGCTGAAATGGAGGCATAGAGGTTTCCTCCGGCACTGCCTACCAGACGGACTGCCGAGGTTGAGCAGTTTTGCTCGTGATCGGCATGGAGAATGAGCAACTTGTTGAGGGCGGCGACGACTTCCGGGAGAACGATATAGGGGCGTACCGGGTTGTCAAACATCATGTTGAGGAAGTTGCCGCAATAGGAAAGATCATAACGCGGATAGACCAGGGGTTGGCCAATGGATTTTTTATAGGAAAATGAGGCAATGGTGCGCACTTTGGAAATGAGTCGACTGGCTGTGATGTCGATATTCACCAGCGGGTCATCACTCATTTCCGGATAATAATTATGAAGGCTGTTGACCATCACCGACAGGATGGACATGGGCGAGGCGTTGGGGGGGAAATTATCGAAAAAATGGATCATGTCTTCGTGCATGAGGGCAAACTGCTCAAGCATGGTCCGAAAACTTTCCAGTTCTTCCCGGTTGGGCAGCTTGTTGTGCAGCAGGAGGTAGGCAACCTCGATAAAGAGACAGCGCTCGGCAAGATCCTCAATAGCATAACCCCGGTAGCGCAAAATACCCTTGCTTCCGTCCATGTAGGTAATGGTACTGCTGCAGGATGCAGAGTTTTTGAAGCCGGTGTCAAAAACGGTGAACCCGGTTTGTCGCAACAGTCCCCGGATATCAATAGCCTTGTCACCCTGCTCGCCTTCAATGATCGGGAGCAGATAGCTGGTACCGTTTATGATCAGCTCCGCTGTATTTTGGGGCGCTTTTTCGGACATGGTTTTCTCCTGGAAAAAAGGCGGGTGCCACTGTTCGCTACATTTGTTCGCAGGCGGGAAAGTCCTTTTTGTAATCGGACCAATCCGCTACGGGGCGACTGGGATGGAGCTAGTGCGGGGTGCGGGCACTCCTTGGAAGTACGAAATCCCGTTCTGGGAAAAGGCAGCAGGGGGAACGATACAAGCGATCTGCGTACAGAACAGGTATATATACGATTGAGACTAGGTTCACCCGATGCAGGCAAGAGACAGCCTGACCTGAGAACTGAACAGTTTATCAGCGCTTCATTGCCGGATAGACGGTTGAGCAGGCTGCGGGTCTATACATCCCCCGCCAAGCAGACTGATCATCCGTGGATGGAGTGCTGAAGTACGGTTCCACGATAGATTTCCGATCCTTGACATCCTACTGTAAAACCAATATGAATTCAAGTCAGGGAAACAGCGGATTGAATAGCATGACACAATCCTGGATCCGTGAGCGTTCGTCCGTTCGTCAGCTTTGTTGTCTGTGACCGTTTGATTAACGGAGACTTTATCGGACGGTTACAGGCTTTGATGATGGCGTGCGGAGGAACGCCCCGAAGGGCGGCTGGTGAAGGTTATTGTCCAGGGTTCCACTGCAATTATAATCTGAGTACAGTAAGATATATTCAAAACAAGAGTCCTGCCGTCACGGATTCAGGACAATCACTCAGGGTCAGGATGACAATGAATACCTTCCGTCCGCCTGGTTTTTGGTGTGTGGATCTGGCGCGATCAGTTACGAACGGAGGGAGAAAAAGAGGGGAATATCATGCGGGAAGAGTTTGCTGAAAAAAGGGCAACCATTCTGCAGGCAATGGAGCACACGGTTCCGGAAGCGGATTGGGCGGCGGCCGAGGATCTGGTCGATTTGTATCAAGAGGATCGTTTGGGTCTGACCTTACTGGATCAATTTTATTCCTGTCCGCCCGATGCCAGAGAGGAATGGGTGCGGGAGATACGGATGCTCAACCGGCATCGGGGGGTGTTTCTCCTGGTTGCGATCACGCCCTGGGAAAAGTATCTATACCTGGTTTCAAGCGAAGGAATCGAATTTCATGGCAGCATGGCTGAAGGGTACCTAACCTCGGAATTGCTTGATTTTTTTGGGTATGAAACCGCTGCCGACTTCAAGGCAATCTGTGCCGCTGTTGATGATATTCCAGTCTATGAGCCCCTGCGGCTCGATGAAGATATCTGTCCTGCCTGTCACACCGGCAGTGGCGAGCTGCATGAATTGGGGTGTCCGGTGGAGGTCTGTCCCTGGTGCGGTGGGCAGCTGATCTATTGCGATTGCCGGTTTGAACAGCTTGGCCTGGACAGCATCGCAACGGAAGAGGAATTACTGCGGCTCGAGGTGCTTCTGGAACAACGGGGACGGATACCGTACGCAAGTGAGCAGCGTCCCGGTTATCTTGACGAGGGTTCGGTTGTTTTGCTGGAATAAGCCTGAATCCGTGAGCGTTCGTCCGTGCGTCAGCTTCGTTGTTCGTGGCCGTTCGATTAAAGTACACTTTATCGGACGGTTACGGGCAATGAAGATGGCGTGCGGACGGATGCCCCGAAGGGCGGCTGGTGAAATTTAGCACCAAGGATTCCGCTCCAATTAAAACATGATTACAGCAAGATATATATAAAACAAGAGTCCAGCTGTCACGGATTCAGGATAAGAGCACGGGCAGGTGAACCCGCACCGGTGTGCAGATAAAAAAGACTCGGAAAGCGCAGGGCGTTTTCCGAGTCTTTCTGGTTTTAACCTGAGGGTTGTCTCAGGAGTATGGGTTGGATGCAGGCAAGATCTGCTTACCTCCCCCATGCCCTTGATTACCTGCCTGGCTCCCGCCCAAGGCGGGGGGGGAAGCGCAAGCTGACAAACCCCTGAATCCATGGGAATAACCTTCCAACACCGCCCTTCGGGGGGGCCGTCCGCCCGCTATCTTCATTGCCCGTAACCATCTGATAAAGTGTCCTTTAATCAAACGGTCACAGACAAGAAGGCTGACGCACGGACGAACGTTCACGGATTCAGATATCCATCAATTCAAGCGGTGCCTTTCCAGGTAACGGAAGAGGTCGGAGTCGGTGGACAGCACCAGCGAGCTGTTTCCGGAGATGATGTCCTGATAACTCTCCATACTCTTGAGAAAAGCAAAAAACTCAGGATCAAGTGAATAGGCCTCGGCGTAAATCCGGGTGGCCTCGGCATCAGCCTGACCACGGATTTCAAAGGCTTCTCGTTCGGCAGCGGAGATAATTTCCAGGCGGTCGCGCTCGACCCGGCCGAGGATTTCAGCCTTCTGGCCTTCACCGGTGGACCGCCGCTCCGCGGCGATTCGGTTTCGTTCAGATATCATCCGATCATAGACCCGCAGGCGCACAGACTCAATGTAGTTGACCCGGCGGAACATGACGTCAGTCAGTTCGATGCCATACTGCGGAGTAACTCTGGCGGCGGCCTCCAGCACTTCCTGGGCAATCCGGTCCCGGCCAACGCTGGGCGGGGTGAGGATCAAATCACGGCTTTGAACGGTGGAGGTCATGTATTCATCCGACCAGTCCGAACTACGGATGACTTCGATCAGGTCGTTTCTGTTCACCATGTCACGGACCGTACCGGCAATGATGTCGTTGAGCAGGGTATTGGCCCGTTGCTCAGTGCCCACGGCCTGAAGAAAACGCAGCGGGTCGGTGATCCGCCAGCGGGCGGTGTTGTCGACATAGACAAAGGTCTTGTCATTGGTCGGGATCTGATTAGGTTCACCGTCCCAGATGAGGATTCTCTTGTCAAAAAACTGCACTTCCTGGATGAAGGGCATTTTGAATTTCAATCCGGCCTGGTTGACCGGGTCACCGACCGGACGGCCGAATTGGGTTACGACTGCCTGTTCGCCTTCAGGGAGGACGTACAATCCATCCCAGATGGTGACAACCACGAGAACAGCAAGTCCGATGAGGAGCGAGTTAATCAGTTTTTTAGTATTCTGCATAAGCTTATATAGTTTGAAGAATTCGGAGAACAGCTGCTTGTTGTGGATTATTCAGCGCCGATAGCGGTCTCTTTTCCGTGTTGCCGGGTCAGGTCGAGAAGAGGGAGGAGACTGTTCTGGCTTTGGTCCATGATATAGACATGTTCCACAGTCGGCAGGACCTCGGACATGGTCTCCAGGTACAGACGTTGCCGGGTAACATCACGGGCTCGTTCATATTCCTGGACAAGAGCAACGAAACGAGTGGTTTCACCCATGGCCCGGTTGACCCGTTCAAAGCTGTACCCACGGGCCTCTTCGACAATCTGTCGGGCATTACCCCGGGCCGCCGGGATGATCCTGTTATAGACCTCTTCAGCCTCATTGACCAGACGTTTCATATCCTGGTCCGCCTCGTTGACCTCGTTGAAGGCTGGGCGAACCGGATCGGGCGGACTGATGTCCAGGAGTTGCAGGGCAACGATAGCGATCCCGCACTCGAGCCGGTTCATCTGGTCCTGCAGTTCCTGCCGGGCATTGAGAGCGAGGATGTCCCGGTTGGAAAGGATGAAGTCAAAATCCATGTTGCCGACAATTCGCCTGGTCACAGTTTCCGAGGCATCGCGAAGGGCCTGGGGGACATCGCGGACCTTGAAGAGAAAATCCTGGGCATTTTCGACCTTGTACTGGACAATCCACGCCACCTCGATCACCCCCTGGTCACCGGTGAGCATGAGGGATTCGTTGTCAAGACCGCGCCGGTCCAGGTTATTGCCCATGGTCGTTGTTCGGGTCCGGAAACCGAACTCTTCCTTGCGGATAGTTTCCATGTCCACCTTGATCAGTCTGTCAATGTAGGGCATTTTGAAATGCAGTCCTGGCGTGGTGGCTTTGGTAAATTTGCCGAACCGGAGAATGACACCAACTTCACCGGGTTTAACGGTGTAAAAAGCTGACATCGCCGCCTGGATGAGGACAATGACAACGACAACAGCAAGGATTTTGCTGGCACCGCCGAGGAAGTTCGGCGGTCCATCCGGGTCTTTTTCGCTCCGGTTGTCCCGGGGCGGTTTTTGTCCGGCACCGGCAAAAGTGTCTTTTAATTTTTGAATGAGGGTTGCGAGAAAATCTTCAGGACCGCTGGGTTTTTTCTTCTTTCCCCAGGGTGGTTGTTCGTTCATCGGCATAGGGACAACTCCGGATGGGTGCGTTGGATGGTGATAGGTCGCGGGAGTGGGATCAGTGCTGAGGCGGCGGGGATTGCCGCGTGCCACAACGGGGGCCTCCTCGACTCAGTTGATTGACATACAAATCATATCTTATACATTCAAGACAACAAGGTCAAACAAGATCGGACAGAATAGAGCCATTTTGTTGGCAAGTGCCGGGACAATACCGGCAAATCAACCCAAAGCGAGGGTCCAGCTGATCTGGACCAGGGAAAAGGCAAAGACGAGAAGAACGGCTTCGCTCAAAGAACTTCTGGAGGTTGTCATCACGGTGGTACGGCCTAGGCCAATTCCACACAACAGACCGCTCAGGCAACCGAAAAAATGGGCACCGATATCAGTCCTGGGCCCTTCACCGCCGAGGAAAGTAAACAGACCCATAGCGGCCCCGATGGGAAGGAAGAATTCGCGGAGTGAACGACGATGGATCTGGGTGAGACGAATGCCGGTGAACAGACCGATGGTGGCAAAAATAGCGGTTGAAAGTCCCACAGAGAGGTGCAGCTGTTCACGGAGGAGGATGTTGAGCAGATTGCCGGCGGCACCATTGGCGATCAGCAACAGCCAGGCCAGACCATAGCCCAGCATTTTGCTGAGAAAGTGAATCATCACGCCACCAATGAGGCAGTTACCAACCAGGTGGAGCAGGTCAGCATGCAGGGTCAGAGCTGTCACCAGGCGCCACCACTCTCCCTGTTCAAGTATGGCCTTGCTGTTGATGCAGCCGTAGACAAACCAGGGACTGTCCTCCGACCATGGGCCTGTGTGGGCATGAAACAGCGCCAAGGCACCCATGATCAGCAGGGTAGGGGGCGTTTCCGGGCGTACTGGCAGCAGGGGTGGCGGTTTTGGCGGCCAGTGACGATTTTCTTCCTGGTAGCTGGTCAGATGCATGCGAGCCTGTCTGGCATCGCGGCGAGCGACCAGGACTTTGCCCTTGTGAACATCGACCACATGGTCGATTTCCATTGCGGCCAGAACGAGGGAGAAGGCATGGAGGTCGGATTCTGTGCCGCTGGCGACCTCGATCGGATCAGAAAGAATGGGCTGGTCACTATCCGGGTTGCTGTTGTCCTTGTCGAGATCGAATGCAGGGGTCATGTGCGCGGAGAAAGAGGCAATCAGTGAACCTGTGGATATCGATTCCATACCCTCGCTGGTGAAGGGTCGAAAGCAGAAGTAGCCTGAAGAACAGATCAGTTGCTGATGTGCGAAGCGGTTGAATGTGCCGGATGTTTCATCGATGAATCAAAAGAATAAGCAGGGTTGGTGATGCCGGATTACCTTGACATCCGGGCTATCCTAAGTAGAATAAACACGTTTATCCATTTGACCAGATTCAACTGGAGTTTCGCCGGATCCGCGGACTGCAGGAAGCGGATCGTTGTCACTCCCAAACAATGTAGCGACGGAAAACTGATTATGCTTGCTTTATTGACACGATGTACCCCTTTTTTGTTGGCTTTTTTCACTTTGGCCTTTATTGAGGCCGGCATTTTGACTGAGTATTGCGATGCCCGTTCCAGATCCGGCGGCCGATCTTTCAGCAGTCCTGCTACCCGACCGGCACAACAGCAGGCGGCTCCAACGCAGGCAACCCGACAGCAGCCGCAGCAGCAACAGCAGGCAGCAGCCGGAGGCATGGGACGCGGCTTGATGGGTGGCCTGATCGGTGGCGCCATCGGTGGTTTACTGCTGGGCAGTCTTTTCGGTGCCGGTGGCACCGGCATGGGAATTTTGCCGCTGTTGCTCCTTGGAGGTGTTGGTTATTTCCTTTATCGGCGCTTCAAGAACCGACCGGTCGCAGCCACCTCCGCCGGTGGACAGGCAACAGATGGCAACAGATTCCAGGGGGCATTCGGCGGATTTGGTTCCAGCACTGACTCCTCGCCTCCTCCGGTTATTTCCGGTCTCGAGACCGATCCCGTTGCCGCCGGGCTGGCGGAGATCCGTGCCACGGATCCAGGGTTTGACGAGAAGTATTTTCTCGAAATCGCCTCGGATGTCTTTTTCAAGATTCAGGCGGGTTGGACACGACGCGACCTTTCGGCCCATGGCCACCTGCTCGGTACCCAACTGGCAGCCGAGTATGAGGAACATTTCAAGGAATTGAAGGAACAGGGGCGGCTGAATAAACTGGAAAGTATTGCGGTGCGCCGTCTAGAAATAGTTGCAGCAGGCAGTGACAACGGTGAAGATTTCGTCACTGTCCTGTTTACCGCCAACCTGCTTCAATACACGGTGGATGAAAAGACGGGGGAATTGCTTGAGGGCAGTATGAACGAACCGGTGAAATTTGCCGAGAAATGGACTTGGGCCCGTCCGGTGGGAACAGAAGACTGGAAACTGGAGGGGATTGAGGTGGTCGAAGAAGACTGAGAACCGATCTCCCATACCATATTCTATATACCTGAATCCGTGACGCACGGGCGACCGCTCACGGATCCAGGATATAGTGTTTTTTCACCCTCGGGGGCTGCGCTTATATCGTGAAGCGCAACCCTCGCTTTTTTTTACAGGTTCTGCAGTTTTTCCGTGAGTACCGGAAGAAACTGTTTGACGTCGGCCACCACGAACACATCGGCAACTTCGCCAATGGGGGCGTCTTTATCGGTGTTGATGGCGACGATGAAATCAGACTTCTTCATTCCGGCCAGATGCTGGATCGCCCCGGAGATGCCGCAGGCGATATACAGTCTCGGAGTGACCGTGTTTCCGGTGGTGCCGATCTGCCGGTTGTGCTCGACCCAGCCGGCGTCCACCACCGGCCGGCTGGCTCCGTATTCGCCCCTCAGTACTTTGGCCAACGCGTGTACCATGGCGATGTTCTCCGGTTTGCCTAGTCCTCGACCGGCGCTGACAATAACCTCTGTTTTGCTCAGGTCGACTCCCTCGGTCTTGGCTGCCTCATAGCCGCTGCAGAGAACCGTGCCGGTGGTATCTGTATCGATCTGGACCACAGAAGGGGTGCCGGATGGTTCCTCATCCATGCCAAAGGCTCCGGCCTGCAGCGTCAGGACTGTCTGCGGTGTCCTCGATGTGATCGTCCGCCGTAGCTTGGCGTTACAGACCGGAACAACCGGTTTGCCGTCCTCGATGGCTACGACCTCGGAAATCTGCGCCGCCTTGAGGGCTATGGCTATCCGCGGGGCCAGATCCCACCCATAAGAGGAGTGGTGAAAAACAATGGTTTCAGGTTGTTCCTTGGCAATGACATCGAGCAGCAGTTGCTTGTGGACCGCGGGATTGTATTCGCCGTAGGAGTTGACATCCGCCAGGTAGAGGGTGCCGTCAAACCGTGGCAGTTCATCAGGGCTGCCGACAAGAAACATGGCACTTTCCGCACCGAGTTCCTGGGCAAAGGCGATCAGTTGAGAATATTCAACACGCAGTTTTCCCTCCCGGAATTCTGCAACAAGTAAGGTCTTCATGGTCGCGTCTCCTAGGCCAGTGCGCCGGTCTTTTCTTTGAGCAGTTGAATGAGTTTGTCGGCCAACTCCGGAGGATCGCCTTCCAGAACAAGTCCACCACCCTTTCTTTGCGGAAAGTAGAAAGCAGCGGTCTCCTGTCTGCCTTGCTCGTCGGTGGCGGCGGCAATGGTCAGCATTTCCTTTTTCTTTGCCTTCATGATATTGGGCAGGGTCGGGTAGCGTGGGGTGTTGAGGCCAAGCTGGCAGGTGAGCACCACGGGAGCGGTGACGGTGACCAGAGCCTTGCTGCCTCCTTCCAGTTCACGTTTGACACTGATGGTGCCATTGTCATAGGCAAATTCGACAATGGTGGTCACAGCGCTGATGTTCAGCAGTTCGGCGATCATGACGCCCACCTGGGCGCTGCCGCGATCCTGGGACTGCATTCCGGTGAAAATGATATCGAACTGCTTGTCGCGGGCGAAATCGGCGATCATGGTGGCAATCGCAAAGGGTTCACGCATGCAGGAATCATTGTCTGCGATGTGGACACCGCGGTCGCAACCCATGGCCAAGGCCTTTTTCATGGTTTCCTTGACCTGATCGGGGCCAACGCAGAGAACGGTCAGGTCGGCTTCGCCCACCTGTTCCTTCAAACGGACGGCCTGTTCCACGGCGTATTCATCGTATTCATTCATCCGCCAGGCAAGATCAGCCCGATCGTACCAGTTGCCCTGGGCATTGACCTTGAATTTTGATTCCATATCCGGAACCTGTTTGATGCAAATCAGTATGTTCATCTTGCCCCTCCAGCTTCAGGCGTGGTGATGATTGAGTAACGGTTTCTGTCTGTTGAAGTGAAATATGGCTGTACCATGATGGTTCAGCTCAAGGTTGGTTGAGAATTCCAAGGGTAAAAGCCGGCCCGCCACACCAGGCCTGAGGAGACCGGAGCGTGGCCGATACCGAAACGCGTGGGCCGGATTTCACGATCCTGGCGTATCCTGGACAACGAGTCGTTCGGCCAACACTTCGGCAATGTCTCTGGGGCGCAGGGACTCTTCAATCTCCGCACCTTTGACCCCGTCTTCGAACATGGTCAGGCAGAAGGGGCAGTTGGCAAGCAGTTGCGGCGCCCCGGTGGCCCCGGCCATTTGAACCCGTTTGACATTGATCCGCTCACCGATGTTTTCCTCCGCCATGATCCGCCCTCCTCCGGCACTGCAGCAAAAGCCCTGGTCACGATTTTTCTCCATTTCCGTGAGGCGGCCTCCCGCGGTCTGGATCAGGTTTCTGGGTGCCTCGTATATCTCATTGTGGCGACCCAGGTAGCAGGAATCATGGTAGGTGCAGGAGAAGACGTCCCGATTGATGCGCAGGGTCCCATCCTTGATGAGTCGATCGAGAAACACGGTATGATGCTCAACCTTGATATCGAAATCGAAATCGCGGTAATCTTTGTTCAGCGTGTTGAAACAATGGGGACAGGTGGTGACGATTTGACTGACACCATAGCCTTTGATGGTCTCGATCATATCCATGGCCAGGGTCTGGTACAGGTATTCGTTGCCCATCTTCCGCATCGGTTCGCCACAGCATTTTTCTTCTTTTCCAAGAATACCGACTCGGAGACCGGCAGCCTGGCATAGGGCAATAAAGCTTCTGGCCACGGCGATGTTGCGTTTGTCAAAGGAAGCGTAACAGCCGACAAAATAGAGAATATCGACGGCACTGTCTTCGGCCAGGGTTTTAACACCCAGGGACTCGGCCCAATCACCCCGGGAGGCATACCCCATGCCCAGGGGGTTGCCGTTCACCTCGGTCTGCTCCATGGCAGTCATCACTTCCTCGCCGGGAAATTCACCCTCCATGAGAACCAGGTTACGGCGCATGGCGATGATTTTATCAACGTGCTCAATGGAGGCGGGACAGATATCCTCACAGGCCCGGCAGGTGGTGCAGGCCCAGAGTACGTCGCGACTGGTGACATCGATGAGATTGGCTCCGGGATTGCTGAAGGCGGTTGCACCGATCTGCGTGACCAGCTGCATCGGTGAAAGCGGTTTACCGGTTGCATAGGCAGGACAACGATCCTGGCAGCGTTTGCACAGGGTACAGGCATCGGCGTCGAAAATATCCTTCCAGCGGAGATCATCCAGTTCATTGGCCCCGAACTTTTCCGTGGTTTCATCTTCGAGATTGATGGAGGTCAACTTGCCGGTGGGACCGCGATCGGCAAAAAAAGAGTTGGCACTGGTGGTGAAGATGTGGCGCAACTTGGTGAAAGGAATAAGAGCGATAAAAACCAGGGCCAGGACAAGATGAAGCCACCAGATCAGGACATGCAGGGTGCGCAGCGCTTCCTCGCCAAGACCACTGAGCGCCTTGGCAACCACAAGGCCGACCGGTGACCAGATCGCCAACGGTGTTCCGAGTTCCGTCACTGCCATCCGGGCCCCTTCGATCAGAAAACCGGTAATGAGAATGGTCAGCAGCAACAGGTGCATGATGAGATCATCGCGGCCGGTGATCAGTCCGGGCGGTCGGAGCAGATAGCGTCGGATCATCAGGCCCGCAACCATGCACAGGGCCACCAGCCCGGCCAGATCCAGAGTCAGGGAAAAGAATTTGTAAAAATTTCCCTTGAGGAAGACGACATCAAAAAAAAGATCGGTGAAGTCGGCCTGGAGGACAATGAGAATGGTGCCGAGGAAGAGAATGAAAAAACTCCAGAAGAACAGAGCGTGCATTGTGCCGGGGCCCTGAACTCGGAGAACCTTGGTCTGCAACAGGACATGGCTGAGCATGCTTTTGAGGCGTGCACCGCGATGGTCTGTACGGTTAAGGGGCTGGCCGAGTCGGTAGACCCGCCACCGTCGAATGAAGCCGTAGACGAACACGGACAAAGTTACCAGGACCAGGAAATACATGGGGCCAAGGGTGGTGAACCCTTGACCGACATTCCAGTAAATTTCACGGGTAAACTCCATCCATACCTCCAATTCCAAAAAAATGTAGATGCGGACACAAAGAGAGGTGGGCAGGGGCAGCCCGCCTCTCTTTGTGTGCTTGTCAAGTCATAGAAACGATCCTGGGGTTGTTGCAGCCAGGCCGGTGTCAGGTTGCAGCCCGTGGCCTCTCAGCGGATCAAAGCGGTGCCGATGACAAGTCGATGAATCTCGCTGGTTCCTTCATAGATTTCGGTGATTTTGGCGTCACGCATCATACGTTCAACCGGAAATTCACGGGTGTAGCCATATCCTCCGTGGAGTTGCACCGCCTGAGTGGTGACCCGCATGGCGGTTTCGCTGGCATACAGCTTGGCCATGGCTGCTTCATGGGAATAGGAAAGTCCGGCACTTGCCCGGTACGCGGCGTTGTAGATCAGCAGCCGGGACGCTTCGATCTGAGTGGCCATGTCAGCCAGCTGAAAATGCACCCCCTGGAATGAGGCAACAGGTTGATTGAACTGTTCACGTTCCTTGGTGTAGGCAATGGTGGCGTCAAGTGCCCCCTGGGCAATCCCGAGGGCCTGGGCGGCAATGCCGATACGGCCGCCATCCAGGGTTTTCATGGCGACTTTGAACCCTTGTCCTTCCTGGCCCAGCAGGTTGGCACCCGGAATACGGCAGTTTTCAAACACCAGTTCCATGGTAGGCGAGGATCTGATGCCCATTTTCTTTTCTTTTTTACCAAAGGAAAAACCGGGGGTTCCCTTCTCGACGATATAAGCGCTGATGCCGCGGTGTTTTTCCGCGCTCTTGTCGCTACGGGCAAGGACTACATAGGTTTCCGCATCGCCGCCATTGGTGATGAAGATCTTGGATCCGTTGAGGATCCAGTCATCTCCGTCCCGGGTGGCGGTGGTCTTGGTCCCACCGGCATCGGAACCGGCTGAAGGCTCAGTGAGGCCGAAGCCGCCCAGTTTTTCACCGGTTGCCAGGGGCTTGAGAAATGTCTGCTTCTGCTCCTCGGTGCCGAACATGAAGATCGGATTGGCACAGAGGGAGAGATGGGCGGAAAGGGTCACGCCGGTGGAACCGCAGACCCTGGACAGTTCTTCGACAGCAATGGCGTAGCTGATATAATCGGCACCAGCGCCTCCGTATTCCTCTGGAAAAACGATGCCGGTCAGACCCAGTTCTCCGAGCCGGTCATACATCAGGGCCCGGTCGAACAATTCTTCCTCGTCACGGCTGGCCGCGGACGGAGCTACTTCGGTTTCAGCAAAACTTCTGACCATCTCACGAATGAGGTTCTGCTCTTCGGTCAATTCGAAATTCATGTGTTGTTCTCCCACAGTAAGGTTTTCTTTCAGCGAAGGTCCTTGCCCGACCGGCGCCGATGTTATCGGAAAAAAGGGTATCTCGATACGGGTCATGTTCCGTTTGGTGTAACGGTTGGTTGAAGTGAGTGTCTCATTGCTGGTCTCGAATCTGCACCATCACCACTGTGCCGGTGGCGCAGGTAGTTCCGGCCGCGGAGACCGACAGGTCGACGATAACCTTCCTCCCCTTGATTTCCTTGACTTTGCCACGGACTTCCAGTTCGGTGTTGACTGGGGTCGGCGCAAGAAAATCGACCTTGAGTGAAGCAGTGACAAAGCGGGAAATGGGCTTGCCGTCTTCCCTGGCTTTGGCTGCCGCGGCAGTTCCCGCGCCATGACAATCCATGAGGGAAGCGAGGATGCCGCCATAAAGAAATCCGGTAAATCCTCCGGTGTATTTGGGGTCGGGGGTATATCGGCAGACCGTCTCTTCACCATCCCAATAACTTTTCAGATGGTGCCCTTCGGGGTTAAGACGGCCACAGCCATAACAATGTGCATAATCATCAGGATAATGATCTTGAAAAGCCGTGTCACTCATCACCTTCTTCTCCATTGTGGTGTGTGCCTGGTCGGTCAAACCAGGTGCTGGTCCGGTACAGGCAACTATGCGTACGTATAAAAGCCCCGACCGGATTTGCGTCCCAGCCAGCCGGCTTCCACATACTGGCGAAGCAGCGGACAGGGGCGGTATTTCGGATCGCCGAGACCCTGATGAAGTGTGTTCATGATCGCCAGGCAGGTATCGAGACCGATGAGGTCTGCCAGGGCCAGCGGTCCCATGGGATGATTCATGCCCAGTTTCATGACCGTATCAATATCTTCTCGCTCACCGACACCGTGGTACAGACAGAAGATCGCTTCATTGATCATGGGCAGCAGAATCCGGTTGGCGATGAAACCAGGGTAGTCATTGGCACGGGCCGGGGTCTTACCCATCTGCTGTGTCAGAGCGATGGTGGTTTCCAGGGTTTCGGGAGCCGTTGCCAGGCCACAAATGACTTCCACCAACTGCATCACTGGAACCGGATTCATGAAATGCATGCCGATCACTTTCTCCGGTCGTCTGGTATGAGCGGCGATGCGACCGATGGGGATGGAAGAGGTATTGGATGCAAGAATGACATGTGGGGCGCAGATTTCGTCGAGATCCTGGAACAGTTTGAATTTAATACTTTCGTTTTCAGAGGCGGCTTCGACCACGAAATCGGCCGCGGCCATGTCCGTCAGTGTGGTGCTGGTCGTTATCCGGGCAAGAATCGCCTCTTTGTCTTCGGCGCTCAGCTTGCCCTTGTCCACGGCACGTTGCAGGTTTCTGGTGATGGTGGCCAGGCCACGGTCGACGAACTCTTGTTTAATATCGTTGATGATAACGGCCAACCCGCTGGCCGCGGCAACTTGAGCGATACCACTCCCCATCTGGCCGGCACCAATGACACCGAATGTCTGTCCTTTCATTTGTCCACTCCTGAACGTATTCAATATTGATCTGGTCGGCGGATCCCGCCTGCTGTCAAAGCAATGAATGCCGCGGGGGCCTACCATGTCGTCGCATTTAACCGATCACCATCATGTTTCTGTCGTATTACACGGTCACGGGTGCCCCGGATTTGTGCGGATGCGGCTGTCCTCCATAGCCTTTTTGTGCGGCAAGCCGCATCCGGGCTGAGATGGGGTGCCTGTGCTTGCCTGGGTCGCATCTGGTATGTTGCGCTTTAGTCGGCGAGGTGTTTCGGTTATTGTTTAACCTCGCTTGCTGGTTCAGCAAAGGCTTTTACCTGTGCAGAGGACCCTTGAAGACCGGTTTTCGCTTTTCAAGAAAGGCGGTGGTCCCTTCCTGCGCATCGGGACTGGCAAGGCACAGGGCGAAGGCATCACGTTCCAGGGCGAGCCCTGTGGTCAGGTCCGTGTTCAGCCCCTGGTTCACGGCCTGTTTAGCAGCACAGAGCGATGCTTTTCCCTTGGTACTGATCAGGCGAGCAACCTCCTCCACACCGGTGCGTAATTCCTCGGGTGGCAAAACCTTGTTGACCAGGCCGATATTTGCAGCTTCAGCAGCGGTGATGTGGCGACCGGTGAAGATCATTTCCTTGGCGAGACCTGAACCGACCAGACGCGCAAGCCGTTGGGTTCCGCCAAAACCGGGAATGATGCCGAGGTTTATTTCCGGGAGGCCAAAAACCGTTTTTTCCGACGCATAGATAAAGTCGCAGGCAAGGGCCATTTCGCATCCACCGCCAAGAGCGTAGCCATGTACCATGGCGATGACCGGTATGGGCAGGGCCTGCAGTTTGCTGATGACGGCCTGACCGGACTGGGCAAATTTCTTTGCAGCCAGCGGAGTGAGGGTGGCGATTTCAGTGATGTCGGCGCCGGCTATGAAGGCTTTTTCACCTGCTCCTGTGAGGATCAGGACGCTGATACTTTCGTCGCTGGCGATGCTGTCCAGGGCGTGGTCAAGTTCATTAAGCAGCACGCTGTTGAGCGCATTGAGGGCCTTGGGGCGATTGAAGGTCAGGGTGGCAACGCCCTCGGAACTGGTCAATTCTAGAGATGAATACTCCACCGTTTTCTCCTTGGGTAGAATGGGTGATGAAGGAGTGTGCCAGAGTCAGAGTGCTACCGTTCCACCTAAAAAAAAGGGACAGGATAATGTTCGCGGCAAAACGAACTTCCTGACCCGTCTGCACGCAGGTGCAAGGAACAACTGACCGGCACACCTCTTTGCCTCACCGGTGCAACTATAATCCGGTATTATTGAAGAAATCAGACTCCTGGATCCATGAGCGGTTGGTGAAGGCCATCATCAACGATTTCACTGCAATTATAATATTATTACAGTTAGATATGCCCAAAATAAGCGTTGAGCCGTCACCGATTTAGGCGACTGATAGCAAGTTTGTACTATCTATTGCAAAACAGAGCCACTGTCAAACCTTTTTTATGTTCTGGTTGCCAACGTAAAACGGCTATTTGCAAGGAGAGACAGGGGGTTGCTCCGTCCGTTCATTGGAGTTGGACAGGGAATACGGATGCAGAGATCTCCCGGATCAGCAGGACCATGCGGACGGACGCCACGAAGGGCGGCTGGTGAAGGTTATTGTCAAGAATGCCACTGCAATTATAATATGATTACAGCAGGATATATTCAATGCAAGCGTCCATCCGTCATGGATTCATGGTATGAGAACAGGCTCACAACGCCAGAATGGCCTCCACTTCAATGGTGGCGTTCAAGGGCAGCGCCACTACCTGGACAGTGCTTCGGGCCGGATAAGGGGTGGAGAAGTACTGGGAGTACACTGTGTTGATCCGTGGGAAGTCAACTAGATTAGTGAGAAAAATCGTCACTTTGATGGCCGCATCCAGGCTGGTTCCGGCTGCTTCGGCCAGGGCGGCGAGGTTGCGAAACACCAGATGGGCATGATCTTCGATGTCGCCCGTGGGGATTGTTCCGGTTGCCGGATCCACGGGCAGGGTTCCGGAGGTGAACAAAAGGGCGTCAATGGCAATCGCCTGAGAATAGGGCCCTATGGCCCCGGGCGCCTTGTTGGTTTGGATGGCTCTTCCACGCATGGCATATCCTGTGAACGGGTTCTGTTGACAATCTCCTTGGCGGAGATCAGGGCGGTGGCTGCGGCGGAGACGATATTGCCGGCGACACCGGGGCCATCGCCAGCGACGAACAGTCCTTGGACGGCCGTCTCCAGGTGGGCATTGGTGGCGACCTGGGTCGCGAAGAATTTGATCTCCGGGGCATAGAGCAGTGTTTCATCGTTGGCGACACCGGGGATGATCCTGTTCAGTTTTTCCAGGCCGTCCACCAGGTTGGTGAGGATACGTTCCGGCAAGGCCATGGCGATATCACCGCACACCACATCTGTCATGGTCGGTTCGATGTAGCTGTTGCGGATTCGGTTCCAGGTCGAACGGCGGCCTCTTCTAAGATCGCCGTAGCGCTGCAGGATAGGGCGGCCGCCCCCGATGAGGGTGGCGAGTTTGCCGATGGATTCGCCATAGGCCTGATTGTCCTCCACCGGATCGGTCAGCACCACTTTGGAGAGAAAGGCAAAGTTGGTATTGGCTGACTTCCGGTCCATGAGCGCATGGCCGTTGACACAGACAAAATGCTGATAATTTTCCAGGGCGACATAGCCGCCGAAGTTGGTACAGAAGGTACGGGTCTGGTCATCGTACCTGGAGGTGCGAATGAAAAATGTCGGGTCATAGATGATCGAACAGAGATCCTGCATAATCTCGTTATGCACTTCTACCCGAACCCCGACCTCAATGCCGCGCTGGGAGATGTCAAGACCGTTGCGGGTTGCGATGCCCGCCACCCACTCCGCTCCGACTCTTCCGGGGGCCAGGATGACATAGGGGGCGGCATAGGAACACCGGTTGGTGAGTACACCGGTCACCGCACCGTTTTCCACCAAGATATCCCGAACCATTTCCGAGTGATGCACGGTCACGCCCTGATCGACAATGCGCCGGGCCATGGCGTCAATGTGGCGGGGGAGATTATCGCTGCCCAGGTGTTTCTGTTTGATGAGCAGCAGATCGATACCGTTTTTCCGGGCCTCTTTGCGAATGGAGCGAGCGGTTTCCATATCCGTGGGGTAGACTTGCCCGTCCATGCCAAAACGATTGAAAATAGCCTCGGTTTCATCGATCAATTTGTCGGCCTCGTTGAACGTGAGAAACTGTGTCAGGTCGGTTTTGCCGAGTTTGGGGATGAAGTTGAGTTTTCCGTCGGAAAAGAGGCCGGCACCACCGATGCCGCAGAGGATGTTGCAGGGACGGCAGCGGATGCAGCCTTTTTCCCCCATGGGGCAGGCGCGCTTGAGGGGTGTTTTGCCTTGTTCGATCAGTAGAATCCGTAATGGTGAATGTTCGCTGAGGTAATGAGCGGCGAACAGACCAGCCGGGCCGCCACCGACAATGATCACATCATAGTTGTCTGTTGTTGTGTTCGTCACTGGAGGGCTTCCATGGATGAAGAGGTGAAAACTGTCGAGGCGCTTGCCGGGTGCTCGTTATTTTCCATTCGGATCCAGGTATTGGTTACCATGACCTTGATGGTCGGTAAACAAGAAAGCTGTCTCCATCCTGGGGTCAGGTCCATGTTTTTTTGCCCCTCGGATACAAGGGTCCATTGCGGACCAAGGACGACAGGTGCCTGGGACGACTGGCAATCATGTCCGCCCGCTGCATGGCGACTATCACGGAACAGGGCGCTGGTCGAGACAATGTCGGCTGTATGAAAAAGAGTTTTTCTGAAGGCTTTGGTCGATAATGTACATATTTTGGTCAACCAATTCCACGATTTGGTGTATCGTGTAGACGAATTGCGCTGGAAGAAGAGACCTGTCGGCAACGTGGTTGAACAGTGCTTCAACGTGGTCCGGAGGCGGCTGAGCCCGGTCTCCGGATACGATGGGTGTGGCCGAAAGGCTGTCGGTTCGGTATGCTTGTGTCAAGACCATTGGACACCGACAGATTCGATACTTTCCCCTGGATGATTTCTATGAAAAAATATCAATTTTCCCAACTCGGCCTGGTCAATACCCGGGCCATGCTGCAGCTGGCCATGGAAGGGCGTTATGCCGTTCCTGCCTACAACTTTAACAATATGGAACAATTGCAGGCCATAATCCTTGGTTGCGCCCGCTCTGCTTCCCCGGTTATCCTCCAGGTCTCGGGCAGTGCCCGCAAATATATCGGGCCTTCTTTTCTGCCCCATATGGCCCAAGCAGCGGTGGATCTGGCCCGGGATAATGGTTCGGCCATCCCTGTCGCCCTGCATCTTGACCACGGCTCCAGTTTTGAATTGGCCAAAGAATGCATTGATTCCGGGTTTTCCTCGGTGATGATTGATGCCTCCCACCACTCGTTTGCAGACAATGTAGCCCTGACCCGGCAGGTAGTGGCCTATGCTCATGATCGTGATGTCACCGTGGAAGCTGAACTCGGAATTCTCGCCGGTATTGAGGATGAGGTCAGCGCCCAGCATTCCACCTATACCCGGCCGGAAGAGGTGGAGCGTTTTCTCGAGCAGACCGGGGTCGACAGTCTGGCGATCTCCATCGGCACCTCGCATGGGGCCTATAAATTCAAACTGCAGCCCGGTGAGGAGCCTCCACCGCTTCGTTTCGACATTCTCGAGGAGATCGAGCAAAGGGTCCCTGGTTTTCCGATTGTCCTCCACGGAGCATCCTCCGTTACCAGGGAACATGTGGAAATGATCAACCGCTACGGGGGGCAGATGGATAATACCGCTGGTATTCCCGAGGAACAGTTACGCCGGGCCGCAGCTTCGGCGGTCTGTAAAGTCAACATCGACAGCGACGGACGTCTGGCCATGACTGCCATTATCCGCCGGGTTTTTGCCGAGCAGCCGGGGGAATTCGATCCGCGGAAATACCTGGGGCAGGCCCGGGAGGAACTGATTGAATTGGTGGTCCATAAAAACACAGCGGTGCTGGGCAGTGCCGGCAGGGTCGAGTAAAGCGAGTACCCAAAACAGGTTGTGGATCCGTGAGTGTGCGGACGGACGCCTCGAAGGCTGGCGGGTAAAATCATGATCCAAGATTCAGCTGCAATTATACCCTGATCATAGCAACATAAAATTCAAGCAGGAGTTCAGCTCTCAGGGATTCGGGTGGGTGTCAACTGAATTAAAGAAAAAGCAGCCGCAGGGACGGGTGTGAATGAGTAGAGAGGAATGGGTGTCGATGGTAGATGATGATAATCTGGTGTGGATCGATCTGGAAATGACCGGGCTCAATCCCTTCACCGACAGAATTCTTGAGGTGGCCACGGTTATCACCAATTCCGAACTGGACATTCTGGCCGATGGCCCGGTTATCGCCATCCAACAGCCGGAAGAGGTCCTCGCCCGAATGGATAAATGGAACAGGGATCACCACCGGCACTCGGGGTTGCTCGACCGGGTGCGACAGAGCACCTATTCCTGCCCGCAGGCTGAAATGGAAACGCTGGCCTTTGTCCGGCAATGGGCACGGGATCGGGTGTCACCGATGTGCGGTAATTCGGTCTGGCACGATCGTCGTTTTCTTGCCCGCTATATGCCCGAATTGGAGATTTTTTTTCATTATCGCAACATCGATGTCAGTACGCTCAAGGAGCTGGCGCTGCGATGGGCACCGGACCTGGCCAATTTCAACAAGGAGTGTCACCATCTGGCGTTGGAGGATATCCGCGAATCCATTGCTGAACTCAAGCATTACAGCAACAGTTTTATTCGAAGAAAATAGCCGGTTCTCAATGGACCCTGGCTGATATCCGCTGGGCCGATTCTCCCGGTGGCGAGCAGCCGAATACTGTCGAAGTACAGGCAGGGACAGGGATGAATTATCTCCCCTGTCCCTTTTTCCTTGTCATGTACCGACTTGCACACCCCAGATTTCCTCAGCATATTCCCTGATGGTCCGGTCGCTGGAAAATTTTCCCATGCGGGCCACATTGAGAATTGACCGCTTCACCCAGGTGAACTGGTCGGTATAGACTTCACCGACCTGCTGCTGGCATTGCAGGTAGGACTCGAGGTCCAGCATTAACAGATAAGGATCGTTTTCGCTGAGCAGATCGTTGACCAGCGGACGGAAGAGTTCGGTGTTGCCGTTGCTGAAAGCGCCGCCGCTTATAGCGTCGATGATGGCCCGGACCTCCGGGTTCTGCTCGTAAATTTCCACCGGCTTGCGGGACTTGCACATTTTTTCGTAGGCAGCTTCCTCGGCGTTCATGCCGAAAATGAAGATGTTCTCCTCTCCCACCTCTTCACGGATTTCAATATTGGCCCCATCCAGTGTGCCGATGGTCAGGGCGCCATTGAGGGCGAACTTCATGTTGCCGGTGCCCGAGGCCTCGGTGCCGGCGGTGGAAATCTGTTCCGAGAGGTCCGCTGCGGGAATGATTTTTTCCGCCAGGGACACGGAGTAATTGGGGATGAAAACCACCTTGAGGCGATTACCCACCCGGGGGTCGTTGTTGACCACCGCGCCAACGGAGTTGATCAGTTTGATGATCAGTTTGGCCTTATGGTAGGATGGTGCCGCCTTACCCCCGAAAATAACGGTGCGGGGGGTGAGCGAAATTTCGGGGTGAGTAATCAGTCGCTGGTAGAAATGAATGGCATGGAGGACGTTGAGTAACTGGCGCTTGTACTCGTGGATTCGTTTCACCTGGATGTCAAAGAGGGACTCAGGAGGGACGGTGAAGCAGCAGGTGGTTTCTATGATCGAAGCCAACCTTTTTTTGTTGGCCAGTTTCACCTCCTGCCAGCGCTGGTGAAAGTCGGTATCCTCACTCCACGACTCAAGATCGCGGAGCCGATCGAGATCAACGGCCCAGTCGTACCCGATTTTTTCGCCGATCAATCCGGCCAGGCCGGGGTTGCATTTCAATAACCACCGCCGCGGTGTGATCCCGTTGGTCTTGGAGTTGATCTTGTTCGGGAACATTTCATGGAAGTTGTGGAACAGACGGGTTCGCACCAGTTCGGTGTGAAGAGCGGCGACCCCATTAACCGAGTGACTGCCGACAATGGCGAGATTGGCCATGCGTATCCTGCGGATCGGTCCTTCTTCGATCAGTGACATCTCTTGGATTTTCCGGGTGTTACCCGGGTACGCCATGGCTACCTCCTCCAGAAAGCGCCGGTTGATTTCATAGATGATCTCCAGGTGGCGGGGCAGGACCGTGCCGAGCATGTCCACCGGCCAGGTCTCGAGGGCCTCGGGCATGAGGGTATGGTTGGTGTAGGCAAAGGTCTTGACACAGATATCCCAGGACTGTTCCCAGGTCAGGCCTTCGGTGTCAAGGAACAGGCGCATCAGTTCCGGAATAGCGATGGCCGGGTGGGTGTCGTTGAGTTGCACCGCCACCTGATTGGGGAAATCGTCAAAGGTGTCGTTTTCTTTGCGGTACCGGCGGAGAATGTCCTGGAAGGTGGCGGCCACGAAGAAATACTGCTGCTTGAGGCGCAGCTCCTGGCCTTCACTGATGTCGTCACTGGGATAGAGGACCTTGGAAATCGTTTCGGAGCGCACCTTGCTCTCCACCGCATTGACATAATCGCCGACGTTGAAAAAATGCAGATCCAGTTCCCGGGAGGCCTTGGCCCGCCACAGGCGCATGTTGATCACATGATCATTGTTGAATCCCGGCACGAGCATGTCGCAGGCCATGGCCATGACAATCTGCGTATCCGTCCAGCGGGTCCGGTAGCGGCCGAACTCGTCGGTATAGGTGGTGACATGGCCGTAGAAATGGACCGGATACATGAAAGAGGTCCGCTCGAACATCCACGGCGAGCCGAGCCGCAACCAGCTGTCCGGGGTTTCCATCTGGTATCCGTCAACGATTTTCTGGTTGAACAGTCCATAGTCATACATGATGCCATATCCGTAGGCCGGGATTTTCATGGTGGCGATGGAGTCCATGAAACAGGAGGCCAGGCGACCAAGACCGCCATTGCCCAGGGCCGCATCCTCCTCGCACTCCCGCAGGGTCTCGAGATCATACCCCAGCTCTTCCAGAGCCTGGGTGACCTCATCCATCAATCCCATATTGATGATGGCGTTACCCAGGGAACGACCGACGAGAAATTCGAGGGAAAGGTAATAGACCCGTTTCATTTTTTCGGCATAAAAGGTCTTCTGGGTCTTGATCCATTTTTCCATCAGCACGTCGCGCAGGGCGTAGGAGAGCGCCCGGTATACATCCTGATCACCGGCCCGGTCTGGATCCCGACCCTGGAAACTGACCAGATGATGCTGAATGCATTTTTTAAAAGCCTCGACGCCGGTTTCCTGGAAAATCGATTGATAGGCATGATTGTTGGCTGAGGTTTCTGTCTGTTTGTTCATGGAACCTCCGGGGAAAAAGAAAAAGCAGAGCGGGAATGGCCAGTAGGGTTTTTTGGGAACATATACATCTATTGTAGCGTATAATTATCCTGCATGCCAGTGTACAAATCAAAGGGGGTCAGGCCTAGAAGATGACAAGATTATTCATTGAAGGCATAAACGCTGCGTGCCACAGACTTTGCTCCATCTATTATCATCTTCAGCCCAGGTAACCGGTACGTATATGAATGTTTCCTGGATCCGTGAGCCTTCGTCCGTACATCAGCTTTATTGTCTGTGACCGTTCGATTAATGGAGAATTTATCGGACGGTTACGGACAATGAAGATGGTGTGTGGACGGGCGCCCGAAGGTGGGCTGGTGAAGGTTAGCTTTAAGGATTCTGCTGCAATTTTAATATGATTACAGCTGGATATATCCAAAGCAACCGTCCAGCCCTCACGTATTCAGGTGTTTACCTGATACTATGAGCCCTCCTGCTTGCTTGTTGAGGAAAAAAAGTGTTACCCTGATGTAGACTTATCTTTCCGGTTTTTTAATACCCTGTAGAGCTGCAAACACCCATGGCCGGTTACGCCTGATCTTTGTCGTTGTGCTGAGCGAACGTCTAGAGGACATCTTTTTTCAGAGCCTCGATACCGATGCGGTCGACAAAGGCGCCGGTCCGTTCACGGGGTTTGGCATTGGCGACATAATACTCGATGCATTTTCTGGCCAAGGCGATTGCCTGGTTCTCGTCCAGGTTCTCGGCTAAAACGTCAGCCTGGCGTACTCTGCGCCCGGAGTTGCCGCCAAAGACCAGGGTCCAGCCGCTCTTTTTGCCGATCAGTCCGAGATCACGCACCAGGCTTTCCGCGCAGAGGAATGGACAGCCGGAAACCCCAACCTTGAATTTTGCCGGCATTTCAATGCGGGAAAAGATTTCTTCGAGGCGGATGCCGAAGCCAAGCGAGTCCTGGACGCCGAATTTGCAGACTTCGGTACCGGGGCAGGCCTGGACATAATGGAGGCAGAGTTCGACCGCCTTGCCTTCGTTCATGCCGAGATCTTCGTAGATAGGCAGGATCTGCTCTTTCGCCATGCCGACCAGGGCGATCCGATGGCCGGAGGTGATTTTAACGATGGGAATAGCATATTTTTCCACCACCTCAGCGAGTGCTTTCAGGTGTTCGAGGCTGAGTACGCCCGCAGGGATCCGCGGTACGATGGCATAGGTTTTTTTGTCGCGCTGGAGTATAGCTCCTTTGGGGCCGTCTGCTTTTGTCATGACGTATCTCCTTGATGGTGGTTTGTTGTATGAAATGAAAGCTGACGAACGGACGAACGTTCACGGATCCAGGAATGCACCAGAAGACTATAAGAGGGGTACGTCTAACTTGTCAATTTAAAGCCTGAATTGGTGGCGGCTGTGCTCAGGTAATAAGCGTAACCCCATTATTGACAAGACGCCTTTTCCCGCCGCCCTCGGTGCAGAGAGCAAGCGAGGTGGCGCCAATCTGGAAAAGAGCAAAGGGCAGCACAGTGGCAACATTTGGCGGAGATCTTGATTGTGAAAACCATTGAAACAGGCGATCATAATAATGCGCGATGATGATGAGGAGTTCCATGGCCTTCTTGATGACGATCCAGCGCTGGACTGTATTCTGTTTGAAGAGATGCGCAAAGAAGAGGGGAAGGCGGGAGGAAAAACCGGGTGCCTGGGTGGTTTGCTGATTCTCGTTTCACCGGTTATCTACGGCATTGTCCTGCTTGCAGGCATCTGAAATATCCAAGCGAGGTTGTTTGGGCGAAAAAAGCTGACGCACGGATGAACGCTCACGGATCCAGTTATACGCCATGAGAGGAGGAAAACATGACACGTTCAATGCAAATCTTACTTGCAGCAACGGTTATAATGATAGGAGCGATGGAGACCATGGCGATCGAAGAGGCTGCATACATTGTGCTGGAAAGAGAGGGCAAGTTCGAGATCCGCGATTATGCTCCCCATATCCTTGCCGAAACCATGGTGGAAGGAAATCTTGAACAGGCTGGAAGCATGGCGTTCAGCAGGCTCTTTGGCTACATCTCCGGCGAAAACCGGTCGCGCGACAAATTGGCCATGACCGCCCCCGTGTCCCAGGAGCCAATGGGGGAGAAAATCAAGATGACGGCTCCCGTAGGCCAGCAGCGTGTCCAGGAAAAGTGGCTTGTCAGTTTCATGATGCCGGCTTCGTATACTCTGGAAACCCTGCCGGTACCGGACGATCCCAGGGTCGTGTTGCGGCAGGTCCCGGCCCGAAGGATGGCCACGGTCCGCTACTCCGGTTTGTGGAGCGAAAAAAAGTATCTTCGATACAAGATGGAACTCGCTTCGTGGATTAAGGAGAGGGACCTTGCTGTTGCGGGCGAGCCCGTATGGGCACGCTACAATTCCCCTTTTACCCCATGGTTTTTGCGGCGGAATGAGATTTTGATACCAGTCGAGGCAGGCGCTGACTAAGAGAGACCTGAATCCGTGACGGCTGGACGCTTTTTTTGAATATATCTTGCTGTCATCACATTATAATTACAGCGGAATCCTTGAAAGTAACCTTCGCCAGCCACCCTTTGGGACGTTCGTCCGCACGCCATTTTCATTGCCCGGTTCCGTTCGATAAAGTGTCCATTCATCGAACGGTCATAGACAACACAGCTGCCCCACGTACGAACACTCACGGATCCGGGAGAACGATTCTCTGGTGCACGTCGAAGCGACAGTTTGCACTGGTTACGGCTTCATAATCACATAAAATTCAATGGGTACCCAAAACAAAAACACCGGCCAGGACCTTTCCCCGGGGCTTGCCATAATCCATTCCAACCGCCTGGAAGATTTACGACAGGTGGCGGTGGGGTGGATCAAGGCCCATCCTTTGCAGGTGCTGGAAAGCGAGCAGTTCATTGTCCAGAGTAACGGGATGGCCCAATGGCTCAAGCTGGCCCTGGCCGCGGACGATGGATGTGGTATCAGTGCCGGAATAGACATGCAGCTGCCCGGGCATTTTGTCTGGAGCGCCTATCGGGCTGTTCTGGGCAGCGACAGCATTCCGGCGGAATCACCCTATGACAAAGAGCGGCTGATGTGGCGCATTTTCAGGCTTTTGCCCGGGTTGTGCGCGGAACGCCTTTTTGATCCTTTGCGCCGCTTTCTTGACCACGATACAGACCAGCGTAAACGCGGCCAGTTGGCCGCCCATCTCGCCGATCTGTATGACCAGTACCAGGTGTACCGGGCTGATTGGCTCGAGGACTGGGCCCAGGGCGTTGACCGGCTGACCAGGATAGCGAAAGAACCGGAACCCCTGGGAGAAGATCAGCTCTGGCAGGCTGAACTCTGGCGAAGGATCAAGGCTGATGTTCGCGAGGAAGACAGAAATCTGAGCCGGTCCGATCTTCACCACAGATTTGTGGAAAAGGCCCGGACATTGCAAGGCCGGCCCAGAGAATTGTCGCCCCGAACCATTGTCTTTGGTATTTCCTCTCTGCCCCGGCAGGTATTGGAAACCCTGCACGCCGTGTCCTCGTTGTGCCAGGTGTTGCTTTTTGTGCACAATCCCTGCAGGCACTTCTGGGCCGACATCATTGAAGACCGCGAGCTGTTGCGCATCGAGCATGCCCGGCACAAGGCAAAGGCCACCATGCCCGAGCCCCTGGATCCCGCACTGCTGCACCAGCATGCCAATCCCCTGCTTGCGGCGTGGGGAAAGCAGGGCCGGGATTATATCGGCCTGCTGTACGGGTATGACCAACCGGAAAACTATGCAACCGCTTTTACCCAGATTGATCTGTTTGCGGATTTTCTGGTCGCCGGGAGCGACCATTCCCTGTTGCGGCAGGTCCAGCAGGCGGTCCTCGACCTCGAGCCCCTTGCCAAAGACGAGGCAGCAAAACCAGCGGTTGGGCCAGAAGATCAGTCCATCTGTTTTCATCTCGCCCACAGCCGGCAACGGGAAGTGGAGATTCTTCAGGATCAACTCCTCCATTGTTTTGAGACCCTCGAAGACTTGAAGCCCCGGGACATTATTGTCATGACCCCTGATATCGAGTCCTATGCCCCGCATATCGAGGCGGTTTTCGGGAACTTGTCCTTGACGGATCCCCGTTTTATTCCCTTTACCATTGCCGATAAGCCCAACAGAGAAAGCGTACCTCTGCTCAAGGCCCTGGAAACCCTTCTCCACCTGCCTGATTCCCGCATGGGGGTCAGTGTGGTTCTGGACCTGCTCGAGGTCGGGGCCTTCCGCAAACGATTTCAGATTGAAGCTGCGGATATACCCAGACTGAAGCAATGGATTGAAGGGGCCGGGATCTCCTGGGGGCTGCATGGTGAGCAACGCACCTTTTTCGAACTGCCCGAGGGGCTGGAGCAGAACACCTGGAGCTTTGGCCTCGACCGTATGCTTTTAGGCTATGCCGTGGGGCAGGGCGCGGCATGGATTGGCATCGAACCCTATGAAGAAGTAGGCGGACTCGATGCGGCTCTGGCCGGGCTGCTGTTCGATGTGATCAGGCAACTGGACAGCCTGTGGCGGGAGCTGAACCAGACAGGAACCCCGACTGCCTGGTGCCGACGGATCCGCAAACTTGTCCAGGATTGTTTCCTGGCCCAGGACAGTCAGGATCATCTGACCCTGAGCCGTCTCGATCAAGTCCTGGACCAGTGGCAGGATGCCTGTGACCAGGCCATGCTGGATGAAGCATTGACCCTGGCTGTTGTCCGGGCCTTTCTGCTGGCGCGAATGAAGGAATCCAGCATCTCCCAGCGTTTTCTGGCGGGCATGGTGAATTTTGGGACCTTGATGCCCATGCGGGCCATACCTTTCCGGGTGGTCTGTCTGTTAGGCATGAACGACGGAGATTTTCCCAGAAGCCGTCCCCCGCTTGACTTTGATCTCATGGCCGGTAATGGGCTGTATCGACCCGGCGACCGGTCCCGGCGTGAAGATGACCGCTATCTTTTTCTGGAAGCCCTGCTTTCAGCCCGGGAGCGGTTGTACATCTCCTATGTGGGCCGGGATGACCGCGACAACAGCGAACGGATGCCTTCGGTTCTGGTGGGGCAGTTGCGGGACTACCTGGCGGCCGGGTGGTGTTTGCAGAAAGAGGGCACCGGCAACGGAGATCTCCTGGCGGCCCTGACCCGCACCTATCCTTTGCAGCCCTTTGCCAAGGCCTATTTCCTTGACAACCGCTCCGATCTTTTCACCTATGCCCATGAGTGGCGCACTTCCCTGGACATCGACAACAATCACCAGTCGACAGCAAGTATTCACCAGCTCCTGGACCCGCCTGATCTTACGGAAGGGCTGAATCTGGGTTCTCTGGTCCGGTTTTATACACAACCGGTCAGGTATTTTTTCAATCAGCGTTTGTCCGTCCGCTTTGATGACCTGTCCGCGACCAGCCAGGATCAGGAACCCTTTGCCCTGGATAACCTGGCCCCCTTCAGACTGGGCAATCAGCTGCTGGAAGCCGGGCTGCATGCGGGGCAGGCCGATGCCCCTGCTGCTGTGGAAGCAGAGGCCCTGCGCCTGATTCGCGCCGGAGCTCTGCCCATGGCCGGGTTTGGTCATCTTGCCGCCCAAAAGCTTATGGAATCGGTGCTGGATATGCTGCAAGGCCATCAGGTCCTCCTGGATCAATGGCCCTGTCCCTGCGATCCCATGGAGATCGCCCAGCCCATCGCCCCGGAGGACATGCCGTCTGTTGCCCTGGATGACTGGCTGGACAAGGTTCATGAGGTCAATGCTCCGGATGCAACCGGCGAGTGCACGGATTCGGTCCGCTTTGCCCGCTGGGAGTTTTATTCCCTGCCCATTATGGACAACAACACGGGAAAAATAATCCGGCTGCACAGCCTGGCAGGGCTGTGGGTGAAACATGTGGCCGGATGCGCCCAGGGTATCCGCCTTGCCAGTCATCTCGTGGCCCCGGGCGGAACGGTTTCTCTTGCCCCCATGGGGCAATCCCTGGCCCGGCACATCCTCACGGATATGGTCGTGTGTTTGTGCTCCGGGCTGCGTTGGCCTTTACCGGTCACGGCAAAAACCGGTCTGGCCTATACCCATGCCCTGCTCTCTCAAGACGAGGATCGGGCAAAGGCCACGGCGTCCAGGGTGTATGAAGGTGACGGCTTCAATTCCGGCGGCGAACTGGCACATGATCCCTGTCTGCAGAGAGCTTATCCCACGTTCACGGATCTCTGGCAGGCCCGGGACAATCATTTTGCCGCCCTTTGCCAGATTTTGTATACACCCCTGCTGCAAGCCCTGGAAAAAGAGGAATAACCATGGTGGTAAAACTACATCCAATGACCTTTCCTCTCCACGGGGTCCGGCTCATCGAAGCCAGCGCGGGAACGGGAAAGACCTACACCATTGCAGCCCTCTATCTTCGCCTGGTTCTGGGGCACGGCGGAGAAAGGGGATTTTTTCGGCCCTTGACCCCGCCGGAAATCCTGGTGGTCACCTTTACCAATGCAGCCACCGAAGAACTGCGGGAGCGGATCCGCAGCCGGCTGACCGAAGCCGCCGCCTTTTTCCGAGGAAGTGCGCCGGGGGATACCTTCCTCCACGATCTCAAGGATGAGTACAGATCCGATCAATGGCCGGCCATGGCCATGCGCCTGGAGCGGGCCGCTCAGTGGATGGATGAATCCGCCATTCACACTATTCATGCCTGGTGTCAGCGTATGCTTCGCCAGCATGCCTTTGACAGTTTATCCCTGTTTGATCTGGAGCTTGCCCCCAGCGATCAGGATTTGCTCGAAGAGGCGGCCTGTGATTTCTGGCGGGCCAGGTTGTATCCCCTGAGTGCTGAAATGGTAGCGGCTTTCAAGACCGTGGTCCGGATCTCCACGCCCCAGGAGCTGCTCAAACAGGTATTGCCCCTCATCAATGGCCTCGATTTTGTCGGCGAGATTCGGTCGGATGATCCCTTTGCCCTGTTGGCACGGCGCATGCAATCCATCGAAGCGGCCCGGCTGGTCTGGGCAGCGGATTTTGCCCACGCCGTGGCGCAGATCAACCAAGCCCGGACTGATAAGACCCTCAACAACAATAAATACCGAGCAGCCTCCCTGGAACAATGGATTGTAGAACTCGATCAATGGGTGCACCATGCCGGCCCTTTGCCGGACGAAAAGGTTCTGGAAAAAATGTCCTCCCGCGGTCTGGCCGCCGGGACATCGAAAAACAAGACCCCCCCGGCCCATCCGGCCTATGATGCCCTGAACCGGCTCAACGAGGACCTTGTCTCGATGGATCCTGAACAGGCCTTTCTCTATCAGGCCGCGGCCGAGATCAGGCAAAGGGTTCTGGCGGCCAAGGACCGTCTTTCCCGGATAGGGTTCAATGATCTGCTGACCCGACTCGGCCAGGCCTTGTCCCGACCCGGATCCGGTGAAAACCGTCTGGCCCGGGTGATCCGTGCCCAGTTTCCCGTGGCCATGATCGATGAGTTCCAGGACACGGACCCGGTCCAGTACAGTTCCTTTGCCACTATTTACCTGGACCGGGAAAACACGGGGCTGTTCATGATCGGTGATCCCAAGCAGGCCATCTATGCCTTCAGGGGCGCGGATATCCATACCTATCTCAAAGCAAAAGAGGATACCAGGGGCCACCATTATACCCTGGAGAAAAATTTCCGCTCCACGCATTCCATGGTGGCGGCGGTCAACCAGGTCTTTGCCAGGGCATCCCATCTGCCCCAAGGGGCCTTTCTGTTCAAGGAGCAGATCCCTTTTGAGCCGGTCACCGCACAGGGCCGGCCGGAAACGCTGACCGTCGAGGGCCAGCCGGTCCCGGCCATGACCCTGTGGCAGATGGACCAGGACGGACCGGTTAACAAAAGCGGCCCTGAAGGCTACATTGCCCGGATGGCCCGGGCTTGTGCCCATGAAATCACCCGGTTGATCAACCTTGGCCGTCAGATACCCTGCCAGGCCGGCTTTGCTGAGCCGGGAAAAGAGATGACCCCGCTGCGGCCCTCGGACATTGCCGTGCTTGTCCGGGACGGCAGGGAAGCGGCAGCCATTCGCTCTGCCCTGACAGCGCGCGGGGTCAAATCGGTCTATCTGTCGGACCGCGAATCTGTGTTTACTACCCCGGAAGCCCAGTCCTTGCTGTATATCCTCCAGGCATGTGCCGATCCCACCAACGAGAAGCTGCTCAGGACTGCCCTGGCGACCGGGATTCTCGATCTTTCCTATGCAACCCTTGACCGGCTCAAACAGGACGAGCTGGCCTGGGAGGCTGAACAGGAACGGTTCAAGCACCTGCAGGGCATCTGGCACTATCAGGGAGTACTGCCCATGATCAGAGCCCTGCTGGCAGGGCTCAATGCGGGCGCCAGGATGCTGGCGGCCCCTGAGGGGGAGCGGCAACTCACCAATGTGCTCCATCTGGCGGAAATGCTCCAGGCGGCGGCTGCCGACCTTGACGGCGAGCAGAGTCTGATCCGGTGGCTGGCCGGGCAGATTGACAATCCCCAGGGGGGCGGCGATGAGCAGATCCTTCGCCTGGAAAGCGACCAGGCCCTGGTCCGGGTGGTGACGGTCCACAAAGCTAAGGGCCTGGAATATCCCCTGGTGTTCCTGCCTTTTATCTGTAGTTTCAGGAAAGTGACCGCAAAAAATACCGTCTTCGTACAAATTCATGACCCGGACGGGACTGTGCGGATGGTGGTGCATCCGGACGACGAGGATCTTGCCAGAGCGGACCAGGAACGGTTGGCCGAGGATCTGCGTATCCTCTACGTGGCCCTGACCCGGGCCTGCCACGCCTGCTGGATGGGTATGGGTGTCATGGGTAAAAACAGGAGGGATTCCAGCGATCTGCACCAGGCAGCCATCGGTTACCTGCTCAAGGGAGGGGCGATGATTCCCACCGATGAGTTTGCGGCTCTTCTTGCCGAGGTCAAAGGGGATTGTGAGGCCATTGCCGTGCTGCCCCTGCCGGATCCGTCTGGCAACATTGCGGCTCCGCAGCCGGAAAATCAGCCGCTTTTCCCTGCACGGCAATTTTCAGGAACTATTCCGCAAAACTGGCGGATCACCAGTTATTCGGGGATACTCACCGGTGCGGCCATGCCGGATGCCGGGGCCGATGCCCCTGGCTCGAGCAATGATACAGCCATGGACTCGCCGGACTCGCCGGCGCAGGACCAACTCCAGGAAAGCGCCAAGGAAGAAAGATTGTCCCTGGGGGCACCCCTGAGGGCGCGTTCCATCCACACCTTCGCCCGGGGGCCTGAGCCGGGAACCTTTCTCCATGATCTCCTCGAATGGGCTGCGCACACCGGATTTGACCGGGTAGCACAGGACCCTGCCGCCACCCGGGACAAGGTCACAAGCATGTGCAGTCGCCGGGGCTGGGACCTGTGGGCCGATGTGCTTGCTGACTGGTTGCTGAATTTGCTGCGCACCCCGTTGCGCCTGTCTCCGGCTCTATCTGCAACCTCCATGACGCTGTCGGCCCTGAAAACAGAACAATGCCGGGCGGAAATGGAATTTCTCTTTGCAGCGCACCAGGTGGATATCCCTTCTCTGGACCGTATGCTGACCGAGAGGGTGCTGCCGGGCATTGTCCGGCCAGTGCTGCGGCCGGACCGGGTCAACGGCATGCTCAAAGGTTTCATCGATCTGGTGTTCAGTTTTGAGGGTCGGTATTTTGTTTTGGATTACAAATCCAATTATCTGGGAGAAGAGCAGAGCGCCTATGGGCAGGAGGCCATGGCCCGGGCCATGGCCGGGCACCGGTATGATCTTCAGTACCTGTTGTATACCCTGGCCCTGCACCGGTTGCTCAAGGCCCGTCTTCCGCGGTATGACTACGAACGGGATGTGGGCGGTGTGGTCTATCTGTTTTTACGCGGGGTGAACGAATCCGGCCAGGGGGTCTATGCGGACAAGCCTCCGGCAAGCCTGATCAGTGCGCTGGACAAATTGTTCAAGGAAAAAGAAACTCATGCTGCCCCTCACTGATTTTTTTAACCTGATCCGCACCTGGACCACCTGGGGCTGGCTCAGGCCCATTGACCAGGCCTTGGTGCTGTTTGCACACCGCCAGGACCCTTCTGCCTCTGCACTGGTGCTGCTCGGGGCGGCCCTGGCCAGCCACCAGTTGGGACGGGGCCATATCTGCCTGGATATAGACAGGACCCTGGCTGATCCCGAGGGCACCCTTTCTCTTCCACCGGAAGGAGAGACAGGAGGCGATATGCCGGTCGCGCCGTCACGGATTCTTCGTGGTCTGAGCCAAGAGATCTGGGTCGATAATTTTTCCAGGTCGGCTCTGGTTGGCAAGGACACGGATAGCTCCCCCCTGGTTCTGTACCAGGGCCGCCTCTATCTGCGGCGCTATTGGCACTATACCCGGCAGGTAGCCCGGGAAATCCTTGACAGGGTGGAACAGACGCTCCCCGTCCCCGGCGACTTGGAGGATCGCCTGGATCAACTGTTTGCCAGGTTGAGAAGCCCGGAAGAAACGAGCAAGCACAGCATCCATTGGCAGAGCGTGGCCGCGGCCATTGCTGCTGCTTCCCGATTCTGCGTGATCTCCGGAGGGCCAGGGACCGGAAAAACCACCACCGTGGTTCAGATTCTGGGCCTGCTGCAGGGGATCGCCACGGAGCAGGGCAAGGCGCTGCGGATCCGCCTGGCCGCCCCCACGGGAAAGGCCGCGGTCCGGCTCACGGAATCCCTCTCCAGGGCCATGGACTTTTTGCCGGGGCAACTTGAGGCCCATATACCCACCGAGGTGACGACCCTGCACCGACTGTTAGGCACCCGTCCTGATACCCGCCGGTTTGTTCACAATCGCAACAACCGGCTTCATGTGGATCTGCTGGTGGTGGACGAGGCGTCCATGATCGATCTTGAAATGATGGCTGCGCTGCTGGGTGCCTTGCCGCCCCAGGCGCGGCTGATCCTTCTCGGCGACAAGGATCAGTTGGCATCGGTGGAAGCCGGGTCCGTGCTCGGGGATATCTGCGCCCATGCCTCCAACCCCGGTTATCGGCCGCAAACCCTTGCTATGGTCCAAAAAGCCACTGGATACGAATTGGCAGCGTTTTCAGGTTCGGGAACCGCCCTGGACCAGCGGATCGTTGTGTTGCGAACAAGCCACAGATTCCATGAAAACAGCGGCATCGGTGCCTTGGCCCGGGCAGTCAACCAGGGCGATGGCCAGCAGGTCTCTACGGTATGGGAGCAGGGGTATGCCGATATTTCCCGGCTGGTCATCCCTTCCTGTGAAGCTGCAGGGTTTCGCAGCCTGGTCCTGGACGGCAATCCGCAATCATTTCAACATGCTGCGCAGCAGCCGGTCGGCTACCGGGAATATCTTGCCATCATGGCCGGGGGATCCGGGGCCTGGCCTTCGGAGGACCATTGGTTCAGGGCCGTTCTGGAGAGCTTTAACCGGTTTCAGCTGCTCAGCCCTGTTCGCAAAGGAGACTGGGGCGTGGAAGGGCTCAATCATATCACCGCCCGGATTCTCGCCAATGCCGGGCTGATACGGGCCACCCAGGGATGGTATCCGGGCCGACCGGTGATGGTCACCCGGAACGACTACAGCCTGGGGCTCATGAACGGGGACATCGGTATTGTCTTTGCGGTGAGCAAGAGCGGCTCCGAAAACCATGCAGAAGGGGATCTGCCTGCAACGATCCTGCGGGTGGTCTTTCCCACGGCTGATGGTTCCTTGAAGCAGGTGCTGCCCTCACGGCTGGGAACTGTGGAAACCGTCTATGCCATGACCGTTCACAAATCCCAGGGGTCGGAGTTTGACCACACTGTCCTGGTCATGCCCGAGACCATGAGTCCGTTGCTGACCCGGGAGCTGATCTACACCGGCCTCACCCGGTCCCGCTCCTTATTTACCCTCGCAGGAACCTCAACCGACCTGCTGGCCGCGGCAGTGAAACAGCGGACACACAGGGCCTCCGGCCTTGGAGATCTCTTGTCCCAGGGTGAGAGCGAAACGTCTGGCGCCCTGGATTTTGGTGAATCTTAATTCGCAAGAAATTGGCCGATCCCGGGAGTCTTCAAGATTCACTATACTTATTGGACATAAGACAGCAAAGAATGGCAAGGCGGGAAAGGGCAGGGCGGGGAGAGGAAATGGACAAAAAAAGGCTTTATCCCTGATATTATGGGATAAAGCCTTGATTTTTTCTTGGTGCCGAAGAGAAGACTCGAACTTCCACTGGGAAACCCCAACTAGACCCTGAACCTAGCGCGTCTACCAATTCCGCCACTTCGGCATTGCGTCGGTGAATATGCTGGCTAAACGGTTTTTTGTCAACAATTTCTTTTGCGCCTGGAGAGAATATTGACCGGGATTATCCTGGCAACTCCGGGGACAGCACTGGTGTGGTGGATGATGGTCCTGATGGGTGATGGACAGGTATGCATCGGGACGAACGCTCACGGATTCAGGATGAACTGTTTGCTTGTTTATTCGATTTGGGGTACATATCCCGTTTCCATGGTTGCGAGGGTTTCCTTGCCTGCCGGGAGACACTTTTTTTGTTTGAACAGGCCCGCCGGGTATCGGCGGTGGCTTCCATGGACATTTATACTGACCTGAAAGACATCCCTCATCCTTTTCCGCGAGCACATGTCACCATCGGCAATTTCGATGGTGTGCATCTCGGTCATCAGAAACTCTTCGATCAGGTTGTGGCCAGGGCCCACCAGCATGCTGGTGTCAGCGTTGCCATCACTTTTGACCCGCATCCGCTCAAAGTATTAGGTTCAAAAGGGATCAGGCTGATTTCAACCACCCCACAGAAGATTGAACTGATCGAACGGGCTGGCATCGATGTGCTTGTGATCATTCCTTTCAACCGAGAGATTGCTTTAACGACTGCGGATGAATTTGTGGATGAAGTGCTTCTCGGCCGAATCGGCATGCGGGATCTGGTGGTGGGATACGATTATGCCCTGGGGAAACATCGCCAGGGTGATACCGCCTTTCTGCAGCGGCAGGGTGAGTTAAAGGGCTTTTCAGTGTTGGTGATGCCCGCCCATTACGAACAGGGACAGCTGGTTTCCAGTACAAGGATCCGCGAACTGGTCGCCGCTGGCAAGATGCGCGATGTCCGCAGGTTGCTCGGTCGCTATTATCAGATCCGGGGGGATGTGCAGTCGGGGCGCCAGCGGGGTGGCAAACTGCTTGGGTTTCCCACCGCCAATCTGTCCCTCTCCGAAGAGGATCTCTGTCCAAAACGAGGCGTGTACGTCACCCAGGTCATTTATGATGGCAAGCAGTATGGCGGGGTTTCCAATATTGGCTATAACCCAACCTTTGGTGACACAGCCCTGGTGGCGGAAACCCACATTTTCGATTTCAATCGTGATATTTACGGACGCCCCCTGAAAATCAATCTGATTCAGCACCTGCGCGGGGAAATCACCTTTTCCGGACCGGAGACGTTGGCCCGGCAGATCCGCAAGGATATAGAGGTGGCCCACAGGGTTCTCGTTCGCGAGCGACGAAAAAAACTTATCGCCTACCATCACGGTGCCGCTCCATGAGCGCCCTGTCCGACGTCAGGGACGGAATCACTTGTTTTTCCCGGATCCGGCTTGCATCCCTGCTGATTGTGGCTATATTGTGAAAAATTTTACCTCTTTTTGCCGAAAATGCCGGCAGAAGAGGAGGCATGACTCAAGAACCGGAGAAGTTTTTTTATGACAGAGACAATGAAAAAAGCCGACCTGGCCGAGGTCATCGCTGACCTCGAAAAGGTCGTGCAGGAAAAACCTGAAAACATCATGGCCCGCCATCATCTCGGCCTGGTCTACCGGCAGGCGGGCCGGATTGATGAGGCCATTGCTGCCTTGGAAAAGGTCATCGAGCAGGATAATCAGTCCATGGAGAGTATGATCAACCTCGGGGCCATCTTTTTTGAACGTGGCGACACCGATCGTGCCCTCGAATTGAATCAGCGAGCTTTGGCCGTTTCCCCGAAGATGGCCGAGGCACATGTCAATATCGGTCTTATCCGCCAGCATCGCAACGAGGTCAACGAGGCCGTCGCCAGCTATACCACCGCCGTGCAGATCGATCCCCGGCTGATCACCGCCTGGATCAATCTGACTTCAGCCTACACCATGCTGGAGGAAGACGATAAAGCGGTGGAGGCTGCCCAGCAGGCTGTGACCCTTGAACCCGACTCGCCGATGGCCAGAAACAATCTTGCCGTGGCCCTCTATTTCAAGGGAGAATTCAAGGAGGCGCAACGGAATCTGGAGAAGGCCCAGGAGCTTGGCTACAGTGTTGATCTCCGTTTTGTGGATGCACTTCGCGGGAAACTGACGGAAGCAGATGGGCAGTAAAGGAGACGCAAAAGTCAAGCCCTGGTGCCCCTTCTGCGGCATGGATGTGGGCCGTCCCACTGACGGCGTCCAACGCAAGATGCGCGAGTTCCCCATGGGACATTGTGAGTGCGGGGCGGTGTATGTCAGTGACGCCACCGGCCACAATGTCGGTGCTGCCATGGTCGAGTGCCTGGTAACGGCGTGTGGTGATCACTGGGATCTGGCCTGGGAGCTGATTCCTGAAGATGACTATCTCACCGGACGGATAGAAGACTATGACGAAGTCACCCACCGGGTGGTGGCCAAACGCAATCTTGACGGCCGTGCCGTGCGCGGGGTGCTCTATTTTGTCCGTCTCCACCGGGAGATGAATGAACTGGTTCAGCGCCTGCAGCGCAAACAGGAACAAGACGACCCAGGTTCATTGGTCGGGGAGGTGCAGGCGGTCTCTCCACTGGTGGAACCAAAACGGGACCCCAAGCGGCAACGCAAACGAGCGGACAAACGGCAAGTGCAGCAACTGGCGCACAGCGGTGATATCGATGCCCTGGTGGATCTCTGCCTGGATGATCGCCGGACTTTGCGTTTTCTGCAGCGGTTGCTCTATGAGCCGGATACCGCCGCCAGATACCGTATAGCCTGGATCCTGGGAGAGGTCTGCGGTCGGGTGGCCACCAGAGAACCCGGCCCGGTGGCGGATCTTCTCCATCGCCTCTTTGAGGCCTGTGCTGATTCCGCCGCCAGTTCCTGGGGCATGGTGGAGGCCATCGGTGCCATAATTGCCGCCCGCCCGGATATTTATGGGGCCTTTGCCCGGCATCTGTTCAATTACGTTGGCGATCCAGGCACCCGTGAGGCGGCGCTGTGGGGACTTGGGGAAATCGCCGCCACCCGCCCGGATCTCATTCGTAAGACGCCGTTTTATGTGCTCATCCCAGGGCTCAATGACGAAAATGCCGTTCTGCGCGGCTTGACCCTGCAACTGTTCGGGCGAATCAAGGCCAAGGAGGCCGGATTTCAGATCATGGCGCTCCAGAGCGACACCACCCCTGTCTGTGTTTACCAGCAGGGTGCGCCTCATCACACAACGGTGGCCGAACTCTCTATGCTCGCCAGCCGTGCCATACATAAGGGAGAAGACAATCGTGAGTAACCATTTTCAACCCTTGGATTCCCTCTGTCCCATGGGTGGGCAGTCAGGTGATACTGACCAGATGCTGGATCAGGCCCGCAAAGATTACCGGGAAGGGCGAACCTTGCTTGGCAAAAGCGAATTTGGCGCCGCTGCCATGGCTTTCCACAACGCCTTGAAAGGTTTTGAGGAGCAGGGTGATGAACAGGGCATCGCCAATGCTTCGGACCGACTCGGAGATGTCTGCCTCGCCCGGGGCGAGTATGCTTTGGCCATCACCCATTATCAAAGAGCCCATGTTATCTGTGAAAAGGAAGACGACAGTTTTTCGCAGCTGGCGCTCAATAAAAAAATGACCGCTGCCTATCGTAAGCTCGAGGAGCACGACAAAGCCTTGGAACTGCTCTTTGATATGCTCGAACATTATCGCCTGACCAACAACCCCAAAGGGGCGGTGGAAATCATGATCGGCATCGCCGAGGTCTATAACGAGCAGGGCGAACGGGCCAAAGCCGCGGATACCTACCGATCCATTGCCGGCATCCATAGTCGCTTCAAGCACACCCGGCTGGCCGAGGAGTTCAACCTTCGTGCCGCGGCTCTGGAGCAGAAGCGGTAAATGTTCACCGGAATCATACAGGGGCTGGGAACCTTACTGGAGAAAAAACCCTCCGGAGGGGGAATGACCTTCGGGCTAGAGGCGGATTTTCTTCTCACCGATCCGGAAGAAGGAGAATCCATCGCTGTCAATGGGGTGTGTCTGACGGCGCGGAATATCAACGGGAGTCGATTCACCGTCGATGTGTCCCCGGAAAGTCTGGCGAGGACCGGCCTGGGCCGGTTGCGGGCTGGCGACCGGGTCAATCTTGAACGGGCCCTTCGCTTGTCCGACCGTCTTGGCGGCCATCTGGTCAGCGGCCATGTCGATGCCCAGGGTCGGGTCGAACAGCGGCGGCCCGCCGGAGATTTCACCCTGTTCACCTTTTCTCTCGACCAGGGATTGACCAGGTACATTATTGAAAAAGGTTCCATCGCCATCAACGGTATCAGTTTGACGGTGAACCGCTGCGAGCGGGACAGGTTTTCAGTCTCCATCATCCCCCATACCTTGGCTGTGACCACTTTAGGAACGCTGCAGGAAGGGGATCTGGTCAATATCGAAGTGGATATGATAGGTAAATATGTGGAAAAGATGCTGGCAGGCCAATCTGCTGCTGGATTGCCTGGCCGGATCAATCCGGCCTTTCTCGCTGAGCACGGTTTTTTGTGATGCGGGAAACCAGTTGTGTTCCGAAGGGCGGCGGATGAAGGCGTTCTATAAAAAAGGTACCTACACTTAAACCCTGATTACAGATAAATATATCCAAAACATGAATGCCGCCGTCACGGATTCAGGGTGTTGTCATGGAATACAAGGAAGATGGCCGGAGTGAGCGGCGAGGTCCAGCAAGAGGCATGCTATGGCAGTCAGTTCGATAGAGGAAGTTGTTGAGGATATCAAGGCGGGTAAAATGATCATTCTCGTCGATGATGAAGATCGTGAGAATGAGGGTGATCTATGCATGGCCGCTGAAAAAGTCACGCCCGAGGCCATCAATTTCATGGCGACCCATGGCCGCGGCTTGATATGTCTGGCGTTGAGCCCGGACATAGTGGAGCAGCTGGGACTGCCGATGATGGTTTCCAATAACCAGTCACCGTACGGCACTGGATTCACCATCAGTATCGAGGCCCGCACCGGCGTCAGCACCGGCATTTCTGCCGCGGACCGATGTCGGACCATCGAGGCGGCGGTGCAGGCGGACGCAACCCCCCGTGACATTATCAGTCCCGGCCATATTTTTCCTCTGCGAGCCCGTCAGGGCGGTGTTTTGGTCAGGACCGGCCAGACTGAAGGTTCGGTTGATCTGGCTCGGATCGCCGGTCTGCGGACCGCCGGGATCATCTGTGAAATCATGAATACCGACGGGACCATGGCCCGGATGCCCGATCTCGAGATTTTTGCCCGTGAGCATGATCTTAAGATTGCCACCATCGCTGACCTGGTTGCCTATCGTCTCCGCAAGGATGTGCTCGTCCACCGGGCCGCGGAAGCCCGGCTGCCCACCTTCCATTCCGGAGAGTTTCGCCTGGTCGCCTATCAGAACGAGGTGGACGGCGATGAGCATGTTGCTCTGGTCAAGGGTGATATAACTCCCGCGGAACCGGTCATGGTCCGGGTTCACTCCGAATGTCTCACCGGTGACGTTTTTGGTTCGGCCCGGTGCGACTGTGGCTCCCAACTGCATGCAGCCATGCGTATGGTGGAGCAGGAAGGAAAAGGGGTGGTGCTTTATATGCGCCAGGAGGGACGCGGCATCGGTCTGATCAACAAACTCAAGGCCTATGGTCTCCAGGACAGCGATGGACTGGACACGGTTGAGGCCAATACCCGGCTCGGTTTTAAGCCGGACCTGCGGGATTATGGGATCGGCGCTCAGATATTACGTGATCTCGGGGTGCGAAAGATGCGCCTGCTGACAAATAATCCTAAAAAAATCATAGGGTTGGAGGGGTACGGGCTGGAGGTAGTTGACCGTCTTCCCATCGAGATACCTGGTGAGGATGAGAACAAGCAGTATTTGCGGACCAAGCGCGACAAGCTGGGACATCTGCTCGAACTCTACGGTGACATGCCCATGGGGTGTGTTACCAGGGATCCATGAGTGCCGGTAGACAAGCATCCCGGCCCTCGGGCCAAGGCGTTGATAGAGTCCTGAATCCGTGAGCGTTATCCGAAACAAGATTCCAGCCGTCACGGATTCAGGAGTGTGTAATTCCCTCAACCATCTATGCGCACGCGCTTCTGCCGATTTCGAACAGACTGCCAGATTCTGCAGTCCCAATTTGCCGTTGAATCGGCATCGGAGCGGACAGTGTGGCGCAAGGATCAATCCATAAGGTACAAACATGGTCACATTTCTGGAAGGCAATCTGCAAGGCGGTGGACGCAAAATCGGGATTATTGTCAGCCGTTTTAATTCCTTTATTTCCGAAAAGCTCCTTGAAGGGGCCATCGACACTCTGGTTCGATCCGGTGTTGATTCCGGCGACATTGCTGTTGCCCGTGTCCCCGGTGCTTTTGAAATCCCGTTAGCGGCTCAGAAAATGGCGCGGTCCGGCCGATACGATGCTGTCATCTGTCTCGGTGTGGTTATCCGCGGCGCCACCCCTCATTTCGAATATGTCGCCGGCGAGGTGGCCAAGGGAACCGCACAGGTCATGCTGGATGTCAGTATTCCTGTCCTGTTCGGTGTCCTGACCACCGAGTCCATTGAACAGGCCATCGAGAGGGCCGGGACCAAAGCTGGTAACAAGGGTGCGGATGTGGCTGTGGCTGCTTTGGAAATGATCAATCTGCTGGAAGTGATCCAGTAACATCATTGACAAACGGTTTATCATCAGCGGGACGTTGAACTCCGGCTTTACCGTGATATTCCAGTAGGGGTTGCATGGGTATTCGTCGTAAATCACGGGAACTGGCCCTGCAGTTTCTTTTCAGTCGTGATTTCCAGGAGCATGCCAATACAGTGGAAGCAGTGGCAGCAGACCTGGAATTGTTCTGCCAGCTGTTCGATGTCAATCGCAAGGCCCTTGAGTACGGACGCCACCTGATCTTGGGAATCTGCTCAAACCTGGCGACGGTTGATACGCTTCTGGCTGCCCATTCCCATAATTGGCGGGTCGAGCGTATGTCTCTGGTTGACCGCAATATTCTCCGTATTGCCATTTTCGAAATGCGATATACTGATGAGGCACCGGCCCAGGTCGCCATCAATGAGGCCCTGGAGATTGCCAAGCGCTACTCAGTGGACGACTCAGTGGCTTTTATCAACGGTATCCTTGATGCCGTTCAGGCCGCACCGCGATAAATCCCTGAATCCGTCAGCGTTCATCCGTGCGTCAGCTTTGTTGCTCGCGGCCGCTCGATGAAAGTACACTTTATCGAACAGGTACGGGCTACTAAGATAGCGTGCGGACGGAAGCCCCGAAGGGCGACAGGTGAAGGCGTTCTACGAAAAATGTATCTACACTTATACCCTGATTACAGGCAAATATATCCAAAACATCAACGCCGCCTTCACGGATTGAGGAAATCGTCTGTTCTCGCGGCCTGGTTGTCCAGGGTTCTGTCGAAACGATTCCCGCAGCACACGATCACCGGATGAATGTAACCGAACCAATTCCTCAAACCAGGAGGCTGCAGGAGGTTTTCTCCCTTCTCCTGCTGTTCCTGGCCCTTTTTCTTCTGACCTGCCTGGTCAGTTATATGCAGCCCCTCCTCGAGTCGGAACCGCATCTACAGCAACCCGCCGACAATTGGTGCGGTACGTTCGGCTTTTACACCGCCTGGTATCTCTTTTCATTTCTCGGGCTCATTGCTCTTTTTCCGGTCTGCATACTCATCTATGCCGCCGGCTCGGTTCTCTTTTCCCGACCGCAAAGCAGGCGCCTTCCCGCCGTCGTCATCGGTGTTACAGGGATCATGCTCAGTTCCTCCGGGTTGTTCGGGGCCTTTGACCATCTTCTGTTTCCCGCGGAATTCATTGCCCCGGGCGGCTATCTCGGAGTTTTGATCTGGACCTTACTCAACAGCTATCTCGGTTCCGTGGGCACCGCCCTGGTGCTTGGTCTGCTGTTGATTTTTTCACTGATGGCCGCGGTCAGGTTTTCTCCTTTCGGCATATTGCGATTATTGGCGCGAAAGCCGGTTGTCGACATGGGGGAAAAGGACACAGGTGAGAGCAGCGGAACTGCGCCGTTGGCGAGAAGAACTAAGGCAAGCGTTTCAGCCGGGCGAGGGAGGAGCAAGGAAAATAAGGTGGCCGACACCGAGCCCTTTTCCGTTCCCGCTGTACATGACCCGGTCCCCGTGGTGCAAATCGACGAGACGGACCGGCAGGATGTGCTTCGAAAATCCTCCAGGCGTGGTGCATTTCGCTTACCCCCCCTTTCTCTGCTGGATTCTGGCGATCAGAGTGATCTTGAGGTCAGTCGGGAGCATTATTACGAGGTCAGCGATACCTTGATCGCCAAACTCCAGGATTTCGGGGTGCAGGGAACCGTTGCCGGTATTTCGCCTGGACCTGTGGTCACCACCTATGAGTTCTCTCCGGCACCCGGGGTGAAGATCAACAAGATCGTCACCCTGGCCGACGACCTCGCCATGGTCCTCAAGGTGGATCGGGTGCGGATTGTCGGCTCCATTCCCGGTAAAGCGGCCATTGGCATCGAAATCCCCAATCCAGTCCGCAAGACAGTGTATCTGCGTGACATTCTCATGACACCCGAATATCGGGACGCGACATCCATGCTCAGCCTGGGGTTGGGATTCGATGTTATTGGCAGACCAGTCATCACCAATCTGGTCCGCATGCCGCATCTGCTTATCGCCGGTGCCACCGGAGCCGGAAAGTCGGTGGCCATCAATGCTTTTATCGCCTCGATTCTATTCAAGGCCAGCCCGGACGACGTCCGATTGCTGATGATCGATCCCAAACGGATTGAATTGTCCATGTACGATGATATTCCCCATCTCCTCCACCCGGTGGTTGTTGAAGCGAAAATGGCATCCAGGGCCCTTCTCTGGGCTGTACGTGAGATGGAGCGACGATATCGTCTCCTGGAGGAAAAACGGGTCAAATCCTTTGCCTCCTACAACCAGGTTGCGGAAGAAAAATTGCCGTATATCGTTATTATTGTCGACGAACTCGCCGATTTGATGATGGTGGCCTCCAAAGACGTGGAGACCTCCATCGCCCGCTTGGCCCAGATGGCCAGGGCTGCCGGCATGCACATCATTCTTGCCACTCAGCGCCCTTCCGTTGATGTACTCACCGGTTTGATCAAGGCCAATTTCCCTACCAGAATTTCTTTCAAAGTGTCTTCCAAGGTCGATTCACGAACCATTCTCGACGGGTCCGGCGCCGAACATCTCCTCGGCATGGGGGACATGCTTTTTCTCCCCCCGGGGGCGGCCAAACTGCAGCGCATTCATGGGGCCTTCATTTCCGAGCAGGAAACCGAACGGATCGTTGCTTTCCTCAAGGAACAGGGGACAGCCGAATATGATGAAACCGTTCTTCAGGTTGTCGAAGAGGAGTCCGTGGGCGTGGAAGGGGAAGGCGAACCCTATGACGAAAAATATGATGAAGCCGTGGCTGTGGTCACCGAAACCGGGCAGGCCTCTATTTCCATGGTGCAGCGGAGGTTGCGGGTTGGCTATAACCGGGCCGCGCGGATGATCGAGATCATGGAAAAGGAAGGCATTGTCGGACCGGCTGACGGTTCCCGACCGCGCGAGGTCCTGGTCCGTTCCGCGTATACCGAAGAAACGTAAATAAAAGAGCCTTTTCCGTGCATAGCTCAATGGTTCAGGCGTGCCAGTCCTTGTTTTCCCGTGTTTGGCGAGCCTGCCGACAATATATATCCATAATTCTGATGCTTTTATTAAGTTTTGCTGTTTAAGGTTGTTTTGACGATTTTTCTTGACTTTGAAAGGGCAACAAATTAAAAGAAGTTCACGGTCCAGAATGAGTGGTTGTTCATTTTTTGGTTGGTTGTAAACTGTCTGGAAAGACAAGAAAAATGCACAGCGCTTTGCATCTGGTCGAGGCGAAAAACGGATGGTTTGTCAGCAATGTGAATTCGTTATTCTTGCATCAAGAAGAAAAAGGTTATGGGCTTTCAGGGTTGGAAGCCATAATGGAAAATCCAAGTGAGGAGGTAGTTTAATGCCAAGTTACGTAGAACCTGCAAAATGTGATGGTTGCAAAGGTGGCGACAAGACCGCCTGTATGTACATCTGCCCCAATGATCTGATGGTCCTGAATGTCCAGGAAATGAAGGCCTACAATCAGGAGCCCGATGCATGCTGGGAGTGCCATTCCTGCGTTAAGATCTGTCCGCAGGGCGCAATTTTCGTGCGCGGCTATGACGACTTTGTACCGTTGGGAGGCCAGGTGCATCCAATGCGTTCGTCTGACTCCATCATGTGGACCGTCAAGTTCCGCAACGGCCAGATCAAGCGCTTCAAGTTCCCCATTCGGACAACGGCTGAGGGTGCTGCCAATGAGTATCCAGGTGAAAGAGGAGCAAATCTGGATGACGAGTGTTTGCTGCTCGAGAGCAATCTGCCAGCCCCCACCAAGCTGGCCTGACTTGTTTCCAGCCGGGTGAAGAACTGAGATTCTTTTTAAAATAAGATATTAGGAGATAAAAATATGGCATTACCTAACAAGCCGAAAGGCGAGCTACTCGCTGAAGTCGATCCGGAGATTGTAGAGCACAGCTGTGATGTACTGATTGTTGGCGGTGGTATGGCTGCCTGCGGTACTGCATTTGAAATCACCAAATGGGCCCCCGAAGGGATGAAAATCATCCTCGTGGACAAGGCCTCTCTCGAACGTTCCGGTGCAGTGGCCCAGGGCCTTTCCGCCATCAACACCTACATCGGCGAAAACGCCATCGAAGATTATGTCAAGATGGTGCGCAACGACCTGATGGGCGTTGTCCGTGAAGACCTTATCTATGACCTCGGTCGTCACGTGGACGAGTCTGTCAAGCTGTTTGAAGAATGGGGTCTGCCCATCTGGAAGAAAGACGAGCACGGCCACAACCTCGACGGCGCCAAGCCTGCCAAAACTCTGCGCGAAGGTGGTACCCCGGTACGGACCGGTAAATGGCAGATCATGATCAACGGAGAGTCCTACAAGTGCATCGTTGCCGAACCCGCTAAAAAAGCATTGGGTGAGGACAACATCCATGAGCGTGTTTTCATCGTCAAGATGCTGCTCGACAAGAATCGCGAAAACACCGTCGCCGGTGCCGTTGGTTTCTCCATGCGTGAAAACAAGGTACACGTCTACAAGTGTAAAACCGCACTGGTTGCCTGCGGTGGCGCGGTCAACATTTTCCGCCCACGATCGGTCGGTGAAGGCAAGGGCCGTGCCTGGTATCCGATCTGGAACGCTGGCTCCACCTACACCATGTGCGCTCAGGTCGGTGCAACCCTGACCATGATGGAAAACCGCTTCACCCCCGCCCGCTTCAAAGACGGATATGGTCCCGTTGGCGCCTGGTTCCTTCTGTTCAAAGCCAAAGTTCAGAACGGTCTGGGCGAATTCTATGCCAACAGCCCGGATGTGAAAGACGAGCTTGGCAAATTCATGCCATACGGTGGTTCTCCGGTCACTCCGACCTGTCTGCGTAACCACCTCATGATCAATGAGCTCAAAGCTGGCCGCGGCCCGATCTACATGGCCACCGATGTTGCTTTGAATGCGTTCCTCGATGACATGCGCGCTGCCGGTAAGGACGAGAAGGAAGTGAAGAAGTTCTGGAAACACCTCGAGTCCGAGGCGTGGGAAGACTTCCTTGACATGTCCGTTGGTCAGGCCGGGCTGTGGGCCGGTATGAACATCGAGCCGGAAAAAGTCGGATCTGAGATCATGCCGACTGAACCCTACATGCTGGGATCCCACTCCGGCTGCTGCGGTATCTGGACCTCCGGTCCTGAAGAAGACTGGGTACCTGTAGTTGATGGTCCCCGCTCACATCAGTACAAGTGGGGCTATAACCGTATGACCACTGTCAACGGACTGTTCACCGCCGGTGACGGTGTTGGCGCCTCCGGACATAAATTCTCCTCCGGATCCCACGCAGAAGGCCGTATCTGTGCCAAGCAGATGGTCAAGTACTGCCGTGACAATGCCGACTTTCAGCCGGAACTGGCCCAGACTCCCCAGGAACTGGCCGATGAAGTCTACGCACCGGTCAAGCGATATCATGAGTTCAAGGATTTGTCCACCGCTGTTGATGTCAATCCCAACTATATCAAACCCTCTGGCTTGATGATGCGGCTGATGAAGGCCACCGACGAATATGGCGGTGGTGTCGCTACCTATTACATGACCTCCGGCAAACTGCTCAACATCTGTCTGGATCTGCTCCAGATGATGCGCGAGGATGCTGAAAAAATGGCAGCCGGCGACCTGCATGAACTCCTCCGGGCCTGGGAGAACTACCACCGCATCTGGTGTGTGGAGACCCATATCCGTCACATCGAGTTCCGTAAGGAATCCCGCTATCCTGGATTCTACTATCGCTCCGACTATCCGACCTGTGACGACGAGAACTGGAAGGTCTTCGTCAACTCCACCTTTGATCCCAAGACCAAAGAGTGGAAGTGTGAAAAGGTCAATTGCATCAACATCATCGAAACCGAACCTTGGATCTGATTCCGAGAGGATATTGTTCGTTGATGGTACCAGGAATCTCCAGGCCCCTTCGGGGGTCTGGAGATTTTTTGTATGCGGCTGTGATTTTGTTTGAGTTGAGCTGAAAGATGAAGTAGTTTTAATATTTTCAGTTCAATTGAACCAGAAATCACCTTTCATCAATACCAGCAGTTATGGAGGTTTGGCATGAGTGACACTGCAGGCAATGGTGCGGTACTGGTTGTGGGTGGCGGTATCAGTGGTATCACCGCTGCACTCGAAGCGGCTGAAGTCGGTAAGGACGTTTTTCTGATCGAGAAAAACTCGTACTTCGGTGGTCGGGTCGCCCAGCTTAATCAGTATTTCCCCAAACTTTGTCCCCCGACATGTGGACTCGAAATCAATTTTAAACGTATTAAAGACAATCGCAGGATCAGGACGTATACGCTGACCACCGTGAAATCGATTGCAGGTGAGCCAGGCAATTTCGATGTTCAACTGGAAACCGCGCCCCGGTATATCAACGCAAATTGTACTGCCTGCGGCGATTGTATCCCAGCCTGTAGCGAAGAGATCGATGACGCCTACAATTTTGGCATGAAAAAAACCAAGGCCGTATACCTGCCCCACGAGATGGCCTTTCCCCGTCGCTTTGTTCTGGACAAGGATGCTTGTTCAGCCGAGTCCCTTGAAGCCATTCAGACCGCCTGTAAGTACAATGCCGTTGATCTTGGGATGCAGGCCAAAACGTTTACTGTCAAGGTCAGCTCCATCATTTGGTCCACAGGCTGGAACCCGTATGATGCTAAAAAAATCGCCAATCTTAAAATCGAATCGTCTCCGGCAGTCATCACCAACATGATGATGGAACGCCTTGCCGCTGAAAATGGCCCCACCCAAGGCAAAATTCTCCGTCCTGGGGACCATAAGGAACCTGAGTCCTTTGCTTTTGTGCAATGTGCCGGGTCCCGGGACGAGAATCATCTCGAATATTGTTCCTCCGTCTGTTGTGGAGCAACCTTCAAACACATCTCCTACATACGGAATCAGTATCCTGAGGCCAAAATCTATGTCTTTTACATAGATCTGCGTACCCCAGGAAAATATGAAAAATTTCGGGCCAAATATATGGCTGACGCTAATGCGACCTTCATTAAAGGAAAAGTTGCCGATATCGTCGACGAACGTGACGGTGGCGTCACCGTGGTGGCTGAAGACGCCGTCACCGGCTCGAAAGTGCATCAGAAAGTCGATCTGTGTATTCTCGCCACAGGTATGGAACCCGCTCTCGGTACAACCGGCAAAGCCTTGGGCGTGACTATGGATGGAAACGGTTTTATCGTCCCGGAACCGGAGAAAGGGATGATGGCGGCTGGTTGTGCAAAATCCGCCGTTGATGTCTACACCAGTGGACAGTCCTCCACGGCAGCTGCCCTCAAAGCAATTCAGATCGGACGGTAGGAGGAAAGTCAATGAAAAAAGTATATGGTGCATATCTCTGTACTGGTTGTGGCATCGGCGACGTCCTCGATGTCGAAGGGTTGAAGGACACGGCATCCGAAGCTGGCGTAGACATGAAGGAGCATGCCTGCCTCTGCGGGGCTGATGGCAGGTCCTTCATCGAAAAAGATATGAGCGAAAATGGCATCAACACCGTCATTGTCTGTGCCTGTTCGCCGCGTGTTATGCAGGAAAACTTCCAATTCGGTGAGCAGACCATCACTGTTCGCGCCAATCTCCGCGAACAGGTTGCCTGGATCGGAGAACGCAAGGAGGATGGTTCCATCGATGATTTTCTCCAGGAGATGGGCACTGATTACGTCCGCATGGGCATTGTCCGAGCCAAGAAAGCGGAGTTACCCGTGCCTTATCAACTGGAAACTATCAATAAAAAAATTCTCGTCATGGGTGGTGGCCTTGCCGGCTTAACCGCGGCAAAAGAGGCCGCCAAAGCAGGATACGAAGTGACCCTGGTGGAGAAAGAAGCTCAACTGGGTGGCAAGGCTCTTGGCTGGCGGAAAATGTTTCCCACCGCCTATCCTTATGCCGAGCTTGAGGCACCCACCATCGAGCAGCTTATCGCCGAGGTGCAGGCCGACAGCCGCATTACGGTGAAAACTGAAACCGAGGTCGCCCGCATCGCCGGTTCTCCCGGGCAATTCAATGTCACCCTGAAAGATGCCGGCCATGCGACCGAATGGGACGCTCCGGCCCGGGTCACCGTGGAAGAGCAGGATCTCATCGCCAAAGGCGAGATGGAAGACCCCAATAAAGGGTTTAAAAAATACACCGTACTCAACCCGGATGGGGAAACCTTTGGTGCCGTCGTGCTGGCCACAGGTTGGAAGCCGGCGGATGTCTCCCAGTACGAGCATCTGGGACACGGCAGCCTGACCAATGTTGTCACCAATGCCGAGTTTGAAAAACTCGCCAAAAACGGCAAAGTTCCCGCGCGTGTGGCTTTTGTGCAGAGCCCAGGAGGGAAAGACAACGATCAGGATTTCCCCTACTGCAACTCGGTCACCTCCATGGTCACCCTGAAGCAGGCCAACTATGTCATTGAAGATAATCCTGTTGATGGCCAGGCGTATATCCTGTATCAGCATATGCGCACGCCGGGCAATGCCGAATTGTTCTACAAGGGGATGCAGGCCAAGGATGGAGTCTTCATGACCAAGGGCTCGGTCACCAAGGTTGCCGCCGCCGGCAGTGGCCTGGCGGTGACGGTGGAAGACACCCTTCTTGGTGATGATCTGCAGATTGAAGTGGATATGGTGGTTCTTGCCGCCGGCATGGTGCCCACCACTGCTTCCCAGGCAGTCATTAATCTCGCTTATCGCCAGGGTCCGGCATTCATGGATCTCAACCTTTTCGACGGGTATGCGGATTCCCATTTCATCTGCTTTCCTTACGAAACCCGGCGAACCGGTGTCTATGCCTGCGGCGGTGTCCGTAAGGCAGAGACCATGGAAGAGACCATGGACGATGCCACCGGAGCGGCTCTCAAGGCAATTCAGTGTATCGAATCGGCCAACCGGGGCGTGGCCGTGCACCCACGATCAGGCGACCAGACCTATCCGGATTTCTTCTTCTCCCGTTGCACCCAGTGTAAACGCTGTACGGAAGAGTGTCCTTTCGGGGCCCTGGATGACGATGAGAAAGGTACGCCTCTACCGAATCCGACCCGTTGCCGCCGTTGTGGCACCTGCATGGGCGCCTGTCCGGAACGGATCATCAATTTCGCGGATTATAGCATCGATATGATCGGTTCGATGGTTAAATCCATTGAAGTGCCCGATGATGACGAAGACAAGCTGCGAGTCATTGTTTTTGTTTGTGAAAATGATGCCTATCCAGCACTTGACATGTCCGGCATGCATCGTAACAAGATGAATAAGCTGGTGCGCTTTATCCCTGTCCGCTGCCTCGGATCCATGAACATGGTCTGGATCAAGGATGCCATGTCCTCCGGAATGGACGGAGCCCTCTTGCTCGGCTGCAGGTATGGTGACGATTATCAGTGTCACTTTGTCAGAGGTTCCGAGATCGCCACCAAGCGTATGGAAAATATCGGCGAAACTCTTGGCTCGCTCGGACTCGAACCGGAACGATGCGCAGTCAGAGAAATAGCCATATCCGACTACGATAAAGTTCCCGCTATCATCGACGAATTTGTCGAGGAAATAATCGAAATGGGTCCCAATCCCTTCAAAGGTTTTTAATTCTGTTTCAGTGCAGCACACCGCCATTTTCCCCTGGGGAAATGGCGGTGATTCCCTCTAGCCGCTGCGTGGCAGTACACCCGCTCGACATGTTGACCACCACCTTTCATGACAGGAGGAAAGAATGTCTATGAACGTGCAACCAGATCTTGAATTTATCAGGGCCATGAAGGAGGCAGGGGGCGACACTTTGAAAAAGTGTTATCAATGTGCGACTTGTTCGGTCGCATGCCCGCTTTCTTCTGATGGCAATCCATTTCCTCGTCGGGAAATGATTCTTGCCCAATGGGGTCAGAAAGACAAACTCATAACCGACCCCAATGTTTACCTGTGCCATCAATGCGGCGATTGTACCGAAATCTGTCCTCGAGGCGCCAGGCCCGGCGAGGTTCTCGGTGCCATTCGCGCTTATGCCTACAAGGCGTTGAGCTGGCCTACGGCACTTGCCGATCTTTGCAGTTCAGCGAAAAATTTGCCGCTGCTTATCGGGATTCCCGCAGCTGTTATTTTTGTTTTCTGGCTGATATCCGGAGGCATGCATATCCCTTCCACCGAAAAATTCGCCAATGTAGGGTATGGGCACTTCTTTGGTCATTGGGATTTTCGTTGGCTTTCTAAAAATGTTCTTTTCATCGACATTATTTTTCTCAGTGCCGTGGCGATAGCCGTCATCTCCCTGTACAAAGGTGTGACTAAGCTGTGGAGTGGAATGGTTGCGACTCTGGATAATAAGGATGTTGCCTATCGACCCTCGGTGGTGCAGTTTGTCAAACTGTTCCTGTGGCCGGCCCTGGTTGAAATCGTCAAGCATAATCGTTTTAAAGAGTGCACAGTCAATACTGATCGGGTCAAAGGGCACCTGCCCCTGGTACTTGGTTTCATTGGTCTGTTCATTGTTACCATCTATTCGGCGTTCACCCAGGATGTGATCGGTATCTTCATTCCCTCCATGCATGGGCCGATTTCCATGTGGAACCCAATTAAACTATTGGCTAACGTGTCCGCCATCGCCATGATTGTCGGTATCGGTATCCTGTGGATGAACAGGACCAAAATGGAAGCTGAAGGCCGGGCGTCCAATACCTTTTATGACTGGTTTTTCATCTGGGTTATCATGGCCGTGGGTGTCACTGGAATGCTAGCCCAGGTTCTGCGTCTGATCGGGATTCCGTCCCTTGGGTATATTTCGTACTATCTCCACCTGGTGTCGGTTCTCATGCTTTTCCTGTATCTGCCGTATACAAAGTTCGCTCACATCATTTACCGAACTTTTGCCATGGCCTTTGAACGATATCGTGAATCAAGCTTTGTCAGGAACCCATTGAACGATTGATTCTGCAACCATCTGCCTGTCTTGAAACCGGAAGCCATTGTGCTTCCGGTTTTTTTTTGAGAATTTGATATTCAGGTGTTTTTTTGTTTCGTACCATGCAGAAACATTCTTCAGAAAATTGATTTTGCTCCAGCAGGCACAAGGGAAAGCTTCATTAGAGGGTGCAGGTTGCAAATAAAAATTTTGATTGACTTGTGAAAATAAAAGTGTATATTCCTTTGGTTCATGCTGGCGTAGCTCAATTGGCAGAGCACCTGATTTGTAATCAGGGGGTTGCGGGTTCAAGTCCCATCGCCAGCTCCAGGAGCGGTTGCAAGGTACTGGACGGTTACTGACGCTCGAGGCCGAGCGTGGCGGGTCCAACCAATGTCTTCTGAAAATATATGGAGGGGTTCCCGAGCGGCCAAAGGGAACAGACTGTAAATCTGTCGGCGATGCCTTCGGAGGTTCGAATCCTCCCCCCTCCACCAAGTAGTGCTCCCCATAAGGGTTTGCGGAGCGATTGCAGGTGCATCGATTAAAAGCGGGAATAGCTCAATGGTAGAGCATCAGCCTTCCAAGCTGAGGGTTGCGGGTTCGAGTCTCGTTTCCCGCTCCAACTTTAACTGATCTGGTTAAGCATCTACAGCAGAATTCGATACATTCTATCTGCGCCCACGTAACTCAGTGGTAGAGTACCTCCTTGGTAAGGAGGAAGCCATCGGTTCAAGTCCGATCGTGGGCTCCAAGTATCAGTCGATTGGGAAAAGTGATCGATTGAGTCAAGTTGAACTTTTGTCCAAGGAGACATGAGATGGCCAAGCAAAAATTTGAGCGGAAGAAGCCGCATGTCAATGTGGGAACAATCGGTCACATTGATCATGGCAAGACAACCTTGACAGCGGCGATGACTCGTGTTCTGTCGACTAAAGGTCTGGCGAAATTCACTGATTTCAGCGAGATCGACAAGGCGCCGGAGGAGAAGGAGCGTGGTATCACCATTGCGACGGCCCATGTCGAGTATGAATCCGAGAACAGGCACTACGCTCATGTCGATTGTCCCGGTCACGCGGATTATATTAAGAACATGATCACCGGAGCCGCGCAGATGGACGGTGCCATTCTGGTGGTTGCGGCCACCGACGGACCCATGCCTCAGACCCGCGAGCATATCCTCCTGGCCCGTCAGGTGGGGGTTCCGGCCATGGTTGTTTTTCTGAATAAGTGCGACATGGTTGATGATCCGGAGCTCATTGAGCTGGTGGAGATGGAGTTGCGCGAACTGCTGGACAAATATGATTTTCCGGGTGACGATATTCCGATTGTGCAGGGATCGGCCCTGCATGCTCTCGAGTATCCGGAAGATGCTGAAAAGACGCAGTGTATCTGGAGCCTGCTGGAAGCGGTGGACAGTTACATCCCCCAGCCTGAACGGGCAGTGGACAAGCCCTTTTTGATGCCGGTCGAAGATGTCTTTTCCATTTCCGGTCGCGGCACGGTTGCGACCGGCCGGATTGAACGGGGCGTGGTCCATGTTGGCGACGATGTGGAAATCGTTGGTATCCGGCCCACGGTCAAGACAGTCTGCACAGGGGTGGAGATGTTCCGTAAGCTGCTCGATGAAGGCCAGGCTGGCGATAATATCGGCGCCCTGCTACGTGGCATCAAGCGGGAAGAAATCGTCCGCGGTCAGGTCCTGGCCAAGCCTGGTTCGATCAAGCCCCACAAGAAATTCAAAGCTGAGGCCTATATTCTGACCAAGGAGGAAGGTGGTCGTCACACCCCGTTTTTCAATGGCTACCGTCCTCAGTTTTATTTCCGGACCACGGACGTAACTGGTGTCTGCACCCTGGAAGAAGGTGTGGAGATGGTTATGCCTGGCGATAACATTCACATTACCGGTGAACTGATTACGCCGATTGCAATGGAAGCCGGATTGCGTTTTGCCATCCGGGAAGGTGGAAGAACGGTCGGTGCCGGCGTTATCAGTGAGATAATCGAATAAACTGACTTCTTGAATTACCACTTCATACAGTGAAACAAGCAGCCGGGTACATCCCGGCTGCTTGTACTGTGGGCGAGAAAATATGAGAGATAACATACGGTTAGCTTGTCAAGATTGCAAGCGACGAAATTATACAACGACTAAAAATAAACGGACCGTGCCCCACAAACTGGAGCTGAAGAAATACTGCGCCTTTTGTAAGGCCCACACCTTGCATAAAGAAACAAAATAACACAGGCCAGTAGCTCGAACGGTAGAGCACCGGACTCCAAATCCGGGGGTTGGGGGTTCGAATCCCTCCTGGCCTGCCATCACGATTACAGAACCTATCAGGCATTATTTTTCCATGATGGCGACAAAAAAACAGATCCGGTCCGGCAAGACAGGCATGGACAACAGAAAGGAACCAGGGGACGCCACGGAAATTTCCTACATGACGCCCTCGGGAATTCGGCTGTTCATCCAGGAAGTCATCGCCGAGTTCAAAAAGATTGTCTGGCCTGAAAAAAAAGTGACCGCAGGATTGACAGGTTTTGTTCTCCTTCTTGTCACCATCATATCCATCTATTTGGGCTCTGTAGATTTGCTGATCGGCAAATTAGTCACATATTTTCTTAATTGAGCAGCAGGTCCGGACTCGTCGCATGGCAAAAAACTGGTACATCGTGCATACGCACACCGGCTTTGAAAATAAAGTCAAAGCAACTCTTGAGGACCGCATCAAGACAGCCGGCCAACAGGAATATTTCGGCGAGATACTTGTTCCCACCGAACAGGTTGTCGAGATGGTCAAAGGAGCAAGAAAGACCTCCGAACGAAAATTTTTTCCCGGATATATCCTCATTCATATGGAAATGAATGAGTTTACCTGGCACACCGTCCAGGAGACTCCCAGAGTCACTGGTTTCGTTGGCATAAACATGAGCCAGGCAGGACTGGACAAAGAAATTTATAAGAAGATTCCATCGCTGACCGAAAAGGAAGCGATGAAGATTATTGGTCGTATTGAAGAAGGTGCCAATAAGCCCAAACCGAAGGTCATTTTTGCCGAAGGTGATGTCGTCAGGGTAATAGACGGACCTTTTGCGAATTTTCAGGGTGTTGTCGAGGAAGTGTATCCTGATAAAGGGCGGGTAAAGGTAATGGTTTCAATTTTCGGACGTTCAACTCCGGTTGAACTGGAATATATTCAGGTCAGTACCAATTAAACTCCGGGTATTGTGGAGGAGTAACTCATGGCAAAAAAAATTCAGGCATATATCAAACTGCAAATACCCGCTGGCAAAGCGAATCCTTCTCCACCTGTTGGTCCTGCACTTGGGCAACGGGGAGTAAACATAATGGATTTTTGCAAGGCCTTCAATGCACAGACCCAATCCGCCGGTGACACCATCATTCCAGTGGTGATTACAGTCTATGCAGACAGGTCTTTCAGTTTCATCACCAAAACTCCCCCCGCCTCCGTCCTGTTGAAAAAAGCAGCCGGACTGGAACGCGGGTCCAGTAACCCCAAACGAGAACGTGTTGCCGAGTTGTCTCGCGATAAAATCAGAGAAATCGCTGAGATTAAAATGCCAGATCTCAATGCCTACGATCTTGATCATGCCATGCGTATTATTGAAGGAACGGCCAGAAGTTGCGGTATCACAGTCATTAAATAAGTCGTCTTTCCATTCGCTGTACCTGTGCGGAGAAGGCACCAGGGAGAATATAAGAGGAAACCATGCCAAAGCGCGGAAAAAAGTATACCAACGCAGTCAGTCAATTTGATCGAAACAAAGTTTACGACCTGCAGCAGGGACTTGCCCAGGTTCTGCAGTGTACCTATGCAAAATTCGATGAATCCGTGGACATTGCGGTACGACTCGGCGTCGACCCCCGCCATGCCGACCAGATGGTGCGGTCCAGTGTCGTTCTGCCCAACGGTACGGGTAAAACTGCTCGAGTTCTTGTTTTTGCTAAAGGCGAAAAAGAAAGTGAAGCTCTGCGTGCAGGAGCAGACTATGCCGGATCAACCGAATTGGTCGAAAAAATCAAGGAAGGATGGTTGGAATTCGATAAAACCATCGCAACACCCGATATGATGGGTGAAGTCGGTAAGATCGGTCGTATTCTCGGCCCGCGCAACCTGATGCCTAATGCCAAACTCGGAACGGTTACCTTTGATGTCGAAAGAGTTGTCAACGAAATTAAGAAAGGTAAGGTCGATTTTCGGGTCGATAAGGCTGGGGTTGTCCATGCTGTCATGGGAAAAAGCAGTTTTGGAGTGGAAAAGCTGACAGAAAATGTGCTTTCCTTCATAGATAAAATTATTCAACTCAAACCTTCCACCAGTAAAGGTATTTATCTTCGAGGCATTTCTGTTTCCAGTACCATGGGGCCAGGATTCAAAATCGACCCTTTGCAGGTCCGGACCCTCGTCAAATCTTCGTAATGAACTAGAGCCGGCGGTTCTCCAGGTTCAGCCGGCCTTCTTCATGATTGTATTGTACCCCTTGTATCTCAGGATAACACAATAACCGGGAAGGTCAGAGACAGCAGGTACGGAAGTTTAATTGCACAGGTTCTCCGAGTGCACCCTGCCGAGACCCTACAGGCTGCCTGTACAGGTAAGCCCGCACGTCTTCATTCCTCTACTTTGCTCTTTTTGACGGTCCCTACACACATCAGGAGGTGTACACGTTGAATCGCGAACAAAAGACAGATGCTGTCAGTGAACTCAACGAAACCTTTTCCAAGGCCAAGTTTGCTGTAGTTGCCGACTACCGTGGACTTAAAGTGGCCCAATTGGAAAAATTGCGCAAAAATCTTCGCGACAATGATGCCCGGATTCAGATCGCCAAGAATACCCTGTTGCGCCTTGCTGTCAAGGGAACCCCATTTGAAGGACTGAGCGAGTCCTTCACCGGAACAACTGCCGTGGCCGTGGGATTCAAGGAACCTGTCGGCCCTGCCAAGGCCCTGACAGCTTTTGCCGCAGAATTCGACGCCTTTTCAATTCGATCGGCAGGGCTTGAAGGCAGTATTCTCAGTGCGGAAGAGGTTCTGGCGCTGTCGAAACTGCCGGGCCGGGAAGAACTGCTTGCCAAAGTTCTTGGAACAATGGTCGCGGTACCCACAGGTTTCGTCCGGGTTCTCAGTGCCGTCCCCCAGGGATTGTTATTTGCCTTGACGGCGATCAAAGAGCAGAAAGAAAATTAACCCAGGGTCGGCCCTGTCGTCCCGGACGGGGGAGACCGACTCGAAATTTACCAGGAGGAATGAACAATGGCTGTAACCAAACAGGACGTAATCGACTTCATTGCAAATATGACAGTCCTTGAGCTCTCTGAGCTTATCAAGGAACTGGAAGAGAAATTCGGCGTTTCCGCCGCTGCTCCGGTGGCCATGGCTGCAGCAGCGCCAGCTGGCGAAACCGCCTCGGCTGAGGAGAAAACCGAATTCGACGTCATTCTCACCGCAGCTGGTGACCAGAAGATCAAAGTGATCAAAGAAGTTCGTGCCATCACGGCTCTTGGTCTCAAGGAAGCCAAGGACCTTGTTGAAGGTGTTCCTTCGCCGGTGAAAGAAGGTGTCAGCAAAGACGAAGCCGAAGCGATCAAAACTCAGATTGAAGGAGCTGGCGGCTCCGTGGAAATTAAATAACAACTATCGTTTCTGTCGGGCCAACCAGCCCGATGCAGACATAGTATCAGGTAACGCTATGGAGCTTTCAGCCCCGTAGCGTTCCTGTGTTTGTAGGACTTGTTTATTTCAGGCCGGACGGTCAGGGCATATTCTCTTTGTAAATCAAGTGATTATGATCTCAGGTCCGAACAGCGCGGAATGTTTTTGAGGGAACTATGAAAAGAGTACGTAAGAATTTTGCGAAAACAAGCCAGATACTTCAACCGCCACATCTCATTGCTATGCAGCGGGAATCTTACGAACATTTTCTGCAGCGGGATACTGCCCCTGACCTGCGCAAGGATCATGGCCTGCAGGCCATTTTCAACAGCATTTTTCCCATAACCGATTTCAATGGTCTGTGTTCCCTGGAATTTGTCCGTTATGCCTACGGCGAACCCAAGTATACCATTGCAGAGTGCATTGAAAGAGGCATGACATACGAAGCACCTCTTAAAATCACGGTGCGCCTGATCACCTTTGACATTGACGAAGAGACCAAGGTGCAGTCAGTGCGTGATATAAAAGAACAAGAGGTCTTCCTTGGCGCTCTCCCCCTGATGACTCAGGATGGCGTTTTCGTCATTAATGGTACCGAACGGGTGATTGTCAACCAATTACAGCGTTCCCCCGGCCTGTTTTATACCCATGACAACGGTAAATCGCATGCATCGGGAAAGCGGCTTTACTCCGCCCGGATCATACCCGTACGCGGTTCCTGGCTTGATTTCGAGTTCGACATCAAAGACATTCTGTATGTCCGTATTGATCGTAGACGGAAATTACCGGTCACGGTTTTGCTCAAAGCCTTGGGGTATACTGACGAAGAGCTGCTCAATGAATTTTATCACACCGATATCGTAACCATTCATGGCGACACCCATCGCATCGCTTTTAACCCGAGTACTTTTGCCAATCAGCGGCTGACGGCAGATATCGTCAACCCGGCAGACGGTTCAGTCATTGGCCGCAAAGGAAAGAAGATCACCAAAACGCTGGTCAAACGAATTGAAAGTCTCGGCATTGACTCGTTAGACATTGATGTTGAAGAACTGTATGGACGTTTTTTAGCCGCGAATATCATTCATGAAGAAACAGGAGAAGTCATTGCCAGTTGTCATGACACCCTCACCCCTGAGTTGATGGAGAAAATTGTGGCCGCCGGCTGCCGTTCTCTCAACTTATTGTTCATCGACGGTGTCACCTACAGTGAATCCTTCCGCAAAACCCTGCTCATCGACAAAATCAAGGATACAGATGAAGCGCTGATAGAAATTTATCGGCGGCTTCGACCCTCCAGCCCCCCAACGGTTGAGGTAGCCAAGAGTTTTTTCGATAATTTGTTTTTCAACGCATCCACCTATGACCTGTCCGAAGTCGGCAGGTACAAGATCAACACGAAACTGGGATTGACCACTCCCATAGAAGAACGCACCCTGACTCCCGATGATATTGTCAAAAGTGTCAAGCACTTGTTCAGAATCAAAGATGAATTGAAAGATGGCGACGATATTGATCACCTGGGCAACCGTCGTGTTCGTACAGTGGGTGAGTTGTGTGAAAATCAGTACCGCATGGGCCTGGTCCGCATGGAACGGGCTATCAAGGAGCGGATGACCCTGCAGGAAATCGAAACCCTGATGCCGCACGACCTGGTCAACCCCAAGCCGGTGACTTCCGCAATCAAGGAGTTTTTTGGAACCAGTCAGTTGTCCCAGTTCATGGATCAAACCAACCCGCTTTCCGAGGTGACGCACAAGCGCCGTCTTTCCGCCCTGGGCCCCGGCGGTTTGTCCAGGGAACGCGCCGGCTTTGAAGTTCGCGACGTCCACCCGACCCACTATGGACGAATCTGTCCGGTGGAGACTCCCGAAGGCCCCAATATCGGACTCATTGTTTCCCTGGCTACTTACGCAACAGTCAATCCGTACGGATTTATCGAAACTCCCTACCGCCATGTCCGCAATCGTGAGATATCCGATGATTATGTCTACCTCTCTGCTTCCCAGGAGGAAGAACATGTCATTGCGCCGGCCAAAGTGAGCCTTGAAAACAACAGAATCAGCGACGAGTATCTGATTGCCCGTCATGAAAGTGAAGTGTCGACAGTATCAGCCGACGATGTGACCATGATGGACGTGGCACCCAACCAGATGGTGTCGATTGCTGCATCGCTCATCCCCTTTCTTGAAAATGACGATGCCAACCGGGCTCTCATGGGGGCCAATATGCAACGGCAGGCTGTGCCTCTGCTCAGTACCCGGTCCCCTCTGGTAGGGACTGGTGTTGAACAGGCCGTCGCCAGTGATTCTGGTGCCTGTCTGCTCGCCGCTGGCGATGGCGTGGTCGAAGAGGCCGATGCCAACCGTATAGTTGTCCGCTATGACACTCCTGGTGTGGATGGGTTTGATACCGGTATAGGGGTGTACCGCTTGTCAAAGTATAAGAAATCGAATCAGAACACCTGTTTCAACCAAAAAACACTTGTTTTTCCCGGTGACAGAGTTGTCAAGAGAACCGTTTTGGCCGATGGACCGTCCACCGAAGTCGGAGAACTGGCTCTGGGGAAAAATATGACCATCGCCTTCATGCCCTGGCGTGGATATAATTTTGAAGACTCCATCCTCATCAACGAACGTCTGCTCAAGGAAGACACCTTTACCTCCGTGCATATCGAAATCTTTGAGACCATGGCCCGGGACACCAAGCTTGGCAAGGAGGAAATCACCAGAGATATCCCCAATGTCGGCGAGGAAGGGCTGCGCAATCTCGATGAATCCGGGATAGTGCGAATCGGGGCGGAAGTCAAGGCCGGGGATATGCTTGTTGGCAAAGTGACTCCCAAGGGAGAGAGTATGCTGACTCCCGAGGAAAAATTGCTTAGGGCGATTTTTGGAGAAAAGGCAGGTGACGTTAAAGATTCATCCCTGCGCGTCCCTCCCGGGGTGGAGGGTGTGGTCATAGATGCCAAGGTCTTTTCCCGCAAAGGGGTTGATAAAGATGAACGTACCCTGATGATCGAAGAACTGGAGATTGAACGGCTTAATCGGGATATGGACGATGAGCTGAAAAGTTTGAAAAAAGGGGTCCGCAAATCACTGGCCGAAATATATGCGGGTCGGACAGCGAAAAATGATATCAAAGACCGCAAGGAGCGGGTCATTCTCAAGCTCGGCAAACAGTTGACTGCCAAAATGATCATCGAGCAAATCAGTTTTGCCGATCTGCACGACCTCGATTTTGCCGAAAGAGCCAAGTTTGAAGACGAGATCAAAGCTATATTCAATCGTTACACCAATCAGGCAGCTATGGTACGACGCCGCTATCAGGGCATAGTTGAACGTATGGAAAAAGGGGATGATCTCCCGCCCGGTGTGGTTAAAATGGTGAAGATTTACGTGGCAACCAAACGAAAGCTGGCTGTTGGTGATAAAATGGCTGGTCGACATGGCAATAAAGGTGTCGTCTCCCGATTGCTGCCTGAGGAGGATATGCCTTTTTTTGCCGATGGAACCACCGTTGATATCGTCTTGAATCCTCTTGGCGTGCCTTCACGAATGAATGTCGGTCAGGTTTTGGAATGTCACCTCGGGTTTGCCATAAAAAAACTGGGACAGCAAATGGCGGACCTGGCCAGAAAAGGGGAAATCGATCAATTGAAACAACGGTTGCAGCGCCTTTATTCCGAATCGGAATACCAACGTCTGACCGAAGATCTCGATGATGATCAGTTCCTGGATATGATGCGAAAATATGGGCACGGTATTCATGTGGCAACCCCGGTTTTCGATGGAGCCTCAGAAGCCGAGATTCGCAACCTGCTGGTGGAATCGGGTGTGGATGAAATTGGACAATCGACGCTGTACGATGGCCTGACCGGGGAGCCTTTCAACAATCAGGTGACTGTCGGCGTCATGTATATGCTGAAATTACACCATCTGGTCGATAACAAGATCCATGCCCGCTCAACCGGTCCGTATTCGCTGGTGACCCAGCAGCCTCTTGGCGGTAAAGCGCAGTTCGGTGGTCAGCGCCTGGGTGAAATGGAGGTTTGGGCCATGGAAGCCTATGGGGCCGCTTATACACTCAAAGAGTTTCTGACCGTTAAATCCGATGATGTCGAGGGACGGACTACAATGTATGAAAAAATTGTCAAAGGGAACAATTTTCTTGAAACCGGTATGCCTGAGTCGTTTCATGTACTGGTCAAGGAGCTGAAAGGTCTGTGCCTTGATGTCGAGCTCAAGGAGTAAGAATTTCCTGATTCCGTACTCTATGAGAATTGTATACTACTTGTCTGAACCGTTGAACGGATTGAATAGATACCAAAGGTGATTTCGTGGAAGAACTTTTCAGTTTCTTTGCAAAGCCGAAAGGACCCGTCAGTTTTAACAAAGTTAAGATATCCCTCGCCTCTCCTGATAAAATCAAAGAGTGGTCACATGGCGAGGTCAAAAAGCCGGAAACCATCAATTATCGAACATTCAAGCCGGAACGCGATGGACTGTTCTGTGCCAAAATTTTTGGTCCGGTCAAGGATTACGAATGTAATTGCGGTAAATACAAACGAATGAAACATCGCGGCGTAGTCTGCGAGAAATGTGGCGTCGAAGTCATTCAGTCCAAGGTCCGCCGTGAGCGACTCGGCCATATCGAGCTCGCCGCTCCTGTCGCCCACATCTGGTTTCTCAAGAGTCTGCCGTCCAAAATCGGGGCCATACTTGATATGACCCTGAAACAATTGGAACGTATCCTTTATTTTGAATCCTATGCCGTGGTGGCCTCAACGGTGGAAGAGCTTTCTGTCGGTACCCTTCTCAACGAGGAGCAGTATCGGAAGGCGCTGGAAGAACACCCCGGTGCATTCAGGGTCGGGATCGGAGCGGAAGCCATACGGGAAATGCTGATGGCCCTTGATCTAAAGGAATTGTCCATCAGCCTGCGCCAGGAAATGAAAGAGACAGGGTCGGCAACGAAACGGACCAAGTATGGGAAACGTCTCAATGTGGTCGAAGCGTTCCGGGATTCCGGGAATCGCCCGGAATGGATGATTCTCGAGGTCATTCCGGTTTTGCCCCCTGATTTGCGGCCTTTGGTTCCCCTGGAAGGAGGTCGTTTTGCAACTTCCGATCTCAATGATCTGTACCGTCGGGTTATTAACCGCAATAACCGTTTGAAACGATTGTTGGAACTGGATGCCCCGGACATCATTATCCGCAATGAAAAACGAATGCTGCAGGAAGCGGTTGATGTTCTTTTCGACAACGGCCGTCGTGGTCGCACTATAACCGGCCCCAACAAGCGCCCCCTGAAGTCGCTTTCCGACATGCTCAAAGGAAAACAGGGGCGTTTCCGGCAAAACCTGCTCGGCAAGCGTGTCGATTATTCCGGGCGTTCCGTTATTGTTGTCGGACCTCATCTGCGGTTGCATCAGTGCGGGTTGCCCAAAAAGATGGCCTTGGAATTGTTTAAACCGTTCATATACAACAAACTGGAGCGGAAAGGATACGTAACCACCATCAAAAGTGCCCGCAAGATGGTGGAAAAGGGGACCAAGGAAGTCTGGGATGTGCTTGATGATATCGTTCAGGAGTATCCTGTTATTCTCAATCGGGCGCCAACTCTCCACAGGCTTGGTATGCAGGCTTTCGAAGTCGTTCTCATCGAAGGCAAGGCTATTCAGCTGCACCCCTTGGTCTGTGCGGCATTCAACGCTGACTTTGATGGCGATCAAATGGCGGTCCATGTACCGCTATCGGTGGAAGCCCAGGTAGAAGCCCGGGTCCTGATGATGTCCACCAACAATATCCTTTCGCCGGCCAACGGCGGACCGGTCATCATTCCCAGTCAGGATATTGTCCTGGGGTTGTATTACATGACCAGGGAACGGCTGGGTGTCGCTGGTGAAGGAATGGTTTTTAGCTCGCCGATTGAGGCACGAATTGCCTACGACCACGGAGCGGTTGATATACAAGCCGGCGTACGGGTCCGGATTAATGGATCATTGGTCAAAACAACCATAGGCCGGATCATCGTTGGTGAGCTTCTTCCCGATGTCATCCCTTTTTCCGTGGTCAACAAGGAACTTTCAAAGAAGGAAACCGAGTTTCTGATTGATTTCACCTATCGTCATGCCGGCACCAAGGAAACGGTTATTCTCGCTGATCGCCTGAAGGACCTTGGCTATGAGTATGCCACTCGCGCCGGAATATCTATATGTATCAACGATATGAAAATTCCGGTAAAAAAAGAGGAATTTGTCGAAGATGCTGAAAAAGAAGCGGCCGACGTGGATCAGCAGTATTCGGACGGTTTGATTACCGATGGAGAGAAATATAACAAAATTATCGATATATGGTCGAAGGTCACCGATAAGATCACCAAGGAAATGATGGATGAGATGGCAGTGGAGTACGTGCCTGATGCCAAAGGCAAAGTCAAGGAGATCAAAAGCTTTAATTCCGTGTATGTCATGGCCGACTCCGGAGCCCGTGGTTCCAAGGATCAGATCCGGCAGCTGGCCGGAATGCGTGGACTGATGGCCAAGCCTTCCGGAGAGATCATCGAATCACCGATTAAAGCGAACTTCCGGGAAGGCCTTAATGTTCTCGAATACTTCATTTCCACGCACGGTGCTCGCAAGGGGCTGGCTGACACAGCTTTGAAAACAGCCAACTCAGGGTACCTGACCCGGAGACTGGTTGATGTCGCCCAGGACTCGACCATCGTCATGCGCGATTGCGGCACCATGCGCGGCACCCAGGCCGAGCCATTGATCGAGGGTGGCGAGGTGATTGTCCGTATCGGTGAGCGAATTCTGGGACGCGTCGCCCTGGAGGATATCGTTGATCAGCATACCGGCAACATTCTTGTCGGCATGGATGAAGAAATCACCGAAGATCGGGTCGAGGCCATTGAGGCCGCCGGTATCGATCGCGTGCAGATCAGATCGGTGCTCACCTGTGAGGCCAAGCGGGGCGTATGCGCCATGTGCTACGGTCGTGATCTTGGCCGGGGGCATATGGTGAACATCGGCGAGGCGGTCGGAATCATTGCCGCCCAGTCCATTGGCGAGCCAGGCACTCAGTTGACCATGCGGACCTTTCACATCGGGGGGACCGCCAGGGGCTCGGTGGAGCAGGCAGAAGTGCGGACCCAGCGTGGTGGTCAGATTCGATACAAGAACCTGCATTCAGTGACCAACAGCGAAGGGTTGGAGGTCGTGATGAATCGCAACGCTGAAATCACTGTGCTCGATGACCTCGGAGTTGATCGGGAACGGTTTCCGGTCCCCTATGGTGCCACTTTGCGCATCAGTGATGGCAGCCAGATAGATCCCGGTACAGTGATTGCGGATTGGGATGCTTTCTCCATACCGATTGTCGCCGAGACCGGTGGTAAGGTCAAGTATGGGGATGTCATCGAGGGTGAATCCATGCAGGAGCGCGTCGACCACATTACCGGTAAAGCCAGCAAGGTCATCACGGCGGTTAGCAGTGGCAAACAGATGAATCCGCGTATTTCCATGAAGGACGAGCGTGGCAGGACTGTGAAGCTGCCCGAGGGTGATCTTGCCGCCCGTTACTCCCTGCCTGTCGGCTCCATCATCACCGTTAACGAACAGGACGTCATCGGCCCCGGGACGGTGATCGCAAAAATTCCCCGTGAAACGACCAAGACCAAGGACATCACCGGTGGTCTCCCCAGAGTTGCTGAATTGTTTGAAGTCCGTAAACCCAAGGAACAGGCTGTCATTTCTGAAATTGACGGGCGTGTCAGTTTCGGCAAGGACCTCAAGGGGAAGCGGAGGGTTATTGTCACCCCTGAAGTAGGTGAACCGAAGGAGTATCTGGTACCAAAATCCAAACATATCACCGTGCATGAAAATGATCGTGTCGAAGCCGGTGATCCGTTGATGGAAGGTATCCGTTTGCCCAATGATATTCTTCGGGTGAAGGGTGCTGAGGAACTTGCCCGTTTCCTGGTCAATGAAATCCAGGAAGTGTATCGTTTGCAGGGGGTGAGAATTAACGATAAACATATTGAGACCATCGTCAGGCAGATGCTGAAGCGGGTGCGAATCACCGATTCCGGTGATTCCCGGTTTATGCTGGATCAACAGGTTGAATGGTGGAAATTTCAGGAAGAAAACGAGCAGCTCCTCCGGCAGGGACTGCACCCTGCAGCCGCGGAACCATTGCTGCTCGGCGTCACCAAGGCTTCCCTGTCCACCGACTCCTTTATTTCAGCAGCTTCTTTTCAGGAGACGACCAAAGTGTTGACCAATGCCGCCATGGCCGGGAAGATTGATGACCTGTCCGGTCTCAAGGAAAATGTCATTATGGGGCGTTTGATATCTGCTGGGACCGGTTTGGCCACCTATAGGCTTGATGCCGATAAATAACAAAGAATGCCCTTGACATTTCCGGTTTTTTTGGATAATAAATAGCGCTTCACGCTCGCTTTTTTTGCCCGAGGTGAGGTCGGTCGCATTTTATAACAGGAGTTGCTTGCATGCCCACTATTAATCAACTTGTCAGGAACGGACGGAAAAAAATCGTCAAACGATCCAATACGCCAGCTTTGCAAAGTTGCCCGCAAAAACGTGGCGTCTGTGTGCGCGTGTATACGACCACGCCCAAGAAACCCAACTCAGCCTTGCGGAAGGTCGCCAGGGTGCGTCTGACCAATGGCATCGAGGTAACATCCTATATTCCGGGTATAGGTCACAACCTGCAGGAGCATTCGGTGGTGTTGATTCGCGGCGGTCGTGTCAAGGACTTGCCCGGTGTGCGGTATCATATCATCAGAGGAACGTTGGATACGTTGGGTGTGAGTGATCGCAAACAGGGAAGGTCAAAATACGGCGCCAAGCGACCAAAATAAATTGAATACGATCTGAAAAGAGCGAAGAAATGCCAAGAAAGAAATTGCTGGACAAACGACCGGTAGCACCGGACCCCAGATTCAATTCAGTTCTGGTGGCTAAGTTTACCAATGGTTTGATGTTGAATGGCAAGAAGAATGTGGCCCGTCGCCTCTTCTATGATGCCATGGATATCATCGATGAAAAGCTGGCCGATCAGGATCCATTGACCGTCTTTGAAGAAGCTATGGACAAGGTCCGGCCCCGCGTCGAAGTCAAAAGTCGACGTGTGGGAGGTGCCACCTACCAGGTTCCGGTGGAAGTCCGGCCGGAGCGAAGAAATGCCCTGGCAATACGATGGATAATTGGTTTCTCAAAAGGCCGATCAGGAAAAAACATGTCTGAAAAACTGGCGGCAGAACTGATGGACGCTTTCAACAACCGCGGAGCATCAGTAAAAAAACGTGATGATACCCACAAGATGGCCGAGGCGAATAAGGCTTTTGCCCATTATCGATGGTAGCATTGACAAGTATACTTATCAGATAATTGACAGGCATCTAAACCTGTTGTAAGAACAACGACATTTTCTTGGTTTCAGTGCCGAAGAATGAAACACGGGTGTAAAGGAAACGACGGTGGCAGGCGGGGAGAACTCATTATCCAATGTGCGCAATATCGGTATAATGGCGCATATCGATGCGGGTAAGACTACCACCACGGAACGAATTCTTTATTATTCCGGTAAATCACATAAACTCGGTGAGGTCCATAACGGCACAGCTGTTATGGATTGGATGGAACAGGAGCAGGAGCGAGGCATTACGATTACCTCCGCTGCCACCTCCTGTGTTTGGAAGAATACGCAGATAAACATCATCGATACTCCAGGGCATGTCGATTTCACGGTGGAAGTTGAAAGGTGTCTTCGGGTGCTCGACGGTGTAGTCGCCATTTTCTGTGCAGTAGGGGGGGTAGAACCGCAATCCGAGACGGTCTGGCGACAAGCTGATCGTTATCGTATCCCGCGCATAGCGTTTGTGAACAAAATGGACCGAGTGGGGGCCGCGTTGCCGCGATGCCTCGAACAGATGGAGACCCGGCTGGGGGCACAACCGGTCCTGATAACGCTCCCTGTCGGTCAAGAAGACACCTTTTCCGGAGTCATTGATCTGCTTAACCAGAAAATGCTCCAGTTCGACGAAGCCTCAAAGGGGCAGGTCGTGCTCGAAAAGGACATACCAGAAGCGTATAGAGCAGAGACATCGGCCGCCAGAATGACACTCCTCGAGAAGTTGGCCGACTTCGATGAGGAGGTCATGGATAAATATTTAAATGACCAAGAGATCACTCCCGGTGAAATCAGCAAGGCGCTGAGAAAAGCAACCCTTGCTCTGGACATCGTTCCAGTAGTATGCGGCTCGGCATTCAAGAACAAAGGCGTGCAGCCTTTACTTGACGCTGTGGCCAAGTACTTGCCTTCACCCGTTGATGTTCCCCCGATCGAGGGGACGGATAAGAACGGTGCGCCCCTTATCCGCAAGCCAGTGAGGAGTGAAAGATTTTGCGGTTTGGTTTTCAAACTGCAAAGCGATCCGTTTATAGGCAACCTGGCATTCATACGTGTGTACTCAGGTGCGCTCAGCTTAGGGGACAAGGTATATAATCCTGTTAAGCAAAAAACGGAAAAAATCTCGAAACTGATCAAACTTCACGCCAATAAGCGTGAAGAAATTTCATCCATTGGCCCGGGTGACATCGGGGCGATAGTCGGGCTCAAGTTTACCCGAACCGGTGATACCCTGTGCCAATCCGGCGATTATATCTCCCTGGAAAGCATGGTGTTTCCTGAGCCTGTGATTGGGATTGCCATTGAGCCAAGGACTAAGGCGGATGAAAATAAGTTAGCCGAAAGTCTGGAAAAAATTGTTCGGGAAGATCCAAGTTTTCGGGTGACGGTCAGTGAAGAAACCGGGCAGACAATTATTTCCGGGATGGGCGAACTGCATCTTGAAATAATAGTCGACCGATTGATTCGTGAATTTAAGGTCGAAGCCAATGTCGGCACCCCGCAGGTGGCTTTCCGGGAAACCCTGGTGCAAGGCGCCAGGGCTGAAGCCAGGTTTGAAACGCATGGCACCGGTAAGGAGCAATATGCTCACGTGGAGATTGAGCTGACCCCGAGAGACAGAGGATCAGGCAACACGTTTGAGTCGAGTGTTCAGGAAAATCTCATACCTCCTCAGTATATTGAAGCTGTGAAAAGAGGGGTGCTTAACAGTCTGGATTCCGGTCCATTGATCGGTTACCCGGTGCTGGATGTTAACGCCAGGTTGATCGGGGGCTCGTACGATGAAGAAAAATCAACGGAAATGGCATTCAGTGTTGCAGCTACCATGGCCTGCCGCAAAGCAGCAACCCAGGCCGAAGCTGCACTTCTTGAGCCAGTCATGGATTTGGAAATCAGTACCCCCGAAGAATACGTGGGCGAGGTCATGAATGATCTCAACAAAAAACGCGCCCAGATCATAGGTGTCAGCATAGGCAATGCGGTTCAAGTCGTCCGGGCCAAGGCGCCGTTGGCCGAAATGTTCGGGTACTCAACCGACTTACGTTCAGCAACGCAAGGGCGGGCGACTTTCACGATGCAGTTTAACGAATTTGCAGTTATTCCAGCGAAACGAGCGGAAATCATTATCCACAAAATCAGGGGCGTGTAACACGTTCACTTCGATAGAGGAAGCGCAAGATGGCCAAGCAAAAATTTGAGCGGAAGAAGCCGCATGTCAATGTGGGAACAATCGGTCACATTGATCATGGCAAGACAACCTTGACAGCGGCGATGACTCGTGTTCTGTCGACTAAAGGTCTGGCGAAATTCACTGATTTCAGCGAGATCGACAAGGCGCCGGAGGAGAAGGAGCGTGGTATCACCATTGCGACGGCCCATGTCGAGTATGAATCCGAGAACAGGCACTACGCTCATGTCGATTGTCCCGGTCACGCGGATTATATTAAGAACATGATCACCGGAGCCGCTCAGATGGACGGTGCCATTCTGGTGGTTGCGGCCACCGACGGACCCATGCCTCAGACCCGCGAGCATATCCTCCTGGCCCGTCAGGTGGGGGTTCCGGCCATGGTGGTTTTTCTGAATAAGTGCGACATGGTTGATGATCCGGAGCTCATTGAGCTGGTGGAGATGGAGTTGCGCGAACTGCTGGACAAATATGATTTTCCGGGTGACGATATTCCGATTGTGCAGGGATCGGCCCTGCATGCTCTCGAGTATCCGGAAGATGCTGAAAAGACGCAGTGTATCTGGAGCCTGCTGGAAGCGGTGGACAGTTACATCCCCCAGCCTGAACGGGCGGTGGACAAGCCCTTTTTGATGCCGGTCGAAGATGTCTTTTCCATTTCCGGTCGCGGCACGGTTGCGACCGGCCGGATTGAACGGGGCGTGGTCCATGTTGGCGACGATGTGGAAATCGTTGGTATCCGGCCCACGGTGAAGACAGTCTGCACAGGGGTGGAGATGTTCCGTAAGCTGCTCGATGAAGGCCAGGCTGGCGATAATATCGGCGCCCTGTTGCGCGGCATCAAGCGGGAAGAAATCGCTCGCGGTCAGGTCCTGGCAAAACCCGGTTCGATCAAGCCTCACAAGAAATTCAAAGCTGAGGCCTATATTCTGACCAAGGAGGAAGGTGGTCGTCACACCCCGTTTTTCAATGGCTACCGTCCTCAGTTTTATTTCCGGACCACGGACGTAACTGGTGTCTGCACCCTGGAAGAAGGTGTGGAGATGGTTATGCCTGGCGATAACATTCACATTACCGGTGAACTGATTACGCCGATTGCAATGGAAGCCGGATTGCGTTTTGCCATCCGGGAAGGTGGAAGAACGGTCGGTGCCGGCGTTATCAGCGAAATTGTTGAATAAGAGGAAATTCATGATTCCTACAGAAAAAATAAGGATCAGACTGAAGGGCTACGACCACAAACTGCTTGATTTATCAACCAGGGAAATTGTCGACACGGCGCGGCGAACAGGAGCCCGGGTAGTGGGACCCATCCCCTTACCGACCAGTACCAACAGATTTACCGTACTCCGTTCACCTCATGTGGACAAAAAGTCCAGGGAGCAATTTGAAATGCGGACCCATCGACGTCTGCTTGATATACTCGAACCTACTCAACAGACCATAGACTCGTTGATGAAACTTGAGCTTTCCGCAGGAGTAGATGTGGAAATAAAACTTCCCTGATTACCGTCCGACAGGGTGGCAGGGCAAGTGATCTGAAGCTTTATTCGATGAATGCCAAAATGGAGTTTAGGTAGACAAATGCCGAAAACAAATGGAATATTAGGTAGGAAAATTGGCATGACCAGGGTCTACGATGAAAACGGCAGGTCTATACCTGTTACCGTCATCGAGGCCGGACCGTGTGTCATTTTGCAGAAAAAGACTGTGCAAAAAGAAGGATATAACGCTATCCAAATCGGATTTATGGAGAAAAAACAATCGAGACTCTCCAAACCTGAGATTGGGCACTGCAAACGGTCCGGTGGGCAAGGATTTTATCATATCAAAGAATTCCGGGTCAATAATCCTGATGATTTTGAAGTTGGACAACGAATCACGGTTCAGGAAGTTCTTGGCATTGGCGACACGGTAGATATATCTGCACGTTCTAAGGGGCGTGGATTTCAAGGGGTCATAAAGCGACATGGGTTCTCAGGTGGTCGAGCCTCGCACGGATCAAATTTTCATCGCGCCCCCGGGTCCATTGGCTGTAGCGCCTGGCCATCACGGGTCATGAAAGGCAAAAAAATGCCTGGCCGAATGGGCAATGATACAACCACGCTGAAAAACTTGAAAATTGTCGATATTCGTAACGAAGAAAATGTTGTCCTTGTTCGTGGCTCCGTACCAGGTGCTAAAAATGGATTACTCAATATTTATACAAAAGCGTAGCCACCAGGACTGCTTTTAAGGAGATACACATGGCAGTTTGTGATGTCTTAAATACTCGAGCCGAGAAGGTTGGCGAAGTCAATCTCAATGATGCGCTGTTTGCGGTTGAAGTCAAAACTGGCATTCTGCATGAAGTCGTTTGTATGCAACGCGCCAATCAACGTCAGGGGACTGCAAGTACGAAAACCCGCGGTGAAGTCAGGGGGGGCGGTGCAAAACCCTGGCGGCAGAAGGGGACCGGTCGTGCCAGAGCGGGCAGCAGAACTTCGCCCCTATGGCGAGGTGGAGGGACAATTTTTGGCCCCAAGCCTCGCGACTACAGCTACTCTCTACCGAAAAAAGTAAAGAGACTGGCATTAAAGATGGCTTTAAGTGCTCGCAGTCAGGAGGGTAACCTGGTCATTATTGACTCTTTCGACTTGCCTGAGATCAAAACCAAGGAATTTATCCGAGTCATGGATACTTTCGCCTATGATAATTGCCTTATCATAACCGGTGAGAAGGAAGAGAAGCTGTATCTTTCCGCCAAGAATGCAGTGGGTTTCAAGGTTATGCCTGTAGCTGGATTAAACGTCTACGATATCCTCAAATATTCGAAATTAATGCTGGCGCAATCAAGTCTGGCCAAGCTGGAAGAGAGGCTACTGGTATGAAAGAAATTTATAGCATCATCAAGAGCCCACGTTTGACTGAAAAGGGAAACCGTCTGCAGGAAACAGAAGACAAAGTCGTACTCAAGGTTGACCCGAGGGCCAATAAAATTGAAATCAAAAAGGCTGTTGAACAGCTTTTCCAGGTCAAAGTATCAAAAGTAGCTGTCTGTAACATGACTGGAAAACAGAAAAGAGTCGGCATACGTTCTGCTGGAAAAACCAGTGATTGGAAAAAAGCCTATGTCACTCTTTCAGAAGGAAAAATTAATTTTCTTGAAGAGCTTTAAGCCTGTTTATTTTTGATTGCCCTCTGACGAGACTAGATTACAGGAATAACCATGTCTATAAAAATTCACAAACCGACATCACCTGGTAAACGGCATCATGTATCTGTCCACCAGGACATCATATCTGATAAAGCTCCTGAAAAGAATCTGCTCGCTCCCTTGAAAAAAAGCGGCGGTCGAAACGTCTATGGCCGCATAACCGTGCGACATCGGGGCGGTGGTCATAAGCGGAAATATCGGATTATCGATTGGAAAAGAAGCAAAACTGAAATCCCGGCAAAAGTCACCGCCATTGAATACGATCCTAACAGGTCGGCAAATCTCGCGTTGTTGATCTATGCTGATGGTGAAAAAGCCTACATTCTCGCTCCCAACGGCATTGCAGTCGGTGACACGGTCCTGTCTGGTGCCAATGCCGACATCAAACTGGGAAACTGTCTGCCGATGATCAATATCCCACTGGGAACAGTTATTCATAATATCGAAATGAAAATCGGTAAAGGAGCTCAGATGGTTCGATCCGCCGGAGCTTCTGCCCAGTTGATGGCCAAAGATGGACATCAAGTCCTGGTTAAATTACCATCCGGTGAAGTTCGTCGCTTTCACAAAGACTGTCGAGCGTGTATCGGTCAAGTCGGTAACCCCGAACATGCCAGCCAGAAACTTGGCAAGGCTGGACGGGCCAGATGGAAGGGGATCAGGCCGTCTGTTCGTGGTGTCGCCATGAACCCCGTTGACCACCCCATGGGTGGTGGTGAAGGAAAAAGTTCCGGTGGACGACATCCATGCTCACCCTGGGGAATGCCTGCCAAGGGATTCAAGACCAGAAAACGCAAGGCCTCCGACCGTGATATTGTCAATAAACGGAAATAACAACAGGAGTAGTTACTATGTCCCGTTCCGTAAAAAAAGGACCTTTCGTTGATAGTCATTTGCTGAAAAAAGTCGAAGAAGCGCAGAATACCGGGTCACGCAAGGTCATTAAGACCTGGTCGCGACGTTCAGACATATTGCCGGATATGGTCGGCCTGACTTTTGCCGTTCACAACGGTAATAAATTCATACCTGTGTATGTGACCGAAAACATGGTCGGGCATAAGCTCGGTGAATTTTCGCCAACTCGAACATATTATGGGCATGCCTCCGATAAAAAAGGTCGATAGGATCAAGCTGGTAATTTGAGCAAGCCCAATTGAGGAGTAACACGATGGAAACCAAAGCCGTCGCCAAATACATTCGCATTTCACCACAGAAAGCCCGACTGGTTGCCGATATCATTCGCGGTATGAAAGCAGATCAGGCAGTGACGACCTTGCGCTTCATGCCCAAAAAAGCTGCTCGAATCATCCGGAAAGTACTGGAGTCCGCAGTGGCAAACGCAGACCAGACGACCTCCGTCGATGTCGATTCCCTCTATGTCAAAAAAATATACATTGACGGGGGGCCCATGCTGAAGCGTTTCAGTCCACGCGCCATGGGGAGGGCAACACGTATATTAAAGCGGACCAGTCACATAACGGTCATCGTTGACGAAGCCTGATCGCAATTGAATTGAACAGATTTTCATTGAAAAACTAGCAGAGGAAACGGAGGACAATCTTGGGACAAAAAGTCAATCCTATTGGGCTGCGTCTTAACATTACGCGATCCTGGGAATCTATCTGGTATGCGGATAAGGATTATGCTGAGAATCTCTATCAGGATCAACTTATTCGAAAATTCCTTAAGAAGCGGCTGTATCACGCCGGAATATCCAGGATTGTCATTGAAAGGACTGGAGAAAAGGTAAAAATTAAACTCTTTACCGCACGTCCTGGCATTGTCATTGGAAAAAAAGGAACCGAGATAGAAGGTCTGAAAAAAGATCTTGAAAATCAATTCAAGCGAACCTGCTTTATCGATATCCAAGAGGTGCGCCGGCCAGAAGCTGATGCACAGCTGGTCGCTGAGAATATAGCAACCCAGCTCGAGCGCCGGATTGCTTTCAGGCGTGCCATGAAAAAATCAATCAACTCTGCCTTACGATTTGGAGTTCAAGGAATTAAAATATCCTGTTCCGGACGTCTTGGGGGAGCGGAAATGTCGCGAACCGAGTGGTTTAAAGAGGGAAGAATTCCTCTGCATACCCTCCGCGCCGACATTGACTATGGCACTGCTGAAGCGAAGACAACCTATGGCATCATTGGGGTGAAAGTCTGGATTTTCAAAGGAGAAGTGCTGGCTGATGCTCAGATTGCGGCCGAGCAGGCGGTGCCAAGCACGACATGATATTCCACTAAAGGTACGATACAATGTTAAGTCCTCGTAAGGTAAAACATCGAAAACAATTTAAAGGGCGGATGCGCGGAGAAGCACTGCGCGGATCGGACATCTCTTTTGGAGATTACGCTCTCAAAGCTGTAGGATGCGGACGCATGACTGCTCAACAGATTGAGGCCGCCCGTATAGCCATCAACAGAAAGATCAAACGTGGCGGTAAATTATGGATTCGCGTTTTCCCAGATAAACCTATCACCAAAAAACCTGCTGAAACCAGGATGGGAAAAGGGAAAGGGTCGCCCGAGTATTGGGTTGCAACCATTCGACCTGGGCGCGTGTTATACGAATTAAAAGGTATACCGGAAGAACTTGCGGTCGAGGCATTGCGCCTTGCCAGCTTTAAACTTCCCTTCCCCACGACAGTAGTCTGCAAGAGCAATACGATATGAAAGCAAAAGACCTGCGAAATTTATCAGTTGAAGATCTGCGGAAAAAGGACCTGGATACCAGAGAAGATCTCTTCAAATTACGATTTCAACATGGCATTCGTCAGCTTGAAAATCCAGCAAAATTGGCCCAATTAAGGAAGGATATTGCTAAGATTCAGACAATTTTGACAGAAAAATTAAGCTGAAATTCCTTATTTTTCATTACAAAAGGATTATGAGATGAGTGCTAATGTAAAAAAAATTCGCCAAGGTGCTGTCGTCAGCAATAAGATGGATAAAACTATAGTCGTCGCCGTGGAAAGAAAATTCCCACATAAACTCTACGGTAAATTCATCCGGCAACAGGTGAAGTACATGGCCCATGATGCTGCCAATGAATGTCAGATTGGAGACCTCGTCCTTATTGAAGAATGCAGACCGCTGTCCAGGAGAAAACGATGGCTGTTACGGTCAATCATCCAGAGAGCTGTTTGATCTCTGCATGGCTGTGACAAAATTTTGGAATTAGGAAATCAGATACTAAGCGGGTGAGGTCATGATCCAAACTGAAACCATGTTAAATGTCGCCGATAATTCCGGGGCAAAGAAAGTACTCTGTATACGAGTGTTGGGTGGTACCCGTAAACGATATGCCGGTATTGGCGACATCATTGTTGTGACAGTGAAAGAGGCTATCCCTCATGCCAAGGTGAAGAAGGGAGACGTCCTTGATGCCGTCGTGGTTCGAACGGCCAAATCATTACGTCGTCCGGAAGACACAACGGTCAAATTCGATGACAATGCGGCTGTGCTTCTTACCGGAGGCGGTGATCCAATCGGTACGCGAATTTTTGGACCGGTTGCACGAGAACTACGTACCCTGGGATTCATGAAAATTATTTCCCTTGCCCCTGAAGTCTTATAATCCGTCGGGTCTTATTTAAAGACGAGGAACTGCAATGCGTCAAGGACATACAAAATTCAGAGTGAACGATAAAGTCGAAGTTATTGCCGGTAAAGACAAGGGTCGGGTCGGCAAAATCCTTAAGATTGACAGAGAAAATAATCGTGTTGTCGTCGAACGGATCAATATGGTCAAACGGCACCAGAAAGCCAAAGATGCAACCAAAGCCGGTTCAATCATCGACAAGGAAGCTGCAATTCATCTTTCCAATATCAAACTGGTATGTCCTGAATGCGCTGAGACGGTACGAACAGGAAAAACAATTCTTGAAGATGGTACCAAGACGAGAACCTGCAAAAAATGTCAGGCGACTATACTAACATCCAAATAGGTATCCAGCAGGTTACGGAGTATATGATGGGCACATTAAAGGAACAGTACGAAAAGGAATTGAAGGGTAAGTTGCAACAACAGCTCGGTATCACCAATGTGATGGATATCCCCAAAATTGAGAAGATAGTTCTTAACATGGGCCTGGGTGAAGCAGTCCAGAATCCAAAAATCATTGATAAGGCCATTGAAGAGCTTACAGCTATATCCGGGCAGAAAGCCGTGATGACCAAGGCAAAGAAATCCATTGCTACCTTTAAATTGCGTGCCGGTATGCCCATTGGAAGCAGGGTGACTTTACGCAGTAAGAAAATGTATGACTTCCTGTCGAAACTGATCAATGTTGCCCTGCCCCGCGTCAGAGATTTCCGAGGTGTCAGCGCAAAAGGATTTGATGGTCGGGGTAATTTTTCCATGGGGATTACCGAACATATCATTTTCCCTGAAATTGATTACGATAAGGTCGATCAGATACGTGGTCTCAACATCACCATAGTTACCACCGCTAAAACTGATGCAGCAGCTCATACCTTACTGGAGGCTATCGGCATGCCCTTCAGGAAAAAATAAATCCGACTCCCCATCAATATTTCTATATCTTTAGGAGGATGCTGTGGCAAAAAAATCACTTATTGCCAAGGCAGGACGTCAACAGAAATTTTCGGTTCGAGCGTACAACCGCTGTCCCTTGTGTGGAAGAGCCAGAGCATTTTATAGAAAATTCGGAATTTGCCGCCTGTGTTTTCGCAAATTGGCATCGCAGGGTGAAATCACCGGCGTAACCAAGTCGAGTTGGTAAACGACACTGTTCGCTGAACAGCTTTGCACAGCTTGTTGATATCATCTTCGCACATAATTGAGGAATAATCGATGTCCATGAATGATCCGTTGGCTGATATGCTGACTCGAATCAGAAATGCAACAAGAGCGTACTTCCCCGTCGTTGAAATGCCGTTGTCCAAGCTGAAGGTCAACGTCGCCAAAGTTCTCGTGGAAGAGGGATATATAGCGAATTATCACATCATCCAGCAAGGACCTCAGGGTACGTTAAAACTTGAGTTAAAGTACGGGCCCAACAATGAGCAGGTCATTACCGGGTTGCGCAGGATCAGCAAGCCCGGTCTTCGCCAGTATAAACGAAGTACCAATATACCTAAGGTGTTGAGTGGACTCGGTATAGCCATTCTGTCAACCTCGCAGGGCGTCATTACCGACAGACAGGCACGCCAGCAGAACATCGGCGGTGAACTGCTCTGCGAAGTCTGGTAACTGTCCGGTCATTGATATCAAGGAGAATTTTCATGTCCAGAATAGGCAAGCAGCCAATTCCCGTCCCCCCTGGAGTGAAGGTCGAAATACAGGGAACGACAATTAAGGTCAGTAGCGCGAAAGGCTCCCTCGAGCGGAGTATTCGACCGGAGATAACAGTGCAGGAGCATGACAACACTCTGCTGTGCTCACCGAAGGGGAGCAGTAAGAGAGTGATGGCCTTCTGGGGAATGACCAGATCCCTGATCAGTAACATGGTCATGGGTGTTGATCAGGGATTTACCAAAAAGCTCGCAGTCGAAGGTGTCGGCTATCGCGCCGCCGTCAACGGCTCCGTGCTGACCTTGAATGTCGGGTATTCAAGCCCTGTTGAATACAGACTACCGGCAAACATTACCGCCACCGTGGGGAAAGACAATTCCATTACCATTGAGGGGATTGACAAAGAACTGGTTGGTCTGGTTGCCGCGCAAATTCGCGATATCCGTAAACCTGAACCCTATAAGGGCAAGGGAATCCGGTACTTCAATGAACGTATCGTACGTAAAGTTGGTAAAGCCGGCGGGAAGTAACTAAATTGAGATTATTGTTGAGAGTATTGCATCATGTCGAAAACACAGTCAAAACTTGCCGCCCGCAGTAAACGGGTCCAACGTATCCGCACCAAAATTTTCGGGACTGCAGAACGGCCGCGTATGAGGGTGTACCGGAGCAACCGGTATATATACGTCCAGATTATCGACGACACCAAAGGAAGGACCCTCGTTGCCATGTCATCCGGGGATAAGGACTTTGATGGCACCGATCTCAAGGGGAAATGCGAACAAGCGAAAAAGGTCGGCAGCCTTGTCGCTCAAAAAGCGAAAGCCGCCGGGATTGAAAAAGTTGTATTTGATCGTGGTGGAAACCTGTACCATGGAAGAGTGAAAGCCCTTTCCGATGGTGCCCGCGAAGGCGGGCTGCAGTTCTAGGACAACATTAAAATCTGATATTAGACGGGGGTGTTTCTTGGCTGAATTTAAACGAGCAAAAGAAGCAATTCAGGAAGAGCTCATCGAAAAGATAGTGTTTATCAATCGAGTCGCTAAGGTAGTGAAAGGCGGCCGAAGATTCAGCTTCAGTGCCATTATCGTTGTTGGTGATGGTAACGGCAAGGTTGGATATGGACTGGGCAAGGCCAATCAGGTTCCCGAGGCAATCAGGAAAGGGATAGAGCATGCCAAGAAAGACATGCAACAGGTAGCCTTGACAGACATTTCGATTCCACATGAGATTATCGGGAAATTCAAGTCCGGGAGTGTCTTGTTGAAACCCGCTTCCGATGGTACGGGTGTCATTGCCGGAGGTGCGGTCCGAGCCGTTCTTGAGGCAGCAGGCATTCAGAACATATTGACCAAATGTCTTGGCTCCAACAATCCTCACAACCTTGTCAAAGCGACCCTGCAAGGTCTGCGGCATTTGCGGACCGCCGATCAGGTCGCAAAATTGCGCTCCATGAAAACTGAAGAAATGATTGCCTGATAGCCTGCGAGAAGAGGATATGATTTCATGAATGAAACTGTAACGTTTACTCAAATCAAAAGCGGAATCGGCAGTCCGGATCCTATACGAAAAACACTTATAGGTCTGGGACTTACTAAAATGCATAAAACTGTCACCAGAAAAAACACACCGGAAATACAGGGCATGCTGAGAAAAGTACAGCATCTCATCAGGGTGGAGGAATAAAAGTGCTGAAGTTGAACACCATTGCTCCTAATGATGGGGCGCGCAAGGCGAAAAAACGTGTTGGCCGAGGCCCTGGCAGCGGAATGGGAAAAACTGCTACTCGCGGCCACAAGGGGGCCCGGGCCAGATCCGGCTACAGCAAGGCGTCAGGATTCGAAGGCGGTCAGATGCCATTGCAGCGGAGGTTGCCCAAGCGAGGATTCAATAACATTTTCAAGGTCGAATACAATATTGTTTCACTCGATGACCTGAATCGATTCGACAGTGGGACCACAATCGACCTTGCGTCGCTGACTGCCGCAGGAGTTGTCAAAAAAGATGGACCTGTAAAAATACTGGCAAATGGAGAGGTAACCAAAGCTGTTCATGTGCGGGTGGACAAGGTCAGTCAAGGCGCCAGAGAAAAAATTGTTGCCGCAGGTGGTACAGTCGAGGAGTAATGAATGAGCGGACTAGTCAGCGCTGCCAGCATCCCTGAATTACGCAAGAGAGTGATATTCACTCTCTTGATGCTTTTTGTGTACAGGATGGGGGTCCAGATCCCCACACCCGGAATCAACAGTGAAGCATTAGCAGCTTTTTTTGAGCAGCATGCAGGGACACTGTTTGGCATGTTCAACATGTTTTCCGGCGGCGCTCTTGAAAATTTTTCAATTTTCGCCCTGGGCATCATGCCCTATATTTCTGCATCGATTATCATGCAGTTGCTGACTGTCGTCATTCCCCAATTGGAAACTCTGAAAAAGGAGGGAGAAGCAGGAAGACGTAAAATAATCCGGTACACACGCTACGGTACTATTCTTCTTGCTGTTATTCAGGGGTTCTTTATCGCGACCGGCATCGAGGGGATGACCGGGCCCACAGGCGCCCCGATTGTCCTTGAGCCCGGAATTCAGTTTAAACTGATGACGGTGCTCACTCTGACTTGCGGCACGGCCTTTCTCATGTGGCTCGGTGAGCAGATAACCGAGAGAGGCATAGGTAACGGAATATCTCTTATCATTTTCGCCGGCATTGTCGCCCGGATGCCTGCCGCTATCGGCAATACCCTGCAACTTGCCAAAGCCGGTGAGCTGGCGATGCTGTTCCTGCCAGTTCTTCTGATAATGATGCTGTCGATTGTTGCCTTCATTATTTTTGTTGAAACGTCACAGAGGCGTATTCCGGTTCAATATGCCAAACGGGTCGTCGGTCGGCGTGTATATGGGGGACAATCATCCCATCTACCCTTGAAAATCAATGTTGCAGGTGTCATTCCTCCGATCTTTGCCTCTTCGATCATGATGTTTCCCGCAACGATTGGAACGTTTATCCAGGTTGACTGGGTCCAGCGGGCTTCTGCCGCGCTCGCTCCCGGCTCGATCTACTATTACATCATTTTCGTCGCCATGATCGTTTTCTTCTGTTTTTTTTACACGGCGATCACCTTCAAGCCCGATGATGTGGCTGAAAATCTCAAGAAAAATGGTGGATTCATACCGGGGATACGACCAGGAAGGAAAACCGCAGAATTTCTCGACAAAGCTCTGGTCCGTTTAACGGTAGTCGGTGCTATTTACCTAAGTGCCATATGTGTCATGCCGGATCTCCTGATCACCCAACTTAATGTACCATTTTATTTTGGCGGGACCGCATTGCTCATTGTTGTTGCTGTATCCATCGATACCATTTCACAAATCGAATCCCACCTGATCATGCGAAATTATGATGGATTCATGAAAGCTGGAAAAATACGAGGACGTCATTGAGGACCAGGTGAACAAGGGAGAGAACGGCAAAGCAATTACGGTCAAAACACCAGATGAAATTGCCCTGATGCATCAGGCAAACCAGATTGTCGCTGGGGTACTTGCACTGCTTGAAGGCGAAATCGCACCCGGCGTCACTACATATACACTTGATAAAGCTGCCGAGACCTATTGTCGTGATCACCATGCTGTGCCGGCTTTTAAGGGATACCGTGGTTTTCCAGCCAGTCTCTGTGCATCGATCAACGAAGAGGTTGTGCATGGAATTCCTTCCAAGCAGCGTTATCTTCGCTCTGGGGATATAATTTCCCTGGACTTCGGCACCTTGTACAAAGGTTTCTATGGTGATGCCGCTATTACTGTTCCTGTTGGCGAGGTGCGACCGGAACTCGCCCACTTGCTTGAAGTAGCCAGCACATCATTATACAGGGGGATTGAGCAGGTTCAAGTCGGTAACCGGATTTCCGATATTTCCAGAGCTATCCAGGAGTGCGCTGAAGGCCATGGTTATTCCGTTGTCCGGCAGTTTGTCGGTCACGGAATCGGCAGTCAACTTCATGAAGCACCCGAAGTGCCTAACTATGTTCAACGGCAGGCCTCTCCACGTATTCTTGACGGTATGGTTCTTGCCATTGAGCCGATGATTAATCTTGGTGGCGCCAAAGTAAAAATCTTGCATGATCAGTGGACCGTAGTGACCGCGGATAGAAAACCATCGGCACACTTCGAGCACTCAGTAGCGGCTACTGCGGGTGGTCCTCTTGTCCTCAGCCAAAGAAACGACCTGAACGGAAGTTGCTGAAAGGCAGAATGTACCGAAATCACTGGCAAGATCCTAGTTCAGAAAGAAAAGGGTTGAAAAAATCTTGTTTTTTTTGTAAATAATCATCTTTTCGTTTTGTTTAATGCGCAGGTGAATGTATGGCAAAGGAAGAGGCCATTGAAGTAGAAGGAACCATTGTTGAACCACTGCCGAATGCCATGTTCCAGGTAGAGCTTGACAATGGTCACAAGGTTCTTGCCCATATTTCCGGAAAAATGCGAATGCATTACATTAAAATACTGCCTGGCGATCGAGTGACCGTTGAACTGTCGCCATATGATCTGACCAGAGGAAGGGTTACTTTCCGTGCGAAAGGCGGTAAAAGCAGAAAATAACACGAGACGAGTCAGGAGAGTGTCATGAAAGTGCGTTCGTCAGTAAAAAAAATATGCAGCGACTGCAAAGTTTTCAAACGCAATGGTGTTGTCAGGGTCAACTGCCCCAATAAAAAACACAAACAGCGACAGGGCTAACCCCACCTGAAACAACGAACTCGCAGGATTCAGATTAAGGAGCATAGACTTGGCACGTATAGCAGGTGTGGATCTTCCACGCAACAAACACATGGATCGGGCGTTGACCTATATATATGGCATTGGCATCACCACCTCGCGTCAGATCCTGGATAAGGCCGATTTGCCGTACCAGATGAACAGTGATGATTTGAGTAGCGATGATATCAACAGGATCAGGGTTATCATTGAAAATGAATATGTCGTCGAGGGAGATCGACGGCGTGAAGTCTCGATGGATATCAAACGACTGATGGATTTGGGGTGTTACCGCGGTCGTCGCCATCGGCGCGGGCTTCCCTGCAATGGACAGAGAACGAAAACCAATGCCAGGACCAGGAAAGGTCCCAGACGCGGCGCTGCAGTGCGTAAGAAATAATTCCAAGTGATTCATCCTGATAACAGAGAGAACCAGGAGCAGGTATGGCAAAGGCAGGCAAAGGAAACGTAAAAGTAAAAAGAAAAGATAAAAAGAATATCCCGGAAGGAGTTGTCTTTATCTATTCGACCTTCAATAACACAGTGATAACGATTTCAGACAGGCAAGGCAATACGCTTTCATGGTCCAGTGCTGGAGTTCTCGGCTTCAAAGGTTCAAGAAAATCCACCCCATTTGCCGCCCAGAATGCATTAACTGATGCCGTTACCAAGGCAAAGGAACACGGACTGCGCAAGGTCGAAGTCAGGGTCAAGGGACCCGGACCAGGGCGTGAAGCTGCTCTGCGTGCCTTGATCAGCGCTGAACTTGAAGTCAGTCGCATCGTTGACGTCACTCCCTTGCCGCACAACGGATGTAAACCGCCAAAACGACGGCGAGTCTGAGTGTGTCCTGGTTCTACCCTCTATTTCATATAAAATCAGGCTCATACGTGGAGGTACACATTGGCTAGATATACTGGTGCATCCTGCAGGCTCTGCAGACGCGAAAACCTGAAAATGTTCCTCAAAGGCGATCGCTGCTACTCAGACAAATGCGCCTTTGAAAGACGCTCTTTTGCTCCTGGACAGCATGGACAAAACCGATTTCGGAAAGTTTCCAACTATGCTCTTCAGCTACGTGAAAAACAAAAAGTCAAGCAAATGTATGGCATGCTCGAGGCACAGTTCCATCGTTTCTTCAAGAATGCCGATGCAGGAACAGGCGTAACAGGAGAAATTTTGCTGTTCATGTTGGAGAGACGCTTTGACAACACCCTGTATCGAATGGGATTTGCAAGTTCACGAAATCAGGGGCGGCAGATGGCGCGCCATGGTCTGTTCACAGTTAATGGAAAAAAAGTCAATATACCCTCGTACCAGGTCAAACCTGGAGATGTCATCGCTTTACGCCCGAAAAATCTAAAAAACGCGGTGATCGCTGACAATCTTGAAGGTGCTGTGCGCAGAGGGGTACCCAGCTGGCTCGAACTTGATCAGACTAAATTTCAAGGAACTGTCAAAGCATTACCGAACAGAGAAGAGATAACGATGCCGATCCAGGAACAGCTGATTGTCGAGCTGTATTCCAAGTAACTTCTATCGTCGGGTATCGCATGGTACAGGAAATACGGGATGAAAATCCCTTCTACAAAAACTGGCACACCCTCATATATCCAGAAAAACTGGAGGTCGATGAAGGTGGTCTGACAGAACGGTATGGAAAATTTGTCTGCTATCCTTTAGAGCGAGGATTCGCAACGACAATAGGTAATTCACTGCGCCGGATAATGCTTTCCTCTATTCGCGGCGCTGCCATCATTTCCGTCCGAATCAATAATGCTCAGCATGAATTTACAACCATTGACGGGGTCCATGAAGATGTTGCCGAGATCATTCTCAATCTGAAACAGGTTCGGTTGAAACTCAACGACCCAGACGCAAGGACCGTCATGATTGAAACAAAAGGTCCTGGTGAAGTGAAAGCAGGAGATATTCAAGGCGGAACCGCAGTTGAAGTGATGAACCCTGATCTTCACATCTGCTCAATCACCAGTGATACGGTGTTTCAAGCTGAACTTGAGGTGCAGTGGGGGAAAGGATATATATCGGCCGACCAGAACAAAAAAGAAGGGCAACCCATAGGCGTCATTCCTATTGATGCTGCTTTTTCTCCCATTATTCGGGTTCAGTATGTCGTCAGCCAAGCCAGGGTGGGGCAACAGACAGATTACGATCGCCTGACCATGGAAATTGAAACAGACGGCAGTGTCGAGCCACAGAACGCCCTTGCGTATGCAGCTAAAATCCTCAAGGAACAGATGACTATATTCATCAATTTCAACGAAGAGATAGCAAAACCCCCAGAGCGCGTCGAAGGTGGTGATGACGATAAGAACTATCCACCTTTTCTTGATAAAAATGTCGAAGACCTTGAGCTTTCTGTCCGCTCGGCAAATTGCCTGAAAAATGCTCAAATTCAGTATATAGGGCAACTGGTTAATAAAACCGACGCCGAAATGCTGAAAACTAAAAATTTCGGTCGTAAATCATTGAATGAAATCAAAGCACTCCTTTCAGGACATGGCCTCAGTCTCGGTATGAAATACGATGGGTGGGTAGCACCCGATCAGCGAGAGGAAACAGCTGACGAATAACCGCACCGGAGCAATTATCCTGCAATGGAATACTGCATAAAGAAAAGGACCCGACCATGAGACACAGAAAAACCGGACGCAGACTCGGTCGCACCACTGCACATCGTGAGGCCATGCTGAGAAATATGGTTACTTCCCTGCTGGATCAGGAAAGAATAGTGACAACCGTGCCAAAAGCCAAGGAAGCGCGGCGTATTGCAGAGCAGATGATCACCCTTGGAAAGAGGGGGGACCTGCATGCCCGCCGACAGGCTCTGTCCTATATTCGATCCAAGGATATTGTCGCCAAACTGTTTGATCAAATCAGTGTCCATTATGCGAATCGGCAGGGAGGATACACGCGGATCATTCGCACAGGAAACAGGTTAGGCGATGCGGCTCCGATGGCGATCATTGAACTTGTCGATTTTTCTGAGCAATCTGGAGAGGTAGCAACCACTCAAGTTCAATAATGACCTTTTTTGATTTGTGCAAGGCCGGTATGAGAATTCATGCCGGCCTTTTTTTTCCTCAATTTTTCTTTCGCCATGTCATCCAAATTCTTTTCGCTTCCGGGTCGATCCCCCATTGACCCTCAGGGCTTTACCTTTCACTGCCATTCCGAGGTTCCCTGCTTCCAGACCTGCTGTCGTGATGTTGATATGCTGCTGTTTCCCTATGATATAGTGCGATTGAAACAGTGCCGGCAAATGCATTCATCCGATTTTCTCAAAAAACATACCCGACTCTGCGAAGGGAGCCATCCTTTTTTCCCGGGTTTGAAGTTGCTGTTAGCCGAGGAGGATGATCATCCTTGCCCTTTTCTCGGAGTCGACGGGTGTACAGTGTATCAGCATCGGCCATCTGCCTGCAGAACCTATCCACTTGAAAGGGGTGTTGAGCAGACAGGTGAAGGTTCTCCATTAAGGATTCACTATTTCATGACCCGGCACCCCTACTGCCTTGGGCATGAACAAAAACACACCTATACTATCAAACAGTGGGAACGTGAACAGGGGTTGGATGAATATAATTACTACAATGATCTCTGGGCCGAAGTTGACGCATTTTTCTCGACCAATCCCTGGGCAGGGGAGGGCAAGGCCGGGCCATATCAGCAACTGGCGTTCATGGTGTGTTATAATATCGATTCGTTCCGAGTGTATGTTGAACAGAATAGATTGGTCCAGCAGTTCGATTTTTCTAAAGACGAGCGTCGACGTATCAGCCGGGACGATGCCCATCTGCTCCGTTTTGGTTTCCAATGGATCATGCATGTTCTTGGAAGGAAAACCAATCTGGTAAAGAAATAGAAACCGTTCTTCTGTGCTTCACCCGCAGGTTATCAGGCAGACGCCTTGGGATTACCAGAGGTCGTCAGGCTGTTTATCCGTCTATGAAACGCTGGCAAATGGTTCGAGTTCCCAGGCCATAGCGTCTATTTCTTCCCTCCGGTAAACAGGGACAATGATTGTCTGGCGGACGGGGTATACCTGTTGATACGAGGGACATGCTTGATGTTTTTTCCAGGGTATGATACCATGCACTGTTTATCAACGGCGCGCAAACTGCGCCTTATTTCGCACATCCCTTTTTGAGGCCCTGGTGTTTTATCGCTACGATGAAATCGGCGTCGGGATGGAGGCTTAACCAGAACAAGGAGAAGAACATGGCAACTGTGACAATGCGACAAATGCTTGAAGCCGGGCTGCACTTTGGTCATCAGACGAGAAGATGGAACCCGAAAATGAAACCGTACATTTACGGGCCGAGAAACGGTATCTATATCGTCAATCTCGACATCACCATGAAGCTCTTCAGAAAAGCCTACGCCACCATGGTTGATACCGTGGCCAAGGGTGGATCTGTTTTGTTTGTTGGCACCAAAAGGCAGGGACAGACCATTATTCGCGAAGAAGCTGAACGATGTGGCATGTATTTTATCAATCATCGTTGGCTCGGCGGCATGATGACCAATTTCCAGACCATTAAAAACTCAGTTGACCGCCTGAAAAAAATAGAAAACATGCAAACCGATGGATCCATCAACCGTTTCCCCAAAAAGGAAATTCTCAAGATGGAAAAAGAGCGAATTAAATTAGATCGAAATATCGGTGGAATAAAAAATATGCGCACTCTCCCGGATCTTCTTTTTGTGGTTGATCCCAAAAATGAAGATATTGCCGTGGGTGAGGCTCGTAAGTTGGGTATCCCTGTCATTGCTCTGACTGATACCAACTGTGACCCTGATGGCATCGACTACGTCATCCCTGGCAATGACGACGCGATTCGGGCGATTCGCTTAATCACTTCGATGATGGCGGAGGCCGTCCTTGAAGGCAAGGCGCAACGGGGTGAGGAGACCGAACCAAACGTGGAAGACCTTGAAGCTGCCATGACCGAGGACATCAGCGAGGAAATGACAGCCAAGGTGGAAGAGGAGTAGTTTTATATTGTTCGTCTCACCCGCTTGTCCACGTCCAGTCTGATTACATCCGTCTGCACCGGTATCGGCAGTTCAGTGCGGACGGATGTTATATCGACCAGATTTATCCTTTATTCTCAACCTGGATCCGAGAACGTTCGTTCGTTCGTCAGTTTTATAGTCTGTGACCGTTCGATGAAAAAACACGTTATCGGGCGGAGACGGGCAATGAAGATAACGTACGGTCGGACCCCCCCCAAGGGCGCCTGGTAAAGGTTATTATCAATAGTTCTGCCTCAATTATAATTGATGACAGCAAGCTATACCCAAAACAAAAGTCCAGCCGTTACGGATTCAAGCTCATGAAAGATACTCTCGTTTGCTGTTGAATCGAACGATTAAGAATCCCGAGCGGTATGTTTGCAGAACCTGCTCCACTGCATTGTGGTTGTTAAGATTGAAATAATTTCTGTACTCAAGGAGAGGACAACGTGAATATTACAAGCCAAATGGTAAAGGAACTTCGTGATAAAACCAATGCCGGAATGATGGACTGCAAGAAGGCTTTGGCCGAAACCGCCGGTGACATGGAAAAAGCCGTGGATTTTTTGCGGCAGAAAGGGTTGGCGGTCGCGGCAAAGCGTGCCGGGCGGGAAACCCGGGAAGGGGTTGTCGAATCGTATATTCATGCCGGTGGTAAGTTGGGAGTGATGGTCGAGGTGGGCTGCGAAACTGATTTTGTCGCTAAAACCGATGATTTCAAGGCCTTTGCCAAGGCTGTGGCCATGCACATTGCGGCTATGAATCCAGTCGCGGTCAGTCGGGAAGAGGTTCCGGCTGAAATCCTGCAGAGGGAGAAGGACATTTACGTCAACCAGGCTCTTGAATCCGGTAAACCACAACAGATCGTCGAAAAGATGGTTGGCGGCAAAATTGAGAAATATCTGAGTGAAATCTGTCTCCTTGAACAGAAATATGTCAAAAATCCGGATTTAAGCGTACAAGATCTGCTCAACGAATTAGTGGCCAAAATGGGTGAGAATATTTCGATCAAGAAATTTGCCCGGTTCCAGATTGGTTGATGGTCTATCAGCAAGGCCGTTCTGAATTATGGAAACCACTGACATGAAGTTTAAAAGGGTACTCCTGAAAATCAGCGGTGAAGCGCTGATGGGGAGTGGGGCCTATGGAATCAGTACCGATGTTGTCCGTTATGTTGCTCAGGAGGTCCAGGTTCTGCGCACACTCCGGATTGAGTTGGCGCTTGTCATCGGGGCCGGCAATATTTTCCGCGGGGTGGCCGGGGCTGCCAGCGGAATGGATCGCAGTTCAGCTGATAACATGGGGATGCTGGCAACGGTGATGAATTCCCTTGCTGTTCAAGATGGTCTCCAAACTCTTGGGATCCCCACCAGGGTCATGTCAGCCATCGCCATGCACAATGTCTGCGAACCGTATGAACGGTTGCGGGCTCTGGAACATCTGGAGAACAACAGAGTGGTTATTTTTGCTGCCGGTACCGGGAATCCCTATTTTACTACGGACACCGCCGCAGTCCTTCGGGCGCTCGAGATCAAAGCTGATGTGATCATGAAAGCCACGCGGGTTGACGGTGTCTATGACCGCGACCCTGAACAGGATGAAAACGCGGTCCGGTTCACCACTCTCACCTACAAGACGGTCTTACGTGAAGACCTGCGAGTCATGGACGCAGCCGGTATTTCTCTGGCCCGGGATAATGGCCTGCCCACACTTGTTTTTAATATGACCGTTCCGGGAAACATCGTTAGAGCGGTGCAAGGTGAGGATGTCGGTACGCTGATCACAAACTGAGAAGCCATGGCGGCAATCCGCCCGAGAATGGTCGAGTAATGATTGCTTGTTCATATACAGCGACGTTCTGCCACGGCAAGCACACTATTGCGAGGGTGATATGACAAACGCTATCATAGAGCAGTTAAGAGAGAAGATGGAATCAAGTGTTGAGGCACTGAAACGCGAACTGGTGAAGATCAGAACCGGCAGGGCCTCACTGTCACTCCTGGACGGTATTAAAGTCAAGGCCTACGGTTCTCTGCTCCCTATGGATCAGGTTGGGGCCCTGACTGTACCGGAAAATAATCTGATAATCATAAAACCCTGGGACCCACAGGTGTTACCTGCGGTTGAAAAGGCTATTTTAGCCTCCGATCTTGGCTTAACTCCCAGCAGTGACGGTAATGTCATCCGTCTGACCATACCTCCACTGACCGGTGACAGGCGGAAAGAGTTGGTCAAACAGGTTAAAAAGACCGGTGAAGAATATAAAGTAGCGATTCGTGCCGTTCGCAGGGAGGCCAATGATACTCTGAAAAAACTAAAAAAAGAGAAGGAGATTTCAGAGGACGAAATGTTTACTCTCCAGGACAGCGCCCAAAAGGAAACAGATACTTTTGTCAGTCTGATTGATGAGATCGTCAGTGGCAAGGAAAAGGAAGTTATGGAGGTGTAGCCTCCTTATTTACAGCGCCAGGGCGTGCAGACGTGGAAGATACTGAAAAAAACACACCCTTGCCCTCCCATGTTGCCATCATCATGGATGGCAACGGCCGGTGGGCGGAGGAACGGAAACGTCCCCGTCTTTTTGGCCATAAAGCAGGAGTTGATTCGGTTCGGGAGATTATTGAAACAACCCGGTCCCTGGGGATAGGGTATCTTACCCTGTACGCTTTTTCGACCGAGAACTGGAATCGGCCAGCTCATGAAGTCTCCGGATTGATGAACTTACTCCAGAGGTATCTCCAGTCTGAACTGGAAACCATGCTGAAGAACGATATTCGCCTCTGTTGTCTTGGGGATCCGGACAGGCTGCCCAAGGAAGTTCGCAAGACACTGGTGAAAACCATCGACGATACCCGGGCCTGTGCGGGTATGACGCTGAACCTGGCGCTGAGTTATGGAGGCCGCAGTGAGCTGGTTCACGCCATGCAGGCCATGGCGGAAAAATGCTGTCGAGGCGACCTCGCCTGGGAAAACTTGACCGAAACCACCATCAGCGACCATCTCTTTACTGCCGGTCAACCCGATCCAGACCTGCTCATCCGTACTGGTGGAGAACGCCGTTTGTCCAATTTTCTTCTCTGGCAACTTTCCTACGCCGAGCTGTATTTCACCGATGTTAAATGGCCTGATTTCAGAAAAGATCAATTCTTCAAGGCCCTGGAAACCTACCAAAGCCGTCAGCGCCGGTTCGGCAGGATTGTTGTCCACTTGGATGCGGAGTGATCAGTCATGAGCCGAGTAATTCCCGGGATTCTCATGGCTGGCGGCTGGCTGCTGCTCTTGCTCTATGGAGCCCCTTTATTGTTCGGGGTGGTTCTTCTTGGTGCGGCGGGAGTGGCGCTGCACGAATTTTTTCGTATGACCAGGCCTTCGCTTTCCGGTTCCTTCCTGTCAAGCGCCATAGTTTTCAGTCTCATACCGGTCCTGGCCGCCTGCACAGGCAGAGAAGACCTTGTCCTTGCTGGTGTTGTTTTCAGTCTGCTGGCAACGGTTTTTGTCGCCCTCAGTCGCTACAGCGTACGCGAAGATGTTTTTGCCAATATCAGCTGTACCGGGTTTGCTATTCTCTATATTTCTCTGTGCATTGCCCATGTGGTGTTGCTTCGGTTTCATGATCATGGTTCCTTCTGGCTGATCCTGCTCACAGCCGTGGTTGCCGGGTCTGACACCGGCGCCTACTACGCCGGCAGAGCCTTCGGGAAACGGAAGCTTTTTCCTCAGATCAGTCCCAAAAAGACCATCGCCGGTAGCGTGGGTGGCCTGCTGGCAGGCCTCAACGTCGCTGGCCTGTTGTATTTTTTCGCTCCAGCAGATACAGGTTTCCTGGTGCTGGTCGCCTCGGCTGCACTCCTTGTCGTTGTTGGTATCGCCGGTGACCTGACCGAGTCAATGATCAAGCGATCCATGGGGGTCAAGGATTCCGGGACCATTTTATTTGGTCATGGGGGGATTCTTGACCGCATCGACAGTTTACTGCTGACCGGCCCGGTGCTGTATTATCTGCTGCATTTCGGGATTCTGCCATGAAAACGCTCGCCTTGCTGGGTTCAACCGGCTCCATCGGCAGAAATGTACTGGCCGTAGTCCGCCAGTTCCCTGACCGTTTTCGCCTCATCGGCCTTGCAGCAGGTCGGCAGATTAACCTGCTTGCTCAGCAGGTCCTTGAGTTCGAACCGGAGTTTGTTTCCGTGGCCGATGCCTCTCTGGTGCCTTCCCTGGCTGAAAAACTGCCCGTGCACTATCGAACCCGTATCCTGCACGGAATGGAGGGCAACTGCACCATCGCGACCCTGCCGTCCGCGGACATGCTGGTTTCAGCCGTTGTTGGAGCCGTTGGCCTTCTCCCCGCGCTGGCCGCCATCAAAGCCGGCAAGGACATCGGCCTTGCCAATAAAGAGACTCTGGTCATGGCCGGTCGATTGATCATGAGCACCGCGCGTCAACGAAAGGTACGGCTGCTCCCCATCGATTCTGAACATAGCGCCATATTTCAGGCCCTGGAAGCCGGCCGGCGTCAGGATGTGGCTAGAATCATTCTGACCGCGTCAGGAGGGCCATTTCGTACCTGGAGTCGGGAAACGATGGAGACAGCGACCCCCGACCAGGCTCTGGCCCATCCGAATTGGGATATGGGCCGAAAGATTTCCATCGATTCGGCTACCCTGATGAACAAAGGCCTGGAGGTGATCGAGGCCCGTTGGTTGTTTGACATGGACCCGGAACGTATTGAGGTGGTGGTGCATCCGCAGTCCATTGTCCACTCTCTGGTTGAGTTCCGGGACGGTGCGGTTGTTGCCCAGCTTGGTGTGCCGGATATGCGTATTCCCATAGCCTATGCGCTGACGTATCCGGAACGCCTTGATCTGGGATTGGTCCCTTTATCTCTTTCCCAGTGCGGTCATCTGGCCTTTGAACAACCGGCCTCGGATCGATTTCCCGCCTTGGCGCTGGCCTATCGGGCTCTGGCAATGGGTGGTGTCAAGCCGGCAGTGCTCAATGCCGCCAATGAGGTGGCGGTGGAGGCTTTCTTAGCCGGCCGGATAGCTTTTCCCCGGATCGCTGAAATTGTCGGCACGACCCTGGAGAAAACCGCACAGGGAGATGAATTGGATCTTGAAGCGATCCTGGCTGCCGATGGCGAAGCCCGTATCATCGCCGGCCAGGAAATTCCGGCCACCTGAACTTGACAGTGACCGCCGGATGGTTGGCCCCTGTTGTTCCATGTTCCTTCACCAGCATTCCATCTGTGGACAACCGGGCTGGTACGCAAAGGCCTGATTCCGTGACGGCTGGACGATTTTTTGGGTATATCTTGCTGTAATTATATTATAATTTCATCAAAATTCTTAAAAAGAACCTTCACCAGCCGTCCTTCGGGGCGTGCGGACGAAACGCTCACGGATCCAGGAAAGAGGGAAAAGAGCGCTGCTGCCCGATCGTCCCTATATGCTACCTTGGTCAACGGGTACAGTGGCCTGATGTGACTATCGACCACTTGCATCCGGTCAACAGTTTTTTCAAAATGAGTCCATAGAATTTTCATGAATTCCATTCTTTCTTTCACAATTGTCCTTGGTGTCCTCATCTTTGTTCATGAACTGGGTCACTTTCTGCTCGCGAAGGCCTTTGGGGTCCGGGTTCTAAAATTTTCCCTTGGTTTCGGCAACAAGTTGATCAGCAGAAAGTGGGGAGATACTGAATATATCATCAGCGCCTTTCCTCTCGGTGGATATGTGAAAATGTTCGGTGATCACAAAGGCGAGGATATCAACCCGGAAGAACAACGTTTTTCTTTTTCTCACAAGCCGGTTTGGCAGCGTTTTGCTATTGTTTTCGGCGGACCGTTTTTCAATCTGGTGTTCGCCGTGCTCCTGTTTTTTCTCATGTTCTTTTTCGCCGGACTTCCAGAGCCGGTGGACTCCACCAGAATCGGACAGGTCAGCGAAGGGTCAGTTGCCGAGCAGGTTGGGCTCAGGAAGGGTGATGTCCTCCTGGCCATCAATGACCAGCCCACGGAATCCTGGACCCATGTCTCGGATTCCATCCGCGATAGTGGAGGGGAGCCTCTGACGCTTCTCGTGGATCGCCAAGGGGAAACCTTGACCTTCACCGCCCAACCCACCATTCAGAGTGTCACCAATCTGTTTGGCGAGACCGTGGGGGAGCGCTATATGCTCGGTATCGTGCGCAGCGATGAGGTCCGTTACGCTCAAGTTTCCCTGGTCGAGTCCGGTCAGGCCGCGTTGATACAGACCTGGAATCTTGGCTATTTGACGATGGTTGGGATCGTCAAGATGGTGCAGCGGATCATACCCGCCAGCGAACTCGGGGGACCGATCCGCATCGCGGAAATCGCCGGTCAGCAACTTGAGGCCGGTTGGATGAACCTGTTCTTTTTCATGGGACTGCTGAGTATCAATCTCGGTATCCTCAATCTGCTGCCCATTCCGATTCTTGACGGAGGCCATCTGGTTTTTCTCTCCTTGGAGGCGATTCGGCGTAAACCCCTCAGTGAACGGGCCATGGAGATCAGTCAGCGAATCGGTATCGCCATCCTCGGCACCTTGATGATTTTTGTTTTTTATAATGATATTATTCGCTTGGTTAGGCGATGGTTGATGCCCTGATCCTGTCCATCGAAACGGCAACGGGTTGTGGCAGTGTCGCGTTGACCAGAGGGTGTATTCGCGATGGCAGAGTTCTGGCCGAGTATACCCTTCAACCTGAACTGACTCACTCGCGGCGGTTACTCGGTGTCATCGAGACCATGATGTCCGCTGCCCGGACCGACTGGAAGGATCTGGATGCGGTGGCTGTGAGCAGAGGGCCGGGTTCCTTTACTGGGCTGCGTATTGGGATGGCCGCGGCACAGGGGGTTGCCATGGCGGCAGCTGTGCCCCTGGTTGGGGTGGCCACTCTTGACGGCATGGCAGCCGCGGGCATGGCTGTTGACCTGCAGGTCTGCTGGGTGCTGGATGCCCGCAAACAGCAGGTGTATGCCGCGTTTTATCGCTACAACAGCGACTGCGCTCCGGTTCGCATCAGCGGCTATCTGGCTTTGACCCCGGAACAGCTTCTCCGGAGTATCCGGGAACCGACGCTCTTGGCCGGACCTGGAGTACGGGTTTGTCAACCCTGGTGTGAGGGAATCGGGATGATCCGCATACTGCCGGCAGGCCCTGTGCATCCCCGGGCGGCGCTGGTTGGTTTTTGTGCTGCCCAACGACTGACGGAAGGGGGCGGGGACGGTATTACGGATCGTCAACCGCTCTATGTCCGGGCCTCGGAGGCAGAACTGAATCTGCGTATTTCTCCTGGACCAAACAGGAACACAACCCATGATTGAACGTAGGAAAACCCGTCGCATTCATGTTGGTGGTCTGGCCATTGGCGGAGGCGCCCCTGTTTCGGTACAATCAATGACCAATACCGACACTGCTGATGTGGCGGCAACAGTGGCACAGATTCAGCGGCTGGCGCTGGCCGGGTGTGAGCTTGTTCGGGTGGCTGTTCCTGACATGGATGCCGCGCAAGCCATCAAGGCCATCAGAGCGGCCATCACCCTGCCTCTGGTTGCTGACATTCATTTCGATTCTCGGTTGGCGGTGGCGGCCATGGAGCATGGTGCTCAGGGAATCAGGATCAATCCCGGCAATCTTGGTGGTCCGGATAAGCTTGCCCGGGTGGTGGCGGCAGCCAGGATGCACGGGGTACCTATCCGGGTTGGTGTCAATTCTGGCTCGATTGAAAAAGAGGTGCTCAAGCAGTACGGCTATCCAACGCCAACCCACCCAAACGCCCTCATCGAAAGTGCCCTGAACAAGGTGGGTCTTCTTGAGGCAGAAGGGTTTTCCGAGATCAAGATTTCAATCAAATCCGCTGATCCTCTGACCACTATTGCCGGATACAGGCAACTGGCCCAACGCACCGATTATCCGCTCCATCTTGGTGTCACCGAGGCCGGCGGGCTCATCCCCGGCACGGTCAAGTCGAGCGTTGCCCTCGGTATTTTGCTCTTCGAGGGCATTGGTGACACCTTTCGCATATCCCTCACCCGTGATCCGGTGGAGGAAATCAGGGTCGGATTCGAACTGCTGCGCGCCCTGCATATCCGTCAGCGTGGCCCGGAATTGATCTCCTGCCCAACCTGCGGCCGAACCCGGATTGATCTTTTTTCCCTGGCGGAGAAGGTCGAACAGCACCTGCAGACTATGCAGGCCCGGATCAAGGTTGCGGTGATGGGATGTGTGGTCAATGGCCCTGGAGAGGCTCGCGAGGCTGATATCGGCATTGCCGGTGGACACGGCGTTGGCATTATTTTCAAAAAAGGTGAAATCTTCAGGAAAGTTCCGGAAGCTGAACTGCTGTCCGTCTTTCTTGAGGAACTGGATAAACTGGAAGCCGAAAAAACCGGACGCGCCCGTCATGGTTCATGACTCGGCCGCATACCTGCTTTACTTGCACTCGCCAATGGAGAAATGAAATGCGTTATTCACAGATGCTGTTGCCAACTGCGAAGGAGACCCCTTCCGAGGCCGAGGTTGTCAGTCATCAACTCCTTGTTCGCGGCGGTTTTATCCGCAAACTGACTTCGGGGATGTATACCTTCCTGCCTCTGGGATTCATGGCTTTGCAGAAGGTAACGGACATTGTCCGCCAGGAGATGAACCGTGCCGGCGCCCAGGAAATTCTCATGCCCATGGTTCAGCCAGGTGATCTCTGGCAGGAATCGGGCCGCTGGCAGAAGTATGGACCGGAATTGCTTCGTTTTCGGGATCGTCATGAGCGTGAGTATTGTCTTGGTCCCACGCACGAAGAGGTGGTCACTGATATTGCCCGCCGCGAGATGCAGTCCTACCGGCAACTGCCGGTGAACCTGTATCAGATTCAGACGAAGTTTCGCGATGAAATCCGCCCCCGGTTCGGATTGATGCGTTGTCGGGAGTTTGTGATGAAGGACGCCTATTCCTTTGATGTCGACGATGCCGGAGCCAGTCAGAGTTACGAAACCATGCGCGATGCGTATCATCGTATTTTCACCCGCTGTGGCCTCGATTTCCGTGCGGTTGAGGCAGACAGCGGTGCCATCGGCGGTTCTTTTTCCCATGAATTCATGGTCCTGGCCGAGACCGGCGAAGATACCCTGGTGATCTGTCGTTCCTGCAGTTACGCCGCTAATGTCGAAAAAGCCGCTATTGCCGCCAAACCAATTGAATCGACCCGGAAGCCTGTGGACAATCTTGTCCGCGCGGAGACCCCCGGAATAAAAAAGGTGGAAAAAGTAGCGGAGTTTTTCAAGGTGCGTCCCAGCGAGGTGATCAAAACCCTGTTCTATCATGTTGACAAGACCCCCGTAGCGGTTCTGGTCCGGGGTGATCGCGTGGTCCAGTCCGTGAAACTGAAAAATCTGCTTGGCGCCACCGATATTGCACCCTTGGACGAAGAACAGATCTGGGAACAGCTTCGTTTGCCAGCCGGTTATTTGGGTCCTGTGGGTCTTGCGGTGAAAGTGGTGGCGGATCAGGAGATCATGGGGATGGTCAACAGTATTGCCGGGGCCAACGAAAAAGGACACCATTTCACCGGGGTCAATCCGGGGCGAGATTTTCAGCCCGAGGTTGTGGGAGATCTGCGCCAGATCGACACCAGCGACCATTGTCCTTCCTGTGGCGGCGATCTGGAACTCAAAGAAGGCATCGAGGTCGGGCATATATTTAAACTGGGCACCGGCTATTCAGATGCCATGCATGCTACTTTTCAGGACAGCGACGGGCAGGAAAAATCCTTTGTTATGGGGTGCTACGGCATCGGCGTCAGTCGAGTGGTGGCGGCGGCCATTGAACAGAATCATGACAGTAAAGGAATTATTTTCCCTCTGCCCCTGGCCCCTTTCCAGGTGATTATCCTCAATCTCGGCCCCAAGGATGAACGCTACTGTCAGGCGGCGGAGCAATTGTATACTGATTTGCGCTCCCACGGATTGGATGTTCTTCTCGATGATCGTGACGAGCGGCCGGGATCCAAGTTCAACGACGCCGATCTGCTCGGCATTCCTTATCGTCTTACGGTGGGAAAAATATTTGCGGAAGAGGGGAAGGTCGAGTTGCGGTCCAGAAAAACGGGGGCAATGGAGGTTCTGGCCCTTGAAGGAAGCGGAGCATACCTTGCCGACCTGATACAATCCGCCCTTTGATCCTCGATTTATTGGGGCTCCGTTGCAAGGTTCCACCAGCCTGGGTACCTGTGACTGCTTACGATGGAGATTCGCGGCAAGGCACACAACTGCAACCCCGGAACTGGTGGTAACTGCGCACGTTGTTTTTTTGAACAGAAAGGAGACAGACGTCTCCCTGCAAACAAAAGAAAAAGATGTCGGATATCAAGCATCTTCTGTCCCTGGCCTCCGGGCATCTCCAGGGCGTTGATCTGGCCCCGTTGACCGAGGCCTACGAATTTGTGGTCGAGCGGCACGCCGGACAGGAATTTGTCAACGGCGAACCCTATGTCGACCACCTGTTGATGGTGGCTTCAAGTCTGGCCGCCATGAGGCTGGACCTTGACAGCATTATTGCCGGATTGCTCCATGGCACCCTTAAGGAAAACGTGGCCACCCTTGAGGAAGTACGCAAGAAATTCGGCAATGATGTTGCTCATATCGTGGACGGGGCAACTCGGATCACCAATGTCCGCTATAATTCCAAGCTGACGCATCAGGCTGAAAATATTCGTAAACTTCTCCTGGCCATGGGGGCTGATATCCGGGTACTGTTGGTTAAGCTCGCAGACCGGTTACAGGACATGCTCTTCCTGGATGCTCTTGACGAAGAGGAAAGGCGGGCCAAGGCTAGAGAAACCATGGATCTCTATGCACCGCTGGCCAGTCGCATCGGCATCGAATGGCTCAAGCGTGAGTTGGAGGATCTCGCCTTCAAGTACTTGTTTCCGGTCGAATATGCTGACCTTAACAGGCACCTTGAAAGTACCTTGGCTGAGCGTCGGGCCTATGTCGATGAAGTCATCGCAATTCTGCACGAAAAACTCAAGACCAGCAATGTTGTCCCGATCCGGATTATCGGCCGTCCCAAGCATATGTATTCGATCTATAAAAAGCTGGTGGTCCAGAAGATCCCGCTGGAGCGGGTGTACGATAAGGTGGCCTTCAGGATAATTGTCGGCACGGTTAAGGATTGCTACCAGGCTCTGGGTACGGTGCATGCCGAATGGACACCGGTTCCTGGTCGGATCAAGGATTTCATCAGCGCACCCAAGTCGAACAATTATCAATCCCTGCATACCACCGTATCTGGTCCCCGTGGTCATTTCATCGAAATTCAGATCCGCACCGAGGAAATGGATCGCATCGCCCAGGAGGGGGTGGCAGCCCATTGGGCCTATAAGGAAGGACAGAAAATCAGCAGTGGTGATGCCCGTCTGGTCAACAGCTTGAAGCAGTTGGTGCAAACTCTCCAGGATGTCGAAGACCCCTCCGAATTTATGGAGTCGCTGCGGGGCGAATTGTTTGAACCGGATATCTATGCCCTGACGCCCACCGGAGAAGTCCGGGAACTGCCCCGGGGCAGCACGCCCATTGATTTTGCCTATGCCATCCACTCCGCTGTTGGTGATACCTGTGTCGGGGCCAAGGTCAATGGACAGATCGTTCAACTGAAATATGAACTCCAAAACGGCGATATTGTCGAAATTCTTACGCAAAAGCAGCAGCATCCCCGCCGGGCCTGGCTGCAGATGGTCAAGACCAGCAGGGCCCGCAACCGGATTCGTCAGTATCTCCGGCTGGAAGAAAAGGAACGATCGCTGAAAATCGGGCGGGAGATCTGCGAAAAGGAACTGAAAAAATACAATATCAATCTGCGAGGCCTGCTCAAGGGGGGCCATCTCCGATTGCTGCTCAAGCAGCTTCATTGTGCCTCCCTGGATGATATGCTTATCCGGGTGGGGAACGGTTCATTAACTATACCTCAGTTGATGCGCGCCCTGCAACCGGAGGAGTTTCGTGATGCCGAAGAAAAGCGGCGGGCAGCAGAGATGGTGGAAAGGGCTCAGCATGCGGCTCAGGAGAGCAAGGTGCACGTTGCCAAGAGCGAGTCCTTTGATATTCAGGGAGTGGAGGGCATGCTGGTTAAAATTTCCCAGTGCTGTCGTCCAGTGCCGGGTGATGCCATCATCGGATTCATTACCACTGGCTCGGGAATTTCCATCCACAAGGCCGACTGTGCCAATCTCCTTGCCACTGATCCCGACCGCTGGCTGGATGTTTCCTGGACCTCCTCGCCGCAAAGAACGCATCGGGCTGCTTTATTGATCCGGGCCGAGGATCGCAAAAGTCTGCTGACGGAAATCAGCGGTACGATCAGCGCCGACGATGCCGACATTGTTGAACTCAATGCGCGTACAACGGTCGAGAATATCGCCGAGTTGGATGTGATCCTCAAGGTGGTGGACCTCAAGCATCTGCAGGTGGTTCAGCAGCACCTGCTGCAGATGCCCGAGGTCATTGAAGTCCGCAGGCGATGACAGGTGAGGGTGACCCTGCATCCGTGACGACAGGACGCTTGTTTTTGATGGATGGTGCTGTGCTCAGGTGATACTTGTGACGTCATCTTTGACACTTCGTCTCACCGGCCGTCCTTCGGGGCATCTGTCCTCACCTCATCTTCATCGCCTGTACCCGTCCGATAAAATGAACTGTAATCGGACGGCCACCAACAGCGAAACTGACGTATGGACAAACGCTCACGGATTCAGGGGTGACAACATGGCTGGGTGGGTCCGGTTAGGATGGGGGTGATGCTGTGCCGTGTGTGCGGCAATGAAATAGAGGAAATACCGACTTTCTGTCCCCACTGTCGGATTGAAAAGCCTGTCGAGCCCCCATTGTGGACCGGACCGGTTCATCGTCTGGTCAACCTGGAAAAAGGCAGACCAATGGTTCGTCAGGCCCTGGCCAGGATGGACATGGAGCTCAAGATCGCCGCAAGCCAGGGTTTCAAAGTGCTGACCCTGATCCATGGGTACGGGTCCAGCGGGGCCGGTGGTGCCATTAAGGCCGCGGTGCGCCATCAGCTGGATTTTTTCCGCCATCAGGGAAAAATCCAGGAAGTTGTCTATGGCGAGGAGTTTGAAGGCCGTTCCGGTCGTGGCCGGCAATTGCTCCGCCGCTTTCCTGTGCTGGCTGCTCACCGTGACCTCAACCGCGGCAACCCTGGCATCACCCTGGTTATACTCCTGAATCCGTAACGGCAGAAATTGGTTTTGGGATATATTTTACTGTAGTTTCCTTATAAATGTGGCGCAATCTCTTGTAATGCAGCGTCGCCCGCCGTCTTTCGGGGCGTCCGGAGAAACCCTCACGGATCCAGGTTTATTGATAAAGGAGGAGGTATGCGCCGTGATCAACGTCGCGAAGATGGCCTGCGACCTGTACAGGTCGAATACGGGGTGCAACCCGCAGCCGAGGGTTCGGTCCTTATCAAAATGGGTCAGACCCATGTACTCTGCGCGGTGACCGTCGAAGAGACGGTCCCTCCTTTTCTCAAGGGAACGGGTCAGGGTTGGATCACCGCTGAGTACGGTATGCTCCCCTGTGCAACACACAGTCGAGGGAGAAGGGAGGCCATTTCCGGCCGGAGCGGCCGAACCTATGAAATCCAGCGGCTGATCGGCCGATCTCTGCGGATGATGCTCGATTTGAACCTGCTGGGGGAGTATACACTGCGGGTTGATTGCGATGTCATCAATGCCGACGGCGGTACCCGTTGCGCGGCCATCACCGGCGGTGCCCTGGCAATTCGACAGGCGCTGACTAACATGGTGGAGCGGCAACAGCTCTCTTTCTCGCCCGCACTCCTTCCGGTAGCCGCGGTCAGCGCCGGGGTGGTTGCCGGTCGACCGCTGCTTGATCTTGATTATGGAGAAGATTCATCCGCCGATGTTGACGCTAATTTTGTCATGAGCGGCGATGGCCGCTGGATTGAGGTGCAGACGACCGCCGAGGGGAAGCCGTTTCACCCGGAGTTATTTACCTCCATGGCGGAGCTGGCGGACAAAGGCGTCAGAGAACTCCTGAGTTTATGGAAGACGCCGGCAAGCATGCTTTGATCCGTTGATCACTGCCGACCTGAACAGTGGGTCCTGTGCTTTAGGTATCTCGTTCCAACGTATCAATCAATATCGCCACCGAATTGTGTCAAACGGTGAAGAATCTGCACCCCGTCCGGGGTGATCGGTTCGGTGTTCTGCAGGCTGACAATGTCTGTGAGGGGCATGAAGCAGCCTTCATCGATCTCCTCCGCCTGGAGGCTGAACGGGCCGTTGTGGGTGCAGACAAAAATACGGCCCCAGACTCTGTTGTCCGCGTCTTCATAATAGTGATCAAAGAGACGGCGCAGACGTCCACCTTTGATCCCCAGTTCTTCAGCCAGTTCACGTCGGGCTGAATCTTCATAATTCTCTCCGGCAAGGACAACGCCGCCGGCTGCCAGATCCCAGTACCCCGGATAGATGTCCTTGCTGGCTGTCCGTTTCTGCACGAACAATTCTCCTTCACTGTTGAAGACAAAGATGTATGCGGCCCGGTGAATGAGCCGCTGCTGTCGCATGATCCGGCGGGAAACCGTGCCGATGATGTGGTTTTCTTGATCAACGATGACAACGGATTCCGCACCGGGATCGATGTTCATAGCTGTTCTTGCTCCGCTTCGAGCACTTGCTGCTGCTGATGCCTGAATTCCCAGCACCGGTGGATACGACGGTTGCGTTGGAAATCGCGGGGCAGGGTCTGGTCGCTTATCTCCACCACCTCATATTGGTCAAAAAGGTGTTCGTTCATTGTAAAGTGACGATAATTAGTAGAAAAGATGAGCACACCACTTCGGGACAGATGCTGCATGGCCAGACGTATCAACGTGCTGTGATCGTTCTGGACAGAGAAGGTCTGCTTGCGGTGGCGGGCGTTGGAAAAGGTGGGTGGATCGAGAAAGATAACACCATAGCGTTCCCGGTTGCTTTTAAGCCATTCCAGGCAATCGGCGGCAACGGTCTGATGCAGGGGGCCGCCAAAACCGTTGAGCGCCAGATTGGCACGGGCTCGACCAAGATAGCTCTCGGAGATATCGACCGTGGTTGTACCGATGGCTCCGCCAAGGGCGGCATAGACCGTGGCCGAGCCAGTATAGGCAAACAGATTGAGAAAGCTCCTGCTCCGGGAAAGCATACCAAGCCTGGCCCTGGTGATCCGGTGATCAAGAAAGAGACCGGTGTCCAGATAATCGGTGAAGTTGACCAGAAACCGAGCGCCGCCTTCGCGAACTTCATACAGGGTGCCGGATCCCGGCTTTTTCTGATACTGCTGGGAGCCTTTCTGCTTCTGCCTGGTTTTGATGAAAACTCGGCTGCGGGGCACATCGAACACTGTGCGGATCACCTGCAGCGCCAGGCTGAATCGCTCCCGGGCTTTTTGCGGATTGATGGAGGACGGTGGGGCATACTCCTGGACGTGCACCCATTCCTCATACAGATCGACGGCCAGATTGAATTCAGGGATATCGCCGTCGTAGACGCGGAAACAGGTGATCTGTTCCCGTTGTGCCCAAGGCAGGATAGCGGCGCAATTTTTCAGGAGTCGGTTGGCCAGATCCTGGCCTGGTTCGGTACTCTGCAGCGGTTTTGGTATCCATACGGCAGGTGGTCGTTCAACCAAATGATTTTTTCTGCCGGTCAGCAGCCGGCATGGAATCGGACCGTTGAACAGCCGGTGGCGCTGCTCCCAGACCATACCCATGCCATCGGCTAAATCGGGGTTGGCGGTGAAAACCCCCAGGGTCCAGTCCTGGAACTGTTCACGGAAGATACGTCCTATACAGCGGTACAGATACTTGACCGTTTCCTTTTCCGAGAGCCGATCCCCATAAGGTGGATTGGTGAGCAAACAACCCCTGGGTGCAGGGCTCCGCAGGTGCGCCAATTGGCCTTGTTTGATGATCACCACGTCACGGAGGCCCGCGGCGATCACGTTTTTTCGAGCCGCGGCCACGGCCTTGGGGTCGGCATCGTAACCGATGAACCGTGGCCAGCATTCCGGAATCGATTGGCCTTCCAGCTCCAGGGCCTCCTGAACCAGGCGTTCCCAGAGCTGGTGGTCATGCTTATTCCAGCCCATGAAGCCAAAGGTTTTGCGAAGCAGGCCCGGGGGGCTGTTGCTGAACATGAGGGCAGCCTCAATCAACAGGGTGCCGCCACCGCACATCGGGTCGAGGAGGACCGGTTCACTCGCGACCCGATCCGGCCAGCCGGATAGGCGGACAAGAGCAGCTGCCAGAGTTTCCTTGAGAGGGGCCTCGCCGCTACCGGTGCGATATCCACGCCGATGCAAGCTTTCTCCCGAGAGGTCGAGGGACAGGGATGCTTCGCTGCCCCGAACATGAAGATTGATACGGATATCAGGCTGTTGTGGGTTGACGTCCGGCCGTTTGCCGAATCGTTTACGGAATTGGTCGACAATGGCATCCTTGACCCGTAATGAGGCAAACTGGCTGTGACTGAGGGTTGCGTCCACCAGAGTGGTATGGACGGCAAAGGTCGAACTCGCGGTAAAATGGTCATCCCAGAGAATATCGCCGGCATGGTTGTACACGGAGTCGGTATCAGGGGCATCGAATTGGCTGAGTTCAAGGAGAATGCGTGAGGCGAAACGTGACCATAGGCATGCCCGGTAACCGGTTTCCAGATTGCCTGACCATGAGACCGCCCCGGCACGGGACAGCAGCGCCTCTCCGCCGAAAGCCGTGATCTCCTCACTGACCAGAGTTTCCAGGCCAATGGCACAGGTGGCGGTGAATTGTAGTGGGCTGCGTTTTTTCTTTCTGGGGAGAGGGCGTGGTGGGTACATGGGTTTGGTCTCAGTTCTGACAGCAAATCCGAGGGATTGAGCGGATGGATAATCCGAATACGGCAGCACATGAGCTGAGTCGGATGGAAACCGTTGGTACGCAATGAAAATGGAAGAAGACAGCGTAGAACCTGTTTATCCCGTGAAAGGTTGAACCGCTCGGCTGATCAGCAGTCTTGCGACTACGCGGCGCACAATAGCCACTCTCCCGGGGGAAGTAAACAGGAACAACGTGCTTTGCCATCGTTTCTTCCCGGACTGCTTCATTTGTCCCCGTTTGGTGGTTGCAAGCCGGTCGTCGATAATTAGTGCCTGAAAGAAAACCCCCATTTTTTACCCAACGGCGCCTCGGCGGGGTCATCGCTAATGAGAATGGTTTTCTTTCTGGTGTTGGTTTTTAGCTTTAACGCGCTAAAAATGAGAACGGTTCCCATGTAGAGCGATCAGAGGACAGAGTTCTCCCGTCGTCTGCAAAGCCGGGGCAGCCTGTTCAACTCAGGCCGCTTTTTTGTACTGGCCGCGCTTTCGTTGAGCGGCTTCTTGCTCCTGCTGGCGCAACACCGCACCCAGGCGCTGTATGTTCCGTGCCAATACCGCCATGGCGACGTAGCGTTTGAAGCCCTTGATGCCGTGGTCGAGACA
>NZ_JAFFQC010000039.1 GCF_016918545.1 Desulfobulbus alkaliphilus | reverse complement strand
ATAAGAGACAGCCCCTGTGCCACCCCCACCGACTGAACCACACAACATCAAACCCCGTAGGGTGGGCAAACGGCTGTATCGTTTGTCCACGCGGATCCCAAAACCACAACACCAACAACCAAACCACGAACAATAAATACCATACCCAAGGCATAATTCTCCCACGCTGGCATTAACCTACCGCGTGGGCACGATACTGCTGTGCCCACCCTACAAAACCATGGATATCATTGAACAAAACACAATACAACCCGATGCCCCGTAGGGTGGGCAAACGGCTGTATCGTTTGCCCACGCGGACCCCAAAGCCACAACACCAGCAACCAAACCACGAACAATAAATACCCATACCCAAGGCATAATTCTCCCACGCTGGCATTAACCTACCGCGTGGGCACGATACTGCCGTGCCCACCCTACCCGTGCTCCTTCGATTTTATCCTGGCATACATTCTGCAAAACGCTCTGGGTGCCCATAAAACCGCAATCTGTCACTCAGCCACCTCTGCCAGGAACCCCATGTCCACCCTTGGTCTTCGTTTCTTTCTTGTTCTTTGCTGTTGTCTGCCCTCTATCGCTGCTATCGCTTCTGTCGCAATTGCCGCCAACCATACCATTCAGGTCGAATGGGGCTATACCCCGCCGAGCCAGCCAGCAGTCACCGGGTTCAACCTCTACCAGGAAGGCACAAAAACCTGCCAGACCACCCAGGCCCAGGCCACCTCCATGGCCTGTCAGGTCACGTTGACCAAACCAACCACCAATTTCACCCTGACCGCCACCTTCAGCGACGGCACCGAGAGCCCCCACTCAGCACCCTTCCCGTTCACACCGTCGCAAATAAGCAACGATGATCAATCAGACTCCCCCGCGCCCAATCCCCCATCATCCACCCCACCCACGGCGGTGATCTCTTCCTCCACCGCCGCCGGGCAGGCACCGCTGACGGTTCATTTCCACAGCGCCGAGTCCATGGCAGCCCCAAAGGCCTCCATCATCTTTTCCTCGTGGTTTTTTGGCGACGGGACCAGCAGAGCCTACGGCACCAACGCCAGCCATACCTTCACCACACCAGGAACCTATCAAACCGTGCTGACGGTCCTTGACTCCAACAACCAGATCAGCACCACCACCACCCCCATCGTGGTCACCGCCCCGGACACCTTCATCAACGCCGGGCCAACCCCGCTCGTCAGCACCACCCAGACCAAAGGCCCAGGACCGCTCACCGTCTCCTTTGATGGCTCGGCCTCCAGCGACCGCAATGGCTCCATCACATCCTACCGCTGGAATTTTGGTGACGGCCAGACCGCCACCGGCAGGCAAGTGACCCACACCTACACCACCAGGGGCCTGTTCAACGCCTCCCTGGAAGTCACCAACAGCAGGGGCGAAAAAAACCTCACCCATTTTGTCATTAACGTCCAGGGCGACTCGGAACCACCGGCCCTGCGCATGGAACTGGGAGAAATCTCCGTGGGCAGCCAATGGCTCCGGGTTCTCCTGGATACCACCTTCATCAACCCGATTGTTGTTGCCGGACCACCGACCAGCCTGGACAATGGCAGTCCCCCGACAATCCGCCTGAGCAACATCACTGCAAAGGGTTTTGACATCCGCCTGGAGAAAACATCCACCACCGATAGCAGTCCAACTCCGGCAACCGTCCATTACCTGGTCATGGAACAGGGCCGATTTACCTTGGCCAATGGTTCCCAGGTGGAAGCCGGCACCTTTACCGGCTCAGCCAATCTCACCTCTATCCCCTTCAGCGCGGCCTTTCATCAGCCCCCGGTGGTGATCACCGCCATCGCCACCACCAATACCACTGGGGCCATCATCGGAAGCCCGCGGGGCATCAATGGCCCCGGTTTTTCCTATGCCTTGGCCGCACCAGCGACAAACACCACCCCTCAAGGCAGTGAAACCATCCACTACCTCGCCTGGGAACCCGGCGCGGGCACCATGGGCGATCTCCAATACATCGCCGCAACCACCGCCCCTGCACCTCTCCAGGAATGGACCCACACCGATTTTCCCCAGCCCTTTACCCAACTGCCCTTGCTTCTCGCCGACACCCAGACCTGCACCACCTGCACAACCCTGGCAGCGGGAACCCTCACTCCATCCGGATTCCAAATGTTCCTGCAACCAACACCAGCCCACACCAGCACCACCAGCCCGCGGGGCGAAACCCTCGGCTACCTGGCCCTGGCCGCCGCGACAGGATCCTCGCAACCACCCACCACCGGTGACCGCCTGTTCACCTTCACCTGGGACTACCCCGCCACCAACCAGGATATCAGCGGCTTTCGTTTCTACCTCAACAGCCAACTGGTCTGCGCCACCGACAATCCCCAAGACCGGACCATCCGCTGCCAGGCGCCGATGCTTTCCGGCCCCATGCGCTTCACCATGACCGCGGTGCACCAAGCCGGTGGAGAAACCAACCCCTCCAACCTGCTCCTTTACGACCCGAGCCGTGCCGCCAACCCCACTTCGACCCGACAAGCCACCTTCACTTGGGATTTCGACCCGGGCAAGGAAAGCACCATCAGCGGTTTCCTGATCCTGGCCAACAATACCCCGGTCTGCGCCCTTGCCGACCCCGGGGCCCGACAACTGGACTGTCCCCTGCCCAACCCAACCGGCCCCACGACCTTTACCATCCGGGCACTGTCCCCTGCCGGCCCTCCCAGCCGGTCCTCAAATGCCATCACCTACCGGCCATGGTAAGCGGCACCAGGCATATTCCTGAATCCGTGACGGCTGGACGCTCACGGATCCAGGATATTTTTCCACCCTGAACCCTTGATTTTTGCCGCGGGCATGAGATAATGATGCAAGGGAATATAAATAATTCCCAATACCCAGCCCTCAAGGCAGCAAGCCCCTCCAAGCAGCCAACTACTTGTTTTTTATGGGAGAATCACCATGACCGCCAAAAAACGCCTCGGAGAACTCCTGATTGAAGCCAACCTGATCACCGAGGAGCAATGCAATCGGGCTCTGAAAATGCAAGTGGGCGGCAATCGCAGACTGGGCCGGATCCTGGTCAAAATGGAGGCCATCACCAGCGATCAGTTACTGGACATCCTGGCCGGCCAGTTCGACCTGCCGATCATCACCATCGACCAGGAAGCTGATCCCGCCGCCAAGGCCATGCTGCCCCGGTACCTCTGCAGCAAATACGAAGTCTTCCCCCTGGGCCTCGACGGCGGCACCATCCTCAAGGTGGCCATGGCCGACCCCTCGGACAGTGAAGCCATTGCCGATATCGAGGCCTTCACCGGCAAGGCGGTCCAACCCTGCCTGGCGCGGCAGGCCGACATCCACCAGGCCATCAAACGCCATGTGCGCCTCTCCTGGAACGATATCTTCAACCCGCAGAGCTACACCCGTTATGCCAAGGTCGCCTCCACCCTGGCCCTGGCGCTCATTGTCGTGGTGGCCGCCTTCACCTACCGCTGGTACGGCGAAGCCAGATACGGCACGGTCAGCCGCAGCGGCGAGGTGGTCTTTTACCAGAATCACGACCTCATGGTGGGCATCGACCAGTCCGGCCAGGTCACCCTGCTCGGTCGCGGCGCCCATGCCCATGGTTTTTATTCCATCACCTTTGAATCAGCCGAAGCCCTGACCCATTTCCTGGAGAGCAAAAAAGACGACCTCTCCACCACCCAATATCAATGGGCCCAATGGGCGGCCGGTAAAGCCCGATGATCAACACCAAGCAAAGAACAATTACCAATCTCCAGGCGACAACAATCGAAACAACCAAATCGTAATTAAAGCAACCGCCCCCCCAAACCCCCAACTCGGCAAACAACCTGTAAACACAACAAAAATTATCAACCCACTCATTGGCACGCTCCATGCAAATCCCCTGGCAAACATCCGGCACAATTCATTCGTCCCGCGGGGGAAACCGATGCATTTCATGATAAAACGACTACTCATCACCCTGTTCTGCTGCCTGCCCACTATTGCCATGGCGGCCACCAACCACTCCATCCAGGTCGAATGGGGCTACACCCCACCCAGCCAACCGGCGGTGACAGGCTACAAACTCTACCAGGAAGGCACCCTGGCCTGCCAGGTCCATGACCCCAACGCCACCTCCATGGGCTGCCAGGTGACGCTGATCAAGGACACCACCAACTTCACCCTCACCGCCACCTTCAGCGACGGCACGGAAAGCCCCCACTCCGCACCCTTTCCTTTCAGCCCGAGCCTGACCAGCCCTCCGCCGGCGGATGACATCATTGACCCGGGTACCCCGCTTCCCAGTCCCACGGGCAGCAAGATGTTCTCCTTCACCTGGGACACCACCACCGATCCAAGCACCCTCAGCGGCTACCGCATCTACCTCAACAACACCCTGCTGTGCGCTACCACCAACCCCGCTGACACCGCCATCTCCTGCCAGGCGGATCTCCTCCCCGGCCTGATGACCTTCTCCATGACCCAGGTCTCCACCTCCGGCGTGGAAAGCCAGCCCTCCAACCTGCTGGTCTTTGACCCCTTCGCCTATCCGGAGTTGTTCAATTTGCAAATGGTCACCTTCACCTGGGACTATGAAGCAACCAGCAACCTCGCCGGCTTCCGTCTCTACCAGGATACAGCCACACCACCCTTTGCCAGCACCAACACCCGCACCCTGCTCTGCGCCACCGCGGACCCAGGCGCCCGGGAACTCGGCTGCATCGTCGACAGCCCCACCGGCCCGGTGGCCTATGCCATGGCCGCCGTCCATACCGATGGTTCCGAGACCCTGCTCTCCAATATCCTTGCCCGCACCACCGGCACCAGCAGCGGTGACGACTCCGCACCCGCCCCGGAAACCGGCACCCTGCAGGCAGTTATCACCGCCACCCCCACCACGGGCACGGCCCCGCTGCACGTTGATTTCAATGCCGCATCCTCCACCGGCAGCATCGCTTCGTCCACGTGGAGTTTTGGCGACGGCGCCACCGGCACGGGCAGCACGGCCCAGCACCTCTACACCGCTGCCGGCGCCTACACCGCTACCTTGACCGTTACCGCCACCAACGGCCTGACCAGCAGCGCCACCACCACCATCACCGTCACCGAAGCAACAAATCCCGAGCCGGCCATCCCGCCCACGGCGGTGATCTCCTCCTCCACCGCCGCCGGCCCGGCACCGCTCAATGTCAGCTTTGACGGCTCCGGCTCCTCCGCGGCCAACGGCGCCACCATTGTCTCCCATAGCTGGAGCTTCGGCGACGGCGCCTCCGCCACCGGCGCCACCACCGGCCACACCTTCACGGTTGCCGGCACCTACAGCACCACCCTGACAGTAATCGACTCCAACGGCCAGACCAACAGTACCAGCACCCCCATTGTGGTCACCGCCGCTGAAGCAGACAACATCAAGCCCACGGCCGTGGCCAAGGCTACGCCCACAAGCGGCTCCGCCCCGCTGACGGTCTCCTTCACCGGGTCCGGCTCCTATGACAGTGACGGCAGTATCGAGTCCTACCTGTGGAATTTCGGCGACGGCACCACCGCCACCGGCGCCAACGTCACCCACACCTACACCTCCGAGGCCTCCTTCACCGCCACCCTGCAAGTAACCGATGACCAGGGTGCTAAAGCCGGCACCGCTCTGGCCATCACCGTCCAGGCCGAAGAGGAACAAGCCCCGCTGAACATGGAACTGGGCGAAATCTCCATCACCACCGAATGGGTGCGGGTCCCCTTTGACACCACCTTCACCACCCCCATTGTGGTCGCCGGCCCTCCCAGCTTCAACAACGCCGAACCCTGCGTGGTCCGCCTGCGCAACGTCGACGCCACCGGCTTTGACATCCGCTTGGAAGAATGGGACTACCTCGACAACGTCCACCCGCCGGAGACGGTCAGCTACCTGGTAATGGAAAAAGGCCGCCACACCCTGCCCAACGGCGCCACCGTGGAAGCAGGCAGCTTTGCCGGCACCACAACCTTCCGCACGGTCAGCTTCCAGAGTGCCTTTGCCCACACCCCGGTGATCATGACCACCATTGCCTCGCTGAACCAGGACAACACGATCAGCGGCCGGGTCAAAAACGTCCAACCCACCGGCTTTGCCTACATGTTCCAGGAGCAGGAAGCCAGCGCCAACAAGCACGTCAACGAGACGGTCCACTTCATCGCCTGGGAACCGGGCACGGGAACCATGGGCACGCTGCAGTACCATGCCGCCACCGCCAAGACGGTCACCGATGCCTGGCACACCGCCACCTATACCACTCCGTTCCAGCATCCGCCCCTGCTCCTGGCGGACATGCAGACCGCAAACGATACCGACCCCTCGGCCCTGCGCGTCCAGAACCCAACCGCCACCGGCTTCCAGGTCAGGGTTCAGGAAGAGCAATCCAAAAACAGCGACACCAGCCACCTGGCGGAAACCATCGGCTACCTGGCCCTGGGCTCCATCGATGGCGAAAGCGAACTCCCAGCTACCGGCGAACACCTGTTCACCTTTACCTGGGACTATGACACCACCAGCAAGGATGTGGCCGGGTTCCGCTTCTACCTCAACAACCAACCGCTCTGCGCCACCACCGACCCCACCGACCGAAGCATTCAGTGCCTGGCCACCATGCTGGACGGCCCCATGCACTTCACCATGACCGCGGTGAGCAGCACCGGCGTGGAGACCATCCCCTCCAACCTGCTCAGCCTCGACCCGAGCCAGTTCCCGCAACTCTCCACCGCGAGACAGGCCACCTTCACCTGGGACTTCGACCCCGCCCGGGAAAGCACCATCAGCGGATTTGAGGTGCTCGCCAACGGCGCAGCCATCTGCCAAACCGAGAACCCCAGCTCCCGGCATATAACTTGCAAAATCACACAACCAAAAGCCCCGACCACCTTCACCATCCAGGCGATGCTGAAGACAGGCGGAACCAGCGCACCTTCTAACACCATTCCTTATACGCCATGAAGCTTATGCAACCTGGACATACCCCTGAATACTGCTACCCCCAAAAACCAATTGCACCTCAGCAACCCGTACCCGAGGCCCATACGCCCCCCAGGAGACTGACCATGAAAACATTGACCAAGCCCGCATGCCAGGCATTCCATACCGCAGCCCTGACCGGATTTCTCTCCCTTGCCTTTCTGACCTCGGCCATGGCCTCTGATTTTTCCGGGAGCCTCAAAGGGGTGACGATTACCGATGCGCAGGAAACCAACACTCCACCAGTGGCGGCCTTCACCCATACCATCAGTAGCAATACCGCCACCTTCAACGCTGGTAGTTCATACGACCCCGATGGCACAATAACTGAATACAGATGGGATTTTGGGGATGGGGCAAAAGGTTCCGGCCAGACAATTTCACACGAATTCACCTCAACATCCAACGCACAAGTCACATTGACTGTTATTGATAATGCTGGCGCCGTTGCAATCACACAGGAAACAATAACGCCTGTTAACACATGCTCTCAGTTATTTTATGATGGACCTAGTAGTAACACTAACAATTACAAAACTGCAGCTGATGAAACCTCTGGATACGGAGGGGGATCATGGGTAGGCCAAGATAGAAAATTGTGCGGTGCTCAATTTTTTATCAACGCAATAACTGGAGATATCTCATCAAAAAACTTTACCGTTAAAATATACTCTACAGACAAAAATAACAATTTACTTCAACTTAAAGGAAAATCTGAAAAAATTAATGGTTCTAGTTTTTCTAATAGAAAATGGACTGAAATTATTAAATTTTCAGAAAAAATTACAATTTCATCAGGTGACGCTATAGTTATAGCAGAAGAAAATAATTATATCGATCAAGTTAATTATATCACTCTAGGAAGCAATAATACTGAAGCTGGCGATTTATTACAGGCTGCTTGGGGCACTGACACTAAAAATCGCTACATATTTAACAGAGGCGTACTCGCCCGATTTTATGAACAAAAATATTAAACACGGCACACCGTCAATTCGTAGGCGCAGAAACCGTGCGACTGGCAACCTCTTGCTAAGTTTTAAAAGCAAGACACGGTCTTGCAGTCTTGCCCTGTAGGATGGGGCTGGCGAGACAGTCTTCCGATTTAAGGAGAATTTGATGAAAATAAAAACAATCGTTCCATATCACCTCGCGCTACTGCTAGTGATATTTTATTGGTCTGCACCTAGTATTGCATCAGATGTTATACTAACAGTTACAGAACGTTACGGGGTAGACCGTCAAGCGGCACCGGTCACTTATGGTGTCCCGTTTTCACGGGAGGATAATTTGTTTAGCACGAACAGCCTATCCATCCCTGGCATACAGGCACAGTTTAGAGTACTCTCCCGGTACGAAGGGGCACCCGATGATACCACTAGACCCATAAGAGTTGTACTGGTAGACTTCCAGACAGACATTGAAGCGCTAGAAAGTCGTCAGTTGGTACTGCGTAGAGATGCGACAAGCCTGATAGCACCGCAACTAATAAAAATCACCGAATTTACAAATAATGAAAGCATTGATCATTACAACACAGCCCATGCCAGCAAATCATACAATCACCTTGCAAGAGTTTCGCCCGAAGGGGTAGATATTGATACAGGTAATGCTTTTTTCCGTATCTCCAGCTTAAAAGGTAATTTGTTCGATCAAGTAATGATTAACGGTGTTAATTTTATTGAATCATCGAATGACAATGGCTTTCACATTGAATTTGACGGATCAATATATAAATCATCCAAGGCAAAACCTTTCAACGTGGAGATTGAAGAAAATGGTCCACTGCGTTGCGTAGTTAAGGTTGAAGGTGAATTTGCGAATGAATTCGGCGATAAACTTATCCCTCCTGTCACTAGAGTTGGAACAATACCAACTGTTCCTATTAAATATACTATCCGTTATTTTGCTTATAAAGACAAAAATTATATTAAATTGCAAACAACATTACGAAACGAAAACAAAGGATGGACTTTTCATGAATCTAGGCCTATTCACAATATAAATATAAAACAGGCTTTTTTGAAAATAACATTAAATGACTTATCTAGCCAAAAATTTGTAAATTTTGATGGGTACTCAGATTTTTTCTCAGAAGGCCAATACTCGATTTTACAACGTGAAATTTCAGATGGGAAAAGCCAAAATTACAAATGGGATTACAGTATAACAAAAGACGGTCATATTGTATCAAAAGGAGAAAAATATGACTCTTATGTCAGCTTTGGAGATAGCAATAAAGTTTTAATGGTAGCCAACCGTTGGTTTTGGCAAAACCATCCTGCAGGAATAACGATAAAAAATGATGAAATGCTTGTTAATCTCTGGCCAGATGCAAGAGATTTTAATTGGCCACCTAATGATGGAGAACATCATCGTATCCTTGGAGGAAGCTGGAAAACTCATGACCTATTATTTTCTTTTGCAGATGGGGATAAAGATTTCACACAAGAGATAGCGCACATTAAAAATCGATTAATAGCAAGATGTAGTGACACTTATTATTCGCAGACTGAGTTTTTTCAATTTATGGCTCCAAAGAACATCATATCTGGTTATACTTTCCAAGCTGGAGAAACTTTGCAAGATGCTTTAAACGAGCACAATAATTACCATAGGGCACTATTTGATAATCAATTTATTCAAAGTATGGCTCACCCAAATTCAGTTTTCGATGCAAGAGAAAAACGCATTGTCAGGTTAACGAGCAACCCGTTAACTTATGCAACATGGTACGGTTGGCTAGAGTTTGGCGGGATGCCGAGAGGCTCAGGTGGTGGATACCACAATCAGCACTATGATTGGTCATTTTTGTCACTTCTCGGATTCCTGAGATTTTCAGATTACAATATGCTTGAAATTGCAGAAGAGTTTTTACGCCATCAAGCAGATATTTTAGTCATTCATGACCCCGAAGCTAAACCAAATGACGGCACCTTGCGTTATGAATATCACGGAGGACAAAGATATGAATTAGATGCTTTATTTTCTTACAATGATGATTTTGGCCCTTACAATTCAGCGCCTAGACAACATTCACATTTTTGGACAAATGGCCTTACATTACAATATTTATTAACAGGAGAGATATACTACCTTGATGTTTTAGAACAATCTTTTGAACATACAATGCGAGTTAAAGATAGTCCGACAATGGATACCTCAGCAACAAGAAATGTATACAGAGGTATTGAAGGATTGGTAAACGGGTACACTTTAACTGGAGACATCAAATTTCTTAATACTGCTTTTCAAATGTTTGAGGACAAACTCTTAACACGCGAAGGAGGCTCTGGGATCAATGACGGACAATCTGGTTGGATACAATCGGGGGCAGAAGGGACAATCAGTATAATTTACGACAACATGATGATAGAGCCTCTTATAAAACTTCATATATCCCTAGTGGCAGCAGGAAACAGTGGTCCAGCTGCAACATTAGAAAACTTCTTAATACGATGGAGCGATTGGGCTAAAAACTATTTGTGGAAAGCTTTAGATTACGGTGAATACCGTAACGATCATACTGAATATTTTCCCCATGCTTTGAGGACCTCATGGCTGATAGAAGAGAATACTTTTAACTTTTCTCGCCCGATAGATGCAGATAACTCTGTTGCTTACGCTAGCCTTTTCGCCTACAGATATCAGATCGACAACGCGCATGACCGAGAACAATGGATGAATTTAGCTCGATCTATTTTTAAAGATTTTCATTTTTATGGTAACATTGCAGACTGGACAGCAACCAGGCTAAACCCAACACATCACTCACACGGGACAAAAGGCATCCGCAACAACCCCGGCACAGGAAGCTGGAAAATTCCAAAGGCTATCACGCTACCAATGCTATATGTACAGCAGGAGTTTAAAAATAGTATGAAGTAGCACACTCCAGAACAAGATTTACTCAATCGTGTAGAGTAGAGCGCTGATGAAAGCAACAAGGACCAACGACTATGCTCCGCCGCACGCGGCTCCCACATATCAAAAGATCTCGGCTCTTCGACGAATCAAGTGGATTTGAGTAAATTTTTAAACTGCTGACGCAAGCATGCTTCGTGGCCGAAGACCAGGAAATCCGTCAGGCTATGGACGAGTTACGGCTCCGTTACCAGGTCTTTGATCGATTGCGCGCGGCCATGCGCCTCATGCGCCTTGCCCCGGCGGGTGGCGATAAGGGCCTCAACGATGAAGGTGGCATCGGCGATATGACGACCATCCGTCAAGGGGTCAAGAAATTCCGCCTCAATTTGACGGAAAATCCTCAACTGGCCGATGATCCACTCAGCCAGAAGATGGCCGCGCAGATCGACAAGTATGCCGACAAGCTCTTTGCTGAACCCATCACCGTGGCAACACCCAACGGAACTGTCACCGTCTATCCCCAGCGCACAAACAACATTCTGGAACAATTCTTCCGTGGCATAAAACGCGGTTATCGACGCAGGACAGGGAACAATACCATGCAGAGGACATTGCAAGCCATGTTGGCAGCCACACCAACCTTGGTCAAAAACCTCGATAACCCCGCTTACATGGATATCTTGCTCGACGGAAAAGCCAATCTTGAAGAACTGTTCGCTGACCAGAAAGCAACCAGATTAACCGAGTTTGATGGCTCGAATAATAATACCGATCGCATCCTTCCTGGCTTTCGTGCCATCATGAAACTGCCCACCTTACCCGACCAAGTGATCCGGTCACTTGCGGCGTAAGAGGTTAAAATCCAACTGAATTTTGTGACCATAGTGAATTGTTGGCAATTTTGCTATGATCACAAAATTCAGTTGGACTGAGTAATATCAAGTGGTTACCTGTCAACCGCATGCTATACTTTATCACTGTCGACTACAGTTTCGCTGTACGTATGCTATCGCGTCGAAATGATGAATCTGTTTAATATTCTGAAATTAAATAAAAAAAATGAAACGGTCTTGGGCTGATGCTACGCGGAAGAAGTTGCTTCAAAAGCGTTTTTTTGATCAAGTATTGCATGAAACGAGTGTCTGGACACCCTGTGCAATACTTTGTCACAATGCTTCTATGCTATCCAACTATCCGGTGCCATCAGCGCTTATGGCTTGCATGTCTTACCTTTCAGCCAGCTCAACTGTGTTGGCGGATGACACAGCACCTGTTGCCGAACTGGATTTGCGGCGTGAAGGTGACAGATCCAACTGAATTTTGTGACCATAGCAATTTTGAGCGATTGCCCTGAGAGTAGCTGGCGATCAGTTGCCTTCATATTTCATTTTCATACGCATTTTACTGTAAATTGAAATGTAAATGCAATATATATTTAATATAATAATACCGGATAAAGATAAGATTAAACTTGCTAACGCCAATTTCCGCTTACCAGTAGGGTATTTTGCTATATTTTCATTGTAATAATGTAAAAAATGTAAACGTTTTGACCCAAGTAACTTCACGCCATACCCATCAAACAATGCATTATTAGTAGAATAAAACGTGTGATGAAATGACTGTATAAATGGAGTCAATTGTTTACTGTTTTCAAAATAAATTAATGGAATTGGCTTATGAATTGATCCATTACGTTCAAAAGAAATTTTGTCGAATCTTTCATTACGAACTGCTTCTGAAATTTCTAGCAAACCAGCAGGTATTTTGTCTAGCAGGTAAAAAGTATCCATTGTTGCGTCAACGACGATCCATTTATTATATTGTTGGCTCCATACTTCTACAATTGAATGATTATATGATTTACTTCTAAAATCTGGTGCAGAAAAAACAAGTCTTACTGGAAAACCCTTGGCCAGATATGCTCCCATAGATACGATGGCAAAACGACGACACAACCCTGGTTTATTTGCTTGCATTTCCAATAATGCTTCAAGTGGATTATCAATTTTACGAGTATTTTGCCACATTTTGTGAGAAAATTCTCCTTGCTGATCCCTAACCCATCGCCTGATTAAAGCTATTTTTTCTATTTCGTTGATGTCTTCTGAATAATTAATATCTATTTTTTTTTTAAATTCCAACAAATTATTTTTTTGTGATGAACCAATGCCAAAATAAACTGATTCGTCAAAAAAATTTACATAATTATGGTTCATTTTATAATTAATATCTTCAACAAGTTTAGTATTAACAACTGGGCTTCTAGCAAAAATTAAATTTTTCAAGTAATTATTGGAAATAAACAAAACAAAAATAAACAAAAAATTCAAAAAGAAAAATATATAAAACTTATTTTTACTCTTCATTCGAAATCAGCTTCTCCCGTTTTGTTATTATCAACTACCCGCAATATGCAGAGCAGAGCGCTGATGAAAACAACAACCTGGTTCCGTGAAAAAATGCAATAGCAACAAGGCAACTTTACAATCAAAGTATTGATTTTTATATATAAATTATGCAATATGCACTTGTCTGAAAACTCCCTCAGCGGGTGCGAATATGAAAAAGTTCATCATCGAAAGATTCGAAGACGAATTCTACACCTCCCATGCGGGCTGGCACTGGTCAACCTGGGAGTCGATTCTGTGATTCTATGCTCCCATTGACACCTTTCCGGAGTTACCAACAAGATGCTCCGGCACCGTTTGTCCGCTACTTTCGCCAAGCCACGGCAAACCGACAAGCAGGTATCGGCCAAAATAAGTCGCTACCTACGCCTGCTCAGACCTGGGTTTTCGGCCTGAAATCGGCACCCCGGCGCAAAGCCAGTCTCAGCGCGGCTTGACGAGGGGCGGCGATTTTCGCGTGTGTCTACGTTATTGGAGTATGTTTTTTGGCATGCTGGAGTCCAAAAACTTTGTGGGGACAGGGAATTGCCAGCTGCTTCAGTACCGACTTCGCCCCCTTGGGCAGCTCACTTAATTGGTAAAAATGGTGGCTGGGCGTAGCGAACTCCGTGGCCTGGATTTTCTGCAATATGGTTCGGATCCGGGACCAGGGCATGTTGCATTTGATTTCCGCCAACCGTTCAATCAACAGGGCCAGGACGCAGATCTTGACGTGGGATTCAATCCGATTGGGCAACCAATGATACATCGGCATCATTTTAATCTGGGTACGCTTGAGCGAGCGGAAACAGCGTTCGATCACCATCAGACCACGATACCCATGGGCTGCGTCTTCCAGGCTGATGGTGGCATCATTGGTTTCCAGTACCCATTTGCCGTCATAACGGCCGGCGTCTTTGATGGCCTTGCGGCCCAGCCGGATCCTGCCGTCAACAATGGTCAGGTACCGTTTATATCGTCTGGACGCCAGCAGGGCAATGGCCCACTTCTGGGTGGCGCTTTTGTCCTTGTGCTTTTTCAGTTCCTCTTCCAGGAAAGCGATGACCTCCTCCCGGTGGAGGGCTTGTCGACGGGCTTCCGCGGGGTTGAAACAGACAATGTAGCGCTTGCCGTTCTCCAGATGCACCTCTTTTGCATGGAGGTTGTCGCTCAATTCCCGATACCGGCCGGGTTGCGACAGGACGATGTCCTTGATCTCCTTGACACTGGCCATCCGGGTGGCCAGGAGGTAGGTGCCGCAGGCCTTGGCCAGTTCCTGGCGATTGCTCTCGGAGTTCATCCCCGAATCCGCGACAAACAGAGCCCGGCCCAGGTTCCAGCCGCGAAGATCCTGCTTGATCCGTGCCACGGTGCTGACATCAGCGGTGTTGCCGGGAAAGACCCAACTTCTCACCGGGATACCTTCCCGGGTCACCGCCAGGGCGACCACCACCTGGGGTGCCCACACTCCTTCCTTGCCGTGCCCGTACTGACGGAGACCATCGGCTTCTTCATCCTCATCATCTCATCATCCACGGCAAAGGACGCGGTGGTGGTGTCGTAGAAGATCAGATCCACAGACAGGTTGAACAGCTTCCCCTATAAAACCGGTATCAAGTGACCGGTCAAACGAGTGAAGTTAACCAATGCATTGAATGCGCACCTGGCCGCATCTATCGAAAATTCATGAAAATGGCTGCCTGATTTTCTTGTTTTCCATGACAGACTTTCAGGGTAAGGTACTATTATCATAGTAAAATTTGTGACCGTCGCGTAATGCCTTTGCCGGAAAATTATGGATTTTTCGCTATGGTTTCAAGACATTAACGAGCGCCTCTTGGGACCAGTTAGTTTGTCGAAGTCATGAGGTCTGATCTTTCGCCACTGCTGATAAACGTTCATTTGCCCCGATACAACCGCAAAGGATATATAGAAACGGTTGGAAAGCAGAAGCTAGGAAAAACATTGCTGTGAGCAATGCAAGCAAGCTCATCCGCAAGGTTTTAGCTATTATGTATTGATCATAGCCTCCCTTTTCATTTTTGAGTACCAAACTTGATTGTTTTATTGCAACAGAAAGATTTCTGAAAACTGAATAAAGAAAAAAAATATATATAACCAAAGGTAAAGCACCCATATCTGCACCAATTTGCAAAAAGACATTGTGCACTAAATAGCTACCCCGAAAAATATCCTGGTTTTCTATGTTTGTTCCGTAAACTTCAGCTAAGTGATAACTATGATTGCCAAGACCATATTTTGAAACAGGATTTAGCTTAACATATTCGAGGGTTACGCTCATAGCGGAAGCTCGAGCCTGTGCAGATCCAGTGTGATCATCTTCTGTATGTACAATTTGTTTCATCCGGTCAATGTAAACTGGTGGAACATAACGCGCTGAGAACACTCCAACTAATAGAAAGGTTACGATAGTAAAAATAATCTTTTTATTAAGTCCTTTGATTTGAAAAATACCAAAAAATGCCAAAATCAACAAGGCAATAAATCCACCACGTGACCGACCTTCAATAATTGCAAGAAAAATAATAAATAGAAAAAATAATAGCAATAACCTTAAAGATAGATTACGAAATAATAACAAAAGAGCTATGTTTATCGGTATGATAAAAACAAATGCCATGGTCAATATATTGGGATCACCACTAAAAGCAGTCCCTTCCATAAAAACTCTTCCACCTGTCCAGTAACCAAAATATAGAAGCCTATAAGCTACAGTAAAAATGCATACATTTAATAATAGTAAATAAAATTTTAATTCTCTTTTCGTAGCTATAATACTAGATATTACAACATATAGAATAAATATTTTTAATAATGTAACAAAATGATCCTTACTACGATAAAAATCTACCGACTCGAAATATGTCGAATACGCTCCAAAAATTACGAATAAAGTTAATATTATTATAGATATATTTAAATAAAAAAATTTTTTTCTTTTTATTATACAAGATACAAGATGAAATAACAAAGTTAGAGAGATTAAAATCATAGGTAATCTTGCATATGAGGCGCCTAAGTAAAATAAAGGTGAAAAGAAATATGAAACTGTAAAAAAACATAAAAATATAAACGATAAAGAATATGATTTTTGGTGAAAATCTTGCTTTTTACTGAAATCAGTATCCATTCCGTAACCGTTCATCATCTACCTTCCCACTGAAAAAACGTACATTTGCGGAAAAGTTCGGTTATGTATTCGTGTATTCGTGTGCATGACCGCAATCCTCACTTATCGGAATCGCACCATTACCCAAGACTATATCGCCTTCATCAAGAAGTTCATCGCCGAGTATTCAGCCGAAGGCCGCACGGCTATCTCCCGGCGGATTTGTCATGCCTGGGACTGGCGGCAAGCCAATGGCCAACTCAAGGACATGGTCTGCCGAAGCCTTCTCCTTGTACCAGATTTATCATCCTGCCCTGGGTCAGCGATTGGCAACAGCTCTACAACCATCCTATCGTCTGGATTGAAACCTTCATCGACACCGAACGATTCACCGGCACCTCTTACCGGGCCGCCAACTGGATCAAGCTCGGCCTGACCCATGGGCGGGGAAAATATAATAAACCCAGCAACAACTCACCTCGATCAAGGCCATGTAGGGCTAACCCTTATCTCGCGACTTCCGTAAAAGGCTCTCTCATGGATAGGCAGGAAGCCGAGCGGATCAATGCTGAGGGCAGGGAGGTGGTGATCGCAACGCTTTTAGCCATGGACACCCGTATCCGTGAACTCGAAGAGTACGAGCAACGGGTTGGAAGCCTCGAAGGAAAAATAGCCGCGCTGACCAGCAACTCGACCAATTCCTCCCGACCGCCATCGACCGATCCGCCAGGTACCAAAAAGAACCTGCCACGTCGTACGCCGGATTTAACCGACGGTCTAACTTTCAAACTGAGGAAGAAGCGCCAACACTGTCAAGTTTTTACTGAGAAACCAAAAAATTTGGTCACAGCAAGAAACGACAACTCCGAAGGTATTTCTATGTTTCTATGTGTATTGCCGAACATGACGACGCAATATTTCACGAATGCCAACACACCAAGCCTCGAATTCGATGTCTGGTGTTCTTAATGTATCAATAAATCTGGGTAACAGCAAAAGATCTGATTTTGAATTCGCCAAACCAGGTACACATGTGGTTGCAGATTGTACACCAACGTTGCGCAACCATGGCAAAAACTCTGGGTAATGCACTCCACTAGGATAACAAAAATGTATGATTTTTTTAGGACTTAGGCCACACAACGCAAGGGCGCTTCTGTTGTCATCGATTTCACGTAAAAAAAGAGTCTTGTCTCTAGGAACGCGATGCCTATGGGTATGCAGTTGAACATCAACGAACTTAGGGTCCAGTTCCTTAATCTCTTCTGGTGACATAAATCTCAAAATCTTTTTGTTTGATACTGCTTGCCAATTTACTTCAGCATATTCAGCTAACTCAGACAAAATTTCATTTTTTATATATTTTCCAAGTTTATCGTCACTAGCTTTATTTAATATAACCTTTTTATTCTGAACATATTCTAAAAATTTGTCCATTTCGTATTTACTGTTTTTATTTTTTATTCCACACCAACAAAGATAATCAAACATTAAACTGAAAACTGGTAACTTATTATACAATACATGCCATGTTGAAACATAAACAGTTGCTTTAATATTGTATTTTTTAAGCAAAGGGTAACCAATAGAGAAAAAATTATGAAATCCATCGTCTATTGTAATTGCAACTGACTTAGGTGGTAAATTGTTTTGCTTTAATTTTTTTATTGCATCACTTAATTGCAGAATATTATAGTTATTGCTGTGAAGCATTTTCAATCTCTTTTCAAAATGCTCACTTGTGACGAAAAGTTCTGGCTTCCAAATATGCTCGTTATAACTAGAAAAACCATGATAACAAAGAATGAGCAAACGATTTTTTCGCCATGTACTAGACGATACCAAACGGAAACCGCCAATTCTTTTTATACCCTTTAAAACTAAAGTTTTGCAGGAATAAAGATTCCAACCTATGCTATTTATTTTAAACATAGGGATATCAAACTCCTATGAAGTATTTATAGATAACGTAACACCAATGCATGAAATAGCGAGGAGTGAATATTTGATAAATGCTGTTGAATAAAAGACTGCATACCAATTAGTTATGCATAACTCTCCTAACCCAAGTTTAGCACAGGGAAGCCTAATTCAGGCTTTTTTCGCCTATATTTCAGAAAAAAACTCAATAATTTCAAGGAAAATTGCTCGAAATTTCATTTGTAGTGCCATAAAATGTAGAAGTGGCCCCGGAAATTTGGACAAGCAGTTAAGTGGAAAATCTGCTACCACTACCCCCAATGATGGGTATAACAAGGAGCAGAAAATGACCAAACGAACAAGACGGAAACATTCAGCGACGTTCAAAGCAAAAGTAGCACTGGCGGCGATAGCCGGTGAAAAAACGTTGGCTGAACTGGCACAGCAGTTTGAGGTTCATCCCAACCAGATAACCACCTGGAAACGGCAATTAAGTGAAAGCGCCTCGGATATTTTCGATGCCTCCCCTGCAAAACCGGAAGTTGACCTGAAAGCGCTGCATGCCAAGATTGGTCAATTGACCCTGGAAAACGATTTTTTAGAAGGTGCGCTCACCAAGGTGGGATTGCTGAGCGCAAAGCGATGATAGACCGCAACCATCCTCTCCCGTTGACCAAACAGGCTCCCTTGCTTGGTATCAGCCGTAGCAGCCTTTATTACCTTCCCAAGCCTGTTTCGCAAGCCGACGTGGAACTGATGCACCGCCTTGACGAATTGCACTTGGAATACCCTTTCATGGGCGCGCGCATGCTGTGTGATCAGCTTGGTTTATCTGGCATCCAATCCGGTCGCCGGCGTGTCGGCACTCTGATGAAACGCATGGGCATACAGGCGCTGTACCGGAAACCGGGCACCAGCAAGAAACACCCCGGCCATAAGGTGTATCCGTATCTTTTGCGGGGCATGGCGATCAACCAGGCCAACCAGGTTTGGGCGCTGGATACCACCTATATCCGCATGGCCAAGGGCTTTGTCTATCTCACAGCCGTGGTTGGCTATTACCACCGTCCAAATTATCCTTCTTTTTCACCGGTGAAGATGTGACCAGTCGCCACCGGTGAGAAATTCCTCTTCTTTCTTTTCTTCCTCTTCTTGACCCTGAAAGGGTAAATCTGTTTTTTCTTCCGCTGTTCTTCGTGGTTTTTCCTTTCTCTGCTTCACTTCTCGGCACGTGATCGATACTTCGCTGTATGATGCCTCATCCAGGGAGGAGGTGGATCATGGCGAAGACATTTATCTGTTCGTGCTGCCATCGCAAAATGCTGGCCAACCCACGCATCAAAGAACAGCGATTCTGCGGTGGTGTTGTTTGCCAACGAGAACGAAAACGCCGATGGCAGCAGGCAAAAATGACCTCCGATCCGGATTACCGAGCCAACCAGCAGGACGCCTATCGGGCCTGGCGCGAGCAAAACCCCGACTATTGGCGCCAACGCCGACAAAGCAAGGAAAACGCTTTACCCCATTCTCCACCAGCACAACCGGATCCACGGTCTGCGGTCTTTGTCAAAATGGACGCGTTAGAGGGTATTTCTCCTGTCTTTTCAGGCGAATATCTGCTTACGCCAATCTATCCCTCAGTCCGCAAAATGGACGCGTTCATGGTGAAAATAGTCCCTGTTTCAGCAACATAGGTACTGCCGCAAAAAGGACTCGTTCGCCATTTCAACGGCTGGCGGCTATCATGGGCAAAAAACAACAGGAGGTGCTGCCATGATCGATCGCCAACCCATCAATTCGGAGAGGGTCCGTCACATCGAAGGAACCTTTGCCTTCATCGAACACCGTTTTCTCCATCAGGGCTTCTGGGCCGGCCACAGTCACCACGCCCTGTTGCTCTACTTTTTTCTGGTGCTGGTTGCCGACCGGCGGGGTCTCTCCTTTTACGGCTATGACCGGATCTGCTCGATCCTCGGCCTGGTGCTCGATGAGTACATCCAGGCCCGCAACGAACTGATTGATGATGATCTGATCGCTTTCGACGGCCGGCTCTTTCAGGTTCTTTCTCTGCCTCAACAGCCCCGACGCAAAGAGGCGCAACCTTTGCTCGGCAAAAACGATATGGAACGGCACGACCCCGCCACCATCAGGCAGATGATCACCAACTCACTGCGAGGCGACCATGCTCGATAAACGCGTCATTTTCGCCATCCACAACTACGCCAACCAGGGCTATTCCAAAGCCAAAATCGCCGCACTGCTGCGACTGGACCGGAAAAGCGTCGCCAAATACCTTGCCAACCCGGAGCAGGAGCGCAAGAAGGTGGTGCGCAAGAGTCTGCTCGACCCCTTTCGAGAAGAGATCGGCGAACTGCTCCGCCGTGACCCCCGCGCCTCCGCCGCCGTCATCCTGCAACGGCTCCAGGGCAAGGGTTTTACCGGTCAGATCACCATCCTCCGCGATTACCTGGCCACGGTACGGCCGAAAAAACAACGGGCCTGTATCCGTTTCGAGACCGCGCCCGGTGAGCAGTGCCAGATCGATTGGGGTCACTTCGGCACCATCACCTACGGCAATACCGCCCGGAAACTCTCCTGTCTGGCCGTTACCGAAGGCCACAGCCGGATGCTCTATCTCGAGTTCGGCCACAGCCAGAGCCAACAGGCCCTGCACAGGGGTTTGTGGAACGCCTTCCTTTTTTTCGGTGGTACTCCGAGGGAGCTGGTTCACGACAACATGCTCACCGCGGTCATCGAACGGGACGGCTCGATCATCCGCTACAACAGCGCCTTCCTCGACTTCCTCCGCCCATTGAAAACAGTTCCCCGGGCGTGCAATATCAGAGCGCCACAGGAAAAAGGAAAGGTCGAAAAGGGAGTCATCCATTACATTCGCAACAACTTCTGGCCGCTCAGAACCTTTACCGATCTCGGCGACCTGCAGCGCCAGGCCGATATCTGGCGGGACACCGTGGCCAATGTCCGGATCCATGCCACCACCGGCGAAAGGCCGCAGTCACGCTACCGCGCCGACGCCATGACGCCCATTGCCACCGGCCTTGATCTCGATCTACGCGACCGGGCCACCGCCAAGGTGCATGTCGACTTCTCCGTCCGTTTCGATGGCAACAGCTACACGACTCCGCCATGGGCGGTCGGCAGGCAGGTCAGTATCGCCGCCGACTATCGCACCGTCACCGTGCATTACAAACAACGAGCTATCGCCTGTCATCAACGATCATGGCAGCGTAAGCAGCGTATCGAATCACCCCATCACCGTCAGGAGGCCCTCAAGAGTCAACGCCGGCAATGGGCCACCGCGGAGGTCGCCGCCTTTGCCAGTCTCGGTGAAGAGGCCAGAACCTACCTGGAGGCCATCTCCAGGGCGAATATTCCCCTGCTCAAGGCGGTCCGGCGAACTCTCGTGCTCAAGGATCGCTACGGCACCCAGTCCCTGCTCAACGCCATCAAGCAGGCCCTTGCTCATCAGGCCATCGGTGTCGATTACCTGGAAAATATCCTTCGCCAGAACGCCAGACCGGCAACTTTGCACCCCCCGGTTCAACTCGACAACGAGCGCCTCAACAGGATCCGCCTGGAGGAGCCGCTCCTTGCCGATTACGACACCTTCATCCTTACCAGAAAGCAGAGAGGGAACCATGACCGATCTTGATCAGATCCGCGACCGCTTGAAACAGCTCAAGCTCACCGCCATGGCAGCCCAGCTTGAAGCCGTCATGACCGAGGCCCGCAGCAACAACCATGACGCGCTGCACTCATTCAGGCTCCTCTGCGACCTCGAAATCGAGTCAAGATGGAAAAACGGGGTCAACCGCCGCCTCCTCCAGAGCCGGCTGCCCGATAGGCCAACCATCGACCAGTTCGACTTCGCCCACCACCATTCCCGCCAGGAGCAGAAGAATGCCATCCTCTCACTGGTCAACCTCGGCTTCCTCAGCCAGAAAATGGATATTATCCTGGTCGGCAATCCCGGCACCGGCAAAAGCATGCTCGCCAAGACCATCGCCACCGCCGCCTGCCACCACAACCGCAAGGTCCTCTTTGCCACTGCCGCCGACATCGTCAACCAACTGGCAGCGGCCGAAGCTGATTCTTCTCTCGACAAAAAACTCCAGTTGTACCAAACACCGGAACTCCTGGTCTGTGACGAACTTGGTTATCTGCCGCTCGGTGCGCTCGGATCAAACCTCCTTTTCCAGGTCTTCAGCAAAAGACACAAGCAGGGGTCCACCATCGTGACCACCAACCTTGCTTTTGCCGAATGGGGAAAAGTGTTCGACTCCACCACCATTGCTGCCGCCGTGGCCGATCGTCTCGTCTTCAACTCGGAGGTCATCATTCTTGGAGGGCCAAGTTATCGCAGAAAAATAAAACAATAACCAAACACGCACAACCAGGTGCCGGAGACAGGCCGTCGCTACGGCAACAGCCTTTCTTCGAGCTCGTTTTATTGCCTCTGGTCGGGTATCGCATCGCCACGTTCAAAGATCAAGAGAAGGGGGCACACCTCTGCCTGTTCCAAGCCCAGGCCTTTTTTTCACCGGTGGATATGGGGGATTTTTACTCCGGTGGTAATAGTTGACTGGGCCAGTCGGAAGGTCCTGGCCGCCAAGATCGCCATCACCCTGGAGTCCTGCCATGCTGTTGATGTCCTGCATGAGGCGTTCAATCGTCATGGCACCCCGGAGATTATCAACACCGACCAGGGGAGCCAGTTCACGGCCGAAGAGTTCGTCCAGACGGTCAAAGACCGTGGGTGCAAACTCAGCATGGATGGCAGTGGGGCCTGGCGGGACAATGTTATTGTGGAACGACTGTGGAAGTCAGTCAAGTATGAGGAAGTCTACCTCCACGCCTATGACTCAGTCAACGAGGCTCGCGGGTCAATCATGCGTTATCTGGACTGGTACAACCGCTTCAGGCCTCATTCCACATTAAAGAAAAAAACACCCGACGAGGCATACACCGAGATGCTGCCAGCGGTCGAACTGGCAGCGTGAGCACAGGCAGAGGTTCCACTTAAAATTGTCAATATCTTGTTCAGACAAGTGAAGCCACCTCTGTGTGCCGGTGGAAGGCAGCATGCTCACCCCTCCCGGTGTCTACTGTCTGCGCATCTACGAGTTAAACTGGGACGCTCCGAAGCTGTGGCAGACCTATACCATGCTCACCGACCTTGAGGCGGTCTTCCGCAGCCTCAAGTCAGAATTGGGATTGCGGCCGATCTATCACCGCAAGGAAGACCGGGCCGAAGGCCACCTGTTCATCACTGTGCTCGCCTATCAGGCGGTCCAAACCATACGCCGTCAACTCAAGGCGCATGGTATCAACGAGAGTTGGACCTCACTCCGAGGCATCCTCTCCGACCAGCAACGGGTGACCGCCACCTTCACACAGCGTGACGGCCGGACTCTTCACGTCCGCAAAGCAACGGTTCCTGAGCCTGCGCTGCACAAGATTTACGAGACGCTGAGGCTGTCACCCACCCCCGGCGGGGTCAAGAAAATGATCAATTGATGCCGAGAAATGCAAAATGTAGTGCCAGAAAAAATTTTTATAGTACCTATGGTATTGATACCACTATATATATTTTTACAGGTGATAAACATGGGCTAAATGTTAGCAATTTTTTTACAACAATTTCGCAGAATGAATATTCTACCTCTGATGATTAACCTTATTGATTTACCAATAAATGTAAAGCCAGCTTTTTCTATACCCCTCACAGATTGGTAATTCCACGACTTACAATCGATATAAACATTTCTTATATTTTTATCAATCGAAAGATTTCTACATATTGATTCGAGCATGCAGGGAAAGATCCCTTTACCACGATTTTCTGGAAAAACAAAACAACTTGTTATTACGGATTCATCTTCAGCCAATGGAATGAAATAATCATATCTTCGAGCACGGCTTTTTGACCAACAAATTCCGGCGACATTGCCATCAACATACCCCAACCACAACTCACATTTTTTAGAAAATCTTCTTACCATTTCAGAGCTAAAATCCATTTGTCCCGAACTCTTTACCAAGAGATCATAAAGATAATTTGATGGGATACTGATATAATCAGGATACACTTCAACAGTAAATCCAGATAAATTGTGTAAATTATTAATTAAACTTGCACCGGATTTTTGAAAAACATAGCTAGTATATACAGGGGATTTGTGCCTAAAAAACTGGCGCACTAGCCCTGCCGCCCCGTACTTAACTAAACCATTTTGTAGCTTCTGAACCGTAAAGCTCATTATATAATAATCTTTTTACAAAAAATTGTCGATTTCAGACCGACTTGAGGTCCACCCAAAGCACCTTCGATAAAAAAAAGTCCCCTTATTTTTCAACCCCAATGACTCCAAAATTTCCATATTTACATAATATTTATTATCAATAAAATAGACACGCTTAACTCCTTTATTGAATGAAATGTCATTTAAAGCTGCCTGCAAAAGTGATAAAATCAAATTTTCTCTATTCGCATTAACAATTACGTTTAAATCATACAACAATGATGAATTCTCTTTTAAATCATAGGCGGCTTTGCCGTAACCAACGAACTGATTTTTTCTGCTGCTCAACCAGACCCATGCTACAAGTCTACCATTTTCAACAATAGTATAAACATGATTTCCTTTGCCTAGTGCATTCGCAGCAGCAGCTACAAAAGATTGTTTACTCTGCCAAGGCTTCTGCGGGACAAATGCTAGCAAATCATCAAGTGAGTTGCAGGACACTTTGTTTTTAAATTTAAATTTTGATGTATTTGAATTAGGTATATAAAAAACTCTGATCTCATCGGAAAAATAGATCTGATCGTAAATCCAACACACGAAAATCCAAGGTAGCGAAACCCAAAAAAATGGGCAAAAAACCCTGGCTTTAATATAAGCAATGCACGCGAACAGCTTGCCGGTATTGACACCGGACTTTCGCAATACTTTGCCCGGAATGAGTCTTATTTTTCTTGCAGTAGCAGATACATGATACTGGAGCGATGAGGGATAAACCACCAAAACGTGTGCGGTATCCTCTGCGTTGGCAAGACTCCATTTGTAACTATCATCTCCCCCGCCCGGACTTATATCTAATATATGATAACCATCCTGCGATAATTGTTCCGCTAACATATAAGTGACAAGCCCCATGGGTGACTGCTTAGAAAATAATGGGGAAAAAATACCGCCATTAAATCTATGCGCCTGGCCTTTACCAACCAACGTCATAACAATAGCCACAAGATGGTTATCTACTGTCATTTCCAGTGCTCTAAGTATACTGGCATCTGGTACCGAGGCCAAAGCTTCATGATACGGTGCTTTTAATCGATCGCTACCAAAAGATGTGAAACCAAATGCCGCCATTCGCCGGAAATCAAATAGCGTTATAATTTCAGGCAAACGGTTTTTAAAAGATTCTGGGTCACTGATTGACCTAACTTGAAGATCACCCATTCGTTTGATTTGATTAAGCCGTGCACGATTACGTTTTTTATTGAGAAATTGACGAACCGTTGCAGTATCTCTCAAATCAATGACCGGGCGCCTGAAATCTTTAACGTAACAATATTTTTTAAAAAATTTTTCTGCGGTCCAATCCAATGGGGTTGATGGAGGAATATACATGAATTGTAGCTTACGACCTGGAAATTCTTTATGAAAAAGCATCAAAGTTTTAGTGATAAAGGTCTCCTTGTCTTCAGGGTATGCTAACCAAACTTGATATTCACCATGGTGCATCCCAACACAACCAACGTTGCCATTAGATTTATCTCTTGCCAGTGCCAGCAACCCCCTGATTTTTTTATCATTAGTTAACCATACAAATAACACAGGTTCATGTGTAGCCAGATAACTTTTATACCATACTTGAGCGTAACTGTAACTCTGGTATACAGTGGCCCATGGACAAGAAATATATAATTTCTCCCAATTTTCAGTGAAGGTAGGATCTGACAGGCAATTTAGCACATCATTGCTCTTAATAATTATAATTTCCTTCATTTTTATTGCCATAAAAAATTAAAAAATGATTTAACATAATATTTTACTATAAAAGTGATTTTTATTATAATGAAAATTATATGATCAGTTTCATTTTATTTAAAATATTATATTTAATAATTTGTTTTTCATTTTCACTTAGTAC
>NZ_JAFFQC010000398.1 GCF_016918545.1 Desulfobulbus alkaliphilus | reverse complement strand
GCCCCAGAAGGTGCCGAACGCCCAGTGCACGGCGATGCCCATTAAGATCGAGAGCAGGACCGCCAGAGACGGACTGCGGAACAGGCAACGCCCCAGGATGTAATAGGCGAGGAAGTGCAAAAAGACGCCCAGCGAGCCCACACGCAGCATGTCCACCGCGGCGTTGTCTCCACCCGGGAACAGGCCCGCCAGGTCCGTCAGCAGGTTGGGCACGCCCGGATCCCGCGGAAAATACGATGCCACCGGGTCAAGGGCAAAGGCCGCGGGGTATTCGGCGGCCTCCATGATCTGGGCATAATTCTGCAGGTCGCTGTCCATGCCGATGCCCTGGGGATTGAGCTCCAGCGTCCCCTGCAGGGCACACCAGCAGAACAGCGCGGCCAGCAGGATCATAGCC
>NZ_JAFFQC010000397.1 GCF_016918545.1 Desulfobulbus alkaliphilus | reverse complement strand
GTCTGGGTCATGGGTGCTTGCCTCAATGGATTGCAAGCCGGTTGGTGATTCCCTCACCCTGATGCCACCTCCCTGTCTGATGGCCGGCGGAAAAGCTGCGTATCCTAGCGGGACTTTGTGAAAGCTTCAAGTGGTTCTGTATAAAATTTATTCCGTCACCGCCCCGATGCAAGGTAGTGAGATGGGACAAGAAGGAGGCATGCCAGAGGGAAGGGAGGCAACAGACAAAAAAATAGCCCAGTCGTTTGACTGGGCTATTTTCGGGGAAAATGGTCGGTGTGAGAGGATTCGAACCTCCGACCCTCTACACCCCATGCAGATGCGCTACCTGGCTGCGCTACACACCGACGGAGTCAGCTCGGCTGACCGGAAAGGAGTCTAATAGGATGAACAGTAG
>NZ_JAFFQC010000396.1 GCF_016918545.1 Desulfobulbus alkaliphilus | reverse complement strand
GGAAGACGGCTCGCTGGCCGAGGCGCGCCGTATCATGGGGCCGGACGCCATGATCGGCGTCACCTGCCACGACGACCGCGACCTGGCCTGGGACGCCGCAGAGGGCGGCGCCGACTACGTCGCCTTCGGCGCCTTCTATCCCACCGATACAAAGGAAACGGTGCATCGCCCGCCGCTGGACATCCTGACGGTGTGGCAAGAGACGGTCGAGACGCCCTGCGTCGCCATCGGCGGGATCACGGTCGACAACGCTGCAGAGCTTGCCCAGGCCGGCGCCGACTTCGTGGCGGTCAGCGGCGGGGTCTGGAACCATCCCGACGGCGCAGCCGAGGCCGTCAGGCGTTTCAATGAAAAATTGCGGGCCTGACTTCAGGGGATATTAGGAACCGTGTCGTCC
>NZ_JAFFQC010000395.1 GCF_016918545.1 Desulfobulbus alkaliphilus | reverse complement strand
GCTCTCATGTCTATTGATGCCGTTTTCGCTCAGTTCTTCGACAATATTCACGACCCTCGCCAGCATGCCAAGATTTATTATCCCTTCTACGATGTCCTGTTTCTCACCGTCTGTGCCGTGATCGGCGGGGCTGAGGGCTGGGAAGATATTGAGGATTTCGGCGAGGTTCATCTTCCCTGGTTTCAATCCAAGGGACTGTTTAAAAACGGCATTCCTGTCCATGACACCATTGCCAGGATCATCTCCGGCATCAAACCAGAGCCGTTTCAGGCCGCCTTTGTGCGGTGGACTCAAGCCATTAACCAGCACACCGATGGCGCCCTGGTCGCTATCGATGGCAAAACCCTGCGCAGTTCCTATGACCGTGAGGATCGAACGTCGACCATTCACAGGGTCAG
>NZ_JAFFQC010000394.1 GCF_016918545.1 Desulfobulbus alkaliphilus | reverse complement strand
TCTTTGTTCCGGACGGGCGCCTTGCCGCACAGGAGAGTATCACGATGAAAAAGATTCTGCTGCTGGCCGGCGATTATGTGGAAGATTACGAAGTGATGGTGCCTTTCCAGATGCTGCTGATGCTGGGCTACGAAGTCCATGCCGTCTGCCCGGGCAAAAAGGCCGGAGATTTCGTGCGTACGGCCATCCATGACTTCGAGGGCGACCAGACCTACAGCGAGAAGCGCGGCCACAACTTCGCCATCAACTATGACTTCGACAAGGTCGATGTAGCCGACTACGCCGGTCTGGTGGTGCCCGGCGGGCGCGCTCCCGAATACCTGCGCCTCAACGAGCGCGTACTGGAGATCGTGCGTGAATTCGACGCCGCCGGGAAACCCATCGCCGCCATCTGCCAC
>NZ_JAFFQC010000393.1 GCF_016918545.1 Desulfobulbus alkaliphilus | reverse complement strand
CTCCCCGTTCTCCTGCCCCGGCAGCGGATACTTCCCGTCCAAGGGCTGCGTCAGGGCCGCCAGAACGGCGGGCAGGGCCGCAAGACTGTTGCCGAGGGCAATGAAGTCCCGCGGGGTGGCCCGGTTGACCGTCACGCGCGTGGACAGGCGCTCCAGGTCATAGACGTCCTTCAGAGCTTCCCGCAACAGGGCCCGGCGGTTGTCGTCATCGTGCAGCAGGGCCACGGCGTCCTGTACGGCCAGGATGGGGGCCGCCTCGCGCCATGGATGCCGCAGCATGTCTTCCAGCAGACGGCCGCCCATGGGCGTCATGGTGTCATCCAGCACATGGCGCAGGGTCCCCTTGCCCTTGCGGCCATTGAGGCGCTGGAAGATCTCCAGATTGCGTTCCGTCACGT
>NZ_JAFFQC010000392.1 GCF_016918545.1 Desulfobulbus alkaliphilus | reverse complement strand
CCGACATACAATGCGACCAAGGCGGCGTTGCATTCGTGGAGCCAATCCCTGCGGCATCAACTGGCAGACACCGCGGTCGAGGTGCTGGAACTGGCCCCGCCCGGCGTCGCCACCGACATAATGCCAGGCCATGCGGAAAACCCCTCCTCCATGCCGCTGGCCGACTATACGGACGAAGTGATCGGCCTGATCGAACGCGGCGAGACCCCGCGCGGCGAAATCCTGGTCGAACGGGTCAAGCCGCTGCGGTTCGCGGAAGCGAATGGTTACGACAAGGTGTTCGAGCAGTTGAACGGAGCGCACTGAGGCGGCGCACCAAGACCTCTCCCTTCCCCCGGCGGGGACGGAGAGGTCCAGCGCGGGATCAATCCTCGTCCATCTTCAGCGCGGCGATGAAG
>NZ_JAFFQC010000391.1 GCF_016918545.1 Desulfobulbus alkaliphilus | reverse complement strand
GGACCAACCTGTACCCCGACGCGACCTTCAGCCTGCGCCTGTCCTACGGCCAGGTGAAGGGCTGGACCTATCGCGGCGTGACGGTCGAGCCCTTCACCCAGATCGGCGGCCTTTATGAGCGCAACACCGGCGCTGAGCCCTTCAACGCGGCCGAGGACTGGCTGGCGGCAGAGAGCAAGGTCAACAAGTCGACCGTCTATGACTTCGTCTCGACCAACGACATCATCGGCGGCAACTCGGGCTCGCCCGTGATCAACGCCAAGGGCGAAGTCATCGGCGCCGCCTTCGACGGCAACATCCACTCGCTGGGCGGCAGCTTCGGTTACGACCCCGAGCTGAACCGCACGGTGACGGTCTCGACCGCCGCCATCACCGAGGCCCTGCGCAACGTCTACAAC
>NZ_JAFFQC010000390.1 GCF_016918545.1 Desulfobulbus alkaliphilus | reverse complement strand
TTCGAGACGCGCACCATCACGACGTCGCTCGCCGGCCAGAAGCTGGGCATCGTCGGCTTGGGCCACATCGGCAAGGCCGTCGCCGACCGCGCCGAGGCTTTCCGCATGGCGGTCAGTTGGTGGGGGCCGCGGCCGCACGAGGCCGAATGGCCGCGCGCCGACAGCCTGCTGGCGCTCGCCAAGGCCAGCGACATCCTCGTCGTCGCCTGCAAGGCGGACGAGACCAATCGCGGCCTGATATCGCGGGACATCCTCGAGGCGCTTGGCCCCGACGGCCTGCTGGTCAACGTGTCGCGCGGTCAGATCGTGGACGAGGACGCCCTGATCGCCGCCTTGAAGTCAGGGACATTGGGTCAGGCGGCCCTGGATGTCTTCATCGAAGAGCCGACAGACCCAGCG
>NZ_JAFFQC010000389.1 GCF_016918545.1 Desulfobulbus alkaliphilus | reverse complement strand
GATCACCACCCTGCTCGCGCAGCAGAACACGACGCACTATGTGGACCTGATCGGAAACGTCCGTGCGGACAACCCTGCCTATGTCGCAAAAATGCAGGCGATAAAGGGTGCTTTCCAGGCACGGGGCATGGCACCGAACGTTGCCGAGAGCGGCGCAATCCAGGCAATCGGCGGCAGCGTCATGAAGCAGTCGGCCATCCTGTCCTACATGGATATTTTCCTCTGGCTCGGCGTCATGTTCCTGGTCTTCGTTCCGCTGATGCTCTTCGTGAAGCAACGCAAGGGCGCAGGTCCCAGCAAGGAAGACCTGATGGGGGGGCATTGATTTGTCCATGAGACGATTTGTCGATTTGCCGATTGTGTCGGGAATTGTTCATCATCGATACGGTTGCATACCGT
>NZ_JAFFQC010000038.1 GCF_016918545.1 Desulfobulbus alkaliphilus | reverse complement strand
CCCCCCGCCTCCGCCGCCCCCACCACCGCAAGATAGTCAGAGCGATCAGGATCAACAGCAGGACCAGGAAGAACAACAGACCCAGCAGGACGCGGAGACGCAAGAGCAGCAAAGCCGACCGCCCGATCAAACACCGCCGCGGCAGCCCGAAAACCAGCCAACGGTACGACAAGCAGAGGAAAAGGAACAGGAGACCTCGGAAAACAAGCCCCATGGAGACCATAACCGGGAGGAACAGGTCTTTGCCATTGGCGCCACCTTCAAGGTCAAACCCCTGGCCGCTGTCAAGGACCGTGTGGTCCGGCGGGGATCGGGGCGACGTTCGCGCAGCCGGATCTCGGAGAAAAAAGGGCGATACGTGAAAAATACCCTCCGGGATAATGGGGACATCGCCCTGGATGCCACCCTGCGGGCCGCTGCTCCCTTTCAGCGGCACCGTGCGCACAATGACGGCCTTGCCGTCCACCTGACCCGAGAGGATATCCGCTGCCGAATCCGGGAAAAAAGGGTCGGCAACTTTCTTCTCTTTGTCGTGGACGCCAGTGGTTCCATGGGAGCCCGGGGCCGCATGGCCGCTTCCAAGGGCGCGGTCATGTCCCTGCTGCTCGATGCCTACCAGAAACGGGATCGGGTGAGCCTGATCACCTTCCGCAAGAACGAAGCCCATGTCAACCTGCCGCCCACCACTTCGGTGGATCTGGCCGGTCGACTGCTGGCCGAGATGCCGGTGGGTGGGCGGACACCGCTGTCAGCCGGTCTGGCCAAGAGTCATGAGCAGGTGCGCAATTACCTGCTGAAGAATCCGACCGCACAACCCATCGTCATTCTGATCACCGATGGAAAATGCAACGTGGCCCTGGGCGAACGACGACCGGTGGAGGAATCCCTGCACCTGGCCGCGGCTCTGACCAGGGATGAACGGAGCCGCTACATCGTGGTCGACACCGAAGAGGCCGGCCTGGTCACCTTTGGCCTTGCCCGACAGCTGGCTGCGGCCATGCAGGCCCAATACTTCAAAATAGACGACCTCAAGGCGGAAGCCCTGGTCAATATCGTTCGAGGACAGCAATCATGAACAAACGCCCGATCTATCCCTTCACCGCCATTGTCGGCCAGGAAAAGATGAAACTGGCCCTGATGCTCAACGTCATCAATCCCGGCTTGTCCGGAGTTCTCATCCGCGGCGAGAAAGGGACGGCCAAGTCAACGGCGGTCCGGGCCCTGGCCGACATCCTCCCCGAGATAGAGGTCTTTGCCGAGGATCCGTATCAATTGGACCCCAACCAGGAATACGCCGCCTATCTCACGCTCCGAGGGATCCTGCAACCAGGCACGCCCGAAACCGAGCAACCGGACATTGTCCGCCGCAAGGTGCGGGTGGTGGAGTTACCGGTGGGAGCCACGGAAGATCGGGTGGTGGGCACGATGGATCTCGAACATGCCCTGAAAAAAGGAGAAAAACGGGTCGATCCCGGCATTCTCGCCCAGGCGCACCGCAACATTCTCTATGTCGACGAGGTCAACCTGCTTGATGATCATGTGGTTGATGTCCTGCTCGATTCAGCGGCCATGGGCGTCAACACCATCGAACGCGAAGGCGTCTCCTTTTCCCATCCAGCCCGTTTCACCCTGGTGGGAACCATGAACCCCGAGGAGGGGGAGCTGCGTCCCCAGCTCCTTGATCGCTTCGGACTCTGTGTGCATATCGAGGGTATCCAAACCGCCGCCGACCGAGTGGCTATCATGGAACGACGGGTGGCCTTTGACCTTGATCCGGAAGAATTCGCAGCTCGCTGGAGAGAAGAATCGCAGGCCCTGGCCGACCGTATTCGTATCGCCCGCAGCCTCTATCCGGAAGTGGAGGTGGATCGGCCGCTGCTTTTTGAAATCGCCGATTACTGTCTGGAGGTCGGCGTGGACGGCCATCGCGGTGATATCATCATGCTTAAGACCGCAAAAACCCTGGCTGCCTTCGACGGCCGCACCGAGGCAACGTCGGCGGATATCCAGACCGCCGCCGATCTGGTCCTGCCCCACCGGGTTCGGCGTCAACCCCTGATGGAGATCGCCGATAATGTCCAGGCTTTGCGCCGGCAACCAAGCCGGTCCTCGGCCCACGCATGAAGGAGAAAGACATGATCCGCATCGAAGCGCTTCAGAAAACCTACGGTGCCACACAGGCCCTGGCCGGTATCGATCTCTCCGTTGAGGCCGGGGAACTGTTCGCTTTTCTCGGGCCCAACGGTGCCGGCAAAACCACCACCATCCGTATCCTCACCGGCCTGACCCGCAAGGGGAGTGGCCGGGTGGTGCTGGCCGGCCATGATATTGAGACGGAACCCCTGGTTGTCAAGCGTCTGTGTGGGCTGGTGCCGCAGCATATCAACCTGGACAGTGAACTGACCGTGACCGAAAATCTGGATATCCATGGCCGGCTGTTCGGCATGGATGCCACCAGACGCCGAACCAGAATCTTCGAACTGCTCAGCTACGTGGAGATGGAGGACCGAAAAAACAGCCTGGTCAAGCAACTCTCCGGCGGTCTCAAGCGGCGACTGATGATTGCCCGCGCCCTGATGCACGAACCCCGCATCCTGTTCCTCGACGAACCCACCGTGGGGCTTGACGCCGCCATTCGTCGCCGCATCTGGGCTTTGATCAAGCGGGTCCAGCAGGATGGGACCACTATCTTTCTCACCACCCACTATATCGAGGAAGCTGAATTTCTCAGTGGTCGGGTCGCCTTTCTCGATCAGGGACGAATCGTGGCTGTTGATACCCCCCGGGCCTTTATTGAACAACAGGGACAATGGGCCATGGATCTGATCAATGGAGAAGGCATGCAAACCCGCTATTTTGCAACCAGAGACAAGGCGACCGCATCCACAGCCGGTCAGGAAGCGGGCTACACCCTGCGACGGGTCAATCTTGAAGATGCCTTTCTCGCCCTCACAGGAAAAAAGGTGCGCTGATGCAAGGATTCATAGCTGTTTATCTCCGTGAACTGCTCATACTCAAATACCGGTTCAAACGGGTCCTGGCCGGCATGGCTGTTTCCCCCCTGCTCTACCTGATCGTCTTCGGGTATGCCCTGGGGCGCTCGATTCAATTCGGAGAGCACTCCTATCTGGAGTTTCTCATTCCCGGTCTGATAGCCATGGCCAGCATGACCCAGGCCTTTTCCATTGCCACCGACATCAATGTGGCTCGGTTTTACTGGAACATCTTTGAAGAGTTCCAGGCCGCGCCGATCAGCAATCTCGCCTATGTGACCGGCGAGGTCCTGGCCGGCATCACCAGGGCCCTGCTGGCGGTGCTGGTCATTCTCCTGCTCAGTCTGCCCTTCGGCGTTGTCCTCTCCCTTGGTCCCCTGTTCTGGCTGGCGGTGCTCTGCAATTGTTTTGTTTTTGCCTCCCTGGCCGTTGGTCTGGCCATGCTGGTCAAATCGCATGCCGATCAGAGTTTGCTGACCAATTTTATCATCACACCCATGGCCTTTCTCGGCGGCACCTTTTTTCCCGTGGATAAACTGCCGGAATGGTCCCAGATCCTGCTCGCCTTCCTCCCTCTTACCCACGCCTCCAGTGCTATCCGGGCCAGCGCTCTTGGCCAGCCGGTTCAAGCATTGGATTACCTGATTCTTGTCGTCACCGGAGCCCTCTTTTTCTGGCTGGCTCTGCATTCGGTCAACCAGGCCAGGGACTGACCCCGCATAAATTATAAGGATCACATCATGCTTATTGACACTTTCTACGACGGTGTGGCCATTCACCGCGCCGAAAAAATCATCTACGCCCGTTTTCTCCGGCCCCACACGGTGCTTTCCACCTGTCGTGCCGCCGGTGGCCTGCGTACAGACCTTCACTGTCTCTACAACCATCAGAGCTGCGAACCGGCTGGGCATAGTCACTGTGTATCGCCCATGGCGTATAGTGATCCCCTGAGCTATCGCCAATCCATCTGCGAACGTCACGGCCTGCCTGCCGAACACTGCGCCACTCTGGGAACGGCGGCCAACATGCACAACGCCGCCATCGCTGTACATTCCTTTGCCGATCTCACCGTGGCCGCGGTTTGTACCGGTGGGGTTGAAGGCAATGCCGGCCGGATCGGTGACCCGGCTGCAGTGGTCGAGACCGCCACGGGTTTTGAAAAACTGCCTTTGACCAAAGCCCTGCCCGGACCCGGGACCATTAACACCATGCTTTTCATCAGCAAACCACTGATTCCCGGCGCCCTGGCCCGTTGTATCATGACCGCCACCGAGGCAAAAACAGCGGTGCTGCAGGAACTGGCGGTTAATTCCCGTTATTCCGATGGCCTGGCCACCGGCACCGGCACGGATCAGATTGGCGTGGCCGCCATGGATGACGATGTGCCACCGCTGACCAGCGCCGGCAAACACGCCAAACTGGGCGAACTGATCGGCCTGGCCGTGTACGAGGCCATCAAGGGCACCCTGGCCCGGCAGAACAATCTCACTCCATCCGGCCAATGCTCGGCCAAGATTCACCTGGAACGGTTCGGCCTGACCAGGGCCTTGATGGAGGAATCCATCTGCCGACACCTGAACAGTGATCAGGCGGAACTGCTGCGGCAAAATTTCGATGCCATGCAACGCGATCCCGTGACCGTGGCCGCGGTGGCAGCCCTGGCCCATGTCCGCGACAAGATCGTCTGGGGTGTTTTGCCCGCGTCCTGCTGGAGTGAAGTCATGGGCGGTTTTGCCGCCCAGATTGCCTGCGCCGTCAGCGGATCATATCAGCACATGGAGACTTATCGGCATCGTCTGGCACCGACCCGGGTCGAGAACAACAACCCAGCCCTGATCGAACTGGCCTGCCGGTCTCTGGCCCTCGGGTTTGCGGAAAAATGGCGACCGTTTACCAACGCTTCTGCCACAGACGATCAGGTAGTCGAGGAATGTATCACCGAAAACCGGTGACCTGTCGGCCGATCGGATACGTATTGAGCAACACGTTTTACCAACTGGTACGGCTATCGTTTTTTGCACCTGGTGATGATCTATCCAGGTCGTTCTTGTACGAAGAACAATACTATAACGGACACCAAAATGGAGAAACGATGGACATGAGATGCACGATGAAAATCGATCACATTCTGTTTGCCCTGGCTCTGACACCATGCATTGCTCTGCCGGTCTGGGCAGGAGAGCAGCAGGCCCAGAGCGGCGGTGAAAAGGTGGTCACCGCCAGCCGCATGGAACAGCGACCCATCGACGTTCCCAGCAACACCCAGGTGATCACCCGCGACCAGATCGAGATGTCAGGAGCCAGGAATCTCGGCGACCTAATCGGCAAGTACGTCACCGGTCATTAATATTTTTTTACCAGCTGATACGGCTTTCGTTTTCTACGCCTGGAGATGATGTATCCAGGTCGCTCTTGTACAAAGAATAGCACCACAACTAACATCAACATGGAGAAAAGATGAAGATGAGAAGCAAGATGAAAATCGATCACATTCTGTTTGCCCTGGCTCTGACACCATGTATTGCCCTGCCGGCCGGGGCAGGAGAGCAGCAGGTACAAAGCGGCGGGGAAATGGTGGTCACCGCCAGCCGCATGGAACAGCAATCCATCGACGTTCCCATCACCACCCAGGTGATCACCCGCGACCAGATCGAGATGTCCGGGGCCAGGGACGTCGGCGACCTGATCGGTAAATATATCACCGGTCATTTTCACAAATTCAATGGCCTGCTCAGCCCCGTCGGCCTGCGCGGTTTCCGCAGCGATTCCCACGGATCCGATCTGAACGGATATGTCCTCATCCTGATCGACGGTCACCGGACCGGCACCGGCAACGCCGCCAAAATCAACCTCGACCGGATTGAACGGGTGGAGGTGGTCAAAGGACCATCCTCGGCCCTGTACGGTTCGGCGGCCATGGGCGGGGTGATCAATCTGATCACCAAAACGGGCGACGGCCCGCTGGGCGGTTCCATCACGGGTGAGTACGGCAGTTTTGACTATTACAAGGGTCAGGTGTCCACGGGCGGTGAGGTCAGTGATACGTTCCGTTTTTTCATTACCGCGAGCATTGACGAGATCGGCGACTATTCCGATCCCACCTTTGGCACGGTCTATAACTCCGGAATAGAGAGGAAAGAAATCGGTGGTAATGTTGTCTACACCTTCAGTGATCGCCATGAAGTACGCCTGGGCGGCAACTACTCGGACCTGTACAGCGAATCTCCCAGTTGGCGGAACTGGATCACCTATTCCGCCCATGATCCCAATGCCCGTCAGAACAGCGACAAAAGTATCGGCTACGCCGATCTGGAATACAACGGTGAATTTTTAGACGGTAAACTCCACTGGAAGGCCCTGGCCTATTATCTCTATGATAAAAACCACTGGTTCTGGGGTTTTCCCGACCCAGATTCCAGCCAGACCAAATACATCGACAAGACCATCGGCACCGACCATCAGTTCACCTGGAGGATGACGTCCTGGAACACTCTCCTGGTAGGCTTCACCATCGAGAGCCTGGAAAAAGAATCCAGTGGCACGGAAAATTTTCAGCCCTCAACACCTTTAACCCCGGGTCTGGACTACGACAATCAGGCCCTGTTCATCCAGGACTCCATGGACCTGTTCGACAACCGGGTCAACCTGATCGCCGCGGCCCGCTACGACCGCTTTGATGTCACCACCAAAAGGGCGAAAACCGGCACCTATGCCGATTTCAATGAACGGAGTGAAACCTATGACCGCATCTCGCCTAAATTCGGCATAGGCGTCAAATTCCTCGATGAAATGCTCCGGGTGCGGGCCAATATCGGCGACGGCTTCAAATCACCCACTGCTGATCAGTTGTCCGCAGACTATGTGGATGTTCGCTCCGGAGTCCGCTTTCTCGGTAATCCGGACCTGGACCCGGAAACCAGCCGCACCTTCGACATCGGCTTTGATGTCTACCACAGCGACCTGAGCCTGACAGTCAGTTACTTCCATACCGACTGGAAAGACAAGATCGTCCGGGAATCGCTGGTCAACAACGGCCAGGGAATAACGACCTACACCAACCATGGCGATGCCACCATCGCTGGTTTTGAAATCGGCGCCGAGTGGATCCTGGGGCAGACCTTCAATCTGCCCTTTGATGCCTCCCTGTGGTCGAACATGGCCTTCAATACCGAAAAAGAGGACGAACAGACCGGGGAAGACCTGTTGTACATCTCTGATTACGAGGTCAAATCCGGTCTCAATCTCGGCTATGCCGGAGTACGCGCTCAACTCAGTCATGTCCTGGTTGGTTCCCAGATGATCACCAACTTTGACACCTTCATGAACGAAGAAAAAGGCACTTTCTCCTTTTGGGATCTGACCGTGCGTTATCGTTTCGCCGGCAGCTGGGAGATCAATGGCAGCATCCTCAACCTCTTTGACCAGGAAGTGGAGTGGGCCCGCGGGTACATCATGCCGGAGCGTAATTACCGCATCGGCCTGACCTGGAACTTCTGAAGCATTCATTGCATTGCATCCGCCGCCGGGCCAGAGCGTTTTCGGGTTCGGTGGCGGATGATCCACAAAACCGCAATGTAATACTATGGTCACTCTTTTAAAGCGCGGGGCAAAGACCGTTTAACCCAGGTATGAGGAGCGTTTACCAACGCCTCATCTCCACCAGCAAACAGGAAATACGTATGCCTGGCATCATTATATCACGACATCCCCTTTACGCACCCATTGTCAGCCTGACGCTGGCAACGCTCCTGCTCATCCTGGTGCCGGTCAACAGTCTGTATGGAACCCCGTCGCTGAAAATAGGCATCCTCGGTGACCAGACCGGTTCAAACGATCTGGTCGAATCGTACCGGATTCTGACCAAGGGAGTGGCAACCCTGCGACAAGAAGAGGTCGATCTTGTCCTCCACCTCGGTGACCTGGTGGAAAGCACCCGCTCAAAGGCCGAAATTCGCAATGATTTCCAGACAGCGGTTGACATTCTCTCCTCGCTTGGCAGACCCTGGTACCTGACCCCCGGCGACCATGATGTCAACCCGCCGGAACGCCTCCCTGACTCCCCTGATCGCTCCAGAGAGAAGTTGTTCCAGGAACTGCTCGCCGCGCATATTCCGGAGGTCAGGCAGCGCCTGTATTACAGCTTCTCTCACAACGGGTATCATTTCATTGCTCTCAATGCCCTGGAACACCTGCACACCGATCCCCGCTGGGGTAATGTCTTTCTGGCCCGAATCTCCGAAAAGCAGCTCGATTGGCTGCGACGTGACCTGGAACGGAACAAGCAGGCCGAGGCAATCATCGTCTTTCTTCATCAACCGCTGTGGTACAACTGGGCCGGCTGGCAGCCAGTGCACCAAGTGCTCCGGGAGTACGGTGTAGTGGCCGTGCTGGCGGGACATTTCCATTACGACCAGGACGATGGTGAACTCGACGGTATCCGCTATCTGATCTTCGGTGCCACCGGCGGTGCGATCAAAAACGCCAGCCGCCCAGCCGGCGGCATGCATCAGGTAGCTGTCCTCCAACTGCAGGGCCGACACTTGACACCTCGGCTGCTGGATGCTGAAACCGGCGAGGAAGTTGCTTTCACCACCCGAACCGATGCCGATCGAGTGCAGGCGCTGGATTATATTCTCTGGGGACTGAGAGGAGAGATCACCGGCACGCCATCCTGCATCAACAGCGACGGGGATGTTACTAATTCTCCCAATTCCGCTCCCCCGTCAATCACCATCTCCAATCTCGGCAACCCCATCGATCTGCCGGTCCTGCTTGCCATTGAACACGATCCATCCGAAGTTCAGTTGATCGCCCCCCGTTTTGCCGAGGGTCTCTGTCTTCCCGACGGAAATGGTCTGAACTGTCATCTCCCTCCCGGGATTGGTATCGCGGTATCCAACCCTTCGTTTGCCAGCCCTTGCTTTCCCGCTTGTCCACCAGGTATAACCACGGCAGCCACCGATCCAGCATCATGGGTCAGCCGAGATCCGGATTGGTCCGCAACCCTCGACAGCTCTCCTCCTCTTCTGCCTGACGCCTCGCAGTCACTGACTCTGCGGTTGCGAATGGAGTTTACCGGTATCCACGGCAACCAACTTGCTGTGTATACAAACCTGCTCATACCTCTTGTCGATTTGTGTCATGAAAAGTTACCCGAGCACCCCTGAGCCAGCTGAGAAGATCCATATGCACATCCTGTTGATCCATGGCCACATGTTCCATGTCCACACCTGGTCTCAAGCCAGCGACCTGCTTGCCCGGGAAGGAATTACACTGCATTTTTTCTCCCAGGTATATAGTGTGCAACAAGCCCTGGGTTTTCTTGCCAACCATCATGTGGATCTGTTCATCGGCCATCTTTTCCACGATCTCCCCGGGTACGAAGACATCCTAGCCGCCACGGACAGGGTGAGCCGGCGCATCGGTATCGGTCAGGACTTTCCGGACGGCTTTTCCACCTTCACCGCTGAACAAACGCTCCGCTTTACAGAGTATCTTCAGCACATTTCAGTCAGCAATTATTACAACGCCATCCTCCACCTTGTCGCCTGTACCGGCCGTGACTGCCTGCCCGCACCACCTGAACCGGTCATGACGCACGGCGTCTACCACCCCCGGGCCTCTGCCCTGTTCGCCTCGACAACCGAGTACCTGCAATGGCACCGGGTGCACAACGAGGGAACCAATAGGTGGCCGCTGGTTGGCCTGCTGTGTTATTACGGCCAGGTTACCGAAAACAACCATGCCGAGATCGATGCGCTCATCCATGCCCTGGAACGACATGGAATGACCCCGCTGTGCGTCACCACCGAAGGCATGGCCGACAGCAGTCTCCCCCTGCGAAAACGGTATGGCTGGTTGTCTTTTTTTCAGGAGGAGACACCGGATATCTGCCTCAACCTGCTCGCCGGACGACTCCTTTCCCGGCCCGAGGACATCACAATCCTGGAGGAACTCAACGTACCGGTGATTCAACTCCTCCGCTTGCATCACCAGACTCCCGAGGAATGGCAGGCCGATGCCGGTGGTCTTGGCCCCGGAGCCCAATCCACGGTCTACAGCCTGGCCCAGCCTGAAATGGCCGGGGTGATCGAACCCACCGTGGTGGCCGCTTCGACCCCGGCTCTCGATCAGCGGACCGGGCTCCGATTCAGGCGATACCTTCCCCTTGAGGAACGAATCGAGCATCTCTGCCACCGTCTCCACCGCTGGTTACGATTACGCGACCTGCCCAACAGGGATAAACGGCTGACCGTTCTCCTCCATAATAATCCCTGCAAGGGAGTGGAGGCCACCCTGGGATTGGCCGAAGGCCTGGCTACCTTCGAGAGTCTTGCCGCCTTGATCGGTGCACTTCGCCAAGCCGGATATGAGGTCGGTGATGCTCCCGAAGATGGCCCCGCCCTGCTGAACCTGCTGTTGGAACGTAAGGCTATTTCCGAATTCCGGTGGACAACAACCGATGAGATGGTTCGGAAAGGCGGGGTGCTCCACTACTTCACCGGTGCTGAATATGCCCGCCTGCTGGAGCGATTACCTGACCTGGTCCGGGAACGTGTGAACAACGACTGGGGACCCTTTCCCGGTGAAGGCATGGTTTTCAACAACAACGGCGCGGACACCCTGCTGATCACCGGCCTGGTTTTCGGCAACCTGCGGATCATGCTGCAGCCCAAGCGGGGCTGCTATGGTGCCAAATGTAATGGGGAAGTCTGCCGCATTCTCCATGATCCCCATCTTTCCCCGCCGCCCCACTGGCTGGCGACGTATGCCTATATCCGGGAGCATTCGGATGTGGTCCTCCATTTCGGCACCCATGGCTCGCTTGAATTTCTGCCCGGCAAGCAGGTTGCTCTCTCAGAGTCCTGTTTCCCGGAAATCAGTCTCAATGACTTGCCGAATATATATCTCTATATCATGGATGCACCTGCCGAGGGATTGATTGCCAAGCGCCGGGGCCGGGCCGTATTGGTCACTCACCTCTCCCCGGTGCGGCGACCGGCTCCACCGGATCGGGACAGTGCTGAACTGGAAGACCTCCTCGATCAGTATCTGAAGGCGGGTCGACACCATGAAAGCAAACGTCAAGCCGTTCTTCGCGAGCGGATGCTGCCCCTGATGCAACAACTGGGAGCCATTGACGAGGACAACGATCCTGATGGATTTGAGCAGGCCGTGCACCTGCTCTCCCGCCGGCTCGCCCGGAGCCGACGGGCGTTGATGCCGGAGAGGCCGCACCGGTTGGGCCGTGCTCCGGATATCGAAGGCATAGCCACCATGCTGACCACCATTCTGAGTAAACCCTCCGCTGACCTCCCGAGGTTGGAGGATATAGCCACCTGGAACCCGACACCCGCCGGCAATGAATTTGAGGATGCCAGAGGTGTGATCCGCGCCCTCATTGAGTCACCCTCCGCGTTGGCGATCCCCTCCGGGATTGCCGATCGTAGCTGTCAGCACTTGCAACGCTGGTGCCTCGACATTGGAGATCGCATTGCCCAAAGCAGCCGTGAGCTGCCCCAACTGCTCAAAGCACTGGACGGCGGCTTTATAGAACCTGGCCTGGCCGGTTCTCTGGCCCTCGGCAAAACCCGGGCTCTGCCCACCGGCAGGAATTTTTTCACCAGCGACGTGGAAGCCATGCCCACGACAGCAGCCTGGGAGGTCGGTCGGCATCTGGCTGACAATCTGCTGCGCAAATATCTGCAGGAAGAGGGCCGATTTCCAGAGAGTGTCGGTATCAGCCTGTGGAGCATCGACGCCTTCAAGTCAGACGGCGAGGTTCTTTGCCAGATCCTTGCTCTCATGGGCATGCAACCGACCTGGACAGTGACCGGTCGGGTGCGTGGAGTGATTCCCATTGCTCTGGATGACTTGACCCTGGCAATTGAAGATGGGGTGATGCTTGCGCGACCCCGTATCGATGCGGTTATCCAGACCAGCTCCATTCTTCGCGACATGGTCCCGCATTTCGCTGATCTGCTCGACGAAGCCGCGGTACTGGCCGGGAATCTTGAGGAGCCGCTGGAGAGGAATTATATCCGCAAGCACACCCGGGAGCGAGTAGCGGAACTGCGGCGGGACCTGGCAAAACACCTCTCGGAAAACGAACTGCTGCGCCTGGCAAGCTTCCGCGTCTTTTCCACCGCACCAGGCGCCTGCGGTACCGGTGTCGGCCTGATTCTCGATGCTTCGGCCTGGGAAACGAGCGATGATCTGGCCGAAACCTATATCAACCGGGGCGGATATGCCTATGGATCGGATCGAGTCAACGGTTTTTCCAGGGCAGCGGGACAAGAGGCCCATCGTCTCTGGGCCGCCAATCTGAAAACCGTGGATGTCACGTATATGCGCCAATATTCTCCGGACTACGACCTCATGGATTGCAGCTGTTACACCGGCTGTCTGGGCGGCATGTCGGTGGCCGCTCAATCGATGCGCGGCAATTCAACCAGACTCTATTGGTCCGATGCCAATACCGAAGGTGATCTATCGGTACGCGACCTGAAAGAGGAAATCGATGCTTCGCTGACCGCCAAGCTCTTCAACAGGCACTGGATCCAAATGCAAAAGAGCCAGGGCTATCAGGGGGCCGGAACCGTGGCAAGCCAGGTCAACACCCTGTTCAAGTGGAGCGCCACCACCCAAGCCGTGGCAAATCATCATTTTGACAAGGTGGTACACACCTATATTGAAGACAGGGACAATTTGCAATGGCTGCGCCAGGAAAATCCCTACGGTCTGGAGGAAATGACCCGCCGTCTACTGGAAGCCCACAGCCGGGGCCTTTGGCAGGCATCCCCGCAGCTGCTGGCCATGGTACGGGAGGCGGCCCTGTTGGTCGAAGGCGACATGGAAGAACAGATCGGAGAGGTGGATGCTGAGTTTCAGGGCTCCAGGGTCGATGTCCTGACCAGTAAGGATGTACGCAAGTGGCAACCCACCTGGCGCTTGGAGCGGCGCGATCCATGAGCAGCCGGGGAATGAACTTGCAAATGTACGCACGGCACGGAGACCAGACATGATGAGACGACAACAACAGACAAATAGAACGCTCCAGCTGGACCAGCCATTTCCTTGGATAAACCATGCCAGTCGGCGTCGATTACCCGCCGTGCTCCTCCTCTCCCTGGGGCTGTTCTTCGTTTTGCCATCGCCGGCCCTTGCCCACGGAAACTCGCACCACCACCATACCTCCGAGTCCGCGGTATTGGACACCATGGTGGTGACCACGGATCGTCTCGGCGACTATATCGAGAACAACCCCAATCTGGTCGTGGTCCTTGGAAGACAGGCAATCCAGGAACGGAACATGCTCAGTGTGGAAGAAGCCCTGAACACCATGCCCGGCGTGGAAGTCAATCAAAGCTCTGGAGTCGGCGCGCGCATATCGATTCGAGGTTCGGGGAAATCAGGAGGTGTCCTGGTGCTGCTCAACGGCAGACCATTGAGCAGCAGCCAGTATGGAGGGGTCGATCTGGGCGGGATTCCCATCGACACTATCGAATCAATCACCGTATTCAAACCGCCGGTCCCGGTCTGGCTCGGATCCGGCGCCAGTGACGGTGCCATCAGTATTGTCACCAGGGGTATAGTCGACAGTCAGGAAGAAAGCCAACAACGGGCTACCCGGATACGCCTGACCGGGGGCTCCTTCGGCACCATCGAAGGCAATGCCAGTCACCAGGTACAATTAGAGTCCGGAACGGCGCTGGCCTCTTTTTCCGGAAAACATCGCGACGGTAAACGCACCAACAGTGATCTTGACAGTGGCAGCGTACTCCTGCATTGGGACAGGGAGTGGGCCGATACCCGTTTACTGGAAGTTGACGGCCAATTGTTCGTGTCTGAATCCGGTGCTCCCGGTCCGACGGACAACCCAACCCCGGATGCCCGTCAATCCTACCAAAAAGCCTCCCTTGACAGTCGCATGAGCGGCATGGCCGGGGTAACAGGAGACTTCCGTGCCAATCTCTATGGCGAAGTCAGCACCCTCGAAGATACCAGCCAGACCGGCTTGGTTTCGACCCTGGACAGCCTGAAATTCGGAATCAAAGGAGAGCACATCTGGAACGACACGACGGAACGATGGGTTCTCCGCTCCAGCACCATTCTTGAAAACGACGCCCTGGACCATACCCTCACCGGGAGTCACGACCGGATCACGGCCGGCTTTGGTCTGCAGGCAGATCGGAAATGGGATGCACTGACGCTGACCTCGGGGTTTCGGGGGGATCGGGTCACCGGATTCGCCTTCAATCCCGCTTTCTCCGGCGGTGTTCTCTATCCTCTGACTTCAGGCTGGTCACTCAAGGCCAACATCGGCTTCAGCATTCAGGTGCCCACTTTTGGCCAACTGTATCAATCCAGCCACGGCAGTATCGACCAATCGCGAGGCAACCCCGATCTCGACAAAGAACGTATTTTTTCCAGTGATGCTACCCTGGAATACCGTCAGGGGAGAACCCATTTTCTGCAGATCACCTTGTTTCGGACCGACACCTCGGATCCAATCCTCTATCAGCGGGGGGACGATCTCATCTACCGGCCGATCAACAGCGATCGTTCCTGGCGGCACGGTCTGGAAATGAACTGGAAATATCAACCAGGGTCGACCCTGACCATGGACACAAGTATAATCATCCAGGATTCGGAAATTGTGGAGACCGGCAAGGTCCTGCCGTATACCCCTCGGGTCCGGGCTCGATTCACTCTGTTCTCGACCATAAACAGATTCGACACCCGGATGGAAGCCTCAGTGCGGTACAGCGGTGAACAGTACAGCGAGATAGAAAACAAGGAGATCCAGCGACTCGATGATTATGTGACGGTCGACCTCAAGGTCATACAACCGCTGCCGAGCAAGACCTGTGCCGCTGAATGGTTTCTGAACGTGGAAAACCTGTTCGACAGCAGCTTCGAAATCCACCATGGCTATCCGGATAACGGTTTCCGCATTTTCACTGGTCTCAACCTGGCCTTTTAAGGTTTGCGTAGCGCGAGATGTCAAAAACCAAGGCAACTCACCCCTTGGATTATGAACAACTACTGAAAACGTAGTCAGTTAAGCACCTTATTTCTTGAAAAGTTAACTGCCATACACCTGTTCCTGTCGAAGTAAAGATCGTCTTGCCGAGACAGATCGGTTACGCTTTCAGCCAGCGATACCGGCTCAATTCCAGGTCCTCTAGTTGGAATCCGGGGTGTTGACGTTGAGGAGATTCATCAAATATGATGATCATACAATCGAATCCTGACCCGGCACACCTGGAGCAGATTGCGCATAACAGGCAGACGCAGATCAACTATCTTATCCTTGTACTTACCCGTCGTTGCAACCTACAGTGTGCCTCATGCTACCATGGGTCACCCGATAGCCAGCAGGATATGTCGATTGCAACTTTGGAAAAAGCCTTTGATCTCGCAATTGCTGGCAGCGGCCCCCTCCATATTCAATTGACGGGAGGTGAACCAACCCTGGTTCCTGAATTGATCGAAGCCGCTGCACAGCGAGCACTGATTGCGTCTCGTCCCTGCACCATGGGGATCCAGACCAATGGGACCTGCCTGGATGCACAGACGGTCGCCCTGCTCAAACGGTACCGGATACAGGTGGGCGTGAGTCTCGACGGGCCGCCGGCGATCCAGGAAGAGGTGCGCGGCAAATCAGCGGAAACCCTTCGTGGTTTGCAATTGCTAGAATCCTGCGCCCTTCCCTTCCGGTTGACCACCGTGATCAGCAACCGAAATGTGGCAGAACTTGACCGCCTGGCCTTGCTGCTGGCAGGTTTCCGACAGGCAATGGGCCTGGGTTTGGATCTGCTGGTGGTCAAAGGAAATGCCCGTGAGGCTGCAACGATGCTCCCAGCCCCGTCTACAGCGCTCATCCAGGGCGTATCGTCCCTGGCCAGGACGCTTACTATCATCAATCAGCGCAAAGAGATTCCACTGCAACTACGTGAACTGGAACTGGTCAAAGGGCTCCTGAACGCAAAGACAAAACAGGTCAATCGTACACGCAACTTCTGTTACGCCCAGCAAGGCACAAGCCTGGCAGTGCATCCCGATGGACGACTATTCCCCTGCGGTCAAAGTTTGGGAGATCCCAGGTTATTCGCCGGTAGCGTAGATCAAGCGGCCCCGATGCCTTTATTTCCCCAACGGACACTTACCGAGCTTGCCGCCGATTGTTCATCCTGCCCCCTGGAAAACAAATGTCCCGGCGACTGCCCCAGTCGGCTCCACTACAACAGAGACCATAACCCGTTGCTGGCCTGCGATCTGTACCGGACGCTGGCCTATTCCCTCAATACGCGACGGCTGGACTCTTGTTTTGAATATATTCATCCTCAAAGGCAAGCCGACCGGCGTGGAGCATCGTTTCCTGGTTCCCATCCTTGCCACCCGTGATGAACAACAAGGCGAGCCGAATTGTTGCCATTCATAACAATATTTATTATTGTAATGGCATAACCATCCAGGAGCAAAAACCATATCAAAGAGGGAACTCATGGCTGATCCAAAAGACATGTACCAATGCCAGGTCAGTAATTGCGGATACATCTACGATCCGGACAAAGGCAATGCCAAAACCAACATCCCGCCGGGAACCGCTTTCAAGGATATTCCCGATGATTGGCAATGTCCCTTCTGCGGATCCTCGAAAAAAACCTTTCGCCCCCTTGCCGGTCCTGGCTCGGTTCTAGCCGAAGGCATTTAAAACCAACAGCAATCCATACCAAAGGGAGTAAGAGGGGGTTTCCCCTGTTACTCCTCTTGGATCCGTACACGCTCCTTTGTGCGTCAGTCTTGCTGCACAAGCGGGACCTGTTTTCAATTTTTCATAATGATACCATGGATATATCGCAAGCAATACGACAACGCCAATCAATTCGCGCCTATCTCGACCGGGAGGTGAACCGGGACACCATCAAGAAGATTCTTGATACCGCCAGGTACGCGCCGTCAGGGGCCAACTGTCAACCCTGGCAGGTGGCTGTGGTCAGCGGAACCACCAGGGAGATTATCGCCCAAGCACTCACTTCTGCTTTTCGTCGCGGCGAACCCGAGGATCACGACTATGCGTACTACCCGGTGAACTGGCAGGAACCTTTCAAAGCACGGAGGATCGCCTGTGGTATGCAGCTCTACCAGACGCTCGGCATCGACAGAAAAGACAAACAGGGGAGAATGCAACAGTGGGAGGCCAATTACCGCGCCTTTGACGCCCCGGTGATGCTGTTCTTTTTCCTCGATCGGTCCCTTGCTATCGGTTCGTATATGGACAGCGGCATGTTTATTCAGTCGATCATGCTGGCAGCCTTGGAAGAAGGGCTGGCGACCTGCCCCCAGGCGGCTCTGAGCAGCTATGCCACCCTGATCAAAGATATTCTCGGCTACCCTCAGGACACCATCCTGCTTTGCGGTATGGCGATGGGATACGAGGATAAAGGCGCCCTGGTCAACAGTTACCGCACCCCCCGGGAAGAAGTTGAACACTTCACCACCTTTCATGAATGAACGCTGTCGGCCGGTGATATCGATTGCATTCTGAGTGCTCCACCGCTGTACAAAAGAGGACAGGTAAAAAACAAAACAGGGATAGTGCCTGCTGTTCTTCTCTCATCGAAACCTGCTCACCGATAATCACCACCAGTCCATTTGCCTTGCCAGCCGACTTGTATGAGGAGTAACGCATGATACCTGAGCATGTTCGAGCACAGGCTGCCCAGTGCCGCCACTATGCAATGTGCAAGATCGATTACCTGGGAACCGGGCTTTGTGCCTCCGGTGCTGAGCATCACTATGTCAGCCATTTTCCCCAGGGACGAATGGACCTCTGTGACGCCTTGGCCAATAATCAAATTGCCATTACCGAAGGATTGGTGGAGATCGCCGACAGCTGCAATTTGTGCGGGATCTGCGACCGACAATGTCATTTTGTCACCGGGATGCGGCCCGTGGAAGTCATGAAAGCCTTGAAAGAGCATGTGCGGGAATGGCTGGCCCGGGGAAACATGCCTATAGCCGCCCCCTTTGATCCGGTTTTAGAGCAATTGCGCCAGATTGTCGGTCAGCGGTGGGCCACCAACGATCCGGCGGTTCTACTCACCTACGCCCATGACCCCTTTCCTCTGGCCGGACCCCAGATGCCGCGCTTCGTGATCCTACCCGGGAACAGAGAGGAAGTCGCGGCCGTAGTCCGGTTCGCCAATGGCCATCAGATTCCCTATGTCGTGCGCGGCAACGGCGGCAGCGTTTTCGGATTCGTGTTTACTGATGGGCTGGTTATGGACATGCACCGGATGAAGGACATTGTCATCGATGCCGAAAACTGGACCGCCCTGGTGGGGCCGGGAGTGACATCCTTTGAGTTACAGCAGGCCGCGGTCAAGCAGGGATTTCGGGTGAACACCGCCGAGCCCGCAGCCACGGTCTGCGGGAACATCGTCTGCACCGGACTGTTTTCGACCTGGGCCAATGCCTATGGAGTGAATGCCGATACCTTTGTGGACATGGAGTTCGTCAGTCGCGACGGAGAATTTTTCCGGCTCAATGATCCCCGCGCTCCCAATGTGTTCTGCTATGAACATCGGTTGACTCCTTCACCGGGCATCTGTACCCGGGCCCATGTCCGGCTCCATCCGATGACAGAGGATGAAGAGGGGATGCTCATCCCTTTCGCGGAGTTCGATGAGGCGGTGGACTTTGCCCGCGACCTCAGCCGACGCCGGATCGGACTGGCCCTGGGGGTGTTGGGCGGGCATTACCTGTCCACCTTCATGGCGCCGACCGCGACTCTGGCGGAACAGGTGCGGGGCAGTCTGAGCGAGACGCTTGGCATGCGCTACGCGGTCTTCATGGTCGGGGACCGTTTCGCCCGCCAGGCTGTTCAGTCCATGCGACCGGCGGTCATCAACGCCGATCTGTTCCGGATGCTTCTGCTGGGACTGCCTCGCCTGGCTGATCGGGAATGGCAGGACCTTCTCATCGGCATGGGCGGCGACGAACCAGTGTATGAATTCCTGTTACGTCCTGAAATGCGGCCTGTCCTGGAAGCGGTCCTGCGCCCGGCCCCCGAGACCCTGGCTGCGGCCGTGGACGAGGATCTGCGAACATTTTACACGCAACTGTATGCCCGCCCGGAAATGACGGACATGGTCTGGCTGAACATGTTCCGGATTCTCAGCTCGCGGATGTCCCGACACAAGCACATGTTCGCCTTCCTGATTTATGTGCCCATGGATCGCCCGGATCTGATCAGAGCAATCTGTGACCGGTTGCAGCGCATCGCCGACGACCAGGGACTGGAAAATGACTTCGGTTTCCTGACACCACTGGATTTAGGCAAACGGGGCATTCTGGAATACGACTACTACATCAACCACCAGGATCCGGTTGATGCCGATCGGATCCGCCAGGCTGCCGTGGAATTCGAGCCCTACCTGGACGAGATCAGCGCCACCATCAAGGGTGTAAAATGGCTGAAATACATCTTTTCCCAGGGCTGCGCGCGCAAGGAAGCGTTTTTATACACATGAGCGCTCAACTGAACGGAGGATGCCGGGGGGCAAAGCCCTGATGGAACGCGGCCCGAAACCGACCATCCTGGTCACCGGCGGGACAGGATTTCTGGGAAGTCACCTGGTCACGCGCCTTCTTGCCGAGGGACACCGGGTTGTGGTCCCGGCCCGTTCGCGCCATGGATTGTCCGCCGACCAGCGCATGGCCCGGCTGCTGGACTGGTTCGGCACGCCACACCAACAGCGATCGTTGCTGGAAGTTGTTGAGGCGAACCTGGAATACCCCTCCCTCGGCATCGCCCCCCAGCAGGCCGCTGACCTGCGACTTAAGGTGGACGAAATCATCCACTGTGCCTCCGACACATCTTTTTCCTCCAGAAAAGAAGAGCAGGTCAAGCGGGTCAATATTCAGGGCCTGGAACACCTGCTGGATCTGCTATCCGGAAGTCGTTGCCGCCGTCTGTACCTGATCAGCACCGCCTATGTGGCCGGAAAACGGATTGGGGACTGTCCTGAAGCGTTCCAGGAAACCACGGCGTTTCATAACGTCTACGAACAGAGCAAGTTCATCGCCGAGCAAATCGCGGCGAGTCGATGCGCCGCAAGCGGGATCCGATTGACGGTGATCCGTCCGTCCATCGTCTACGGCGACGCACAGACCGGCCGCACGCTGGCGTTCAACGCCCTGTATTATCCTGTCCGGACCATCCATTATTTTTCCAAGCTGTATCACGAAGACATACTGGAACACGGGGGAGACAGGGCCAGGGCCCTGGGTATTCACCGTGCGCCCGATGGGACCCTGCATCTGCCGATCCGGATCGATGGCGGCAGCGGCTGCGGTGTCAATCTGATTCCCGTGGATTATTTCCTGCGCGCCTTCCTGGCCATTCGTGACGCACCCTCGGCAGACGGTGTCTTCCATATCGTCAACCCGCAGAACACCTCCATCGCCGAGCTGGTGGACTTCACCCGGCGGTTTTTTCACTTGACCGGCCTCGAAGTCACCACCGGGGAGGATGTCGCTTCCCTGCCCCGGCATGGTCTGGAACTGCTCTTTGACCGGCATATCCAGGCCTACAGCGCCTACATCCGTGATGCCCGGATCTTTGACCGTTCCAGGTCCGATGCGCTTCTGCGCCAGGCCGGTGTAACTTGTCCCGCCTTCACCTACGCCGTCTTCACCACATGCATGCGCTTTGCCGTCGATGTGGACTGGGGCCGCCTGCTGTGGGAATCCTCCCCGGCCGGACCTTGATCTGATGGCAAGCGGCTTCCCCGATCGTGAAGATCTTCTAGCAGAAAGGTTTTGGGAAACGTTTACCGAGTGCAGGAGACGATTGCATAACCCGATACCTGAAACATGTCCCGGCATTTCAAAAGCTGATACGCAGATTGTCGGTAGGGACTCTGTGCACGACAGCCTGATCGACGACAAACAGAACGCTGGTACAGGTGGACGAGTTTAAACAAGCGACGAATACAGTCTTTTTGCCCAAAGAGAGCGGCCCATGCCTACCCATGTTCCCTACGGATACCAGTCCGTTTCCCCCGAAGAAAAGCGCCGCCGGGTTCTCGGCCATTTTGAAACCATCGCCCAACGGTACGACCTTGCGGACTTGCTGCTCAGCGGCGGACTGCACTTCTGGTGGCGACGAAAAGCCATGCGGCTGTTGCAATTGCAGCCAGGAGAGAGCGTCCTGGATCTATGCGGCGGCACCGCGGATTTTGCCGTGCTCGCCGCGCGGGACGTCGGCCCCTCGGGGACCGTGGTGGTCTGCGATATCAGCCCGGCCATGATGATCGCAGGCCGGAGCAAAGCGCGTCGGGCCGGGGTGCTGGAACGCATCCAGTGGGTCCAGGGTGACGCGGAGCGGATGGGTTTAGCCGATCAATGCCTTGACGCGGTCATCGTAGGCTACGGACTCCGCAATTTAGTTTCCTTGGAGAATGGCCTGGAAGAGATCTTGCGGGTTCTCAAGCCCGGCGGGCAGTTTATGGCCATGGAATTTTCCATACCCCAAGCAGCCTGGTTGCGGTTTCTCTACCATCAGTATTCCTTCCGGGTCATGCCCTGGGCCGGCCGGATGATCACCGGCTCCGCCGCCCCCTTCCACTACCTGGCCGAGTCCATCAGGGTCTTTCCTCCCCCGGAAAAAATCCGTACACTCCTGATCAACCTCGGCCTGGAACGCGCCGCGATCCACCCCTTGTCCAACGGACTGGCTGTCTTGTTTTCCGCCGTCAAACCGCCTGTTCATTCGCTGTAGCTGCACGTGCCTCTGATTTCCTGCCTTATGAGACACCCGCAGCGGAAGAACGCTCACGGATCAAGGGATCTGAAAACGGAAGTCGTTGAACTTTGTTCCCTGGAGTGCACAAGGACAGGCAGGACTTCGGTTCCGGTTGTTTTAATCTTCGTTCTTTTGTGCTTCAAGAGGATGCATTTATGGCATTATCAAGTGCAATCCCTATAGATAGCGAGTACAAGTATTATTCGCATATATGACAGACAAATAACCTCTTTCAGACATCTATTTTTGAACAAAGGATACATGTGAAACCCACAATTCTTGTTACAGGAGCCACCGGCTTTATTGGCCTGGAACTGTCCCGCTATCTTGCCGCCCAGGGACTCAAACCCAGACTGCTGGTTCGCCGGCCGGATCGGACTCTGCTGGTGAGCGGCCTGGACGCCACGGTTGTCCCGGGAGACCTTCAGGACCCGGCCAGTCTGGACAGGGCCGTACGCGGGGTGGATACAATCATCCATTTAGGCGGACGGGCCTTGTTCGAACGGTACGAACTGGTCCAAGGCACCCTGCTCCAGGGTTCGGTCGCTCTGATGCGCGCCGCAATCCAGGCCAATGTCGGCTCTTTTATTTTTGCCTCCAGCCTGCTGACCTATGCGAGTCAAAGCGAAGTGATTGATGCCGCCACGCCGCTGCAGCCCCAGGGCGGATATGGTCGAGCCAAGGCCGAGGCCGAGCATATCCTGGAAGAAATGGCCAAAACCGCGGGCATGCGTCTTGCAATCCTGCGCCTGCCCCATACCTATGGTCCCGGCTCCCTGCTTTTTGACCAGATCCGGCGGGGCTGGATGTTTCAGCCCGGTCCAGGGACCAATGTATATTCGCACATGCATGTCCACGATTCAGCCCGGCTGTTGACCGAGGTGGCTCTGTCGAACTGGAGCGGCTCTTCGCCCGTGGCAGATGCACAGCCCTGTACATGGCGAGATTTTTTCCGCGTTTGCCGCGAATTCTACCCCTATTTCCGTTACCTGCGCCTTCCCTATGGTCTGGCCCTGGGAGGAGCCGCCCTGGCCGAAGGATTTTTTGGTCTTCTGCGAAGACCTGCCATGATGACCAGGGACGCGATACGGAGCTTCAACTTGAATCTGGCGGTACAGCCAGGGCTGGTCTGGGACGACCTTGGTCTCAATCCGGAATTTCCTACCGTCCGGGAGGGATTGGCCGACGTGGTCTGCCGAAGCATGCCCTTTGCCTGGCGACCCTCGGTGCACGACCGCTGTCGGTGCTACCTGGACAAGGGAGGCTGCCCTGTCAACGAGCCTCCGGAGAAGATATAAATTCCTGATGACTCAAGAAACTGAAATCTCGACGGCTCGACGGCACTTACCCTTAGCTGCCGTCCAGGCCCGCAAGGAAACTCTTGGCGCCTGATGAGATCCGGTCCCGTTCGGCTGCCGGCATTCGCCGCAAATTCCGGTACGCCAGGGCCATTCGCTGGTTGCCCGCAAGCAGATCTTCGTTTGCCATCAGGAAATACCAATACAACAGGGTAAACGGGCACGCTTCCGGGCCGCTTTTCCTCTGGGGATCAAAGGGACAGCTTTTGCAGTAGTCGGACATCCGATTGATGTAGGCGCCCGAGGCCGCATACGGCTTTGAGCCAACGATGCCGCCATCGGCAAAAAGCGCCATTCCGTGCGTGTTTGGTAGTTCCACCCACTCGAAGGCGTCCGCGTACACCGCCAAGTACCATTCCTCCACCTGGGCGGGATCAAGACCGGCAAGGAGGGCGAAGTTGCCTGTCACCATCAGGCGCTGTATATGGTGGGCGTATGCATTCTGCAGCGTAGAACCGATAGCCTGCCGCAGGCACTCCATGTGCGTGTCCCCGGTCCAGTAGAAACCGGGAAGTGATCTCGTTGCCCGGAGGAAGTTGGAGGACCGGTACTGCGGCATCAAAAGCCAGTAGACTCCCCGGATGAACTCCCGCCAGCCGGCAATCTGGCGAATGAATCCCTCAATGGCCGCAAGCGGTGCACGATTCTCTTCAAAGGTGCGGAGGGCGGCCTGGCAGACTTCACGGCCGAGAAGCAGCCCCGTATTGAGATAGGGAGAGAGGAGCGAATGAAAAAGGAGGTTTTCGTCTCGTTTCATCGCGTCCTGGTAGTCGCCGAACATCGGCAGAATATCGGCAACAAAGTGGTCAAGGGCGGTGAGGGCTTCTTCGCGGGTGACGGCCCAGCCGAAACGCTCCATGGTCCCGACGTGGTCCGGATACCGGGCTGCCACCATGCTCATGACATCGCGGGTGACAGCATCCGGCACGAATCGCCGGCGCTCGGGAATGCGCACATCAACTGGAAGACGTCGCCGATTCTCGCGGTCATAGTTCCACCGCCCCCCCACTGGCCGGTCGCCATCCATGAGCCAGCCCGTCTTTCGCCTCATCTGGCGATAGAAGTACTCCATCCGCAGTGTCCCGCGCCCTTCAGCCCAGGAGTGAAACTCATCGTGACTGGCGATAAACCGATCATCGGGCAACACCTCAGCCCGCCACCCACGCTGAGCCTCCCGAACCTCCCACTCGCTCGCCTCCGTGACCACAACCCGGTCAGGGGCATGGCGCCCACAGGCTCGCTGGATCTCTCCGTCCAGCGATTGGGTGTTTGCCGGATCATCAACCGTTATGTAGTCGACATTGACCCCTCTCGTTTGAAGCCTCCGCGCAAAATGCCGCATGGCTGACAGAATCAGGACGATTTTCTGCTTGTGGTGCGGCGCCCGGGTGATCTCGCCGTTGACCTCCGCCATGAAGACAACATCACTGGCCGGGTTGATATCGCGGAGTGAAGTGATGGAATCGCTCAGTTGATCACCCAAGATCAGGCGAAGGGTCTTCATGCCCTGATCCTGTGGAAAAAACCACAGACAAACCACGTTGTTCTTCGACCAAATCGTTGCATCTGCACCTTCTTATTGTATTCAATTGGATAGCAGGGAAAAAGATACCCCTTCCTTGCGCCAAGGGTCAACAGCACAAAGCAATTGTTCACTATCTCCTTGATTCGTGCTCGTTCGTCCGCACATCAGCTTTGTTGTCTATGACCGTCCGATTAAAAGACCCTTGATCGGAAGGGTACGGCCCATAAAGATGGTGAACGGACAGAGGCCCAGAAAGGAGGCTGGTGAAGGAAAATTGTCAAAAAAAGTCCTCATATGTATATCCTGAGTACAGCAAAGTACATCAGAAACAAGCGTCCAGCCGCCACCGATTCAGGTGCACACCAAGGAGAAAAGAGATACATGCCCTCGAGAACATCAGTTTCACAAGCTTCAATCTTTACAATCTGAATGAGCCTGGCTTGCCGATGTATCGTAATCGTACCGGTTGGCCCTCAGAAATTGTCGACCGCAAAGTTGCCTGGTCTGCAGCGATGCTGCGCCGCGCACAGGCGGATGTCTTCGGTTTTCAGGAGTTGTGGCATCGGGATACGCTCGCCCGCGTCCTCGAAAAAGCGGAATTCAATGAAGACTATATGTTGATTGCCCCCGAGAACCATCAGGGGCAAAGCATAACCTGCGCTGCGATTGTGCGGAAAAGCCTTCTGGACGGAACACCGGAATGGATCAGGGATTTTCCCCCCGCGTTTCGACTGCAAAGCAGGGGTGATGACAAACAAACGGATGCCATGTTTGTCGATATCACCAGATTCTCTCGCCCGGTTCTCCATTTCCGGGTCAAGCCCAGACCAAGAGCGGATGCGATTCATGTCTATGTATGTCATTTGAAATCGAAAACTCCAACAAACGTCACAGCTGATCCGTGGTATAAGCAGGAGCGTGACCTCTATTCAAAGCATATCGGCGCTATCGGCCATGCTCTTTCGACAATCCGCCGCACCGCGGAGGCCCTGGCTCTGCGTCTGCTGATAACCGAAGCAACCAAAGAGACCAATACTCCGGTTGTCGTGCTGGGTGATCTCAATGACGGGCAGGAATCAAACACACATGACATTATCACCGAACAGCCGCTTTTTCTGCAACCTCTCTCCACCGGAGGCCGTGATACCGCACTCTATTCCGCGCAAAGCCTGCAGCAGTTAAGAAGCTTGCGGGATGTGTACTATACCTATATTCATCAGGATGTCCACGGCTCGCTGGACCATATTCTGGTGAGCGAGGAACTCTACGACAACTCACGAAATCGGGTGTGGAAAATTGACCGGCTTGACATTTTCAACGACCACCTCAACGATGCGAAGCTGCGCGAAAACGAAGGCGCAAGTGATCACGGAATTGTCCGGGCGCAGTTTTCATTTCGGCCTGCATAGTCACTCAACCTCAATCGTAACCGTTCACCTGATAAACGTTGAGCAGGTACTGAATGGTTACCGCCCCTTGTAGGAGCCCACAGGAGCCCACCCCTGTGGGCGAATTCCCCTTTCTTTTCTCAGCAGCTTTATCGCCCACGGGAGTGGGCTCCTACGGGAAGTGCCGGGGAAAACGACCAAGCTCTCGTGCCTGGTGAACGGTTACGAACATTAAATGTTACCCCTTCAAAGCGCCATGCCTGCGACCCAAAAATCGCAAGGGGGATTCTGGGAAGAGCGGTATCATGCCACAGCAGACGAATATGGAGAACATTTGATCCGATGCATGACCTCTATCGAATTGAATATGCTGCGTGCCGGGGTTGTTGCCCGTTCTTCCGGGTGGCCGGATTGCGGTTACCACGAAATCCAGAATCCCCGGCCCCGTCCGCCACCGAGGAACTTGACCCGGCCAACCGGAATCGTTATGATGTCAATGACATTCGAAAAAATGAAAAGGAGAGGAATATGTCTCAGATTACCGCCCGATTGCCGGATGAAGTTGTCTTGGCATTGGACCATGCCGCCAGAACTCTTAACCGGAGCCGCGCCGACGTTGTTCGCCAGGCTATCGAAAGTTATCTCGAAGACTTTGACGACTTGAACGCTGCGATTGAACGCCTGCGCGACCCCGCCGACGAGACCATCGACTGGCAAGAGGCTCGCCGTGTCCTACTCGCTCAAGATTAAGCGAAGCGCTCTCAAAAAAATCCAGGCCCTGCCCAACTCCGAGCGCTTACGCATTGTGGAAGCCATAGACCGGCTGTCCGAAAATCCTCACGTCGGCAAACTGCTCAAGGGTGATCTATCGGGCCTGCGCCGTATTCGCACCGGCGATTACCGCATCGTTTACGAGATCGACGAAGGGCAGGTCGTAGTCCTCGTCCTGCGCGTCGCCCATCGCAAAAACGTGTATCGCTAAGGATTATTATTGGGGGCGGACCTGGTCAATGTTCTGAAATCAATTGATAAAATATGAAAAAAGAGCCGAGAATAACCATTAGAAGGCTGACTTTGGTTTTAAAACTGGACCGTTAAGGAAAAAGGCCAAGAGCAAATCGATAGTATATTCCAGGGTAGGTTTGGTATATCATCCACCGTTGCCATAAAAAGAAATTTCTGCTCAGATACCGCCGCGGCCGGCAGAGGTGGCGGTTTTGGCTGTTCGAAGCGGAAAAGCGCTATGGTTTACTGGTGCTGAAATACATTATCACTTCGAACCATATCCATCTCTTGGCAGCCAATAGCGGCGAGCCTGATGTCCTGCCCCGTCGTAGCAATTGGTGGCCAACCGTACCGGGCAGGAAGAAAATCACCGGAAAATAATATATCGCGGGCATGGCCCGCTCCTACATTGCCACCGAACCTGTAGGAGCGGGCCATGCCCGCGATTTTATT
>NZ_JAFFQC010000388.1 GCF_016918545.1 Desulfobulbus alkaliphilus | reverse complement strand
GCAACTGATCATGCTCCAGGGCCCGACACAGTTCATCCAGGCTCAGGTTGTGACCGTCCTCCTCCTGGCTGCGCACCTGCTGGGGCTGCCAGGCGCCGATCAACTGCGCGATCTGCTGATGGCTCGCAGGTTTGTCGATACGCCCCAGCACCTGCAGGCCGTAGGCACGGCTCATGCGCAGTACGGCGTCGACCACATCGTCCTCCAGTGCGCTGCACAGCACTATGCCGCCGCGAAAACCGCCCAAAGAGAGGCGACGCAGCAGGGCCATGCCATCCATGCCGGGCATCCGCAAATCGCAAAACAGGATGTCGACCTGGTGGTGCTGGCACTGGGCCAGTGCCTCCTCCCCGTCCTGAGCCTCCAGCAGGTTAGCGTAGCCAAGTCCGCGGATCTGATG
>NZ_JAFFQC010000387.1 GCF_016918545.1 Desulfobulbus alkaliphilus | reverse complement strand
ATGTAGTACCCCTGCCACACGGAGCCGCTGCCGATCTTGGCGAGGGCGAGCGCCGCGACGTCCTGCGCACCGACGAGCGGGCGGCGGTGGTAGGCCACGTGCATGCCTCCCCCGAGCTCGCAGGTGACGAAGGGCAGGATCCCGCGGTCGGACGCGGGCACCTCCGCGCCGACGGTGATCTGGTCGAAGGCCTCGCGCAGGTCTGCGCCGACCGTGAGGTCGTCGCGGACCTCGCTGTAGCGGAAGTGGATGGCCGCGAACTCCGGCCAGCCTGTGCTCGACTCCTCCCAGAACCCGTCCGCGTAGGCGCTGTAGACGGGCAGCAGGGTGCCGGGCAGCTGGGCACCACCCCACCCTGTCGCCGTCCAGAGCGGGAGGTGCAGCCCGAGGTCTTCGGCGG
>NZ_JAFFQC010000386.1 GCF_016918545.1 Desulfobulbus alkaliphilus | reverse complement strand
GGCAACTCGCCCTACGAGCAGTTCATCGAGCTGGCGCTGATGGACACCGATACCCGGGTCCGTGAAGACAAGCGCGTCACCCCGGCCTTCCTCTATGCCACCCTGCTGTGGGGCGCCGTCGAGGCCCGTGCCCGGGTGCTGGAAAACGAGAGCGGCCTGCCCTGGCACGACGCCTTCATGCTGGCCATCAACGAGGTGCTGGATGCCCAGGTGCGGATCATCGCCGTGCCGCGCCGCTTCACCACGGATGTGCGCGACATCTGGGCCCTGCAACAGCGCCTGACCCGTCGCCAGGGCCGTCACCCCGAGCGCGCCATGGAGCATCCGAAGTTCCGCGCTGCCTTTGACTTCCTGTTGCTGCGCAACCGGGTCGAGCGTGGCCTCGGCGAGCTGGCCAGCTG
>NZ_JAFFQC010000385.1 GCF_016918545.1 Desulfobulbus alkaliphilus | reverse complement strand
GTTTGGTCTGCCAATGCCTGTGTTAGCTGTTCGAGCTGAGTTTCTTGTTCGGACTGCGTTTGGCGTGTCAGTTCGAGCTGTTGTGTGAGTTGCTCAAGCATCTCTTCTTTTTGAGCCAATAGCGCTTCTAGCTCGGCAGCCTTGGCTACATAGGGGCTTTCATCAAAAGCTTTTTTGGCTTGGGCTTCCAGCTCGGCTTGCTTGACTTCATATTCCTTGCGCAGCAACTCCATCGTTTCGCGTTCAAAGTTGAGTTGTTGCATTTGCGCCTGTAGTCCTTCCTCTAGCGCCTTTATTTCACGCTGGCGGTGCTCTCTGAAGAGCATTTCTTGTACTTTGGCGCTTTGTACTTCACGTTCTTCATTCGAGAGTGCGTCTAGTTCGGCTTGTAGCTTTTGCTC
>NZ_JAFFQC010000384.1 GCF_016918545.1 Desulfobulbus alkaliphilus | reverse complement strand
ATCGCGTCTCCAAGGCCATGATGGATAACCTCTCCAAGGAGCGGAACGTCAACTCCCTGGGTGAAGAAGAAGAGCAGGCCTCTTTCAACAGCATCTTCATGATGGCCGACTCTGGTGCGCGGGGCTCCGCCGCCCAGATCCGTCAGCTGTCCGGTATGCGTGGCCTGATGGCCAAGCCGGATGGCTCCATCATCGAAACGCCGATCGTGGCGAACTTCCGTGAAGGTCTGAACGTACTGCAGTACTTCATCTCCACTCACGGTGCTCGTAAGGGTCTGGCGGATACCGCACTGAAGACAGCGAACGCCGGTTACATGACCCGTCGTCTGGTTGACGTGGCTCAGGACATGGTGATCACCGAGGACGATTGCGGTACGGCCGAAGGTCTGTGGATGACTCCGC
>NZ_JAFFQC010000383.1 GCF_016918545.1 Desulfobulbus alkaliphilus | reverse complement strand
GAGCAGGGACCGGCATACCTGCGCAGTGCGATCCGGCCGGGACGATCCCGACCGGGCTTGGGGGGCGGCTGATCCGGCATGTCGAACCGCTACTCCGGGCTTGCAAAGAAGCATGGCGTAAACTAGGATGAGTGTCAAGAAAAAAGAAAATCACTTTCATTTTTCTTTTGCGCATTGTGTAAAATTTTTTATCTTTTCATTTAAACCTCTTACCCCAGGAGCTTTCTTATGGAAGAAGCCTGTCTCACTACAGGAAGTCTGGCTGTCCCCGCACGTCCCGCGACCAAACCGCTCAGCGGGCGCAAACTGGCCATGCGCATCATGCTGGGTGCGCTGGGCGCGTCGGTGGTGCTGGGCCTTGCCGGCAACAAAACGGCCCACGTGCTGACCGGCGCTGTGTTC
>NZ_JAFFQC010000382.1 GCF_016918545.1 Desulfobulbus alkaliphilus | reverse complement strand
GGATATGCCGCATCCGGTCCACATTCTTCAGCAGCCAGCCGTCCTCCTCGAAGAAGCCGGCGTTGGTGAAGAACCAGTTCTCGATCCGCGCGAAGGCGACGGCGAAGTCGGGCTCGGCGAACTTGTCAGGCCGGGCGTTGGGGCCCTCGACGCTGACGGTCTCGCCCTCCCAGCTGGACCAGGCGACGGCGCAGCGTTCGCGCTCGGCGACGTCATCGCCGATCAGCCGCTTGTAATAGGCGGCCATCAGGTCGCCGCGCTCGGCCTCGGGGATGGGGGCGATGAAGCGCTCCCAGGCGTCGGGGAAGATCATCGAGGCGCCGTCCTGATAGAACCAGTGCAACTCCTTCTTTGTCAGCAGGAAGATGCCGCGCAGCAGCAGCGCGATGACCCGCTCAGGAT
>NZ_JAFFQC010000381.1 GCF_016918545.1 Desulfobulbus alkaliphilus | reverse complement strand
CCTTTGCACGCAACCAGTCGCTGATTCGCCTCGTCGGCAACCACGATGTGGGCTTCCGTCACCCGGAAGGTCTGGCGCTGGGTACCAAGGTTACCTGGTAAGGCCGCAGCAGGGCGCCGCACTGGCGCCCTCTATCCCCTTGTAACAAGGAGCCGACATGGCTAATCCACAGAAAGGCGCTCGCGTAGGGCAGACGCCTGTCCATGACGCCGATCACGAACAGCAGAGCGGCGATGATCCCGCACCTACCCATGATGAGCGGGTGCTGGTGCGTTTCACCGGCCCCTGGAAGAACTACAGCCGTGGTGACATCACCCGACTGTCACCAGCCGAAGCCGAATTGGTGATCAAGAAAGCGCTGGCGGACGCCGAGCCGGGACAAGCCGAGGAGTAGTTATGCCG
>NZ_JAFFQC010000380.1 GCF_016918545.1 Desulfobulbus alkaliphilus | reverse complement strand
TAGCAAAGGTCCCCCTCCGTTCCGTGACAGAACGGTGGAATTTGCCCAAGCGCAGTCTCGCCTATGCGGCGTGCCGCATGGCGCCTGCGTTGGCGCGCATTTCATCGATCAACTCGCGGATCAACGCGGCCGTTTCGAGCGGCTTTTCCATCGGATAAAGATGGCTGCCCTCGATCCAGCGCAGCCTGCCGCCGACGATGCGCCGAGTGGCGCCCAGTCCGACCTGGCGAATCTCGCGCGAGCGGGTGCCTGCCACAAAGCTGACCGGGAATGCCGTCCCGCCCGCGACCTTGCGCCCCATGTTGGTCGGCAACGTGCGGTAGATCTGGTATTCGATTTCGCGGGAGAAGCGCAGTGTGCGCTCGCGGTCACGGCCGGTGGGCTCGGTGCCATGCTCAACAT
>NZ_JAFFQC010000379.1 GCF_016918545.1 Desulfobulbus alkaliphilus | reverse complement strand
GCTGATGACGAAGTCCAGTTCGATCAGCACCAGCCCCTCGTAATCCCGTTCTTGTGGTTCGCCAGCGGGTTGTGGCTGCCTATCTGGTAGTTGACCCGCAGCATAATGGCACTGATGTGAGCCTGCAGGTCGGCACGCAACTGCAGGTCGCCGCGAAGATCATAGGAGTAGTGCTGGTGAATGCAGGTCAGCGGATGTAAACCAGTTGCTCGCTCTTGGCGGCCATGGCCGGGCCGAGCTGGGGGGATCTGCAGTTAGGCGGGTCTGGATCTGGATGACGAGGCTGGCGATCTCCTCCTGCCCCGGCGGGGCCTGGGTTGGTAACTCGGCATGGATGTCGCGGACCACCATGGCCAGGGTCAGGCTGATGTCATCGCTGGCAAACTGGCACAGCTCGTGGCC
>NZ_JAFFQC010000037.1 GCF_016918545.1 Desulfobulbus alkaliphilus | reverse complement strand
ACCTCCCTACCCCCCGCGCCGAGCCTGCCCACTTTTTCTCATTTCCTGCGGTTGGACCCTTCTCACAAGGGTACTGTTACTTGAGAATTTCGACTAGATTTCAGGTAATACGGTGTGACAATCTACACCACCATGTCCCAATGATTTCGGTAACCGTATCGTCTTTATTCAGAACTTGCTGGGCATCGAGGAGCCAGCGATAGTATCCCTTTCTATCCTTAAACCGGTATTCACTGGTCATTTCCCTGCCAGATAGTTTTTCCTGAAGCTTCGGAAGGTCTTCAGGATGCACACAATCTGCCCAAAAATCTACATTCTCAGTAAAATCTTTCGGCTCAAATCCCAGAACCCTGTTTACGTTATCGTTTATATAAGTGATTTGCAGGTTTCCCTGTCGATCAACACGTTTAGTGTATATCACCGCAGGCGTATTGGAAAGTATGACGCTAAGCTGTTCTCGGCTGCGACGAAGCAGCGCCTCGCTTTCTTCTGCTTTTTTCTTGGCTTCCAGCAGCAACGTTTCATTCCGTAGTTTGAGAAGAAGGTCGCTGATGATGTTTGCTATTGTTTTCAGGTTGACAATTTCGAAATCGCTCCAGCGATAGTAGCCGCCAACGGCATCGAAGCCAATGAAACCAAGCGTTTCTTCAGTACTTTTGATCGGGATTGATATAAGGGAGGCGATGTGCTGTCGGGCAAATTCTTTCTTTTCGGCAGCCGCCTCTCCGGGAAGTGCCGCCACATCGGGTATATGGATGAGATCTTCGGAAAAAATCCGCGCTTTCCACCAGGGCAGTGAGGCGATGGGCTGTTCCCGAATGTTGTCAATTTGCGAGGCAACACCATTTCTGCACCATTCATGAGTATTGGTCATGGTTTCCTGGTCATCGGAAAACAAAAAGAGATAGGAACGGTCAACCTGAAAGTGGTTGCCGATCAGCAAGAGCATTTTGTTAATATCCCTGTCAAAACTCTCCCGGGTTGTTTTTATAAAGTTTGATGAAAGATCGGATATGATCTCCTGGAACCGGAAGCTCATCTGAAGCTCATGCTCCGAGCGCTTGCCTTCCGTGATATCCATGATAAAACCGGTTATCCGGGCAGGATCGCCGTTTTCGTCAAGGGCGACACCGGCAGACTCCCTTACCCAGCGCACGTCTCCGGATCGGGATATAATCCGGTGGTCATATTCAAGGGGAACCCCTTTCTGCAATTCGGTTATCGGCTGGTTCACACGGATTACATATTCCAGATCATCCGGGTGCACCCGGTCGAGAAAGGCTTCAAAGGTCCCTTCGAACCCACCCTTTTCCAGCCCGAATAGGGCCTCGCACTCGGGGGACCAGTAGAGCGCCGATGTTTTCATGTCGAATTCCCACATGCCTGCCCTGGCAAAGCGCTGGGCCTGGGACAATCTTTTCTGATACTCAAGCAATGCCGCCTCAGCCTGCTTTCGTTCGGTGATGTCCCACCAGGTACCAACTGCTTCCAGCGTCCCGTCTTCATGGGTGATCAACTGCTGGCCGTCCTGCAGCCAGCGATAGGTGCCCTGTTTGTCCATGAACCGGAATTCTTCGATAAAACAACTGCCTGTCGCCAGCAACTCGGGAATCACGCCATTCGTTATCTGCAGATCATCAGGATGGACGCGATCTGTAAAAAACCCGTAGTTGCCGATGAAATCCTCGGCATCATAGCCGAGAACATGCTTCACGTTTTTACTGATATACGTAGTACGGGGTTTTCCGTCCTCAATGAAAAAGGAATAAATAACCGCAGGGGTATGCGATATGAGCGTGTTGAGTCGCCGCTCGTTTTCCTGAATCTGCTTTTCCTTTTCCCGCTGCAAGGTGATGTCCCTGCCCGTCGCTTGAAAGCCCGCGTATTCGCCGTCATGATAGAAAGGGGCCCCATTCCACTGAACGACTCGCCACCCTTGGTGGTTTTTTTGCCGATTGACCAGATTCTTTACATTGTTTCCCGATACGATCATCTCCTGTATTTTGGCGTGTGTCTTTTTCCGGTCCATAGGATGCAAATAATCGGAAAACGATTGGTGTAACAGCTTTTTCCTGGGTTCTCCCCAAAACTCGCATGCCTGATCATTTAAAAATACCCAGCGCCCTTCTGTGTCCACCTGAACGATGATGTCCCCGGTCAGGTTCGTAATGGCCTGGTAATCATCTTTTGATTTGCGCAAAGCCTCATTCGCCTCCCTGCGATCGGTGATGTCCGCGAAAATAATGTAAGCCTGCAGGGGATCAGCTTCTTCTGCTTCGAACACGGGAAAGGCCGTGATGGATAGCCAGACGTATGTGTTCTTTTCCTGGTGAAAAACGCCCCGGACAACCGGCCCGACAGTCTCGCCGGTGCGCAGGGCGGCCATAGCCGGATGGTCCGTATCCGGGACTTCAGTGCCGTCTTCTTTTATCATTTTCCAGCAAGAGGCCATTGACGTCTTTTCTCGCATCTGTTCAAGTGAAAGGCCAAGAATACTCTCCGCAGCAGGATTGGCAGATATGATTTTGCCGTCTGTGTCTTGATATAGTACCCCCTGCAACATGTTCTCAAAGAGGCGGCGATGTTTTTGCTCACTGTCAAGGAGTCTTTGTTCCACCTCTTTACGATCTGTAATATCCCTTGCCCACTCCATCACGGCCTCAACAACCCCGTTTTCATCGATCAGGGGAATGACACGAATGTCCACCCAGCTGCCTCCGGTTAGTTTCACCTCCTCTTCAAACGCATTACGGGTATCCAGAACGGAAACCGCCCGACACTCCGGGCATACCTCCTCAAAATGCCTGTATGTTCGGTAACATTTCGTGCCTAAAACCCGATGCTCTTCAGGAACACCGGCAATTCCCTTCCAGTTGCTGTAGACAATATTCATTTCCGGGTCATGGATTGAAATCATATCCGGAATGAGGGAAAGCATTTTCTGGAAGCGCTCCTCACTTTTTTGCAACGCTTTTTCTGCACAATATCGCCTTGTAATGTCACGACATATAGCCATAACACCTATTATTGAACCATCAGAATTGCGGTAAGGCGTTTTCATCGTGTCAAGGAGGATTTTGCGACCATCCGGGTAGGATATCCACTCTTCATTCTGCCGGGAGGAGCCTTGTTCCAGCATGAGTTGGTCGTTTTTCCGAAAAAAGTCCGCGTCCTCACTGCTGTACAAATCGTAGTCCGTTTTTCCGATTATGTCTTCAACGCGCCTTCCTGCATGGCGGGCAAATTCGAGGTTGCAGGCAAGATAAACTCCCTGTGTGTCCTTGATAAAAACAATGTCGGGAATATTCTCCATCAGGGAGTTTACAAGCGTCTCCAGGTGCCCGTCTTTCTTTTCCAGATCTCTGCAGGCTTCAAGTCGGCTTCGCAACAGCTCATTTTGCAGCCCGGCCTCAATCAGTTTTACCCGCAACTCATGAAACCGTTGCTCAATTTCTTCGGGTGTCATTGAAGAAAAATCAGGTTGCTGAATGGATTGAGCTTTTTGCTCGGCTTGTTCGCGGAGTTGTGAAGGGTCGATGAATTTGGTCGAATTGGATTGAATGCGGGGAGTAGTTTTCTCCTCATCCGTCATAACGATCTCCAGGGATGGTTAGTTAGACCAAAAAACTCCAGCGGGCATGTTCATATGAAAGTTTAGCGATAAGGATCATCATAAACCCCTTGAACATCTGGAATGGTTAAGCGCCATAGGTTCAAACATTTTTTTTCTCATGATTGATAAATTATTCATATCTGAGCTGATGCCGGGTTGCAATGATAATTTGTGGCATCTCGGTCTGGGTCACCATGTGCACCATGCTTAAGGTTCGTCACAAAATAACATTTACAAAAATTGCGTTCCATGATATACGCCTATCATGGGACACGAATTAATTGCGAAACGATTCATGCTTATATCGCCGCTACTGGACGAGAGGCAGCGTCGGCTGTATGTCGCGGCCGAGGCCATGGCAATCGGTCGCGGCGGCATAACGATGGTTTCTCAAGCTTGCGGTGTTTCTCGACCAACCATCACTGCCGGATGCAAGGAGCTGGCAGGCTTGGGTGCTGACCCAGGAGCAGACATAAGCAAGGATGGCAATCGCATTCGCAAGGCCGGTGGCGGGCGCAAGCGAACAGTTGATCTTGACCCGGCGCTTCGTGATGATCTGGAAAGATTGATTGAACCCGTCACCCGTGGCGACCCAGAATCTCCTTTGCGATGGACCGCTAAAAGCGTACGTAACCTGGCCGAGGAGCTGCAAAATCTCGGGCATGCCACAAGTCATCGCATGGTTGCGGAACTGCTGCATGAAATGGGATATAGCTTGCAGTCCAACCGAAAGGTTCTCGAGGGAGCCTCTCACCCTGACCGCAATGCACAGTTTGAGTTTATCTATTCCACCACAAAAGAGTTTCAGGATGCCGGCCAGCCGGTGATTTCCGTCGACACGAAAAAGAAAGAGCTGGTTGGTGACTTTAAAAATAATGGACAGGAGCTTCGTCCCAAGGGTGATCCTGAAAAAGTCAGAACCTATGACTTCATGATCCCTGAGCTTGGTAAGGTGGCGCCCTATGGCGTCTACGATCAAACGCGTAATGAAGGTTGGGTGAATGTGGGCACTGATAGTGACACCTCGGCCTTTGCCGTGGAAAGCATCCGCCGGTGGTGGCTGACCATGGGCAAGGAGGCCTACCCGCAGGCTGAACGTCTGCTTATTACCGCGGACAGTGGAGGCAGCAACGGGGCAAGAGTCAGGCTTTGGAAGACGGAACTGCAAAGGTTTGCCAATGAAACCGGATTGGCTGTCACTGTCCGTCATTTTCCTCCCGGAACAAGCAAGTGGAACAAGATAGAACATCGTCTCTTTTCATTTATCAGCCAAAATTGGCAAGGTAAACCACTGGTCAGCCACGAAGTGATCGTGAATCTCATTGCGGCAACGACCACCTCAAAGGGACTAACCGTTCGGTGCGAGCTTGATACGAACAAGTACCCCAAAGGGATAATAATTACAGACAAAGAGTTCCGACAAGTCAGGCTTGTTCGCGATGAATTCCATGGTGAATGGAACTATACCATACAGCCATGCGCAGCATGAAATGTAAGCTTTATTACGTGACATGACCTGAGCTGATTGCGCAGTTGGCTGTCCGTGCCGGTGGGGTCCAGCACGCGCAGTGTGTTTTCCTGAAGCGCCGGCGGACGGGCAGGAGCGGATAATCCTGGGGAAAAAAGGGGATATCGTCGGTCCGATGGCAAATGGTTGTATCCGAAAGATGGCAGGAGATCTGGCCAAGGTTGGCCTGCATGGCCTCATTGATGGGCATTACGGCCTCCGGCTTTTTGGCGAGGATGACGTGGCGGATTAAGGTTTCCACATCCGCATCCGAGAGTCCGATACGAATGGTGAAGCGCCCTTCAAGTTTTTTGAGATTGCTGGTGCCCGTTACTGCGGTTTATGAATAAAGAGGTCACGTCTGCTTTTGGCTTTTTTAAAAACAGTTCGCAAGTATCCTTTGGCGTGCTGACACGTTGTTTGTATACCTGGTGACCGCAAAGGGACTCGACCCCCTGTTCCCGGCGGAGAGCCTTTCGAGGATCCTGATAACTCCCCTGGGAAATCCCCCGGCAAAGCCGGATGTTTTCCAGGGGAATGAAATATCATGTCCCCGGAACCCCACCGGAATTCCTCCCCAAAGGCCCATGGTTGGCCGAGCCTTGATCCTGTTGGCTGCTCTCTTGGGAGCGAGCCTGTTGTCGGCATGCTGAACAATACGAAGTAATCAAGGTTCTTTTGCGGAAAGGGAGAGGGTAAATTGGAAATATCTGTCATTGAGATAATGCCGGACGGCCTGCTGAGAGCTCGTCGGCCAGCTTTTGGACTGGATGGCGTAACGGATCATCCGGGGAAAGCCGGAGAAGGGCCTTTTCCAAAAGAACCGCTGCTTCTCCGGCCTTGCCTAGTTCCGCAAGGATCAATGCCTGGGTGCTGATGAAGGTGACGTTTTCAGGCGCGATGGTATGGGCCCGCTTCGACCATTTCATGGCTTGGCGAACATCATGTACCTGAAGGAGGGCGTAGGCTAGATTGTTCATGGCCTCCGGGTTGTCCGGATTGCGGCGCAGGGCACGCCTGTAGCTGGCAATGGCATCCGTCCAGTTGCCCATGGCCGCATGCACGTTGCCATGGTTGATCAGGGGCTGGTCCCAGCCGCGGTCTTTTGCGGCGGCCGCGGCATAGGTCGCAAGCGCCCTGTCCCAATCACCAGATGCCTCATAGGACACGCCGAGGTCATTATGCTCATCTGCCGTAAGCGGATCAGAGAGCACGGTAATCCGGGGGAGCGAACAGGCTGAAATTGTCATAAGCAACCCGCAGAGCAGGATGACGGCAACGCGCACGCGGATCATTCCAGGTACAGATACAGGTTGTTCATCCGGCTCCAGCGCTTCCTGAGCGTTTCCGAAGCGATGAATTGATATGCCTCATGGCCGGAATGCACCAAAAACCCTCCCGGAACATGGCCGACAAGGACCACGTAGTGTCCCCGGCTGGTCATCATCCATCCCATATCCAGGAGCAAAATGACCGGGCTGTCGGCGGTGATCCGCTGTTTGAGCAGCTCCAGATCGCCGCTGCCCGTAACCGGGCGTAGGCCGAGCCTCCGGGCGTAGTTCTCCATGTCCGGAAGCAGGGTCCTGTCCAGGGCAGGGGTGAAGACCTCTCCGGTAATCGTTTCCAAGGAAAGGGTCCGCCCCTTGTAGGCCAGTATGGACGCCAAGGCAGCCGGGCCGCAATCATTCTCCTTGTTTTGAGGGATAAAAGGGACGTCCAGGTATGTCCCTTCGGTGAAAAGTTCGTGAGAATGTCCCGGCGACGGGGGAACTCGTTGCTGAAAACCGCAACCCAAAACCAGAAGAACCAGTCCGTGCAGGACAATTGTTCGCAAGCTATTGAACAACAATGCGCCGATCACTCACGCGAAGGATGACGACAACCAAAAGGATGATCAGGAGAACGCTTATCGTTGTTCCAATGGCTCCACCGCCGACGTCACCGGAAAGCTCGGCCAGTTGCCGCACTTGCTGATCACTCATGGTGTCAAGTTTGGCGACAACCTCGGCCTTGCTCAGGCCGTAGTCCTGAAGCCACTGGGAGACGATTTTCTGCTCCAAGGCACTTTGAATGGTTGCGATTTGGTCGGCGCGCTCGGAAATCATCTCACCGGATGAAAGACGACTCTGAACGAGAAACGCCTGGGCATTGGGTGGAACTAATGAAAAAAAGAAAAATACAGCCAAAACAGCCCAACACAATCGAGATTTGAGAATCCATTTTTGCCACAACATAGCGCATCACCTCCAGGTTAAAATTTGCATCATGCTTCGTGTGCTCACGTTCAACGCACCTCGTATCCGGCTACCGGATAAGCACCACTGCTTGCGCTGGTCGAGGTGTCGGTTTGCACATCGTCCCTGACGCGAAGGTCGGACCCAGCATTCCGTCTCCATCGTGGTCAAGATCGCCTGCTCGAGATCGAGAACCCGACTTTGTCGCGTAGATTAGGACAATGGAGAAGATTTTTCCATCATTTATACCGATTCGTCTTGTTTTGTCGACACATCCACAAAAAAAAACCGGTCAGTGCTGAACGCGCTGACCGGGTTGCTGAAAAAACCAAGATCTGTGAAATACCAACAGCGTGGCAACTCAGCAGAGCTGACACGCTGTTGCTATACCTGGTGACCCCAAGGGGACTCGAACCCCTGTTCCCGGCGTGAGAGGCCGGTGTCCTAGGCCACTAGACGATGGGGCCAGGAATTGACTGCTGAGACTGCTGAGCGAAGGACTTTCTATAGTATCCGGCTTGTTTTGTCAAGCGAGTTTGCCGGTCGGTTGCCGATTCAATCGGGCCGGCAGATTTCGTTGCCCAATTGCAGGGCTTCGGCCATTATTTCCGGCTTGCCGGCCACGGCGCCTTTGTCACTGACTTCCTTGACCAGCAGTTCCCCGCTCAAGGGGCAATCCATGGCATCAAGGGCATATCTGATCGTCAATCGTGCTCCGGCAAATATCTTTTCGCCCGCTGTTGCGGCAACACTGACCATGTAGCCACGAAGGTCGTCTCGATATGCTTTGCGCTCGCTGAGAAGATATTTTCTGCTCCACAGGACCTGGCAGCGGTCGATGAAAATTTTGGTCTGGGCGGTCACCCCATAAAAATAGATGGGGGAGGCAAGGACAATGCGGTGCGCTGCCTCGATTGCCGCATACAGCGCGGTCATGTCATCAGCAAAGATACAGTGCCCCTCCCGTTCACAGTGGCCACAACCAATGCAGGGGTGAATGGCGAGATCTGCCAGGCGGATGTACTCGGCCCGGAACCCGCTCTGTTCAATCCCGGCAGCAACACTGGTGAGCAGCAGTTCGGTATTGCCGCCTTTGCGGGGACTGCCGTTAAAGATCAGTATGTTCACTTGCGGGTGTGTCCTCCTCAGGCGGGCTGGGCAGCCGACCGAAGGTCTCGGTCATCTCACGCAGCCAGGTGGCGATGTCCTCGGCCAGGAAGCGCGAAGCACAGCGCCACAGCCAGTTGTTTTCCGTGGTGCCGGGCGTGTTGATACGGCAGTCATTGCCAAAGCCGAGCACATCCTGCAGAGGGATGATGGCGAGATTGGGGGCGGATGACAGTGCGATATGGATCAGGTCGCGATGAAAGAAGCCGGCATGATCGTCGACCCGGTTGGCAAATCGTTTTGCCAACTGTTTGCTGGCAAGCGGGACCTGCGGACTGAGACACCAGCCCACCGCGGTGTCATTGTCATGGGTTCCGGTATACACTACACTGTTTTTCTCGCAATTGTACGGCAGATAGCTGTTGTCACGGTTGCCGTCAAAAGCAAACAGGAGGATCTTCATGCCGGGGTAGGCAAGTTCCTGGCGAAGCTCTTCGACCTCGGGCGTAATCATGCCGAGATCTTCGGCAATGATGCTCATACCGCCCAGCCGTCTGTCCATTTCCCGGAAAAAGGTCGCGCCGGGGCCTGGCTCCCATTGCCCGTTGAGGGCGGTTTTTTCTTCCGCCGGCACGGACCAGTAGGATTCAAAACCACGGAAATGATCGATACGGATGGTGTCGGCCAGGGTGAAGTTGATCCGCAACCGCTGCTCCCACCAGTCCCAGAGCAGCTTTTTTCCGTCCGGGTCATCAAGGTCCCAGCGATACAGAGGATTGCCCCATCGCTGGCCAGTGACGCTGAAGTAATCAGGCGGCACTCCGGCGACATGGGTGGGTTCGCCGCTTTGCGCATCGAGTTGAAAAATGGCGGGATGGGCCCAGACATCGACACTGTCCTGGGCGACATAGATAGGCAGGTCACCAATGATGTGGATGCCGTTTTCCTCGGCATAGGCGCGCAAAAGCTGCCACTGCATGAAAAAAAGATATTGGACAAAGATATGATACTGGATTCTTTCCCGGTGTTGCCGTGATGCCTGAACAAGGGTTTCGGGATGACGATGACGCAGTCGAGGCGGCCATTTGTACCAGGGTTTCTCCTTGTAGGTCTCTTTCAAGGCGAGAAAAAGGCCATGGTCGTTGACCCAGGGGTTGAGGCGGGTGAAATCGCCAAGAGTATCCTCGAGAAGACCGCTGTGTTGATAATTTTTCCACGCCGCCGCCAGAAGGCGCTCCTTGAACGCGGCAACCTCGGCGTATTTGACCGAATACTCGCAGAAAACAGGCGGAGTGGCCTCGCTCTTGCCCACCAGGCCCTGTTCGAGCAGCAGTTCCGGGCTGATAAACAGCGGATTGCCGGCAAAAGAGGAGTAGCTCATATACGGTGAATTGCCGAAAATAGCATTGGTCGGATTGACGGGCAGAATCTGCCAACAGCTCTGGCCGCTGCTGTGGAGAAAATCGATGAATTGCCGCGCGGATGGACCGACATCACCGATGCCGAATGGTCCGGGCAGGGAAAAAACCGGTAACAGAATTCCGCTTGACCTCAGGCCGAGGATGTTTACATGTTTGTTGTCCATTATTCCTTCTTTAAAAAGGGGAGCATACCGAAAAATGTTCCCGGAAATAGAGGTGGAGCAGTGGTGTGTTCCACGTACCCTGTCCGCATCCTGAATCCGTGACGGCTGGACGCTTGTTTTGGATATTTCTTGCTGTCATCATCTTCTGATTGCAGCGGAATCCTTGATACTACCCTTTACCTGCCGCCCTTCGGGGCGTCCGTCCGCACGCCATCTTCATTGCCCGTACCCGTCCGATAGAAGTCTCCTTTCATCGAACGGTCACGGACAATAAAACTGACCCACGGATGAACGCTTACGGACCAGGCGCATGAAAAAGTCTTTGATTGCTTTTTGCGGATTGACAGGGTAATTTACAATATTGGTTTTGCTTTTTAAATTACTTTATGTGTGAATATAAAGTTTTAAGGGAGAAGGCACGTGCTCGCAGGTATTAAGAATGACCTTCTTGAGGCTGGAAAAGATGAGGGCTGCATAACATTTCAGCACCTTAACGAACTGCTCCCTGAACAGGTGAAGGACCCGGGAGCCATCGAAGAATTATTCGACTTCCTTGGGGAAAACAATATCGAAATTGTCACCCAGGAGGAGTCTGGAAAAAGAAAGACCCTGTCCGGTGAGGAATGGACAGGCAAAAAGACCGGAGACGAAGACACCCCTTCCGATAGTCTGCCGGACAGCGAGGAACACGACTCGGAAGAAACCACCACCACGTACCTTCGGGAGATGGGGCAGTTCGATCTGCTGACCCCGGAGGAAGAGGCCAAGTATTCCAAAACCATCCGGGAAGGGTTCGATGCGATCATTGAGGCCATCCGGGCGGACAGTTCCGGGGTTCATGAGATCAAAATGCTGGTGGATCGCATTGATCTCTGGCAGCGGCGCGACCCGACCCTCAAGCCGAAAAAACAGCAGCTCAACTACATGAAGCATTGCGTCAGCATTGCTTACCGGAACTATCAGGACAAACGGGAACTGTTCGAACTCAACACCAAGATCGAAGCCTATAACCGGTCCATAGAATTCGCCAAGGATTCGATGATCAGGGCCAATCTGCGCCTGGTGGTCTCCATTGCCAAACGCTACATGCACCAGGGTCTGACCCTGGCGGATCTCATCCAGGAGGGCAACCTCGGTCTGATGCGGGCGGTGTTCCGCTTCGATTACAAGAAAGGGAATAAATTTTCCACCTATGCCTCGTGGTGGATCCGACAGGCGATCACCAGGGCCATCCTCGACAAGACTCGGACCATCCGCTTGCCGGTCCATTTCCTTGAACTGCGCAGTCAGTTTTTCAAGGCGTTTTATTCCCTGCTCAAAGAGCTGGGCCGTGAACCGACACCGGTGGAAATCTCCAAAATGACCGATCTGCCCATGGATAAAATCCTGGCGATCCTCGAAGCGTCTCGTGAACCCATCTCCCTGGAAACCCCGGTCGGTGACGATGATTCAACCCTGGGTGATTTCCTGGAGAACCAGGAGTCGGAATCCCCCTACGATGCGGTCCAGAACCGCGAACTGGCCCACAGAGTGACCGAAGTCCTGTCGACCCTGACCGACCGAGAGGAAAAAATCATTCGTCTGCGTTTCGGTATCGGCGAGAAAGCTGAGTATACCCTGGAAGAGATCGGCAAACGCTTCAATGTCTCCCGGGAACGGATCCGCCAGATCGAAAAGAAAGCCTTAAACCGCCTGCGGCACTCCAGTCGCAGGGAAAAGCTGCGTTTCTTTCTCGACTGAGTTGGTAACCGAACAGTGGGTTAGTCCCTGTATGGTTTATCACGCTCCTGTATCGTAAGCGGTCAGAGGTGCTCCAGTATTGTGCAGACGCAATTGACCGCTATAGCCCTTCTATGCCGGCAGTTGCGTCTGTGCAAAGATGGGGTGCCTCTGACCGCTTACAAGAGCTGAATTGTCCATGGAGAGAGAAAGGCCCCTTTATTGAAGGGGCCTCTTTTTTTGAATATTTTTCTATTGGAACGCTGGAAAAGGTATGGATGCATACATCGAACGGGCAGGGCTTGGGCATATTCTGGAAAAGGTCCGTGGTGAAGAGCGGCTGAGCCTGGAAGACGGCATAATACTGTATAACCACCCCGACATTCTGGCCCTGGGTTATCTTGCCAATATCGTTCGCGAGCGCATCAACGGCAACCAGGCCTTTTTCATCTATAATCAGCACATCAATTACTCCAACATCTGCACCAATCTCTGTAAATTCTGCGCCTTTGGCAGAAAAAAGGAAGATGAGCTTGCCTATGAGATGAGTGTTGCAGAGGTACAGGCCAAGGTGCGCGAGCGCCTTGATGAGCCGATCAGCGAAATCCACATGGTAGGGGGGATTCACCCTGATCTTCCTTTTTCCTATTATCTGGAGTTGCTCCGCGGCATCAAGGACGTGCGGCCCGAGGTCCACATTCAGGCCTTTACCTGTGTCGAGATTCATCATCTCGCCCAGCTCGCCGGCCTACCGGTGGACCGGACCCTGGAAGCCCTGGTCGATGCCGGGCTGGGATCGCTGCCCGGCGGCGGTGCCGAGGTGTTCAGCCCTCGCATCCGCCAGTTGACCTGCAAGGATAAGCTGTCCGGTGAGGGATGGCTCGATGTCGCCCGAACCGCCCATCGGCTGGGGATGCGGACCAATGCCACCATGCTCTACGGGCATATCGAGACCATGGAAGAGCGTCTCGAACATCTGGATGCACTACGGCGCACCCAGGATGAAACCGACGGTTTTCTTGCTTTTATCCCCCTGGCTTTTCATCCCAGGAACACTGAAATGGCCCAGCACGCGGACACCACCGGTATCAGTGATCTCAAAAATATCGCGGTCAGCCGCCTGATGCTTGACAATTTTCCCCACATAAAAGCCTATTGGGTGATGATCGGCCCCAAACTGGCGCAAGTCGCCCTGGCCTTTGGTGCCGATGACATGGACGGCACGGTCAAGGAAGAGAAGATCACCCACATGGCCGGCGCGGAAACCGCACAGGCTATGGGCCACAAGACCCTGATCAGGCTGATCCGGGAGGCCGGCCGGCAACCGGTGCAGCGGGACACGCTCTACACGGTTCTGACGACGTATTAACCAGCAATGCAAGGCATTATCGAAAAAATCGAGGCCGGAGAACGGATCGAGGGCAACGAGTATCTCGAGCTTGAACGGGATGCCAATCTGCACCAGCTGGGCTTTCTCGCCCACACGGTGCGGCGGCGGCTGCATCCCGAGCCGGTGGTCACCTACGTTATTGACCGCAACATCAATTATACCGATATCTGCACCTCCGCCTGTAAATTCTGCGCCTTTTTCAAGGCGCCCGAGGATAAGGAGGGTCAGGAACTCTCCCGCGATGAGCTGGCAGTCAAGATAGCGGAAACCAAGGCCCTCGGCGGCACCCAGATCCTGCTCCAGGGCGGGCTACACCCGGATAGACAGCTTGAATTTTATGAAGAAATGCTCCGCTTCATCAATGCCACCGGGATTCATATCCACGGTTTTTCACCGCCGGAAATTCATCATTTTTCCCTGCTCTCCGGCTTGTCGATATCGGAGGTGCTGCAGCGCCTGATCGCCGCCGGGCTCGATTCGATTCCCGGTGGGGGAGCGGAAATCCTCAGTGACCGGGTCCGCCGGGAACTGGCGCCGAACAAATGCAGTGCCGACCAATGGATCGAGGTTATGGAAACGGCCCATGGTCTGGGATTGCGTACCACGGCAACCATGATGTTCGGTCACATTGAAACCGGCGAGGAACGGCTGGAACACCTGCAGCGCCTGCGGGACCTGCAGGATCGAACCAAGGGCTTCACCGCGTTCATCCCCTGGCCCTTTCAGCCCGATCATACCCCGCTGGCCGCGGTGCGCAGCATCGACAAGGCCACGGCCGTTACCTATCTGCGCATACTGGCCCTCAGCCGTATTTTTCTTGATAATTTTTCCAGTATCCAGGCATCCTGGGTGACCCAGGGGCCGAAAATCGCCCAACTCTCCCTGTTCTTCGGCGCCAATGATTTTGGCTCGACCATGATCGAGGAAAACGTGGTGGCCGCCGCCGGAGTCCGTTTTCGTCTGTCCGAGGAAGAAATCAGACATCTGGTGCTGGATGCCGGTTTTCAGCCGCAACAGCGGTTGATGGACTACACTCCTGTCTGATGACCCCTGTCCCGACCTGTATTCATGCCGCTCCCTGGGTGGTGCCGGTCTGCTCTCCGATTATTGCCGAGGGCGGTGTTGCTGTTGGTGATGGCCGGATCGTTGCCGTCGACGTCCTGCCACGTTTACAGCAATTGTATCCTCAGGCCGAGGTACGGATGTACCCCGGGAGCATCCTCACTCCGGCCCTGGTGAATGGTCATACCCATCTCGAGCTGTCGCACCTGGCCGCGCTGACCGCTACAGCGATGACAGACCGCTTTACTGATTGGATCAGTCGCCTGCTGCAGCTGCGCGAAATCCTGGGAGCCGATGGTGAACCTGCCTGGCAGGCGGCACGGCTGGTGGCGGATCGGCAATACCAAAGCGGTGTCTCCGCCCTGTGCGACATCGGCAACACCTCCATGGGAGGTCGACTTGCCGACCTGTTTCCCGGCTATCTGCTGGCCTGCAAGGAGTATCTTGGCCTGGCCGCATGGACACTGGAGAAGAATCTGACCCGGTTAGGGCTGGAACCTCCGCAGGTCCGTTGTTGCGGGCACGCCCCGTACTCCACTCATCCGCGGTTGCTGCAGCGTCTCAAGGAACGGGCCAGGGCGCTGGAGCATGTCTTTTCCATCCACACCGCGGAACCAGCGGCCGAGGCGGACATGATCCGGGAAGGGCGGGGCGAGTTGGTGGATTTTATCCGACAGCGGGGATTCTGGGACAATTCGTTCGTTTCGGGACAAAGCGATGGATCCATCCATTATCTCTACGATCTCGGCCTGCTGGATGAACAGACCCTCTGCGTTCATGCCATTCATGTTACCGAAGAGGAAATGCGGATAATGGCGGGGGAGGGGAGCAAGGTCTGCCTGTGCTCCGGCAGCAACCGCTTTCTCGGGGTCGGTACGGCACCGGTAGCCCGCTATCTGGACCATGGCATCCTGCCGGCCCTGGGCACCGACAGTCTGGCCAGTAACCCGGAACTCTCCCTCTGGCGGGAAATGAGCATTCTCGCCGAGGATCATCCGGAGATCGAGGCAGCAGAGATCTTTGCCATGGCCACCCTGGGTGGTGCCGAAGCCCTGGGACTGGGGCGAGTGCTGGGCACCCTGGAGGCCGGCAAGGCCGCTGATCTGCTCATTGTGCCATCACCCCCGTCGCCTGTGGATCCCAAAGGGATCATGACCCATCTGGTGACCGCCGGACCGGCGATGTCACCGGACCGTATTGCATTCCGAGGATAAAGATCATGGCACGTATCGGCATGGTAAACTATATTAACACCGCCCCCATTTATGAAGTCTGGAAAGAGCAGACGCTTCCTGCTGACTGGCAGGTCATTGAAGGGCAGCCCAGTCTCTTGAACAGGCTGCTGGCCGCCGATCAGATCGACATGGGATTTGTCTCATCCTATGCCTATGCCGCGGCACCGGAACGATACAGGATTCTCAGCGACCTTTCCATCAGCGCCACCGGACCGGTGGGCAGCGTGTTTCTCTTTTCCATCCTGCAGCCCGAAGCCATGGACAATTGCTCGGTTCTGCTCACCCGGCAATCGGATACCTCCGTGTACCTGGTCAAAATTATCCTGGAAGAATTTTTCCGGGTCCGACCACGCTACACCGTTGGCGATGTGTATGGCAGCGAAGAAATGACCACGGGGATCAGCGCTGTCCTGGCCATTGGGGACGATGCCCTGCGGTTGCGCACTCATGGGCGGTATCCGGTGCAATTGGACCTGGGTGAAATATGGCATCAGGCCACTGGTCTGCCCTTTGTTTTTTCCGTGTGTGCGGTTCAGGAAACGTTTCTCGCCCGGGAACCGGACACCGCCCGGGCCATCCGGCAGATGCTCATCGAATGCCGTCGGCAGGGCACTCTGCGCATGGCCGAGATCTGCGATCGGGTGGCGCGGCGCATCCCCATGGATTGTGAGGCATGTTCACAGTATCTGCGCGGTATCGAACATGACCTCTCGCCGGTGAAGATCCTTGCCCTGGAGCGTTTTTTTCAGTATCTCGTCGACAGAGGGGAAGCTCCTGCCGAGGTGTTGCCTCTGAAATTTTTCGATTAATGTATTTTATAACTTTTTCAGTCTGAACTCGCAGAAATTTCATGGAAAACAGTAAAGAGGGCGATGCAAAAAAACACTTTGTCAAAGAAAAGTTTTCTGCCATCAGTGGTCGGTATGATCTGCTCAATTCGCTGCTCTCCCTGCAGATTGACCGCTACTGGCGATGGCGGACAACTCGCTTGCTTCGTCGGTTTCCCGATGGCTGGGTGCTTGATCTCTGCGCCGGTACCTTGCCCCTGTCGCTGGAATTGACCCGGCAGGCGGTCAACCGCCGGGTCCTGGCCGTTGACTTCTGTGAGGACATGCTGCGGGCCGGGGCTGGAAGACTGCCGGCGGACAACCGACGGGACCGCATTTACCCTGTCTGCGGCGATGGGGAAGTCATTCCGGCGCCCAGCGCTTCGTTCTGGGGTTGCACCGTGGCCTTTGGCGTGCGCAACCTGTCCAGGACCGAGGTGGGACTGCGGGAAATGCACCGCATTCTCCGCCCCACGGGGAAACTGCTTATTCTCGAGTTTTCCAGGCCGACCAATCCGCTTGTCCGGCCGTTGTATAATCTCTATCTGAACCGGATTCTGCCGGCCATCGCCGGCCGCATATCCGGCGACAAGGAAGCCTACGAATATCTGGCCTCATCCATTGCCGCTTTTTATGAACCGGAAGAATTGCTGCGCATGATGCGCGCGGCCGGTTTTGCCGATGCAATTCGGATCCCCTTGACGTTTGGTATTGTATCTATCTATATGGGGACCAAACAATGACCTTGACGCTCATGGATCCAAGAATAACCGAGAAAAAAACATGACACCTTGTCGACGCATCCTCCTGGGTATCACCGGTGCCACTGGTATGCTCTATGTTCCACCCTTGCTGCGCTTACTGGCCGCCGGCAATATCGAGGTACACGGCATCCTCTCCGAGGCGGGCAGCAAGGTGCTGCGCTTTGAACTTGGTCTGGAGCAGCACCAGGTGGAGCATGTCGCCCAATGGTTTGCCCATGATGATTTCACCGCACCCCCGGCTTCGGGTTCCGCTCCCTACGACGCCATGGTGGTCCTGCCCTGTACCATGGGTAGTCTGGCGGCGATTGCCGCCGGATTCAGCGGCAATCTCATTCACCGCTGCGCTGATGTCACTTTGAAGGAGCGCCGGCCGTTGCTTCTGGCTGTCCGGGAGACGCCATTGAATCGAACGCATCTGCAGAACATGCTGGCCGTGCACGATGCCGGAGCCATCGTCTGTCCGCCAATGCCTTCCTTTTATAACCGCCCGGCAAACCTGGAGGAAATTGCGCGGACATTCGCCGCCCGCATCTGCGATCTCCTGGGGATTATCGTGGCCGACACCGAAATCAAACGCTGGCAGGGAGTCTGATCATGTGGCGGAAAATTTCAACCCTCCTTGAAATGATCAAGTTCAAGCACACGGTCTTTGCCATGCCCTTTGCCCTGATGGGGGCTTTTCTCGCCGGTGGGGGAGTGCCCGGCTTGAGTGTGTTTTTCTGGGTGGTGCTGGCCATGGTGGGCGCCCGGACCAGCGCCATGGGATTTAACCGGATTGTCGATCGCCGCTTTGATGCCGCCAATCCGCGCACCGCTGACCGGGCCCTGCCTGCCGGAACAGTGACCCTGGTCGAATCCTGGTTGATGGTGGTGCTGGCGGCGGCGCTGTTCTTTTTTGCCTGTTATATGCTCAATCCGCTGGCCTTGGCGCTGGCTCCGTTGGCCCTGGGACTGACGCTTTTTTATTCCCTGACTAAACGCTTCACCTGGCTCTGTCATGTTGTGCTCGGCGTGGCCCTGGCCTTTTCTCCGCTGGGGGGGTGGGTGGCCGTGGCCGCAACTCTGGAGGGCTATCCCTGGGTCCTGTCTCTGGGCGTGCTCTTCTGGGTCGCCGGGTTTGATTGCATCTATGCCTGTCTGGATGCTGATTTCGACCGTCAGGCCGGCCTCTATTCAATGCCGGCCATCTTCGGCCGAAAAAACGGTTTCCGCATTGCGGTGGCCTTTCACATCCTGGCTTTTCTCCTGTTCACCCTGACCGGGATCCTATCGGGGCTGAATGCCTGGTATTATCTTGGCATCGGTATCACCGCACTGGCTCTTGTCTACCAGCATCTCATCGTTGCCCCTCAGGATCTGTCCCGTATCCGTCAATCTTTTTTTTCCATGAACGGCCTGATCGCTCTGGCCCTTTTTTTTGCGACCTGGCTCGCCCTGGCAACGGCATCCTGATATGAAACATGTCTTTCTTCAACTGTTCCTGCTCGTTCTGTTCCTGTTTCCTGCAACCGTTTCTGCCGCAACTTCGCCGGCTGAACCGGTGCGGGAAATCAAACCTTCCCTGGTGGACCCGGAAGTGCTTGCCATCATTTTCTCTGGGTATGAATACCTCCATTACAGTGTCAGCTGGAGTGGCGGGGTCAAAATCGGGGATATTTACCTGGTCATTCATCCCGAATCCGAAGAGGAGGGGGCCTATCGAATCTCGGCCAAAGTGAAGGATTACGGTCCACTGCGCCTGATCTACCCGGTAGATGACACCTTCGACTGCTTTGTGCGCGGACCGATGAAACTGCCGTATCTCTACAAGGTTCATCAAAGGGAAGGACGCGGCGGCAGGGAGATCAGGCGGACAACCTGGTTTGACCAGGAACTTGGCCAGGTCCGCTATCAGAGAAATGAAAATAAACCGGAATTGTTTGAAGTCGAGGGCCCGGTCTACAATGAATTTGCCGCCTTCATCATTACCAGGGCGCTCACTTTCAGGGAAGGGGAAGCAATGATTGTCCCCACCTTTGCCGACAGAAAAAGCCACGAGGTCCTGGTCAATAAACTGGGGACAGAAACCCGATCAACGCTGTTTGGAGAGGTGCAAACGCTGAGGATCGAACCACGGTTACAGTTCCGGGGCTTATACGACAAGAGCGGTGCGACTGTGCTCTGGCTCACCGATGATGCCTGTCGGGTACCGGTGAGCATCCAATCCCGCATCGTGATCGGTTCGTTAACAGCGGATCTGGTTGACTACAGCAACGCCGCCTGTACGATACTCTCCCCGGAACCGGCACCGTGAGCACCGGTTCCAGGGGCATCGTCTTGCATCCGTGACGGCTGGATTCCTGTCCACCTTCATTGCCCGTACCCGTCTGATCCGGTGTCCTAGAATCGAACGGTCAAGAACAACGAAGCGGATGCACCGACGAACGTATCCAGTTTGGTGAGCTCACTACCATAAAGCGATGTGCTCAGCCGATCCTGACCTCGATTTTTTTGGGCTGAGCCGGCACGGCTTTGGGAAGACAGACCTTGAGGACACCATTGGCCAAGGTCGCTTCGATCTTGTCCTGATCAATGGTTTCCGTCACTGTAAAACGCCGCAGATAGTCACCGATTTCGTACTCTTCGAGAATGAGGCGTCCTACAGGCTTGCCGGCGGTCGAACGTCGACCCTGGATGGTAAGTATATTTTTTTCAAGGGAAAGTTCAACCCCATCGGGGCCCACCCCCGGTATATCGGCTACCACGGTCACTTCCTGCTCCGTTTCGAATATATCCACGTGCGGTGCAAAATACAGTTGGTTTTTGGTGGCTTCGCCGTCAGGGGTCGCGGTTTTTTTCTCCTGGAATTTCATCTCCTGTTCACTCATGATATCTGCTCCTATTCAGCAGTGACTTTGATCTGACGGGGGGTGACTGCCGAAGCTTTCAAGAGAGTGACAGTCAGGATGCCGTTGGTCAGTTTTGCGGCGATGGTCTCCGTATCCACTTTGACCGGCAGGGTGACAGCTCTGCTGAAACTGCCGTATTGGATTTCGCGACGATGATACGAGGCACCGGTTTCACTGTCTCCGCCTGATCGCTGACCTTGAATGGTCAGTGTTTCTCCTTCGATGGACAAATCCAGATCCGTGGTTTTGACTCCGGGGAGTTCGGCGGTGATGAGCAGTCGATCGGGCTCTTCATAGATGTTGAGCGCTGGAAATACATTGGCCGGACCCGGGGTCTTGCCTTTTTCGACATAGGTCTTGGACAGTTCGTCAAGACCTTGACGTATCCGCTCGAATTCGGCCCAGGGGTTTCTGAAAGTCGGACGATCCGAAAACCGTATGAATGCCATTCTGCACCTCTTCATGTTTTTTTTGGGGGGACCGTACCTTTTCCGTTTTGGTTCCGGGGAATATGGCAAGGTTTGCTGCTCAGGCCCTGAATCACGCTGACGGATTCAGGGAAAAAATACTATTGTTTTAAGCATATAGTAAGGTGCCGCTCTTGCTTGTCAAGGAGGTCTGTTCGTGGTTGGGACGTTTGCTTCTTGCATCTTCCTGGGTCCGTGACGGCTGGAGCTGGTTCTGGATGCATCTTGCTGTAATCACATTCTAATTACAGCAGAATTCTTGATAACAACCTTCATCAGTCGCCTTTCGGGGCATCCGTCCGCACGCCATCATTGCTGTACAGCAAACAGCATGATGATGTATACTGCTTTTTTCAACCATAATGCAGCAGGGAGTAAAAAAATGAGTGATGCAGTGCTCACCACCAATTGTCCGCAACTGAAGTTAATCCACCGCGGTAAGGTCAGGGATATGTATGAGATCCCCGGACATGAAAACACCTTGCTAATGGTGGCCACCGATCGAATATCCGCCTTTGATGTGGTCATGGCCGAGCCTGTTGCCGGCAAAGGCAAGGTGCTGACCCGGATTTCGCTTTTCTGGTTCGGTCTGCTCGGCGATATTGTTCCCAATCACCTGATCAGCGCCGATGTGAACGATTTTCCAGAAATCTGTCACCCGTATCGTTCGCAATTGGAGGGGCGCTCCATGTGGGTCAAGCGAACCAGGGTTGTGCCGATCGAATGCATTGTCCGTGGCTATCTGTCCGGATCCTTCTGGAGTGCTTATAAAAAAGACACCACCGTGTGCGGTTTCCAACTGACGCAAGGGATGCGGGAGTCCGATCGCTTCCCGGAACCCCTTTTCACGCCCTCCACCAAAGCGGAGCAGGGGGCGCATGATGAGAACATTTCCGTCGAGCGGATGCGGGAACTGGTCGGCAGAGAACTGGCTGACCGGATGGCGGCCATCAGCATTGAACTGTATCAGCGGGCCGCGGACTATGCTCGCTCCAAGGGGATCATCATTGCTGACACCAAGTTTGAAATGGGACTTGATGGCGACCAACTCCTGCTGGTGGACGAGGTGCTCACCCCGGATTCATCTCGGTTCTGGCCTCTTGATCAGTACACCCCCGGTACAGGTCAGCCGAGCTTTGATAAGCAATTCCTCCGTGATTATCTTGCCTCGCTCGACTGGAACAAGCAGCCGCCTCCGCCCCCATTGCCGGCGGATATCCTTGCCAAAACAAAAATGCGGTACGAAGAGGCCGAACAGAAACTGATTCGTTAACCCTGTTCTCGATCCTGATACATCAAACAGTTCCGAGACCGTTGATCAGTTTTGAGGTCGGCAGGGTGGAACAGGCGATACGGTGCCGCGTGAGCAAACTCTTGTATCTTTAAGTTCTTAGGCCGGTAGGGTGGGCACAGCATTATCGTGCCCACGCTGTCACAGCAAGTGGTCGGAGGCAGGACGGGCGATAATCTCAACCATAACCCCGTTGCAGAGGACTTGATCGCCGGCTCTCAGTTTCTTTCGTTTTCTTGTTTCAACCAGACCGTTGACCTGGACCAGTCCCTGGCCGATGAGATATCCCGCCTCACCGCCACTGGCTGCAAGATTTTCCCGTTTCAGCAGTTTGTCCAGTTCAATATAGTCGGTGTTCAGGACAACGATGGTGCTGTCGCTGTATTCTTGTGTATGCATGGGTATCGGTTCTGTTTGTGTCTTGCTTGCAACCATGGTGGCCAGGCGCGGGAGAGGAAGTTCATTTTCCTGCCCTGCATCCGTGACGGCTGGACGCTTGTTTGTGTTTTATTCTGCTGTAATCATGTTAAAATTTTAGCTGAACCCTTGATAATAACTTTCACCCGCCGCCCTTCGGGGTTTCCGTTCGTACGGTTTGCTTGACAGGGACCTCAATTTGCATAATCTATTCCCTACTATTTTTTGACAAGATTTTTTTCAACCGGCCACCTGGTGCAGGAAACGATGGCATAATCCGGTGCCTGACAACTTTTTTATCAGATTCCTGCATCCGTGGCGGCAGGAAACTTGTTTCGGATATATTTTGCTGTATTATGATTATACATGCGGCGGCTTTTCTAGTTCTGTACCGTCACCCGCCGCCCTGTGGAGCATCCATTCGCACACCACCTTATTGTCCGTACCCGTTGGACAAAGCGTACTTGAATCGAACGGTGACGAACAACAAAACTGACGGACGAACGCTTACCAATCCAGGAGATTCTCAAACGATGGGGCAAGGAGAGAACCTATGCTAACAGCATTGTGGATGCAATGTGGTGCCTGTGGTGGTGACACCATGAGTCTGCTTGGCATGGAATCTCCTCATCTGCCGGCACTTTTGGACGAACTGCAGGTGGAACTGCTCTGGCACCCTTCATTGAGCAACGGTTCACCTGCTTATTACCAGAATCTGATCAGCGATTTGCGCCGAGGCCGACGGCCTCTCGATCTTCTCTTGGTTGAAGGTTTTGTCAGCACCGGCCCCGAGGGTTCAGGCGCTTTTGACACCTTCAAAGGAGAGGCAAAAGCGGACATCCTGACAGAATTGGCAGCCCGAGCGGGCGTAGTCCTTGCTGTCGGCACCTGCGCCAGCTTTGGCGGTATCGGCAAACTGAGCGAAATCGACGCCGTGGGTCTGCAGTTTCATCATCAGCAACCTGGTGGTCTGCTTGGTCGGCAATTCCGTTCAACCCGGGGATGGCCGGTCATTAATATTCCCGGTTGTCCGGTCCACCCGACGGTGCTCAAGGACGTTTTGTATGCGGCCTGCGAAGAAACCGCACCACCCCTCAACGCTTTTCAAGCCCCGGAGGACTGGTTCGGGGTCCTGGTGCATCAAGGCTGTACCCGCAACGAATATCACGAATATCGGGTTGAAGATGACGATTTCGGCGGGCCTGGTTGCATGTTTTTTCACCTGGGTTGTCGTGGTCCCTTAACGTATTCACCCTGCAATAAGATCCTCTGGAATAATCGCAATTCAAAAACCAATGCCGGGACCCCTTGTTTCGGCTGCACTCATCCTGACTTCCCCCAGGAGCATCCTTTTTTCCATACCCCCAGCATCATAGACATTCCCCTGGAATTACCCGATGGTGTGGATCGGGCCCATTATCTGGCCTACAAGGGCATGGCTGCCGCTGCCGCACCGGAACGACTGGTGAAACGCACCTCAAAGGTCTGACCATGGCGCAAACCATCAGTATGCCATTGAACCGGGTTGAAGGTGACCTTGAAGTCAAGGTGACCGTGCACAAGGGTATCGTCACCGAGGCCCAGGTGATCGGCACCATGTTCCGGGGCGTGGAAACCATGCTGACCGGTCGAGGTGCCCTGGACGGACTGGTTATCACCCCAAGGGTCTGTGGAATCTGCAGCATCAGCCATTTACTGGCAGCCGCCATGGCCCTCGAAAATATGGCCGGTTCCTCGGTAAGTGTGAACAGTCGCCTGGTTCGCAACCTCGCCTTGAGCACGGAAAAATTGCAGAGTGATCTCCGCCACCTGTTTCTTATGTTTACCGCTGATCTGGCCAAGAAAAAATACCAGGACCAGGCCCTATATCCCGAGGCTGCGCAGCGGTATCAGCCCTACCGGGGCAGCGCTGTGGTCGCCACCATTCTTGCTACCAGAAAACTCCCGCAAATTATAGCAATTCTCGGCGGCCAATGGCCCCATTCCGCTTTTATTGTTCCGGGAGGCGTCACGTCCAGGCCCACCCAGGCGGATCTACGCCAGTGCGGAATGCTTTTGGGTGAATTCCGTCGCTGGTATGAACAGAGCATACTTGGTTGTTCCATTGAAGAGGTCATGGCCATAGGCACCTGTGACCAGTTCAATGACTGGCTGGAAAAAAAAGAGGCCCATTACAACAGTGAACTGGGTTTTTTCCTCCGCTGCGGACGGGCCTTCGGGCTTGATTCCCTAGGTGCCGGTCCTGATGCCTATTTGACGGCGCCGGATCGAATCAGGTATCAGAAGCCGGAGACAGCAGGAGGTGGTTTTCTACAAGACGGAGTGCTTACGCCTTTTGATCAACAGGCCATCATTGAACAGGTCAAGCATGCCAGGTATCACGAAAGGATCTGTACCGGTCATCCGCTGGTTGCGGAAACCCATCCGGTCGAGCAACCGGCTGACAGCAAGTATTCCTGGTGCAAGGCACCGCGATATGCCGGTAGCCCGGCGGAGACAGGGCCACTGGCCGAAGCATTGATCGAGGGGGACTCCTTGTGCACCGATCTAGTCGCCAGTCAAGGCGCTTCCGCTCTCACCAGGGAACTGGCCCGCCTGTTGCGTCCGGCGCGGATACTGCTGAACATGGAAAAATGGCTGGAAAGAATCGATACCAGCAAGACCTTTTATCGTCCGACGGCCTTGCCTGATGACGGCACAGGGGTTGGCCTGATCCAGGCACCGCGGGGAATGCTGGGCCATTGGGTGCAACTTTCCGGTGGGTATATCGATCATTACCAGATCATCACCCCCACGACCTGGAATGCTTCTCCCCGTGACGACCGGGATGTTCCCGGACCAATCGAACAGGCACTGCTCGGCACCCCGGTGGAGAATCCTGAAGATCCGGTGGAGGTAGGTCATGTGGTGCGCAGCTTCGACCCGTGCATGGTCTGCTCGGTCCATGCTGTCTCAAAAAATGGTTTGTCTTTAGGGAGGCTGCGTATCGGGACATGAAAAAAGGAAGAATCATCTGCGTGGGCAACCGACTGCTTTCCGCCGATGCCGTGGGTATGCTGGTGTTTGATGAGCTGCGTTCCCGGTCTCTGAACAAGGACATCGATCTGGTTGAGGGTGGCCTCGGCGGGCTGGATCTGCTCCCCTGGTTCGAGGGCTGCAGCCGGATCGCTCTGGTTGACCGGGTTGTCGGTTTCTGTCCGCCGGATACGGTCCTGCGACTGGAGCTGGCTGATATGCTCACCTTTTGCCGACAGGGCTATTCCCATTCCGGTGGATTGCTTTATCTGCTCAACTCCCTGCCGAATCTTGGCCTTGATCCAATGCCGGTGGTCTGTCTTATCGGTATTGAAGGAGCAGGGTCGCCCCAGACAGTGCGAAAGGCTGCGGAGCTGGCTTTGGATTTTGTCTTGAATACGTGACAACTGGGATCATGTCCGGGTTTTATTTTGCCGGACTCAGGTTATAATATTGCAGCGGAATCCTCGATAATTACCTTCACCCGCCGCCTTTCGGGACGTACGGAAGAACGTTCACGATTCCAGGTTTGTGTATGCATAAATATGACCAATACGACCCTAACAGCAGACCTTTTCTCCGCCTCACCCGGGAAGAACTGCGCGAGGCCTACAGATTTCTTTATCAGGAGGTGCTGGTTTCCCGGGAGGCTGCAACCATCACAGCCCAACTGGTGGTGGAGCAGATAGCCAAGGTTGAGGAGGTGAACAAGAGCCTTGAACGGGCCAATGAAGAACTGAAAAAACTGACCAACCTGGACGGATTGACCGGCATAGCCAACCGCCGTTATCACGAAGACACGATCAATCGCGAATGGCGTCGCTGCCAACGGACTAACAGTTCTCTGGCAGCCATCATGATTGATATCGATCACTTCAAACTGTACAACGACCATTACGGTCACCTGGCCGGCGATCAATGTCTGCAGCAGGTGGCCAGGGAGTTGCGGCGAGGGGCCCGGCGTGTTTCCGATTCCGTAGCCAGGTACGGGGGCGAGGAGTTTGTCTGCCTCATGCCGGATTGCAGCATCGAGGCCGCCATCAACGTGGCAAAACTGATCCGCCAGCGAATCAGAAAACTGCGGATCCCGCACGCCACTTCAAAAATCGATACGATTCTAACCGTCAGTCAAGGTGTGGCGGCCATGGTGCCCTCTCGGGACACAGTGCCATCCGAACTCATTCAGCGGGCTGACCAGGCTCTCTATCAGGCGAAACTGCAGGGCAGGGACCGGGTGGTTGTCTATGATGAAAGCATGGCCGATTCAGCCCCCAAGGTGCACCATGCTGCCGGGACAGATTCCAATAATGCGTGGGAATAAAAATACTCAATGGTCACCGGGCCCAGGCACGGAAAACTGCATTTTCCGGGACCTGGAGGAGCATGTTGAACCGCGCAGCTACACCCCCTGGATAGACTGTACAACATCTTCCGCTGACTTTTCATTCGCCTGGATCCGGTCAAGGCCCTGCATTAATCTCGATCTGTTTCACTTCACCTGCCGGCAGTGCTTTGCGGGGCATGGTCACGGTAAGCACGCCGTTTTTGAAATCAGCCTTGATGTTCTCCTGGTCCACATCTTCCGGGAGTGAGAGCACACGCTGAAAAGCACCGTACTGCCGTTCAATTCGGTAATAATCTTTTTCTTTTTCTTCTTTTTCCTGCTTTTTTTCACCTTGAATGGTCATGGTGCCGCCGCTGACATCCACAGAGATATCTTTTTCACTGACTCCAGCAATTTCCACAGTCAAGACATATTCCTGTGCGGGCGCACTCAGATCCACCTGGGGCTTGAAGAGAACAGATTGGGTCAGAGAAGAAAAAGGCGAGGTGCTGTCCGCGCCCGACGAAGCAAAACCCCGGAAAAAATGATTGAACAGTTGATCAATGTCCCGATGAAGTCGTACCATTGGTTGGTACTGATGCTCGGGAAGATGTGCTTTCTCTCTGTCCCCGTGCTTGACCGGGACTGCATGGGACATTTCCTCTTCTTTTTTAAACCAGTTCCATGGGGCCAGTTTTTTCAGTTCCATATTCTCTCCTCCTGGAAAAGCCCGGCGGCTTTGGGATCAGCCGCCGGAGTAGGAAATATTCCACTGGTTTGACATACAGCTGACAGCACCAGGATCAAACGGTGGTGATCTCAATCTGCCTGGGCTTGGCCGCTTCTGACTTGGGGAGATGAAGCCGGAGGACACCATCTTTGAGTTCTGCGTGTACCTTGCCGATATCGATGCTCTGCGGCACGGAAAAGGTCCGACGGTATTCGATGTCGGTGAATTCTCTCCAGGTCGAGGCACCGATCTGCTGCACGCGGCGGAAACCCGAGAGGGTCATTTTGCCGTTATCAATATTGATGGCGATGTCATCCTTGAGAACCCCCGGCATATCAGCATGCAGGAGTATTTCATGTTCGTTTTCATAAATATCCACCGCAGGCGCGGCAACCGGCAGGCGATGGACGAGTTCTCCTGTTCCCTCATTTCTGGTGGTTAGTTCCGTGTTCTCGTTCATGGTTTCCTCCTTTAACTGATATCCGCTGTATCCTCTATCCAACCCTCTGGGTCTCTTTAACTGATACTGATCTGCCTGGGTTTAGCAGCTTCGGATTTAGGCATGGTCATTTTGAGCAGACCATCCTTCATGGTTCTGTCATCTACCCACAAATAATCCTGGACAACAGCGATTAAGCATGGCAAGGTGTTTCTGCCATGCAGAGCATCCTCGAACGTTTCGACGCATTATCTCTTCAGTTCATTGACGAGGCCATCGCCT
>NZ_JAFFQC010000378.1 GCF_016918545.1 Desulfobulbus alkaliphilus | reverse complement strand
CGGTCGCCGTCCGTGGGGGGCATGCTGCCTTCTTCATCATCCGCGGCGGCGGACAGCGGCAGGCAAAGCAGCAGCAGGAGCATAAAAAAAACTCTCCAGGGAATGCCGCACCCTGCCGGAGAGCCCTTGCCCGCTGCCCGGGAAGCGGCGAAAAATACCAACTTTTTTTTCATAAAATATTTTTTCATAAGTTACGCGCGTCTATTGCCATTGAAGTGATGCCTGTGATATTACTCCCAAATCTATTACTGCGATTTTTCAACGGAGCCCGCGCAGAAAACCGGGCAGCGGAGAGTATGCATGAGCAGATCTGAGCAGAACGTCGTCAGGGAGATGTGCCAGGCTTTCCTGCACGACGCCGTTCCGGAGTATATCCGTGATACGGCTTACTATATCCTGTCC
>NZ_JAFFQC010000377.1 GCF_016918545.1 Desulfobulbus alkaliphilus | reverse complement strand
AATGTCTATCGCCCCAAGAACGCATCCGGCCCCTTGCCGACAGTGTTTGTCCGCACGCCTTATAACGAGCTGGCCTACAACGCCCGCACCACGCGCTCGGCCCTGAGTTGGGTCAGCAAGGGCTATGCCTTCGTCATCCAGAACGAGCGGGGACGGTATTTCTCGGGCGGCGACTATCAGATCCTGGGCTATCCCCAGACCGACGGCTATGACGCCCTGACGTGGATCGCGGCCCAGCCCTGGTCGAACGGCAAGGTCGGCACGCTGGGCTGTTCGTCCTCCGCCGAATGGCAGCTGGCCCTGGCGGCCCAGAACCACCCGGCCCACGCCGCCATGGTGCCCCAGGCCTCGGGCGCCGGCATCGGCAAGGTCGGACGGTTCCAGGAACAGGGCAACTGGTTC
>NZ_JAFFQC010000376.1 GCF_016918545.1 Desulfobulbus alkaliphilus | reverse complement strand
CTGCATTACAACTTCCCGCCCTTCAGCGTGGGCGAAGTGAAGCCCGTGCGCGTTTCCCGTCGCGAGATCGGCCACGGCGCCCTGGCCGAGAAGTCCCTGCGTCCTGTCATGCCGGCCGACGCCGACTTCCCCTTCACCGTGCGCGTGGTCTCCGAGACCGTGGAATCCAACGGCTCCTCTTCCATGGCTGCCGTGTGCGGCGGCTGCCTCTCCCTCATGGATGCCGGTATCCCCATCAGCGCCCCGGTGGCCGGTGTGGCCATGGGCCTGATCAAGGAAGGCGACAAGTTCATCGTGCTCACCGACATCCTGGGCGATGAAGACGCCCTGGGCGACATGGACTTCAAGATCGCCGGTACCGCGGAAGGCGTCACCGGCGTGCAGATGGACATCAAGATCACCG
>NZ_JAFFQC010000375.1 GCF_016918545.1 Desulfobulbus alkaliphilus | reverse complement strand
TCGTCGCTCAATTGCTTACGCTTGGAGCCCAACGACTTACGCATTGGGCTGTGCATGTCGCTGGCGTTGATCAGCAGCACCTTGCCCTTACGCTCGGTCGGTTTGTGGTTCGACAGCACCCAGATATAGGTGGCGATACCGGTGTTGTAGAACATGTCGGTGGGCAGGGCCACCAGGGTATCGAGCAGGTCGTGCTCGAGGATGTAGCGGCGGATCTCGCTCTCGCCGCTACCTGCCCCACCGGTAAAGAGCGGGGAGCCGTTGAGGATGATGCCGATACGAGCACCCTCCGGCTTCATCTTGGCGATAAGATGTTGCAGGAACAAGAGTGAGCCGTCAGAGACACGGGGCAGACCCGCCCCGAAGCGGCCGCTGTGGCCCTTTAGCAGGTGTTCGTCCCTTAC
>NZ_JAFFQC010000374.1 GCF_016918545.1 Desulfobulbus alkaliphilus | reverse complement strand
CTGCTGCCGCGCGCGCTGACGACCCAGATTCTGGCCGCGCTGTATGAGAACCAAGCCGGCTTCTTCGGCTCGCAAATGGCGGCGATGGACAACGCCACGCGCAATGCGGGCGACCTCATCAACGCCCTGACGCTGCAATACAACCGCAAGCGCCAAGCCCAGATCACCACCGAGCTGATCGAGATCATCGCCGGCGCCGAAGCCCTCTGATCCCGACCGAACAGACATTCCGATACCGACCCTGACCATGACCGACACCGTCGCCCCCAAGAAACCCGCCGCCAAAAAGCCCGCCGTCAAGAAGGCGCCTGTCGCCGCGATCGCGCCCGGCGCGGCCGTCGCCACGGGCAAGATCGCCCAGGTCATCGGCGCCGTCGTCGACGTCGAGTTCGACGGCCATCTGC
>NZ_JAFFQC010000373.1 GCF_016918545.1 Desulfobulbus alkaliphilus | reverse complement strand
GTCTGGCCCCAGCGGGAAGCTTTTGAAGATCTGATGCAGCGGTAATTGCTCTGCGGTATATTCCGGCACCACGATGCCCATATCCGCGACTTTCCCTTCGCTGACCGTTTTCAGCGCGTCGTAGCTGACCGCCAGCTCGCCGTTCCAGTGATCTTCCACGCGCAGACGCCCGTGCGATTCCTCAGCGATGGCGGCAAAAAAAACGTCTTTAATCACTTTGGTACGCATGTTGCTGAGCGGCTCGTGATCGGTGTAGCGCAGCACGGTTTCTGCCTGCACCGGCGATATCGAAAAGAGCAGGGCGAGGGCAACGCTTTGCAGCAAAAACGCTTTGAATTTCATGGTCAGTCCTTGAACGCGTGAAAGGGAAGGTTACGGGAAAAATGCAAAGTGCAGTATAACTC
>NZ_JAFFQC010000372.1 GCF_016918545.1 Desulfobulbus alkaliphilus | reverse complement strand
CCATCAGGATGTGGATCCGGAGCACGCCGGGGTGTTTGTGAACGCGGTGCACGAGCTGTCGGCTCAGTACCACGGCCGCTGAGCGCGGCAGACAACACAATGAGAACGGGGCCTGGGGGCCCCGTTTTGCTGCCTGGCCTCGCGGGGGCTGCATCCTGGTCACCGCTCGGGTTACACTGCACCACCACTGAACAGTGGTCGCGGACAGGATGTGCGAGTGCACCTCCTGACGACCGGGTGAGGGCGTCGTCGAACATGGCAGGAGGCAGGATGGGCAAGAGTGCATGGGACTGGGGAATCGATCTTGGCGGAACCAAGTGCGAGTGCGTGGTGCTCGATGGTGACGAGGTGCTGCTGCGCCATCGCATCCCCACCGAGCGCCGCGGCGGTTACGAGCACATGAT
>NZ_JAFFQC010000371.1 GCF_016918545.1 Desulfobulbus alkaliphilus | reverse complement strand
GTCCGACAGCGGCCCCCAGCGCCAGGCGTCGAACTCGACCTCGTCGTCGGCCGCCAGATCGATCTCGGCTTCGTCGCCGGTGAAGCGGAAGGCGAACCACTGCTGCTTCTGACCCTTGAAACCGCGCCAGGCCTTGGCGTTGTTCATGGCTTCGGGCGGGAAGTCGTACAGGATCCAGTCGTCCGTCCGCGCCAGCAGTTCGACCGAGGTGACGCCGGTTTCCTCATGCAGTTCGCGGCGGGCGGCGGCTTCCAGATCCTCGCCCGCATCGACGCCGCCTTGCGGGAACTGCCAGTTATGCGGGCCGGGCGTGGCGTGGCGCTGGCCGTACCAGACCAGGCCCTCGCGATTGAACAGCACGACCCCGACATTGGGCCGATAGGCGTCGAGATCGGACACTAGCGC
>NZ_JAFFQC010000370.1 GCF_016918545.1 Desulfobulbus alkaliphilus | reverse complement strand
GCGGCCGGAGCGCCTGCTCCTGCTGCTGCCGCACTGCATCCAGCGCAGTGCCTGCCCGCACCGGCTCAACCATAATGTGGACCTGTGCCGCCGTTGCGGGCAATGTCCCGTGGGCGGCCTGTTGCAGCTGCGGGACCGTTACGGTTTCCATCTGGCACTGGCCACCGGCGGTACCATCGCCCGGCGCATCGTGGTCCAGACGCGGCCCCGCATGATCATCGCCGTGGCCTGCGAACGTGACCTCACCTCCGGTATCCAGGACAGTTACCCCTTGCCCGTCTTCGGCATCCTCAACCAGCGCCCTTGCGGCCCCTGCCTGGACACGCTGGTGTCCCTTGCGGCCGTGGAGGGGGCCGTACGCCTGTTCCTCGGGCTTGAGGATACGGGACAGTCCGAGGATAACAC
>NZ_JAFFQC010000369.1 GCF_016918545.1 Desulfobulbus alkaliphilus | reverse complement strand
GATCCTCACCCCGGTATTCGTCATCATCGCCGTCGGCGGCATCGACACCGCCATGGTGCAGGTAGCGGCACAGAACGCCAGCAACCTCGACATGTTCAAGAACCTGGACTTCATCGCCATCATCTCGCTGATGGCCTGGGGCCTGGGCTACTTCGGCCAGCCCCACATACTGGCGCGCTTCATGGCGGCGGACTCCCACCACTCCATGGTCAATGCCCGCCGTATCAGCATGACCTGGATGGTGTTCTGCCTCGGCGGCGCCGTGGCCATCGGCTTCTTCGGCCTCTCCTACTTCTCCACCTTCACCGAGCAGGCTGCCGGTGTTACCGGCAACGCGGAGCGCGTCTTCATCGAGCTCTCCAAGATACTGTTCAACCCCTGGATTGCCGGCGTGCTGCTCTCCGC
>NZ_JAFFQC010000036.1 GCF_016918545.1 Desulfobulbus alkaliphilus | reverse complement strand
GGGTTTTTTTTTAATGCCAGGTGTCCCGCGCGGACGACTTCCTGGTTGATCCGGTCCAGAATCTCCGGTGTGAACAGCCGCAGATTATCCTTGAGAGTCTGCAGGTTATAATACTTGACGTCCGTCCAGTCGCTGTGACCGAGCATTTGTCGAAGGGTCTTATGTTCGTTGGCCAACTCATGGATACGATCATAGTCGGCATTGAGCCCTACCCTGAGCACCCCCAGGACCAGAATCTGCCATTGGGTCATGCCGGGGCGACCGTTCTTGGGATCCGCCTTGACGGTCTGTCCCTCGACTTGACGCTCAGGCAGGACCTCTTCGAGGATCGCGAAGACCGACCTGCGCAGTTCGGGCGTGGTGTAGATGTGCTGGAGTCCCCGCAAGATCTGGGGGATATCATCGCGGGATTTAGGGTCCAGCTTGATGGCGCCGATGGCCAGTTCACCCAACTGCATTTGAGGTTCGATTACCTTGCGCATGAAGTATTCATCCTGTGAAGATTTGGCGGCAGCGGTGGTTGTATCTGCTCAGGGGGCTTACCCGATGGAATTTTATGGTGAACTATACCATAGTAATCAATATGTTACACCATTAACCGCTCTCGTCGTTAATCATGCTCTCATTTTCTTCATGTCTGGAGTATGGTGACAACGACTTGATTTATTGTCGTTTTTGAGTTTTAGTTCAGGCACTAATTACGCAACTTCTCCAGCACATCACAACGGGACATCAACTGGTCGATGCGGGCGACGATGCGGTGTTGTTTGGGTAATGGCGGGGAGGGGATCTTGATTTTGCCCGCATTCACCAACCGCTGTTTTTTCGCCTCGATCTCCTTCAACAGTTCAGAAGCCGGGGGATCATTCGGATCTTGCACCACCAGCTGGCCCTGCATGGCGAGCGTCAGGATCAACTCGCGCAGTTTGGCGATGCCACCCGGCGCGGTAAAGGCGGTGTCGAAGTGCTGTTCCAGCAGATTGCGGGTGGCGTCGGTCATGCCTTGCCCCCCTTCTTCCGTGTCGCTTCGATTTGCTTCAGTTCAGCCTCGGCCTCCGTTGGCTTGTTGGAAAATTCGGAAATTCCCAATTTTCTCATCACCTGTTTGGTGGTCAGCTCACCCTCAGCGGCAGGTATTCGAAAATTTCGAATATGTGATCTACTCATCGCCGCCCTCCAATTCTTTTTCAATCTCTTCGATAGTGGGAAGGGAGCCTTTGAGATCATCCGGCAAGCTTTGGGTGAGCCGGCTTTCCCATTGGGCTACGCCCATGGGGCGGCGGTAGCCGTCCAGGGCATATTCGACGACCAGATCGTCTTTGCTTTTGCAGAGCAGCAACCCGATGGTTGGTTTATCGTCGGGATGGCGCAAGAGGTCATCGACGGCGGACAGATAGAGGTTGAGGGTTCCGGTAAAGCCAGGATCAAAGGGGACGGCTTTGAGTTCGATCACCACATAACAACGCAGCTTCAGGTGGTAGAAGAGCAGATCCAGCCGGAAATCTCGATCTCCAACCTCCAGCAGAACCTGTCGGCCAACAAAGGCGAATCCGGCCCCAAGTTCCAACAGGAATTTCTGGACATGATCGATCAGCGCCTGCTCGATTTCGCGTTCTTTTCGGGTGTCGGCGGTGCCAAGAAAGTCGAAAAGGTAGGGGTCTTTGAAGACCTGCGCAGCCATGTCTGAATCTTTCGGCGGCAAGGTGAGGGCAAAATTATTGGGAGCTTTGCCTTGTCGCTCATGAAGCCGGCTTTCGATCTGCAAGGCGAGAATGTCTTTTGACCAACCATTCTCAATGGTCTGTTTGGCATACCATAGGCGGGTTTCGCTATCGTTTAGCTTGTGCAGAAGCGCCAAATTACTACGCCATGGAATTTGTGCAACGGTGCGTTGCACTATTTCGCGATCAGGCCACTCTTGGGCGAATGTCCGCATATATTTGAGGTTTCGCGGAGAGAATCCGTTCATTTCCGGAAACGCTTCTTTCAGGTCTTCTGAGAGGTGATCAATGATTTTGGCACCCCAGCCTTGCCGGTCTTGTCGGTTCAAGATGGTTTGTCCGATATCCCAGTAAAGTAAAACCATCGCGGCATTGGCAGAAAGTGCTACCCTCAGCCGCTCATTCGCAATACGTTCTTTGAGGTTAGTCAGGGTGGACTGGTAATCCATGGGTAAATCCAGCTTATTTCCGGCTACCGGAAAGGACGCCTCTGGCTTTTGGCGGCCCCTTGACTGTCGAGGATCTTTGCTCATGCCTTCCCCCCCAGGCAGGCCATCAACTCGGCTTTCAAGGCGGCCTGCGCCGCTTCGAGCTGGTGGACGATCTGCTGGTACTCAACCATCAGCTCTTCCGGATCGCGGTGGTTGACCTTCACCTCGTGGGGGTTCTTGGCCCAGCTGGACCAGCGGAAACGGCTGGGCAGCGGCGATTTGTAGCCGGGCACGGTGAGCTGCCACTCCTGTTCCTTGTCGTCGAAGATCTTCAGGAAAATCAACCAGACCATCTGACTGATGCGCTGAGCGTCGCCGTTGGAGCTGAACACAAAAGGCACTTGGAGCATATCGGCGTAGCCCAACGCCTGTTGCATACCGTCGCCAACCGTGTGGTTGTTGTCCTTGGCCTCGATAATGGCAATGAGGATGTTCGGCTTGTAAAACAGGACATAATCGGCGCGCTTGTGCTTGGCACGGGTATGCAGCTTGCCACGCACGATGATGCGTCCCTTGGTGAGAGGAAACTCTTCACGGACCTGGGTGGTAACATCCCACCCCGCCTTCTCCAGGGCGGGCGTGATGTACTTTGTGCAGATATCACGCTCGGAAAGTTGTTTTTTATTCATCAAGCCAACTTCCCCTGTTTCCGTTTGAGTGCACAAAACTGCTCGAACTGCCGCTGCGCCAGCTTCGAGGGAATGGTTTTGCCGTTCTCCCAGCGGTTGACCGTGGCGAAGCTCACCCCAAGGGCGTGGGCCAACTCCTCCTGGGAGAGGGCCAGCTGCCGCCGCACCTCCTTGACCGTTTCAGGAAAGTTTTCGGGTTGGCGGATCATGGTCGTTGGACATCTCCCGCTGATTGAACCAGGCGCAACAGGCCGGGCGCGACGTTCCACTGGTGGCCGTCGTCGGTGGCGACGCTGATGGTCTTCTTGTTAAGGCGCAGCACCATGCCTTCCAGCATCCGTCCGTCCGGGGCCTGGAAGCCGACCCGGTCGCCCCTGGTGAAGCTGGTCATCAGCGTGGTGGCGCGGGCCTGGGAAATGAGCTTGAGCCGCTCGACGATCAGCCGGTTGAGAAAGAGCAGATCCTCTTCATTCAACAGCTTAATCGCCTCCACGGCGGAGACGCGGTCGACGATCTTGACGCTGCCGGGTTTCATGACTGCGCCTCCTGTTGATGCACGCGAAGGCGCGAAGACGCGAAGTTGGTGTGTTTGTTGACCACGCGTTGCAGGCCATTCTTCAGGAGTGGTGCGCCAAAGTTGACGAGCAGTCCGAGGGGCAGGTTCATCAGACGCAGGTAGGTCAGAAGTTGCTTGGGGTGAACCGGGTGGATGTTTTCGACTGACTTCAGCTTAACGATCAACCGACCGTCAACCAATAGATCCAGCCGAAAACCTTCATCGAGTGAAACACCCTGATACTGGATGGGAACCGGCTTTTGCCTTTCGACCAGTAGTCCGCGCTGTTGCAGCATATGAGCCAGCATCGCCTCATAAACCGACTCCAGCAGTCCCGGCCCAAAATCCCGATGCAGTTGCAATGCCACATCGACCACGATGGCGGCTACTTCCTCGATATCCCTTCGCGCCTTCGCGTCTTCGCGTGAGACCATTTCAGACATTGACCCGCTCCTGTTCGATACAGGGGCGCAGCTCCGGTATACCGCGGCTCAGCAGGTCAAGGGCACGTTGTCTGTTCATCGCTCAGCCTCCCAAGGCAGATTCATCTTCTGGGCTTTCGCGCACCCGAAACCACCGGGCGTACGAGGGCCATTCAAAACTACCCGACGATATAACATCTGCTATGCGGCGTGCAACTTAAAATTCGAAGGAGTTCCGACAGCTTTGAAACCGCTCCGGTAGGTAAGGCCCATGGGAGCAGACACGAAAAAAAATCAGCCATCGCCCGACACTTTCTCCGTCTTTCCGGTAGGTAAGGGCATAAACCAAACCGAGGAGCGACCGACCATGGACATCAACGAACTGTTTGACGGAATCATGAAGAGTATCAACCAGTTTGCCGACGAGATCGCCGAACAGCGGTTGCAGGAAAAGATGCAGGAAACCGGACAAGGTCCGGAGAATGGGGGGAAATGCGGAGAATTTCGAGGCGAAAGAGAAGCGGGGAATGACGGGTTTCCCGAAACAGGAGAGAAAGGGGCGGCAGCGCTCACACCCTGAAAGCGACGCAAATCGCTTCTGATATCTGGAAAAACAAAACCCGTCCACCAACCGGACGCGGTTAGTGGACGGGTTTGTTTTTCTCAATGGTGGAGGCGCCGGGAGTTGAACCCGGGTCCGAAAACTCTCCCCTTATGTCTCTACATGCTTAGTTCCAGGATTGGGGTCTCGCATCCGATTCTCACCCGGAACCAGGATATTCGGATGCCAGCCTGAAAGTTCTCGTCATCCGTGCTCCAGGCAAGCGCGGTTGACCAGCCTGTTGAGTCGACGCTCCGAATCCGGTCTTACAGGCGAAGCCCGGTGGAACGGCAAAGCAGCTTACGCTGCCATTGCGTAATTATAATCGTCTGCGATTATATTTAAATTCCGCCAATTTTACGAGCTGACAGAAACTCGGCATGCAACACTAAGCTTCAATATCCCCGTCGAATCCGTTTCGCCCCCTTTATCTCTCTGTCGAGTGCAGATGTGTTAATCGTTATCGTGTTTGGGCGGCCCTGGAGAATCATTCGTTGCGGCGCATACTTCGTTCCACGTCGCGGTTGGATTCTTTTTCCTTGAGGGCAGCCCGTTTGTCGTAGAGTTTTTTTCCTCTGGCCAAGGCGAGTTCCACTTTTGCCTTACCATTAGGTATAAAATAAATCTTTAGCGGGATAAGCGCAATGCCTTTTTCGTGCAATTTCCCGATCAATTTTTTGATTTCACGCCGGTGGAGCAGTAATTTGCGGACCCGGAGCGGATCCTGGCTGACATGGGTGGCATAGGCATAGGGGGAAATATGCACATTGTAGAGAAAGATTTCGCCATTTTTGAGTTGGGCGTAGCCATCGCGAAGATTGACCTTGCCCGCCCGCAACGATTTGACTTCCGGACCGTTGAGAACGATCCCGGCCTCGAAGGTCTGGTCGATGTGGTAATCATGAAAGGCTTTTTTATTTTTACTGACGATTTTCTGTCCGGAGGGTTGCTTTTTAGTCATGGGTGCCGGTTGGTTGTCGATGAAAAAGCCTCTGCATGTGCTGCATGACTTTGTGAGCGATCGGTTTGCAGGAACAATAGTACCTCTGACGCGAAAAGCAAATTCTGATGAGAAATGGAAAAAGTCAGAGACTCTGGATCCGTGAGCGTTCGTCCGTGCGTCAGCTTCATTGTTTGTGACCGATCGATTAAAGTACACTTTATCGGACGGTTACGGGCAATGAAGATGGCGTGCGGACGAACGCCCCGAAGGGCGGCGGGTAACGGCATATTGCAAAGATAATTGCCGCATTTATAACCTATTTACAATAAAATGTGCTCCAAACAAGTTTCCAGCCGTCACGGATTCAGGAATAGGCCTCGCCGGTAACCCGGAGGGCCTCCTCAACAGTGGTCTGACCGGCCTGTACCTTGCGCCAGGCGTCCTCGCGCAAGGTGGTCATGCCCTCCCTGACAGCCACCTGCCGCAGTTCACGGTCATCGGCCTGGCTGGCAATCAGTTTTTTCATCTGCTCCGACATGGGAAAAATTTCGAAAATGCCTAATCGTCCCAGATAACCGGTGTTGCGGCACTGCACACAGCCTTTGCCGCGATGAAGGACCACCGTGTCCTTGCCGGTCACCGGGAAGCCAAGTTTGCGCAGTCCAGCGGCATCCGTCGTATAGGCTTCGGTGCAGTGTGGGCAGATCCGGCGAACGAGCCGCTGAGCCAGGGCGCCGAGCATGGTCGAGGCGATGAGAAAGGGCTCGAGGCCGAGGTCCTGAAGGCGAATGATGGTTGCAACCGCATCGTTGGTGTGCAGGGTGGAAAAAACCAGATGCCCGGTCAACGCCGCCTGCACGGCATAGGTGGCGGTCTCGAGATCGCGTATCTCACCGATCATGATGACATCCGGATCCTGGCGGAGGATGTTGCGCAGAATGTTGGAAAAGGTGACATCGATCTGCGTCTGGACCGCGATCTGGTTGAATTCCTCATGGACCATTTCCACCGGGTCTTCGACGGTGATGATGTTCCGTTCCGGAGAAGCGATCTGCTTGAGGGTGGAGTACAGGGTGGTGGATTTGCCGCTGCCGGTGGGGCCGGTCACCAGCACGATCCCGTGGGCCGAGGACATGAAGCTGTTGTACACCAGTCGATCCCGCCGGGAAAAGCCGAGATCGTCGAGATGCTGAAAGATAACGTCCGGATTGAGGATCCGCATGACGGTTTTTTCGCCGAAAGCGACCGGGACCGTGGACACGCGGATCTCGGCCTCACTGTCACCCTCCCGCCGACCGATTTTGATGCGACCGTCCTGGGGCCGTCGCTTTTCCGCGATGTCGAGGCGCGCCAGACTTTTGATGCGGGAGGTGATGGCGGAATGGACCGCTTTGGGTAATTTATAAATGGTATGAAGAATGCCGTCGATGCGGTACCGGACCATGCAGATGTTCCGCTTGGGCTCGATATGAATGTCGCTGGCCCGTTGCTCGAGGGCGTAACTGAACAGGTGATTGACCGCGGCTTTGATGTGCTGATCAGAGGAGCTCAGCTCTTTGGAGGAAGCCAGGCGCACATACTGCTCGAGGTTGCCGATATCAACGGTGGAGGCGGTGCCGGTGGCCCCGAACTGGGTCTCCGCCGCGGTGATGGAATGCTGAAACCCGAAGAATTCGGCGAGGATTTTCCTGATATCGGTCCGGGTTGACAGATACGGTCGCACCGTGACCTGATTGGCCCGTTCAATGTCTTCCAGCACATGCTGGTTATCCGGGTAATAGGTGACCACCTCGAGGATACCGTTATTCAGGTCCATGGGCAGGATGAGGTGGTTGATGGCAAAGGACCTGGGAATGGTCTTGGTGACGATGTCCATGTCCAGCTCCAGGGGGTCGAGTTTTTTAAAAGGGATCTTGAGGCCGTGACTGACGGCACGCATGATCACTTCCTCGGTCAGGGGAATGTTTCTGACGTCGCCGGTCTCCAACCCCATGGAGACGATGATATCCACCAGGTCGGGAAACCCTCTGTCCATTTTCTGTTCGTCATCCTGCCGACGCCCGCCCCGTTGCTTGAGCAGCTTCTGCCGCTGTTTGCCTTTCTGGAGGACAATGTACTGCCGCTGCTCACCACTGAGCAACCGTTCCCGAACCAGCAGGTCAAGGAGTGCTTCGCTGTTAAGAAAAGACATGGATTCAAATCCCTTGTGTGGGGTGAAGTTCGCAGGATTACCTACCCCGCCGTGCCGGTAAGATGGGATGGATTGAGACGGGCAGAGGGGTGCCCCGTTGCGCAACATCGTTGGCTGCAGCTCAGAGGAGGAGTCTCACCGCCACAAAGCCACCGATCAGCAGGATGAAAAAGACGATGGTCAGAATGTTAAAATATCGGTTGATGAAATACTGCACCCGGGCGCCGAATTTGTAAATCAAGGCAGCAACAAGAAAAAAACGGGCTGATCGAGACAACAGCGACATCAGCACAAAGGTGAAAAAGTCCACCTTGAACGCACCGGCGGTGATGGTGAACAACTTGTAGGGCAGGGGGGTGAATCCGGCCGCGCCCACGGCCCAGGCGTCATACCGTTGGTACAGATCCTGGACAACGGCATATTTATCATGCAGGCTGTACCATTCCATGATCCGCTGGCCGATCGTATCCATGAAGCCGAGACCGATGCCGTAACCGATCATGCCACCGATCACGGAACCGACGGCGCATATCGCGGCAAAGCGGAAGGAAAGGTGGGGCGCGGCCACGCAAAGCGCGATGAGAAAGACATCGGGCGGGATGGGGAAGAAGGATGATTCGGCGACGGCAATGAGAAACAGGGTCCAGATGCCGGCTGGCGTCTGGATCCACTTCATGCACCAGTCGTAGAGACGATGCAGGGCCGATCGCCGTCGAGCCGCGGGGCCGGTTGGGGATTCAGATGGGCCAGCCATGGGCTCCTATGAGGTCGACGAAGCGGACCTGTTCAATGACGGCAACGCTCAATGTGCCACCTTTTTTTTCCACAACCTGCAGTTCCTGCAGCCCCTGGCTGCCCACCGGTATGATCAACCGGCCAGGATCGGCCAGCTGCGCCAACAGGGGTTGGGGAATGTGCGGACCACCGGCGGTGACCATGATGGCATCAAAAGGCGCTTCCGCGGGCCAGCCCACGGTGCCGTCGTCAATGCGTGAAACGATGTTGTGATAGCGGAGCCGGTCAAAGACCTTGCGGGCGCGTCCCACCAGGATGTCGATGCGTTCCACCGTGTAGACCCGCTGGCAGAGGCGGGAAAGAACAGCTGCCTGATACCCGGACCCTGTGCCGATCTCGAGCACTTTCTCCGGGCCCTTCAAGTGCAGGGCCTCGGTCATCAGCGCGACGATATAGGGCTGCGAGATGGTCTGGCCGCTGCCGATCGGCAAGGGGAAGTCGCCATAGGCGTGGGCCTGGAGCGCGTCCTCGACAAAGAGATGCCGGGGCACCTGTCGCATGGCATCAAGGACACGCTGGTCCTTGATGCCACGGCGGATCAATTGTTGCTCGATCATCCGCTCCCGGTAGATGTCAAAGGTCGAAGTGGAACTCACTGAACTGGTTCCCAGGAATAATTCTTCATCCAGCGATGGTCGTCTTTACTGAAGGTTCGGAATTCGGCGTGTCGGACCAGGTCATGCTCCAGAGTGATGATAATCATCTCATATCCGGAGGAACTGGAAAGTCTACCGACCATCGGCATGCCGCCAAGAAAGCCGGGCCGGTCCTCGAAATAGACATATTCGACCAGTCCGGGCCCCACTTCCCGGCGGCCGTCGGGTTCACCCAGGTATTTATGGACATCGGCGGCTGTTGACTGCCCCGGCTTGATCAAGGCGGCATCGGAGGCCAGGTGCCGCACCGGTTTAGTGTAACAACCGGCAACGAGGAACAGAGCCAGGAAACAGGTCAGCAGGAGTGAACGCATCGAATTCCCTCCAGGAATAATCGGCGCAAAAAAGCAGGTTGTGTTCCTATATCGTGAACACAACCTTTTTTCAAGGCTTGACTCTTTTTTTCGCGGGTTCGGTTTTCAGAATGCCATCCTGGTTAAAACAACCATCGCGTGGCCAGATAGCATGGACCACTGCAACCCGGCCTCGCGAACCGGTCAAGTCGTCGACGGCTCTTCACCGGCCATGCGGTCGAGGATGCGGTAGTTGCGGCGCACCATTTCCATGGGATCCACCAGCAGACCAGCTTGAATCATGGCATTATCGTAGAGTTGTTCCACCACGTCCCGGCCGAAAGCAGGATCACTTTCCTGCAGGGAGGCCAGCTTTTTAATAAGCGGACTGGCGGTATTGATCTCCATTTCTTTCTTGGCCCCCATATCCAACCCTTCGGATTGACCGGATGCCTTGAGGATCCTCTCCATCGAGGAGGTCATGTAGGCATCGACATTGACGATCATGGCTGGACTGTCCACCAGGCGGCTGGATGTTTTCACTTCCTGAATGCGGCCCCCGAGGATTTCTTTCATCCAGGCACACAGCTTTCGGGCCTGATCATCGGTCAGTGGTTCGGCCTGCTCCTGGGTTTCGGGTTGCTTGTCTCCGGTCGCCTCGGGGAGACTCAGGTCCGCCCGGTCGGCGGAAACCAGCTTTTTGCCATCGTATTCGCCCAGGTGATTGAGCACAAAATCGTCGATGGGTTCCAGGGTATAGAAGATTTCCACACCCCGTTTTTTAAACATCTCCACATAGGGACTGTATTCCACCGCGGCACGACTCGGTCCGTTGATGTAGTAGATCTTGTCCTGACCGTCCTGCATGCGGGCCACATATTCGGCCAGGGAGATCGGCTTGTCGGGCTCACTGGACGAGGATTCGAAACGGAGTAATTTCCCCAGTTCAGTGCGATGCTCAAAGTCGGAGGTGACTCCTTCCTTGATGAAAATACCGAAGGTCTTCCAGAATTCGAGGTAGGTCTCCGGATTCCGTTCCGCCTCTTCATTGAGGAATTTGATGAACCGTTTGGTCAGGACTTTGCGCAGTTTGATTACCAGGGCGTTGTCCTGCAGGGCTTGACGGGAGATATTGAGCGGCAGATCCTCGGAATCGACCACCCCTTTGAGGAAACGGAGCCATTCCGGCAGGATGTTTTCGCTGTGCTGATCGATGAGTACTTTCTGGCAATACAGGTTGACCCCGGGTTGCATCCGGCCCATGCCGAGAATTTCAAAATTTTCCCTGGGGACGTAAACCAGGGCGTTGATGGCCAGGGGAGCATCAGCGGAAAAGTGGAGCCGATACAGCGGCTCATCAACAGCAGTACCAATGAACTTGTAAAATTCATTGTACTCCGCATCGGTTATTTCACTTTTCGACCGGGTCCAGATGGCCTGGACCGTGTTGACCTTCTTGCCTTCCACCTTGACTGGAAAGGGAACAAAGGTGGAATACTGCTGGATGATCCGTTCAATGGTGAATTTGGAGGCATAGGTATGGGCATCATCCTTGAGTTCGATGATGATCTTGGTGCCACGATGCAGCCCTGGACAGGGAGAGATGGTATAGGTGCCGCCCCCGTCCGAGGCCCACTCCCATCCTTCGCTGCCGTCCCAGGGCCGGGTCTGCACCCGGACCTTTTTTCCAGCCATGAAGGCCGAGTAAAAGCCCACCCCGAACTGACCGATGAGGTTGACATCTTTTTTGGCTGCTTCCTCCAGCTGTTTGAAAAAATGCTGCGAACCGGAGTGAGCGATGGTGCCGAGATTTGTTTCCAACTCCTCTCTGGTCATGCCGATACCGGTGTCGGCAATGGTGAGGGTATGTTTTTTATCGTCGCAGTCAATGGCGATTTCCAAGGGAACGTGGGCATCGAATTCGATTTTTTCGATCAGGCTCTGGTGCCGGAATTTTTCCAGAGCGTCGGCGGCGTTGGACACCAGTTCACGGATGAAAATGTCACGCTCGGTGTAGAGCGAATTTATGACGATATCCAGGACTTTTCTGGTTTCCGCCTGAAATTGCTTGGTTTCAACCTGTGCTTCTGTCATGGGTCAGATCCTCTGTTGCTTTGCGGTTGCGCGATGATTGAAAAACCGGAAATTTGAGTATTTCCAGACAATGCTAGGAAGATAAAGGCTCTTTTAATTATCAGGCCGACATGGTAAGCACGAATAATTTCCTGTCAAGACAACCGATGCCGGACTCGGGCATCATTTGGAGATGCACAATCGCATGAAATCATTACCGTATGACCTCTGTATCGTTGGCGGCGGCCTTTCCGGCCTGAGTGTTGCCGCTTTTGTCGGCAAACAGCGACCGGAGTTGCGCTGGCTCATTCTCGAGCGGGCACCAATTCCCGGTGGTGCCATTACCACGTATAACGAGTCCGGCTACCTGGCGGAATGGGGTCCGCATGGATTTCTTGATAATTGTGCGGAAAGTCGGCACCTCATTGAGCTGGCCGGTCTCGAGCGCGAGGTCATCACCGCACCCCTGAGCCGATATGTCCGTTACCTTTGCCTCAATGGTCGCCTGCAATGCATTCCTCAGCAACCGCTGCGCATCCTGCGGGAGCCCTTGATGCCGTGGAGAGGGAAACTGCGGATTCTGGCCGATCTGTGGAAAAAACCATTACCAGGGGAACCCACTGTAGCGCAGTGGGTGGAGCACCGGTTCGGCAAGGATCTGCTGCCCTTTGCCGATGCGGTGTATACGGGAACCTATGCCGGCGATATCGAGCGGTTAAAAATCGACGCCGTCATGCCCGGGGTCAGGGATTTGGAGCACAAGCACGGTTCCGTGCTCCGGGGGGTGTTGCGGGCCAGGAAGGAGTCCCGCCGGCACAGGAAGGACCGCGGCAAAGGGCTGCCGGCCATGACCAGTTTCAGCGGTGGCATGGCCATGTTGCCGGAGCATCTGGCTGCAGGCCTTGTTGCCCAGGGGAGTCTGGCCTGCGGTCATCAGGTGCAGGGACTGGTTCGGGAAGAGCAGGGTTGGCGGGTGTTGATGGAACAGGGGGAGGTCGTCTGCCGTCACCTGGTGCTGGCGCTGCCGGTCAACCAGGGACTGGCGTTGCTGGCGGCGGCCCTGCCCTCCATGCCACCACCAATGCCGGCTATTGCGGAGGCGCGTATCCTCTCTGTTCTGCTTGGTTTCGATGACCGGGCCCGAATCCCCTTCGGGTTTGGCTACCTGGCGCCGGAACGGGAAGCACGTTTCACGCTGGGGGCGCTCTTTTCCTCGCATATGTTTCCCGGTCGCGCTCCGGAGGGGTATCACCTTGTTGAAGCCCTTGTGGGCGGCCGCCGTCATCCCGAGCGACTGGACCTCAACGACGACCAGCTCATTACCGAGGTCTGCCGTGATCTTGGTCAACTGATGGACCTGCCGCCTCCGGCCTTTGCAACCGTTCTCCGATCACGATCCGGTATTCCTCAGCTGGAAGCGGGCTATACCGAGCTGCTGGCGTGGCGGCAACAGCTGCATGTTGCCCATGGAGATCTCCACCTGTGCGGTTTTGGCTGGAAAGGGATCGGGATCAACGATATGGTCAAGGAAGCGGCACGAATCGCCGCGGAGATCTCCACCCACGCCGTCGCCGGAGAAAAAACCGAAGTGAAAGGCGTCTATTTTTGAGAAACGGTCGCGTTGCCACGCAAGGAAGCGGCCACCTCGAAGGGGCCACCATGGCAGCATCCTGAATCCGTGAGCGAACGCCCCGCAGGGCGGCTGGTGAAGGGTATTGTCAAGGATTCCACTACAATTATAATCTGATTACGGTAAGATATATCCAACGCAAGCGCCCGGCGTCGCGGATTCAGGAGTTCAGCTTGGCGGAAAGCATTTCGACCTGTTTTCTTACCGACTCCTGCCGGGACATGTCCTTGGTGATAGCCTTGATGGCATAGAGGACCGTGGAGTGGTCGCGGTTGTACATGTTGCCGATATCGGCCAGGGAATGACTGGTATACTTGCGGGTGAGATACATGGCCACCTGACGGGGAAAAGTGACCGAACGCTTCCGCGAGCGGGAACAGAGGTCGTCGACACTGACTTTGAACTGGCGACCGATGAGATCACGGATGGATTCCCCGGTGATGTCCGAGGATGCGCCGATGAGCTTGAAGATCACCTCCTTGGCCATGGTAAGGTCGGGCGGGGCATTGTGCAGACAGGATTTTGCCTTGATGCCCATGATGGCGCTTTCCATCCTTCTGATGTCCCCCCGCAGGTTTTCGGCCATGTATTCCACCAGATCCTCATCTGTTTTCAGACCATGCAGCTGCAATTTGTGACGGATGATCCGAGCTCTGGTGGCATAGTCAGGCGATTCGATGCCGGTGACCAGGCCGGAAGTCATCCGGCTGCGGAAGTCATCATCGATGCCGGAGAGTTTATTCGCGGGCAAAGCGGAGGTGAGAATAACCCGCCGTCCGGACTTGATCAGGTAATCGAGAATGGTGTTCAATTCTTCCTGGGTTTTATTTTTTCCGGTCAGGGTATGAATATCTTCGACCAGCAGCATGTCGCAGCCATTGACATATTTTTTCGAGAACTGCTCCATGGCATTGGTACGAATTCCCTTGACCATTTCGGCGGAAAACTGCTGTGCGGTCAGGTAATGGAGACGGGTCGACGGTGCGGAGCGAAGAACCTGATGAACAACGGCCTGGGTCAGGTGGCTTTTTCCCAGCCCGGTGGAGCTGTTCATGAAGAGGCAGTTGCCGAAGGTGCTGTCCCCGGTCGCCAGAGCCTTGCAGGCAGAGCGGGCCAGCAGGTTGGATTCGCCGACCATGAACTGTTCAAAAGTAAAGGCGGGGTGAAGGGATCGCAGGCGGGATCCGCCGGTTGTGCCGGGCAGGCAGAGCTGACCGGATCTGGCACTGTCAAGCTGCAGGGGCGGGCTCTCGGCAACCTGCAACCGCACCTCGATTTTCATACCCAGTTCTTCGGCTTTTGTCCGGATGAGGTCCAGGTAGCGGTCTTCCACCCAAGCACAAAAAAAACGATCCGGTCCAATCAGCTCGATCCCCTGGTCATCCTGTCGTCGACATTCCAGCGGTTTGATCCACAAGCCGAATTCGTTCTCCGGTAAGGTATTGTGCAAAGATGTCTTTATCGTATTCCACAACATAGACAATATCCTATTTTCAAAAATAAAATGAGTTGATGGTCACGAGGGAAACCGATCCTTCGGATGGGCTTTGATCTACAGAAAAACCGGTTGCCGGTCAAAAGCGGTATGAGCTGATTTTACCCTGCAAACCATGATGATTGTGCACATGTGAAAAGTGGTCCAGGGATTTGCGTTTCCAAGACGGCAAGGTCGCAACTCTCAACCACAGCGTACATTTTGGCAGTGCTGGTTAAAAGGTAATTTAAAACAATATGTTAGCTTTGTGGCAAAGGAGTTATTAACAGAGAGTTAACATCATGTTATTTTCGTCTTGCTCCATTTTACTGAATAAAGCTCGATTATCCTCAATTTTTAGCTTACGTGACAAGGGGATTCTTTAACCTCTTTTTACTCCATTATTTCGGGAAATGTCGGGATCAGAAAAAAAAAAGAAATTTTTATTCGAAATTTTTATGAATAAAAACAGTAACAAACTTGTTGTGCCCGCTTCGTGACACCATGGCTGGTTGTTCCAGCCATGGCTGTCTGCTGAACCATTTTCCGCATGCAGGCAAGTCCGTGCAAAGATGGAGCGCCCGGGGTCGACTATCCTTCAGGGAGCCAGACTTCTGGCCAGGGTGAACACTTCGATTCGTGCTACGCCGGCCCGGCGGAGAGCGAGACTGCATTCGCTCACGGTGCTGCCGGTTGTGAAGATGTCATCGACCAGGAGAATCCGTTTTTTCGCGAACCGGATATCCTCAACCGGGATGAAGGCGTTTTTCAGGTTTTTTCGCCGCTCTTCACCGCTGAGATCTGTCTGGGGAACAGTGGGTCGATTTCGGAGGAGCAGGTTGATTTTGATGCGGTCTTGCCAGTGGGGGAAGCAGGCTGCGGCAATGGACCGGGCCTGATTGAAACCCCGTTGCCGGAGACGGCTGAGATGGAGGGGCACCGGCACAATGTAATCCGGCGGGGTAAAGTGATGCATGAACGGGGACTGGCTTGCCAAGGCTCCCAGGGTGGTGAGGCCGGTCAGTTGGCCACCGAATTTCAGGGTGCGCAGGACTGTGGCAACCGGGGGCTGATAAAGCAGCACGGATCGGGCAACATCAAAAGCCGGAGGGTGAACGAGGCAGTCGCCGCAGAGATGATCGACACCGGTGGGAAAAGGTATGCCGCAGCAGGCGCAGCAGGGGGAACCAAGATAAACAACCTCAGCCAGGCAGTCTGCACAGAAAAACGGCGGCCGGGAGGTCGCCAGCCGCCGTGTACAGCCCAGACAGGTCGGGGGAAACAGGAGATCTTTGATCGCCTCCAGAAATGAGGACACCTATTGTTCCAGGACAGATGTTACCAGAAAAGAAGGGAATACAGCAAACAGTTGCCAACCCCCTTGAGCGGTGTCGTTACATGTTATTGATGATGGCGCTGCCAAAAGCGGAGCAGGACAACTCCGTGGCGCCCTCCATCTGCCGGGCCAGATCATAGGTGACCGTTTTTTTGGTAATGGTCGTTTGCAGCGCTGTTTGAATTAGTTCTGCCGCTTCATTCCAGCCGATGTATTCCAGCAGCATGACCCCTGAAAGCAACAGCGAGCCTGGATTGACTTTGTCGAGTCCAGCATACTTGGGAGCAGTGCCGTGGGTGGCCTCGAACAGGGCGACTCCGTCCCCGATATTGGCTCCGGGGGCAATCCCGAGCCCTCCGACCTGGGCGGCAAGTGCATCGGACATATAGTCGCCGTTGAGATTGGGCATCGCCAGCACGGAGTATTCTTCCGGACGAAGCAGGACCTGCTGAAACATGGCATCCGCGATGCGGTCCTTGATGACGATTTTACCAGCCGGTGGCGAACCGTTGTACTGGTTCCAGACCTCGTCTTCAGAGATGGTGACCTCGGCAAACTCTTCCGCGGCCAATTCGTATCCCCAATTGCGGAAAGCTCCTTCGGTGAATTTCATGATATTCCCTTTATGGACCAGGGTCACCGAAGTGCGGCCCTGGTCGAGGGCATACTGGATGGCCTTGCGAACCAGGCGTTTAGTCCCGAATTCCGATATCGGCTTGACGCCTATACCTGAATTGTCCCGGATATGGGCATCCATCTCACTGCGGAGAAATTCAATCACCCGGTTGGCCTGATCGCTGCCGGCCTGCCATTCGATACCCGCATAGACATCCTCGGTGTTTTCACGGAAGATGACCATGTCGACTTTTTCAGGAGATTTTACTGGCGAGACAACCCCCTGATAGTAACGAACAGGGCGGACACAGGCGTACAGATCAAGAACCTGGCGCAGGGTCACATTGAGACTGCGTATACCTTCTCCCACCGGGGTGGTCAACGGTCCCTTGATGGCCACCACATATTTTTTCAGGGCATCAATACTTTCCGGCGGCAGCCATTCACCTGTAGCGTTGTAAGCTTTTTCGCCGGCGAGAATTTCCAGCCAATCAATTTTTCTGGTCGTACCGTAGCTTCTGGCAACCGCGGCATCCAGTACCTTCTGGGCCGCTGCCCAGATGTCAGCGCCGATCCCGTCGCCCTCGATGAATGGAATCACCGGATTATTGGGGACAATGAGCTGACTGTCGGTGTTGATGGAGATGATCTCTTCTGTCAAAACAGACTCCTTGTAAAGAAGGCAGCGACATATATGCCGGTTGTGTTGCCGCGGCATATGAACAAATGAACAAACCTGAATCCGTGACGGCTGGGCTCTTGTTGCGGATATATCTTGCTGTACCCATCTAATAATTTCAGCAAAATCCCTGGTAATGCCTTTCACCAACCGCCCTTCACGGACGAACGCTCATGGATTCAGGATAAAGTATGTAATGAGGCGCCAACTATATTCGATTGCAGCATTTCCGTCAATCCCGCAACGTTTCATCTTCTTGCCGCGCGCCAATGGAGGCTTGCAATTGCTGCCAGCGAACAGTGACGAATTTCTTGCTCTTCATACTCGCTCCTGCTAAGTACACCTGTACCCGGTCCTGTCGTCTGTGGGCGAGAGCATGTGAACAGGGCCTGATATCCATTTTACCCCACATCTCTCCGCGTTTCGGGAGAACAACAGACAACATTGGAGATCTCTATGGCGCCGATCCAGACAATTCGCGGCATGTTGACGCTTATCCTGGCGCCCATTCTGACTTTTTTCGTGTCAGCGATCGCCATTTTCGATATTCTCTTTATCCGTCGATCACAAGTCAAGGCCCAGGTTTTTGCCCGGTTCTGGGGGCGGGTTCTCTGCCGGCTTGCCGGTGTCAGGGTGAAGGTGACCGGCCTTGAAAATATTGATCCCGACCAGACCTATATCTTTGCCGGCAACCATTGCAGTCAGTTTGATATATTTGCGTTCCAGGGGTATTTTGATCATGATTTCAGGTGGATAGCCAAGAGAGAGTTGTTTCGTGTTCCGGTGTTTGGCCAGGCAATGCACCGGGTCGGCTACATCGCCATCGACCGGTCCCGGGGGCGGCAGGCCATGAAAAGTCTCGATGAGGCCGCCAAACGGATCGCAGGGGGCTGTTCCGTGCTGATTTTTCCCGAGGGGACCCGCAGCGAAGATGGGGTCGTCCGCGACTTCAAGGCCGGTGCCGTGCTCCTGGCGATCAAGGCCGGGGTGCCGATTGTTCCCATTGGTTTCAACGGCTCATACGAGGTTCTGCCCAAAGGGAAATTCCTGCCCGAGAGCGGTGAAATCGATATCCGGATCGGCCCGCCGGTTGAAACAGGCGAGTATCGGGCCACCGACAAACAAAAGCTGGCTGTAGATCTGCTGGCGGCGGTGGAAAAGCAGCTGGATGATCGGTATGTACAGGTTCAGCCACAAGGACAGATGGAGGAACATCTCCGTTGACAGGCCAGTGGCTGCAGGCCGGATGAATGCGGGTCAGCCGACATAATTTCTTGCAAAAACAAGGGAACATGGCATAATCCTGCATCCGTGAGGGTTCGTCCCGAAGGGGCGGCTGGTGAGGGTTATTATCAAAAATTCTGTGACAATTATAACCTTATGGCAGTAAGATATGGCCAAAATACGAGTCCAGACGTCACGGATTCAGGATAATGGCTTCCGACATTTAAGGAGATGGGCCGGTTGCCGACTGGTGACCGTTTTTTCTCTGCCGGTGGGTATAGACGCATCCTTGCATCCTGCCGGTGAAACATCCAACAACAGGAATCATCCCATGCGGTCGATCGTAAACATCTGGCGGAGAACCCTGATTTTTCCAATGCTGGTGTGCGTTCTTGCAGGAGTTGTCACCCTGCTCCTTTTCCCCGGCGTCTCCCGGGCTCTGGAAGCCAATACGGTTTTTCTGCCGTTCAGGGTCAACGCCCCCGACGCCGCTGCCTTAGCTGCCACCGCTGACAGGATTCTGGAAAGGGAAACGGCCGCCAAGGGACAGCGTATGCTTTCCCGCGGCGAGGCTGAGCAACTGATCCAATATGAAGACGTGTGGCCGCCGCCGGTCCCTGTCCTCGAAACCATCGCCGAACGTGCCGGAGTCAACTATGTTGTTGTTGGCAGTCTCACCCGACTGGGCAACCTCATCAGTCTTGACTGCGCAGTCTATGATATGCTGGCCCCGACGGTCCCGTATTCGGCATTTCGGGAAGCCGAATCGCTGGAGGAACTGGGACGGATAACCGAGGAAATCGTGGCAGCCATGCTGACCTTTTCCAATCGCCGCTTTACCGTTGCCTCCATCGTGCCAGAAGGCAATGTGCGCATTGATTCCGGCGCTATTCTCCAGAGGATTTCCACCAAGCCCGGTGACCTCTACGATCCGGCTTTGCTGCGGGAGGATCTGCGCGCGGTTTTTGCCATGGGCTATTTCGATAATGTCGAGATAGAAGCCTTGGACACCGACAGAGGCAAAAGGATTATTTTCCGGATCAGTGAGAAACCGCTCATCGGCAGTGTTGTCATTACCGGCGCTCAGAGCATCAAAGAGCAGGATGTCCGCGATGCCGCCAACATCCCTGTCAACTCCATTCTCAACCCGGCCAGGATCAACGAAGCCGCGGAAAGGGTCCGGGAGCTGTACCGGTCCAAGGGGTATTACAATACCGAGGTCAATACAGTCATCAGTTACCCCGAGGGGACCGGTGCCGAAGTACGCCTCGTGCTCGATGAAGGAAAAAAGATCACCATCGAGGCCATAACCTTCCAGGGCAATGCCAGTGTTTCCGACAGTACGCTGCGAGGCGTTATCCAGACCGGAACGCACCGTTGGTGGATCTCGTGGCTGACCGCCTCCGGTGTCCTGAAAATGGATGTGCTCCGCCAGGATGCGGATCGGATCGGAGCCTATTACCATAATCAGGGCTTCATTGAGGCCAGGGTGGGCAGCCCCATCGTCGAGCAGAGGGATGATGCCCTTTTCATCACCTTTCCCATTGAAGAAGGGCCCCGCTACCGGGTCGGCACGGTTGAGATTCAGGGCGATCTCATTCGCAGTCAGGAAGAACTGATAGCCCTGCTCGAGATCCGTAGGGAGGAGTTTCTCAACCGACAGGTCCTGCGGGACGACATCACCCGCCTCACCGACCTCTACGCCGAAAAGGGATACGCTTTTGCGGAAATTTTCCCGAGAATCAACCGGGCAGCCACCGGTAATCGAGTGGATATCGTCCTCATGGTCGACAAAGGCTCCCTGGTGTATTTCAACCGGATCGATATCCAGGGCAATACCCGTACCCGCGATAATGTCATCCGCCGTGATCTCAAGATGCAGGAAGGAGGACTGTTCGATTCGAGGGCCATTCGCACCTCCACCCAGCGACTCAATCGGCTTCGGTTTTTTGAAGAGGTCAATATCATCCCCCGGCCGACCATGAATGAAGAGTTGATGGATGTAGTGGTCGAGGTCAAGGAACAACCGACCGGTCAGTTCAGTATTGGTGCCGGCTGGTCCTCTTCTGAAAATCTTCTTTTTATGGGGCAGATTTCCGAGGATAATCTTTTCGGCACAGGGAACAGGTTATCGCTGTCGGCCAATCTCAGCAGCCAGAGTACTCGCTACAACCTGACCTTTACCAACCCACGGCTCTATGATTCACAGGTCTCAGGCAGCATCGATCTGTTCAACTGGGAACGTGAATACGACGATTACACCAAAGACTCCACCGGCGGTGCTCTGCGAATTGGCCACCCGCTCTTCGAAGCCTGGCGTATTGTGTACGGATATACGCTTTCCGATACCAACCTGACCGATATCGCTGAAAATGCCTCTTCCGTCATCCTCCGTTCCAAGGATATCAATCTGACCAGTGCGGCCGAATTGGGTCTTATTCGGGATACCCGGGACAGAATTTTTTCTCCGACCACTGGGTCGCGCAGTCGGATCAGCGTCAATTATGCCGGCGGTCCCCTTGGCGGTGACGCCCAGTTCACCAAACTGGAAGGATCCTCCTCCTGGTATTTTCCGCTGGTCTGGAGCACGGTCTTTCATGTCCGGGGGGCTGCCGGTCGGGTCTTTGAGAATGAAGACGGCAAACTGCCGGTCTACGAGAATTTTTATCTGGGTGGCATGAACACCATCCGTGGATTCAAGACCTTTTCGATCAGTCCCGTGGACCCTGAAACCGGGGAGAAGATCGGTGGTGATAAAATGTGGAACGGTACTGTGTCCATTATCTTTCCACTCCTGAAAAATCTGGGCATGGATGGGGAAATATTTACTGATCTCGGTAACGTTTATGCACCGGAAGACAGTTGGGATTTCAGTGAGTATAAACACTCCGCCGGGTTCGGTGTCCTCTGGCTTTCTCCCCTTGGTCCCCTCAGACTGGCATGGGGTTACAATCTCGATCGTCAAGAGGGTGAAGAACAGTCCACCTGGGATTTCAGCATGGGCGGCACTTTCTAAGCCGCACGTCCTGCTCCTTTTTCCTTTCCAGTCATGAAGACCCTACGACATGCAGTCGATTCTTGCGCGGCTGCGTGAAAACAGTCCGCCTCCCGATATATTCGGCCTTAATGATGCATCCACCGCCCTCCTGTTAGCCAGGGCGGTGGCGTCGTTGGGGCGTACGCTCTGTTGCCTGGTCCCCTCAGATGATCAGCTGGAACGTCTGGCTCAGGACATCGCTTTTTTTTCCGAGGTTCGGGTCCTGCTCTATCCCAGCTACGAGATCCCGCCCTACACCCCTCTGTCTCCGGATCCGGCCACTGTCTGCACCCGTCTGGCCACCTTGTATCAATTACAGGGCAGCAGCGAGCCCTTTCTGATTCTGACCTCCGCGGAGGCTGTCCTGCGCAGGATTCTGCCGCTCCGGGTCCTTAACCGCCATTGTGAATTGGTTATTGCCGGTGAGGAAATCGACCGGGAACAACTGGTGGCCACGCTGATCGCCTCCGGTTACCAGCCCTGCGACCTGGTTCGGCAGGAAGGCGACCTGGCCGTACGGGGCGGCATCATCGATGTCTATCCCCCCTCACTGGACAGTGAAAAAGCCGGGCCTCTTCGCCTGGATTTTTTTGGAGATACGGTGGAGTCGATCCGGCTCTTTGATCCCATTTCCCAGCGTTCCCGCCAGCAGTTGGAAGAAGCTATCCTCTTGCCGGTGTCTGATTTGCTTTTTCCCGATGCCGACGAGTACGCAGCCATGCTGACCGGGTTGGATGCTGTCGCTGACCAGTTGCAATGGTTGCCAAACGAGTACCGCACTCTTCGCGAACGATTCGCCTCCGGCCAACGATTTCCCGGCATGGAGTTCCTGCTGCCCCTGCTGTACGGCGGCAGGCAACAGCTCCAGTCCCTTTTTCACTTTCTTCCTCCCGGATCGTCGTTGATCCTCGACGATCCCCTGGCTATCCGGCAGCGAATGCGGCTGGTTCGCGATCGAATTGCCGCCAATTATGCGGAAGCAACGGCTCTACGAGCTGTGAGCTTGCCGCCGGATGATCTGTTTGTCACCGAGAACGAATTCGAAGAGCTGCTCGATTCCTCCCTGCTGGCCCGTTTTTGCAGCCTTCCTGATCCTGATTGTCCCGCCCCCGCCCTGACAGTCTCAATCGGCGACCACAGTCTGTTGGCCCAGGAAATAGAACTGGAGCGCAGAAAACGCGGTCTGCTGGCACCCCTGGCCGATCGCATCCAGACATGGCAACAGGAGGGAGAGAGCATCGTGCTCGCTTGTCGATCCGGTCGACAGGCCGAGCATCTGCGGGACATGCTCGCTCACTACCAGATACGTGCCGCTCTACATCATCCCCCCTGTGATCCCGAGGCTCGCCTTGATCCGGACCAGGTCCATTGTTTTGCTCACCCCCTGTCAAAAGGATTTGATCTGCTCGAGGAAAAAAGCCATTTTCTTTCCGCCCTGGAACTCTTCGGGGAGAAAAGGCTGGGGAGCAGCCGACGGCGAAAACGTGTCCGTCCGGAGGGCCAGCCCGTCGAAATCGACCAGCTGAACCCCGGGGATGTGGTGGTGCACCGAGATCATGGGGTCGGCATTTTTCAGCGACTGGTCAATATGGACATATCCGGTCAGCAAAGCGACTTTATGCTGATCACCTATCGGGGCGACGATAAACTGTATGTCCCGGTGGATCGTCTCCACTGGGTCAGCCGTTACCAGGGGCTCACCGATCAGGCCCCGAAACTCGACAGCCTTGGCTCCCAGCGTTGGCAAACCGCCAAGAAAAAGGTCAAGGAGGCGGTGTGGAAGATTGCTCAGGAGCTGCTGGATACCTACGCTCGCCGGGCTATGCAGCATGGTCATCGGTTTTCGCCGCCGGGTGATCTGTACCGTCGGCTGGAGGAGTCGTTTCCCTATGACGAAACCGTTGGCCAGGCCAAAGCCATTGATGAGGTCCTCGACGACCTCACCCGTGACCAACCCATGGATCGGCTTATCTGTGGTGATGTGGGCTACGGTAAAACCGAGGTTGCCGCCCGGGCCGCCTTCAAGGCCATTGAAGATGGGTTCCAGGTCGCTATTCTTGTGCCGACCACGGTCTTGGCCGAGCAGCATGCCGCAACCTTCCGGGATCGGTTTGCCACATTCCCCGTTACCATTGCCTCCCTCAACCGCTTCAGATCCTCCAGCCAGCAAAAAAAAATGGTCGCAGACCTGGCCGCCGGCAGGATCGATCTGGTGGTCGGCACCCATCGTCTCCTTTCCAAGGATGTCCACTTTCATAAACTCGGTCTGCTGATTGTTGACGAAGAACACCGATTCGGGGTGGCGCATAAAGAGAAGCTTAAAAAGCTGAAAGCGACCGTGGATGTCCTGACCTTGACCGCCACCCCCATTCCCCGGACGCTGCAGATGTCTTTATTGGGAATTCGTGATCTCTCGGTGATCTCTTCTCCACCCCGGGAGCGGCGTTCAGTCAAGACCTTCCTGGCCCGCTATGACCAGTTGGTGATCCGTGAGGCTGTCCTGCGCGAAATGGAACGAAAAGGCCAGCTCTTCTTTGTCCACAACCGGGTGAAATCCATTCATCGCATCGCCGATACAGTGGCCGCCCTCATCCCCCAGGCCCGGATCGGTGTGGCCCATGGCCAGATGCCCGGACCCCAGCTCGAGGATATCATGGTCCGTTTTATCAACCATGAGCTGGATATTTTGGTCTGCACCACCATCATTGAGTCCGGCCTCGACATTCCCAACGCCAACACCATCATCATCAACCGTGCCGACCATCTTGGTCTGGCCGATATCTATCAGTTACGGGGCAGGGTAGGGCGATCCTCCCGCCAGGCGTACGCCTATCTGCTGGTCCCCTCATTGGACCATCTGACCGGAGATGCTCAGCAGCGGCTGCGTGCGTTGATGGACTGTTCCGAGCTGGGGGGCGGTTTCAAACTGGCGATGAATGATCTGCAGATCCGTGGCGGTGGCAATCTGCTTGGGGTCTCCCAGTCGGGGCATATCGCCTCGGTGGGCTATGATCTCTACCTGGAGCTGCTGCAGACCACCGTGGCGGAATTGAAACAACAGGCAGCCAATGGCAGCGAGTCCTCTGCCGCTATGACGGATCTCGATCCGGAGATCAAAATAAGGCTGCCCGCCTTCCTGCCTGACAGCTATATTGCCGAGACCAGTCAGCGATATCAAGCCTATCGGCGCATCGCCACCACCGGTAACGGGACCGCAGAGGATCTGGCTGAACTCACCGAGGAATTGATTGACCGGTATGGCCCTCTCCCCAGAGAGGCAGAGAACCTGCTGACCATTATCAGATTGAAACAGGAATGCCGCGTACTGGGCATCAGTAAATTGGAACAGGGCGTGGACAATTTGATTGTTTCATTTATTCCTGATGCGCCGATTGAACCGCAACGAGTACGGGCTCTTCTTGAACGGAAACCGACTCGAAAAAACCCTTTGCTTCAGCCTGCCCGTCTTACTCCCGACCATCGCCTGGTGGTGCCTTTCGCCAGGGGAGAACTTTTTGCTGCTCTTGGCGACTTGATGCATACGTTGCAAGGAGGCAATGCATGATCAGCGAACAGCTCGCACCCTGTGATAAAATTTTTCCGGACATACCCTGGGAGGCGATTGATACGGTCCTCCTGGACATGGACGGCACCCTTCTCGATAAACATTTTGATGATTACTTCTGGGAACAGTACCTGCCGGAGCATTACAGCCTGCTCCATGATATTTCCGTGGACGAGGCCAAGAGCCAATTGCTGGCCCGTTACCATCAGGTCAAGGAGACCCTGGACTGGGCGGATTTGAATTTCTGGTCACGACAGCTCAACCTCGACCTGCAGGAACTGAAACTGCGCATTCATCATCTCATCGGGGTTCATCCTTATGTCATAGAGTTTCTCGAACATTGTCTGCGGGCTGGAAAAAAGCTCCATCTGGTCACCAACGCCCATACCGGTACCCTGGCGATCAAACTGGAAAAAACAGCTCTTGGCCCCTGGTTCGACCGGATTATCTGTGCCGGTGAAGTGGGTATGGCCAAGGAGGAACCGCTTTTCTGGGAGCGGCTTGAAGGGATGCTGCAATTCGATAAAACCCGCACCTTGCTGGTCGATGACACCGAGCAGGTCCTTTTTTCCGCTCAGGCGTACGGTATGGCCCATCTTCTCTTTGTCGCCCGGCCCAGCAGTCGGCAGCGGGTGCGGTATTCCTGCCACTTTCCTTCCATCGAATACTTCAAGGAACTGCTGCCCCGTTGAACTCGCACGGATTCAGGCGATTCAGACTGAAGGCAGCAAAATAAAGCCCAAGAACAAAGTCAAGCCATCACGGATGCAGATGGTCACAAAAAAAAGCCGCCCAGCCAAAGGCTGGACGGCTTGCGCGCTTGGGTCCGCAGAGCCACTTCTGCAGGCTGGGAAGGTGCCTGTCAGGTTTTCTTTTTGGCTCTGGAGCTTGTTTTTGCCGTTGTCTTGGCTCTGGGTGCGGGTGCCGGCTTTTTCTTCAGCTCTTCCAGTTCGTTGCGCAAAGTTGCGGTGGTATCGGTGAGTGTTGCCTCAAGTGCGGTGACGCTTTCCTGCACGGCAGCCAGGGACTGGGCAGAAGCGGTCAATTCTCCACTGAGGGTCTCCAGTTGTTCGGCGGCGATAAAAGTGGCACTTTTTTCCTCCAGGCCAGCCACCTTGGTGCTGAGGTTGGTGAGAGACTCGTTCAGGGGCTGTGGATCAAAAACCGGCTTAGCCTGTTCCAGTGTTTCCAGCCGGGCGGGAAGATCGCCAAGCAGGGTCTCCCTGGAGAGTGTCTCCATCTGCTGAGCAGTTTTGGTGATTTTGTCTTCTATGGAGCCTGTCTTCTTCTGCAGGGCTGCAAGCGCATCGTTGAGGGGTTTGGGGTCAAATTCCGGCACCTGGTCCTGTTCGAGTTTCTGCAACCGTGCGGGGAGGTCACCAAGAAGCTTGTCGGTTGAAAGCGCCTGCATCTTCTGGACAGTCTCGCTGATTCTGCCTTCAATGGTGGTCACACTTTCCTGGACTGCTCCAAGAGACTTGTTCGAGGCGGTTATTTCTCCGGTAATGGCATCCACCTGGCCGGCGGTGGCAAAGGTGGTGCTTTTCTCTTCCATGGCCGTGAGTTGAGCATTGAGGGTGTTGATCTGCTGGGTCAGTTGCTGCTGAACTTCAGCGATGGTTTTGATTTCCTCCGCCAGATCAACGGGTGAGGCAACCGTCGCGGCAACAGGTTCAGCTTCCGATGCGGTAGCAGGGGGTATGTCCGCGGAAACCTCCTGGCCAGTCGCCGGGACGAGCTTCTCCACCGGTTCAGCAGCGGCGCAAGGAGCTTCTTTCCCTCTCAGGGCTGCCAGGGAGCAGAGAGCCGGTGCCAACAGGTCCATTACCGATCGTTTAATGTTCTGGTACATCTCCGCTGCCTTTTGTCGGTTGGCGATAGCCACGCACAGCAGAAAAACACCAATGAGTACGGCAATGCTGATGGTCAGACCAATGATCATGGCAATAGTCCATTGAATGAAGCGGAATATGCCGATGATGATCAGACCCACAGAACTGAAAAAGCCCCCTTCTGGTGTGGCGCTGGTAAAATACGCAAGCAGGGAAAAAACAAGGAGTACGGCTGCTGATATGATCAGCGGGGTCCGCATTTTATTTGTTTTCATGGTCCACTCCTCCGTCAGGAAATGTGCTATCCGATTTCAGGTTTTCGGGAACGCGCACACAAGCGTGATCCAGTGTTGCCCGGCATGCGCTTTTCGATTGATTCTGTGTGTTTTTAGTGTATTTACCTGTGAACAGCAAGGGAAATATGACACGGTGGCCCTTAACTTTCATCTGCTTTTCCTTGCCCAAAACCTGGTTCCATGAACGTTCGTTCTGGATCAGCTTTGTTGTTTTTGGCTTTGCCCTGGATCCGTGAGCATTCGTCCCGCAGGGCGGCTGGTGAAGGTTATTATCAAGGATTCCGGTGTAATGACATTCTGATTACAGCTCGATATATCCAAAACAACAGGCCAGCCGTCACGGATTCAGGGGACCCTTAAGCGAACGGGTCTCTAGGGCACTCTTTCCAGGAGATTACCGCGAATCCAGTCAAAGTCCATCCGGCGACGGACAAAAGCGGCCACCACGGCTGGATCGAAGTGCCGGCCCGCACACGCCTCAATACGTTCCACCGCCTCCTGGTGGGAAAGGTTGCGCGCAGCATCCATGGCAGCGGTGTATGCTTCATAGCTGTCGGCTACAGCCATGATCCGAGCCTCCAGCGGAATTTCTTCACCGCACAATCCATGGGGATAGCCGCTGCCGTCCCATCGTTCATGGTGATAATACGCAATATTTTTGGCTATTGACAGAAAACTGCTTCCTCTTGCTTCCTGTTCCATGGCTTTGATCATGTCGCCGCCTATCCGGGTATGCTGGCGAAGCCTTTCTTTTTCGTCGGCCGTCAAGGGAGTTGCTTTGCCAAGAATGGCATCGGTAACCCCGACCTTGCCGATGTCATGGAGAATGGAGCCCTGGTAGAGGTTTTGTAAAAATTCCGGACTGATCAGGCTGCGGAACTGATCGTGCCGGGAGAGCTCAACGGCAATGAGACGGCAATATTCACGGATTCTTTCCAGGTGATGACCGGGGGTGACATCGCGGTATTCCGAGAGTTTGGCCAAGGCTAGAATCGCGGCATTTTCCATTTTTCGACATCTCTGCAGCGAGGTGATCAAGGTGTTTTCAAGCCTGCGGCGGATGCTGATATCCCGGAGGAGCAGTTGCAGTATCGGTGCCTTGCCGGTCCGTGCCAGCAGCGCACCACTGATTTCCACTTCCACTGGTGTTCCCGCGGCGGAAACCAGGGTCCATTGCCAGGAAGACACGGTATTTCCCCGGGCGACAACGTCGAGAAGCGCTGCCTGCACCTGCTCTCGATCCTCTGGGCGGACCGTATCGAAAAAGGAGGAGCTCCGTGGCGGAAAATGGGTGTCATGAAAATGCCGCCAATAGGATGTATTGGCCTGGAGGATGTCGCCCTGCCGGGTAACAAGGACAACATCGTCGGCAATCGCTTCATAGAGCAGGCGGTATTTGTTTTCCGATGCTTTCAGAGCCTCGGCGCGTCGTTGTACTTCGCTTTCCAGGTGTTCAGCCTGGCGGGCCAGGGCTGATGCGACAGCCTGTTGTTTGCTTCGCAACAGATGTTCGTGTTTCCGTGCCGTGGTGTCGGCCCAGCTCTGGATGGCGGCAATAACAACGAAGCAGATCATGAAAAAAAGATGACTGAACAGGTTGATCAATTGGAATTGATCGAGTGTTTCCGTGAAAATGACGACAAGCAGATAGAGGCTCACCAGACTGAGACCGCTGAACAGAGCCTGACCGGCGGTTAAGGGAATCAGGGCAGTATACATGGTGATGACAACAATCAGGCCAACATAATAGGGTGAGCTGGCTGGACCTAACTGGTGGATTACCAGTAACATCACGGTGCCGATACAGAGATAACCGGCAAAACCGATCACCCAGGCCCGGCGTTGATCGTGATCGCGATAGTTGGCCACCAGCAGTAGACCGGTACAGCCAAACGCAAAAAGACGATAGCGGAAAAACTGGCTGAAATGTTCTGGAACCAGCAGGTAATCGAGGAGGGTGAAGAGGAACATCACCCCCATGCTCACCAGAAGCATGATGGACACCCGGCGCTGGTGAAGTTGCCGTGATTCGGCCTCGAAGTGGTCGAAAGCGGCCATGGTTAGGATGAGGGAGGGTTGCCAGGGTGATAAGAGGCCTGCAGCTTGTCCCGAGCGGCCTGAAAATCCTCTTCCCGGGCGAGAAAAGCGTTGACAATGGCGGGGTCGAACCGGATGCCGCTTTCCCTGATGAGAATCTCCCGGGCCTGTTGGTGGCTGAAGGCGGGTTTATAGGGCCGGTTGGACGTCAGGGCATCATACACATCGGCCAGCGTAACGATCCGTGCGGAGAGTGGTATCTGCGTGCCGGCCAGGCCATGGGGGTAGCCCTGGCCGTCCCAACGTTCATGATGAAAAAGGGTGATCTCCTGGCCCATGCGAAGAAAAGAGAGGCTTGCCGAATCTTTTTCCGCCGCGGAGAGGGCCATGCTGCCGTATTCGCAGTGCCGCATCATGGTCTTGAATTCCGCTGGGCTGAGTTGATTGGGTTTCAGCAGGATGGTATCAGGAATGCCGACCTTGCCGATGTCGTGGAGAACGGAGGACAGGCAGAGATCCTCGATAAACGTGGCGGTGACAATTTCGGCAAACTCGATATTCCGCGCCAGTTCCACGGCAAGAATCCGGGTGTACTCCCTGATGCGCATCAGATGGGTGCCGGTGTCGTCATCGCGGCATTCCGCCAGACGTGCCAGGCCGAAAATTGCGGCCTGGCGTGAAGTATCGATAAGTTGGCTCGATTCCAGGACCCGTCGTTCAATCTCCTTGGTGGCGGTGATATCACGGACAACCAGTTGGAACTGTATTTCGCTCTCGGGAGTGTCGACCCGGTTGCCGCTCAATTCCACCTCCATGATCCGGTTTTGTCGGCTGAGCATGCGCATCTGCAGACCTCGGATGGGGTTGCCGCTGGACAAGGTGTCAAGGAGATTTGGAACCAGATGATCTTGTTCCCCGGGGAGGAGAAAATCGGTCAGTGATCGGCCCTGCAACTCATCCGGAGTGCTGTCCAGAAACGCGGCTCCATGACGGTTGATCATCCCGATGCGGCCGGTCCGGTCGATCTGCACCACCATGTCCAGGATATTGTTGTACAGATCGTGGAACCTGAGATCCGATTCCTCGAGGAGTTCCATGCGCCTGCGGATCATTGCTTCCAGGTTGCCGGTGTAGTGTTTAAGTTCATCGTTGAGCGCCCGCAGGCCTTTCTGCGCCCGCAGGGACTGTTTCTGGATATGGAGATCGTCAAAGCATTGGATTGCGGTGACAATGACGATGATGAAAAAGAAAAAGCTGTTGGTGACGCCATGGACCAGCGCCTGATCGTCGAGGGGTCGGGAGCCGAGATACACGGTCAGCACATACACCAGATACATGGCACCGCCAAGCAGCAGCGCCTGACGGACATCAAGGGGTAGAACGGAAAATCCGCCGGCGATCATCAGCAGGATACCGACATAGTACCCGGAGGCAAAGCCACCCAGTTGGATCGTCATCAATGAAATGATCAGAGCGCCGAGGAGCATGGCGCTGTACATGACAGCCCGGGTCTGACCTCGAACCTGGGGCAAGGTCAAAAGCAGGATCAGGGCAAACAGCAGCAGAACAAAGCAGAACCGCAGGAAAAAGAAATATGAAAAATGCGGCCGGCAGCAGATAAAATCAAGCAGGGCAAAGAGCGAAAAAAAGACAATGCCCAGCCACAGGCAGATTCTGGTCCGCTGAAAAAACAGGTCTTCCAGTTCTCCGGCCTGACGGGTGGTCACTTCTTCCGGGGCCGAATCCATGTTTCACTCCTTGACTGCCACGGCAAAAAGGTTGACCTGTTCCGGCTCGGCGATGATCTCCACCTGATCACCAAAGGGGGTGGCGGCGAACAGTTCCCGTAAATCATCGGCCGAGCGGTAGATCAGTTCCCACTTGAGCAGTTTATCGAGAAAGAGCGAATCCGGGTAAAAAGCGAAGTTGCCCAGCAGCAGGGTGCCGCCGGGTTTGAGGTGGCGGTGGCATTGGCTGATCAGGGCACGAAACAGTCGGGGGTCGAGATAGTCACAGAGGCCAGCGGAATAGATGATATCGAGCGGTTCGATGTGGTGGCGTACCCGCCCCAGAGCCCATTTGATGACATTTTCGCTCATCAGCCGGATTGAGGCTCGATGGGGGAAAATATTGACATGCTGATTGGTGTACCGCAGCGCCTCGCTGTCGATATCGACGCAGAGCGCTTCAACATATTCGCTGTACTCGCATTCCGCCAGGAAATCGAACAGTTCCCGGTTGGGGCCGCAGGCCAGATTCATGATGCGGGTCACGGTACCGCGACCGGCGATGTCGCTGCTGAGGCGCAACAGTTCATTTTTGAGCAGCAGCCGTCGTCCGCGGATGGCCAGGGAACCAGGGCGACGCAGGCAGAAATCGTCAACAATCTCGCCGAGCTTCCCTTCTCCCGCGGGTACATTGGCATAGATATGCTCCATCATGAGAAAATCACCAGCATACCCCTTGGGTTTGTAATAGGCCCGTTCGGCAAAGCGGCTGCGCATGAAATAGGGGAAGATCTCCTTGAAGATATACCCCCACATCACCTCTTCATAACCACTGCCCTGCATGACCGCCGCGAATTGTCCTAGTGAGGTGTTGAGTTCGTTGAGCACACCATGGCAACGGGCTTCACTGTCCGGCGCTGACCGTCCTTCGGCCTCGGCTTTCTGCAGGTGATGGGAGAGGTTGAACAGTTCTGACTTGAACATCTCCATGCGGCTGCTGATCTCATGCCAGCGAGTGGAGCGAACCAGAGGCGCCGGCAGGGGTTTTGATTCGGCGTAGCGACTGGCAAGACGACTGGACAGTGATTGGGCGTATCCGGCGATGGGTTCGCGTTCACCGGCAATGCGGCGGAATTTGCCGCAGATTTTGCGGGTGAGAAAGAGGATGAAATCCATGAAAAGGTCCGGGTGATCCCCGCGCATGGTCTCCATGACCCGGGTATCGAAGATGCCAATGCGGCAGGGGCTGACCGCCTGAATGTCGCGAACTCTTGATTCTCCGTCAAAAAAACCGATTTCACCGAAAAATTCCCCGGCACCGATCAGGGCCACGGTGATGCGGGTGTCCGAGGGGTCGGTATAGCTGACTTCCACGGCACCGTCCTGCAGGTAGTAAAAGGTACTGGTCGGTGCTCCCGGGGCAAGGATCGGTTCCCCGGCGCTGAAGGAACGGATAGTGGCCAGGGGCAGTACCTGGTCCAGCAGGGAGCTTTCCGTGGGGTGGATATCATCACGCGGCGGTGATGTGGTCTTGGGAGCTTGATTCATGCCGGATTCCTTGCATGGTGGTGGCGTTGCCCTGGATCACCCAAGGTATGGCAGGGAGACCAGGAAACACAGGCTGTTAAAAGGTGGTCACCAGGCCGAGGGTCAGGGCATGCGCCCCCCCGTCGGTGAAGGTTCCGTCAATGCCCGGGAGCCCGGCAGTGCTGTTGTTGGTGACGGAACGGCTTTTGGTATAGTGGTACATGTAGGAAAGCCCCAGTTCGAGGCCGGGGGAATACCGGTAGCGGATGCCGGCGCTGTAGATCAGGGCATCGGCATCAGGCAGTTCAAAACCGAGGGTGGCCGCCGGCACCGGGGTGCGATCGTAGGCAAAACCCAGGGTTGAGGTCCAGCGATGATCCCAGGCATAGGTAAGGCCCAAGCGGTAGGCGTCGCTGTCCTGCCAGTTTTTGGGCACAGGACGGTCGAAACCGTCAAAAACGGTGCCAAGAAAATTCTCCTCATAGGTGAAGTCAAGGGTGGTGAACGAGGACCAGAAGGTCCGGTCCCAGCCCAATTCCACGGTGAGACGGTCAAAAGTACAGGCGGCGGCCAGACTGAGGACCGCCGGCAGGGTAATGCCGACGCTTCCCGGCCCGGAATAGGTGGCCAGGGGTATTGATCCCGCCTGGGCGCGGAGTGTACTGGTCCCTTCAAGGTCGAGATTGATTTCGGAACGGAAGGTTGCGGCAACAGCCAGGCGATCATGCGGCTGAATGGTCATGGCCAGGTTATACCCCGGTCGGGTATCGGTGCCGTCGGAGGAGCGGCTGAGCGAGGTCAGGGGAGCCAGCTGATCAAAGGGCGGGTTGAGGACCTCGGTGTCCACCTCCCCCCGGCCATGGACGACCCGGACACCGCCGCCAAGACTCAACCAGGGCAGAGGGGCAAAGGCCACCGAGGGATTGGCTTCCACCACGAAGAGCGAGAAGCGTTGCGCGCTGGCCCGGGGCAGGGGCTGCTGCCATTTCTTGGCCAATCCGTACGGGTAGGTGAGGGAGAAACCGAAGCGCAGGGCTCCGTGGGCAGGGGACACCGCATGGACAAGGGGCATGAAAAAACGCTCGCTTTCGGAAGAAGCGTCGAGCAGAGGGGAGCGGTGGTCCCGGTAGGTGATGGTGGGCAGATCGAGCATGGTCAGGCTGGTTTCCACCTGCCATTGATCAGCAGAAAAATGCATGTTGGCTGGATTATAGTAGCTGGCATCCGGTCCGGGAGTGTAGGCGGTCCGTGCTCCCGATAAGCCCACGGCGCCAAGCGACTGATTGGTGATTCTGAAGCCGGCTGCAGTAGCGGGCAGCGGGATAACCGCGACCAGCAGGAGGATGGTCATCAGCAATGGTCCGATTTTTTTTTGTTGCTGTCGCGGAAGGTCGTGCTTCATTTCCGTCATGACAGTCCTCCATGCAAACTCTGATTGTTCATCCGGCTCGGTTTGTCCATAGCCTATTCAAGCAAAGTATAGCATTGATCACGGGAAAAAGAATGATTTAATACATGAACAGGAAGGGGGAGAAGGGCTTGCCGTTGGCGGGTTTTGAGTGGGAATTCGTTGCCCTGCAAGGTCAATGGGAAGGCGGTCGAACTGTCGTCATCAGGAAAAGTGGATAGTGTTTTTTGACTTTCCCTGTTTCCCGGGTCAGATTGAAGACGGTGGAAAAGGCTGGTGGAGCAAATCCGGCAGCCATGGTTTTTTCGGCCAGTTCGTGACGGTCAAAGCCTGGGTGACCCTTGAAGCCCGGCCCATGAAAGGTCCCGTCTTCCCGGTCAAGATCAGCCACGCAGAGGATGCCGCCTGGGTAGAGCAGTTCATGGAATTGACCCAGGATCTTTTCGGTATCAATGATGTGATGGAGGGTCATCAGCGTGTAGAGCAGGGAAAAACGCCTTGCAGGAACAGCATCAGTGGTCAGGTCAAGGCGCAGCGGGAGCATGTTGCCGACACCAGCGGCCTTGATTTTATCCGCCAATACCTGGTGCATGCCGGCGGAACTGTCGGCCAGGGTGATGAAACCGGGGAACGGCTGGAGGGCGAAACTGAGCAGACCCGTGCCACAACCGTACTCGAGGGCTGACTGACCAGGTTGCCGCGGGAGAATGGCCCGGATACCCCGGGCAACTGCCCGGGCCCGGTCGATTTTAACGGGATCGGTGTCCCAGCCTTTTGCTTTCAGGTTAAAGTCGGACATACTTCAAGATGTCATGAACCTGGATCCCTGAGCGTTCGTCCGTGCGTCAGCTTTAATGTCTGTGACCGTTCGATGAAAGTCGACTGTATCGGACGGGTACGGCCAATGGAGTTGACGCGCGAGCGGACGCTTTGAAAGGCGGCGGGTAACGGCACATTATAAGAAAATCCACCGCATGTATAACCTCAGTGCAACAAGAATATATCCCACACAAGAGTCCTGCCGTCACGGATTCAGGATCAGGCAGCCAGGTCGGCGTACTCCTTGTTGCGCTCGAGAAACTTCACAGCATACGAACATTGCGGGACAACTTTTTTCCCTCGACGGCGAAGGTCTTCCAGGGCGTACCTGGTCAGTCTGGCCGCCAGGTCGCGGCCGCGAAGTTCAGGGGGGACAAAGGTGTGGGTGAAGACCAGGGCACCATCCTTGCGTTCCACATACTTGAGCAAGGCCATCTTCCCCTCCAGGGGCAGTTCATATTGATGCATCAATTCATTGTGGCGGGGTTCATTTTCCATGGCAAGTCCTCCGGAAAATTGTATGGTTCTTTATTCCTGGATCAGTGAGCGGATGAATGCCCCGAAAAACGGCTGGTGCCGGTTATTGCAAGGATTCCGTTGCAATAACAATCTGATTACAGCAGGGTATATCCAAAACAGGAGTCCAGCCGTTAGGATTCAGCTGCTATTATTCACTATTTTTATGTGCATGTCAGGTCAAATGTACCAACAGACCCTAAGAACCGGAGAAAAAGGCCACACGGATCAGCCGTTGAACGGGGCACCTCGATGGTCTACGTTCAAATCTCCTCCCCGCAGGAAAAACAAAACGGTTCGACGGGTTCTCCGTCTCCTGGCCCGTTCCCGGGAAAAGGGAGGGGCAAACGTTCATTTTCCCGACAACAGGGTTGTTCTGCTGCGACATGGCGGCGATTTTTTTCCAGCGCTTTTTCAGGCAATGGCCGAGGCCCGGAGCACGATCTGCGCTGAATACTACATCATCAGAAATGATGCCACCGGCACCAGCTTTGCCCGTTCACTGATGGAGGCCGCCGCGCGCGGTGTGCAGGTGGTCCTGATCTATGATTTCATCGGCTGTTTTGAGACACCGGACGAATATTTTCAACAACTCCGGAATAACGGTGTCCATTGCCTGTCCTTCAATCAACCGACCTTCTCCCGCCTTAGGCTGCTCGATAGCCGTAACCATCGCAAAATGGTGGTTATCGATGGGATCACCGCTTTTCTCGGTGGCCTCAATGTCGGTGATGAATATGCAGGATACGGCGACAGCTTCCAGCATTGGCGTGATGCCGGCATTCGTGTTGACGGGTCGGCGGCGGGTCGGTTACGGCGGTTGTTCCGCCGGACATGGGTCCTGTCTCTTATACACAGCTG
>NZ_JAFFQC010000368.1 GCF_016918545.1 Desulfobulbus alkaliphilus | reverse complement strand
GGTCGTCGACCATCGAGACGACGATCAGGGTGGTGCGCGGGAACCGGCGGCGCAGGTCGGCGAGCATCTCGATGCGGGTCAGGCCGGGGAAACGCAGGTCGAGGATCAGCGAATCGGGCTGCTCGCCTTCGTCAGCCAGGCGCAGGACCCCGGCGAGATCGCCGGCCTCCTCGATCCTGGCCTCGGGCAGCAGGCGCTGGAGGATACTCAGCATGCCCTCGCGAAACAGCGGATGATCATCGGCGACGATGATGCGGCCAGTCATTCTTGTAGTCTCCAGGAGTCGCAGTTTCCGCCGCGCATGCTACCTTAGCCCGCTACCGCCGCGCCCACCCTTCGTCCGTCTTCGTGACGAAGGGGGCGAAACAGAGGAAAAGGCGCGCGGCGCTCCCATGCACACGGAGG
>NZ_JAFFQC010000367.1 GCF_016918545.1 Desulfobulbus alkaliphilus | reverse complement strand
TCTTCGTTCATCGCTCAGGTCTCCCATGTCGGCGGGCATCGTAGGTCAGTGCTGCAACCATTTTTTGCAGTTGACCAGGGTCGAGCCATTCCACGCGCTCGACCTTGAACATGCGCAAGGCCATCCCGTCAGCATACGCCCAGGAGCGTTTCGCCTCGGCGAGAAATGCCTCGATCTTACCCACCAGTTTTGCCCGGTCTGGCGCGGCCTTCGGCGCTTTGCGGGCTTGTTTCTTAACTGGTTTAGGCTCCCAGCCCAAGCGGACAAACTCGGCCAGGACGGCGCCAGTCTGGCGTGGGGTCAGGTCTTTGGCCGAACGTACACCCGCCACGCGCCCCAACAAGGCGCGGTAGGTTTCGTCATCCAGCCCAAGGTCCTTCTTGGCGATGTGAATCTTGCTCAATTG
>NZ_JAFFQC010000366.1 GCF_016918545.1 Desulfobulbus alkaliphilus | reverse complement strand
GTACTATGGGGCGATCATTGAGTTTGCTCCCATCCTGAAGCAGACGTGGGCGAGGTGCGAGGTCAATCTGATGGCTGCCACGAAAAACGCGGAAGTCATGCAAGGTGAGGCTCTTAATGATCATCTGTGGCTACCTCGCTCAGCAGACGGTTTATGTCATGGGCATCGTTTAGTTGTGACTGCACGTCTTTAAGCTCAGCCTCTATCTCGTCAATGGTCTTTTGGTGTTGGTCGCGCTGATTTCTTTTTTGCAGTGCGGCCTGTTTTTGCTGGATCTCCTCCAAGGAGCCCCAGTCCTTTTTCAGGATGTTGCCAATCTTGTCGAAGACGCCCTGGCGTTTACTTAGCCCCTCTAGGGATATTTCGAGCTCAATGAGTTTCATGACCATCTCGGGCTCTACTTCGT
>NZ_JAFFQC010000365.1 GCF_016918545.1 Desulfobulbus alkaliphilus | reverse complement strand
ACCCGACCGAGACTACCGTTGGCTGCATGCATCGAACGCCTTCCCCCGCCGCGCCGTCGTCTGTGGACCACCCTGCGGACACCCTGACGGAGCCGTCTGCCGCCCGCTCGGTCGGGTCGCCGGCTCCAGAGGACCTGTCGGTCCTCGTCGTCGGGGCCGGTCTGGCGGGCGCCCAGACCGCCGCGGCGCTGCGGTCCCACGGCGCCACCGGGCGCATCACCGTGCTGGGTGCCGAAGGGGTCGCCCCCTACGACAGGCCGCCGCTGTCGAAAGAGCTCTTCACCCGCACGTCGCCGGCCTGGTTGGTCGACGAGACCGGTGCGGACCTCGACGTGCTGGCAGACGAGACCGTCCTCGACGACCCGGCCGTCGCGCTGACCTTGGGCGCAGACGGTGGGCCGAGCGT
>NZ_JAFFQC010000364.1 GCF_016918545.1 Desulfobulbus alkaliphilus | reverse complement strand
CGTCGGTGATGCTCACGTATTCGGCGCGACCGGCATCCTTGAGTTCGGCCAGTTCGGGGCCCACGGAAGGATAGTCCAGACCGGCGGAGATGGAGTAGACCTCGCCGGCCTCGCCCTTGTCGTTCTTGATCATGTAGGAATTGAAGCCGTGCAGAACGCCGGGCTCGCCGTAGCAGAGCGAGGCCGCATGCTGGCCGTAGCCGTTGCCGCGGCCGCCGGGCTCCACGCCGATAAGGCGCACGCCCTCGTCATGCACGAAGCCGGAGAACAGGCCCACGGCATTGGAGCCGCCGCCCACGCAGGCCATGGCCACGTCGGGCAGACGGCCGGCAAATTCCAGCATCTGGGCGCGGGCTTCGCTGCCGATGACGGACTGGAAGTGGCGCACCATGAGCGGGTAGGGGTG
>NZ_JAFFQC010000363.1 GCF_016918545.1 Desulfobulbus alkaliphilus | reverse complement strand
TGGCGATCGGACGGCTGCCGACGGCGGTCAGGTTGCGCCAGGCCTCGGCCACCGCCTGCTTGCCGCCCTCATAGGGGTCGTTCTGGACGTAGCGGGGGGTGCAGTCCGAGGTGACGGCCAGACCCTTGTCCGTGCCATGCACGCGCACCACGCCGGCGTCGGCGCCGGTCGAAGAGTCTTGAAGCGTGTCGGCCATGACGTGGCGGTCGTACTGTTCCCAGATCCAGCGCTTGGAGGCCATGTCGGGGCAGGCGACGACCTTCATCACCGCATCGGCCCAGTTCTCGGGCGCAGGAATGTCCGAGTGGTTCAGCTTGGGCTGAAGCTCCGGCTGGACCCACGGGCGGTCATACAGGGGCGCGTCGTCGAACAGCGGCGCCAGCGGCACATCGCAGACGGTCTCGTCG
>NZ_JAFFQC010000362.1 GCF_016918545.1 Desulfobulbus alkaliphilus | reverse complement strand
CTCCCTGGCTGTCGAAGCCGGTGATCTGACTGAAGGCGTAATTGACCCGCAGGATCTTGAAGTCGGGATCCGTGATGATGATGCCTTCATGGGTTTCGAACGCCACCGCAGAAAGCCGCATCAGGGCGTCGCTCTGCAGTCGCTCCAGCTCGGCCACCATGCGCACCGAGAAGATGGTCAGCACGGATCCCAGATCGGCAGTCTGGGTCTGGTTCGGGAACAGCAGGGCGAGATGGCCCAGGATCTGGCCACTGCGATCCAGCAGTGGCTGGGCGTAGTAGTGCTGGCCAGGAGGCAGGCAGGTGCAGCCGATAAGAGGTTCACTCACGGGGGTCGAACTGGTGACGCCCTGCCGGTAGAGCTGCTGGCAGGGCATGTCAGCCAGGGCATACTCCTTGAAGTCGATGC
>NZ_JAFFQC010000361.1 GCF_016918545.1 Desulfobulbus alkaliphilus | reverse complement strand
CTGTCGGGGTGACCGGCGTCGCCGTCTTCTCGGCGACCACGTCGTCCTTCTCGGCGACCACGTCCTCGTCCCCGCGCCGTCCGTCCGGGCCGATGCCGCGCAGCGCCAGGTACCCGATGAGGACGGCTGCGACGACGATCGCGATGTCTGCGACGTTCCCGATGAAGGGGCCGTAGTCGATGAAGTCGACGACGTGCCCCGTGAGGAAGCCGGGCTCGCGGAACAAGCGGTCCCCGAGGTTGCCGAGCGCGCCTCCCAGGACCAGCCCGAGCGCGAGGGCCCAGGCTGTCGAGCGGATCTTGCGGGCCGTGACGATCACGAACACGACCACGCCTGCGGAGAGCAGGCTGAGGATCCACCTCTGACCGCTCGCGATCGAGAGCGCTGCGCCGGGGTTGTAGATCAACC
>NZ_JAFFQC010000360.1 GCF_016918545.1 Desulfobulbus alkaliphilus | reverse complement strand
GTCGATGAGGGCCTCCACCGGCTGCTGGCTGACCAGCCCGTCAGGGTGACGGCTGCCGGAATACTGCCAGAGCAGGATAGCGTCCTTGTCCGGTGTCTGGGACTGGCTGTTGCGGAACAGATGATGCGCCGTATCCTTGAGGCGCCAGAACACGCCCTTGCGCATGGCCTCGCCCAGGAGGTCACGGATGGACGAATAGGAAACCGCGCCTTCGTGGTCGAAACGGCGGCGCTGTTCTTCCAGCCCCTCATAGACCTGGCAGTAGTCACGCACCAGGTCACGCACTAAAAAGGCCTTGCGTTCCGGCGACCAGCGCCCGTTCACAGACCGGCCTCCTCCAGCAGGGCGCGGGCCACGGCCGCATCATAGAGCTTGAGGGGGTCGGCATCGGCGTTGCGCTCCTCGCGGT
>NZ_JAFFQC010000359.1 GCF_016918545.1 Desulfobulbus alkaliphilus | reverse complement strand
GGGCAAGGGTGTGGAAGAAGCCATGAACATTCTGCGCTTCACCCCCAACAAGCCCGCCGGCGTGCTGCTGAATGTGCTCAAGAGCGCCGTGGCCAATGCCTCCCAGCTGGGTGGTGTGAACGTGGACGCCATGGTCATCAAGGAAGTCATCGTGAACGAAGGCCCCACCTGGAAGCGCTTCATGCCCCGCGCCCAGGGCCGTGCCACCAAGATTCACAAGCGTACCAGCCACGTTACCGTTATACTCGCAGAAGGGCAGGAATAGGCTATGGGTCAGAAAGTTCATCCGTTTGGCTTCCGGCTGGGGTACAACAAGAACTGGCAGTCCCGCTGGTTCAGCAAGAAGGACTACCCTGCCTTTGTGTTTGAAGACAGCAAGATTCGCGCCTATGTGAAGAAGCTCCTGTAT
>NZ_JAFFQC010000035.1 GCF_016918545.1 Desulfobulbus alkaliphilus | reverse complement strand
GTGTTGCATGGCGCCCAATTATGGCCGGAAGACATACCGGATAAGTGAGCAGGAAAAAACCGATTATCTATTCATTTTCAAAAAATGGGTCTGTAGGTTGTGGGTGAGGAACGTACCCCAACAGATAAAAGGGTGGGCAGACGTCTATTTGCCTGCCCACGAAGATATCCAACGAATCACGTTATCGGGCATTTATCTCATTCCATCGCATCTGACTGCGTGCTGTCATCCAGCGGATCCACCACGGTGACACCGCAGACCCGGGCAATGGAGCGGCAGAGCCGTACCAGGGCTTCCCGATCGACCTGATCGGCCCGACCGAAGCTGTGAATGATTTTGGCGGAGGATTTGCCGGTCTCCGGATGGCGCTCGCTGTGGGCCAGTTGATAATAGACCGTCACCGTGCCGTCTTTATTTTTCCTCTGGGTTGTTCGCAGGTACATGATAGCTATGGAGGATATAAATAACCTCCTCTATTGTCAATGAGAGGAAGTCAGAGATCCCCCCATTTAATAAAAAAATTATATTTTCAATTATTTACAAACTAAAGGACGCTTGTCTGATTTTCATCCAGGGTTTGCGTACAGAGGAATGTATACCTTCAACGCACAATCTTGGCATCTTCTAGGCCTGACCCCGCAGACACGATTCCACGGATGCCCTAAACAGTCACCTGGTGGTGACAAATATTGTCAGCAGCAGACAATCCGTGTCACCACTGCGGCCTTTTCTTTCGCTCACTGTGCATTCCCTGGAACAGGGAAAAAGAGAGTCTCTCCTATAACTCATTAGAAAAATAACACTTTCAGATACGACTCCAAAATGGCACGCCATATGCTTATAGACAGCAAACAGAAAAAAATACCGCCGACAACAAACCACCCGGCGGCAACCAACACACCTTTTGGAGGGTATGCACATGACACTGAACAAACTGACACTGAGAACAAATGAAAAAGGCTTCACCCTGATCGAGTTGATGATCGTTATCGCGATTATCGGTATCTTGGCTGCTATCGCTATTCCTAACTTTATTTCTTATAGGAACAAGACTTTTTGCTCGGCTGCAGAGAGTGATGCGAATACCATTGCTGCAGCTATTGCAAATTATTTTGCAGTACCATCACGAACTAATCTTCCGACAATGGCTAACTTGGGATTAGTTGGTAATTTGAGTGGCAATCCATCAAACACAGCGACAATCACCGGTAACCCCAACGGAATTATTTCTATAGTGGTGACTGATATTTCAACCCGTTGCCCAGAAGATTATCGACTTGCCAACCCAGACTGGACTAATGCCGCTGCTGGTGGCGCTTACACACACGCTATGCAATAATATCCAATTAACAGGCACATGAGGAGGAGGCCAAACCTCCTCCTCAACGTTGTCTTTATAATGAAAAAAAATAATCTATTTCCATATCAAAGCAGAATTATTATCTTAATAGGAATTTTAACATCACTTATATATTTCAATACCGTTCATGTCCCTTGGCATTTTGATGATCCACCCAATATACTCAACAACTATCCGCTTCACATTGAAAACCTTAAACCAGAAACTCTTCAAAAAACCCTGTATGCCAAACCTTTTAAGGAAGGCGAGTTCTACCGCCCCATAGCCAATCTCTCCTTTGCTCTTAACTGGTATTTCGGCCAAGATAACCCCTTAGGGTATCACCTCGTCAATCTCCTCATCCACATCCTGACCGCTGTTTTCCTTTGTAAAACCATTCTTCTTCTCCTGCGATCCTCTTTCTTGAAAAAATACTCGGTGCAAGATCTCCTGTTCATTGCCCTGCTCAGCACCACCCTCTGGGCCATCAATCCGATCCAGACCCAGGCCGTCACCTATATTGTTCAGCGCATGGCCTCCATGGCGGCCATGTTTTATATTTTTGCCGTTTATAATTATATTCGAGCCCGCCAGGCAGATACTACCCTGCCACGCTGCAAACATCTGCTCTATTGCTGTTTATTTTTTCTCCTTGCCCTGGGATGCAAGGAAAATGCTGTCACTCTGATCCCCAGTCTGCTGCTGATTGAAGTTCTTTTTCTGCAACGGACCGACCGGTTTTCAAAGACTCTTTTTTATCTGCTCATCATTGCCAACCTTCTTTTTCTGTTGGCAGCCGCCTACTACATTCATGACCAGAATTATCTAAAGGCACTGACAGATCCGGTGGGGTTCAGACCCTTTTCCACCGCAGAACGACTGCTGACCCAACCCGCTATTCTTCTCTTTTACCTTTCCCTGCTTCTCTATCCTGCACCGGCACGACTCTCTTTTGACCACAGCTTCCCCTTGTCCACCTCGCTACTGCACCCATGGACCACCCTGCCCGCCCTGCTAGGTGTCGCCGCCCTGATTGTCCTGGCGCTGTGGCAATGGAGAAAAAGACCCCTGCTCAGCTTTGCCATCCTTTTTTTCTTTCTCAACCACCTGGTGGAGTCAACCATCATCCCTCTGGAACTGATCTTTGAACACCGCAATTATCTGCCATCCTTTTTCCTGTTTCTGCCGGTGGCAGCGGGCTTGCTCTGGGCCATCAACCATGCCCGGGCCAAGTCACGACATTTGCTCCACGGTGTTTTGATCACATCCATCCCTCTCTTTCTGATCGCCATCGGCCTAGGTACCTACAGCCGCAACCAGGTCTGGGCCACTGAGGAATCTCTGTGGACCGACGCACTGCAAAAAGCCCCGGATAACGCCCGCCCCTATGCCAAGTTGGGGGAGATCTATGGCTGGCAGAAAGAAAAAAACATCGAAAACTTACAAACTGCTGTTGCCCTCCTTTCCCATTCTCTGGATTTAGAATATCCTGACACTACTTTCAATGCAGCCATTGTCGGCAACATCGGCAAGGTCTATGCCAACTACGGCCTCCTGGATGAAGCGATCCACTATTATCAACAGTCACTGAACCTCAACCCCAATTTCATCACCTCCCGTTTTGATCTGGCCAATGCCCTGGCCCTGCAGGGAAGATTCACCGAGGCCCTGACACAGATCGACCTGGTCATCGAAAAAAATGATCTGCAAAGCCGATTCTTCAACCTCAGGAGCATGCTGCTGCTATGGCTCGACCGTCCCGAGGAAGCGGCACAAAGCAGCCATGGGGCCATGGTACGCACCTTTGTCAACAAAGAGCGATATTTCTACAACACCGGGGTCGCGCTGACCAGGGCCGGCCATCTCAGCCAGGGCAGATGGTTTCTGGGCAGGGCGCTGCACCGGTTTCCCAACGACAGGCATGTACTCTATGCCTTGGTGGAAAACCACCTCCTGGCCGAGGACCTTGGTGCCGCGGAACAATACGCCTTGCAACTCCTGGGTGGACATGGGATCCTGATCCTTAAACATGACATGGAAAACCTGCACCGTGATTATTCCTCGGTTCCGGTCAATATCGATCTGATCGCCCCTTTCCTTCTGGCAACGGCCCGGGACATCGTTAAAAAGGGGGAGCAGTCCGAAACACTATCGAGCAAGTCAGATGATGCAGAGCGATAACGATAACAGAAAAGCCCCCCTCCCCTACCCCTGGTACACCACCCCGGTCTTTGTACTCCTGCTCCTGGGCCTGGCCAACACCGCTTATCTGGCCTGGTCCCACTATAGAAATTACGCGGACCTGACTTTCAACAGCTTCTGCGCCTTGACCAGGGCCATCAACTGCGATACGGTCTCGCAAAGCCCCTGGTCAATTTTCCTGGGTCTGCCGCTGGCCTACTGGGGGCTGTTTGCCTATGCCCTGTTTTTGGTGATTTTTCTTGCCACCCTGCGCAAAACCAAGGGCTCGGAACAGCTTTGGTTTCTCCTCTTCCTCCTTGGTATTGTCTATGCCCTGGCCTCAGTATTTTTCGGCTGGATCTCGGCCACCAAAATCAAGGCCCATTGCATTCTCTGCCTGGTTAGTCACGCCACCAGCCTTGCCCTGCTTTTTTTCAGCTGGATCATCCTGCGCCGTTTCTGCACCACCGCCTTCTGGACCGGAGTAAAAGATGGATGGCGTTATCTGATCCGCTCGTTGCCGCTCAAGATCAGCATCCTTGCCCTGGTGGTTCTGGCTGTCTGCACCAGGATATATATGCCGCCCTACTGGCAGTTCGACCTGCCGCCGGTCACCTCGGCCATCCCCAGCGGCTTGACCGAAGAGGGACATCCCTGGATTGGCTCGGAGCATCCGGAAATCACCATCTACGAATATGCCGATTACCAGTGCTTCCAGTGCGGCAAGATGCACCAATTCCTGCGCCGTTTGATCGCCGAACACCCCGAAACCATCCGCTTGGTCCACGTCCATTATCCCATGGATCATGAGTTCAACAGCCTCATTGTGCCTGAACCCTTTCACATCGGCTCCGGCAGGATGGCCATGATCGCCATCTACGCGGCGGCCCATGAAAAGTTCTGGGAAATGAACGATGCGCTCTATATCCTTGGCAGAGCAAGAGAGAACTTCAACACCCGCACCCTGGGAGAAATGACCGGGTTTACGCCCGGTGAACTGGCAGGGGCCAGCCGCCACCCGCAGATCCGGGAAAACCTCCTCCACCAGATCCGCCAGGGCATGCAATTGGGCATCACCGGCACCCCGACCTATGTCATTGACGGTCAGGTCTATCAGGGATCAATCCCAGCTGAGGTGCTGCGAAGAATCACCAAGTGACGGCAGAGACAATGCAAAATACTCGTAATCGTCCAATTGATGCCAAATACCGCAACAAACAGTCGTTTGTGCCCACCCAATAAAAACTACGGCCACGCTGTAGGAGCCCACCATGTGGGCGATATTTTCTCCTCATCTTCTCATAAGCTTTTTCGCCCACAGGGTGGGATCCTACAGGGTTGGTACAACGATCAACATCTGTGGATCTTGTCAACCCTTACCCAAAAAACAACCAATTTTCCGGCGGAAAAACGATTGGCGTGGTTGACACCAGACTCAGCTTCTGTACCCAAAAAATACAAATACCTATTGCTTTCCTGGCTCCGGCTGTATAATGGCTTGAATCCACATTACATTGAAGATCAATACAAGTTTTTACCGTTGCAAACCCCACAAGCCGCCACAACCCATGCCCTTTCCAGAAAAATCAGCCATTTGCCGAATACTCGCCGCTGAGCCCAAGCTGGAGTTTGCCGTGCTGATCGGCAGCCGGGCCGCCAACACTCACACCCCAGACAGTGATTGGGACTTTGCCCTGCAATGGCAATGGAACATGGACTGGCTGGAGCAACTGGGCCGCACCGAAACTTTGCGCCACGATCTGGCCAAGGTTTTGGCCCTGCCCACCACGGCCATCGATCTGGTTGACGTGCCCTGGGCAAGCCTGGCCATGCGGGCTGAAATAGCGGAAAACGGAGTTGTTCTCATCGGCGAAGATAACCTGCCCTGGCAGAAATTCCTCCGGCGGACCTGGCGGGAGCTAGAGGAGCATTACTGGGAGATGATCTATGCGCACGGACCTGTACCACGCTGAAACCAAGCGCATCGCCGCACAACAGGGTGCCATGCTGGACGAAGCCCGCTCACGCCTGCTCGCGGCGCAGGCTCTCACACCTCTTGAACAGAACGGTGTCCTGCACGGGTTGCAGGTGCTGATCGAAAACGCCATCGGCAAGGCCAAACAGCAACTCAAGGCACAGGGCGTGGAGGTGCCTATTTCCGCTTACGACGCTTTTGCAGCCCTGGCTCAGGCTGGATGTATCGACCAGAGGGTACTGCCCCAGTGGCATGGCATCGTTGGCCTCCGCAACCGGATTGTCCATGACTACATGAACGTGGACATGAATAAAATCCTTACGTTGGTCAGTCAGGGCCACTATACCTTCCTGCTCGACTTTCTCCGGGCCCCACTCAACGATGAAACAACCTGAAAGACTCCTCACCTGGGGCCTGATCCTGCTGCTGCTCGCCCTCATCACTGCCACCATCATCCTCGGCTCGGTGCCGCCGGTGGACCGGGACGCCCTGACCCACCATCTCTTTGTGCCCAAACTCTGGCTGCAGCACGGCGGTATCCATGAGATTCCGGAGATCGAATTCTCCTACTACCCGATGAATCTCGACCTGCTCTATACCATCCCGCTCTATTTCGGCAATGACATCATCCCCAAGTACATCCATTACCTGTTTGCCCTGCTCACCGCAGGTCTCATCTTCAACTACCTGAAAAAAAACCTCGGCCTGCAGTACGCCCTGTTCGGGGCGCTCTTTTTCCTCTCCATCCCGATCATCGTTAAATTATCGATCACTGTGTATGTGGATCTTGGCCTGGTGTTTTTTACCACCGCCTCCCTGCTGCTCCTGCTTCATTGGGCAGAAAAGGCCTTCCAATGGCGCTTCCTCATCCTCGCCGGACTCTGCTGCGGCCTGGCCGCGGGCACCAAGTACAATGCCCTGGTCGCCATTGTTATCTTGACCCTGCTGGTGCCGATGATCTACCAGCGCGCTGCCGCACCGGGGCAACAAAGCAATCTCAAGGCCATTGGTTTTGCTTGTGTCTTTTTCACCGCCACCCTGGCCGCCTTTTCCCCCTGGCTGATTAAAAACTACCTCTGGACCGGCAATCCGGTCTACCCCCTGTACAACTCCCTGTTTCACAAGCTTCAGGAGGTTCCCGCCAGCCAGCAGCCTTTTGCCGAGGAAGAATTCATCGACACCCTGCAAACATTCACCCAATCCGGTAACACGGAATTCACCGCCAGAAAGACCTATTACAACGAAACATGGTGGCAAACGCTGCTGCTGCCCATCCGCTATTTTTATCAGGGTCAGGACGATAATCCCCAGTTTTTCGACGGCAAGCTCACCCCCTTTTTGCTCCTCCTTCCCCTTATAGGTTTGTTCATTAGAGCACCCAGCAGTCAACAGCAGCGGGAAAAATCCATTCTCCTGCTGTTCGCCCTGCTCTATTTTTTCCTCACTTTTTTTCAGGCTGCGCTGCGTATTCGCTACATCGTGCCCATCGTCCCGCCTCTGGTCATTCTTTCCATGTACGGTCTGCATGGCACGCTCCATGCCCTGACGGCACGGATCAACTCAAGCACCTGGAGAAAAACGGGCGTCTTGTTGCTCTCCACCGCCATTGCCGGCTCCATGCTGTGGTACAATGCCCAGTATATCGCCGGTCAGTTCACCGTGGTGAAACCCCTGCCCTACCTGCGCGGCGAGGTCAGCCGGGACGAGTATATCACCACCTTCCGCAACGAGTACCCGGCAGTGCAATACGCCAACGCCATCCTGCAACCGGACGCCAGGGTTTTGTGTATCTTTCTAGGCAACCGGGGCTATTACATGGATTTCCAGCCAATCTTTGAACAACCCTATTTCAATCAACTCTTTGCTCGCTTCCTTTCCGCAAAGAATCAGGACCAGAGCATTCTCGATCTCATGCAACAAAAAAACATCACCCACGTTCTGTTTCGTGACGACCTGACTATTATTTGGTATCAAGGCCTGAACGAGCACGACAGAACACGCCTGGCCCCGCTTTTTGCCAATGTAGCACAGCCATTATACAGCGGGGATGGGTATACTTTTTTTGCTGTCTCCCCGGAAACAGAACCATCGATCCCCTGACAAGCAATCCCCCTTGACGGCCATCCACAGGAGGAAACACCGAAATCATGTACACAAGAAAACGCATCCTGGTGACCGGTGGCAGCGGCTTTCTCGGCTCTCACCTGTGTGAACGACTTCTGCGAGAGGGTGATGACGTCCTATGTCTGGATAATTTTTTCACCGGCACCAAGGACAATATCCTCCATCTTCTCGACAATCCTCATTTTGAACTCATCCGCCATGATGTGACCTTTCCGCTGTATGTGGAGGTTGATGAGATCTACAATCTGGCCTGCCCGGCTTCCCCGATTCATTACCAGTTCGATCCGGTGCAGACCACCAAGACCTGTGTGCACGGGGCCATCAACATGCTCGGTTTGGCCAAGCGAGTGCGGGCGAAAATATTCCAGGCCTCCACCAGCGAAGTCTATGGTGACCCAGAGGTACACCCGCAACCCGAATCCTATTGGGGCAGCGTCAATCCCATTGGCCGCCGTTCCTGCTACGATGAGGGCAAGCGCTGTGCCGAGACGCTGTTTTTCGATTACCACCGCCAGCACAAACTGCGCATCAAGGTGGCCAGGATCTTCAACACCTATGGACCACGGATGCATCCCAATGACGGCCGCGTGGTCTCCAATTTCATTGTGCAAGCCCTGCAAAACGAGCCCATCACCATTTATGGTGACGGTCGTCAGACCCGATCGTTTTGCTATGTCGATGACCTGATCGAGGCATTCATCCGCCTGATGAGCACGGATGATGAGTGCACGGGCCCGATGAACCTCGGCAATCCCGGAGAGTTTACCATCCGGGAGCTGGCGGAAACCATTATCGCCATGACCGGATCAGCGTCAAAACTGACTTTTACCCAACTGCCCAGCGATGACCCCATGCAGCGCAAGCCGGATATCTCCCTGGCCCGCAAAGTCCTGGACTGGGAGCCCAGAATTTCCCTGGAACAAGGGTTGCAGCCTACTATTGCTTACTTTGAGCAATTGCTGAAAGGGTCGCAATAACGGAACAGCCATCATTGCAGGTCTTCATCCAGAAACGGCTCCACCCTTCCGACCCTTTGTTACGCAATCCAGTTTAATTTCTGTAATATTGAATACATATCTGTTCTTCACCTAGCCGACACGCCTCGATTCAGAACGAAATATCTCGTTTCTGGATGGACACTTGATAGCGATTGTACGTATCCCGCAACCCAGCCTGCATCGTGTATTGCGGTGCCCACCCCAGCACGTTCAGTCTGGTGGTATCAAGCAATTTCCGCGGCGTACCGTCCGGCTTGTCCGCATCGTACACTACCTCACCGTTGAATCCGACGATCTCCCTGATCAACTCCGCCGTCTCGGCAATAGTGTGATCCAGGCCTGTCCCTATGTTCAGGAAGGAGTGAGGAAAGAAAACCGACTGATTCAAGCCCATGACAAAAACGCAGGCGGCGGCCATGTCGTCTACGTGGAGGAACTCTCGCCGGGCTTGCCCTGTACCCCAGAGCACCACCCTCGGTCGAGGGGGCGCGGTCAGGGGTGATGGATGAGGAGCAGGAGGCAAGGACTGTTTACCACCAGGTACATACCCATCAAGGAAGCTGGAGGAGTCGAGTTTCAGGCAGATGGCTTGTTTAATATCAAGAGGGATGGGACCGTATGTGGCTTGGTCCTGCTGGATGCTCTTGAGGTCGCCCTGCATGGCGAGCTTGGCCAAGTGGAATTTGCGAAGCATGGCGGGAATGACATGACTGTTTTCCAAATGGTAGGTATCGCCTGGACCATACAGATTGGTGGGCATCACCGAGCGGTACCTGGTGCCATACTGGCGATTATAGGCTTCACACATCTTGATGCCGGCGATCTTGGCAATGGCATAGGGTTGGTTGGTGAACTCCAATTCGCCCGTGAGCAGGTACTCCTCCTTCATCGGCTGGGGAGCGAATTTGGGGTAGATGCAGGAACTGCCGAGAAAAAGGAGTTTATCGATGCCGGCCCTGAAGGCCTCACTGATGACGTTGGTCTGGATTTGCAGGTTAGTGGTGATGAAGTCGGCCGGGTAGGTGTTGTTGGCATGAATGCCGCCGACTTTGGCTGCGGCCAGGACCACATACTCTATTTTTTCTTTGTGGAAAAAATCCCTGACCGCCTGTTGTTCGGTCAGGTCCAGTTCCTTGTGGGTACGGGTGATGATGTTTTTGTAACCATTGGCCAGGAGCTTGCGGACCATGGCCGAGCCAACCATGCCTCTGTGACCGGCTATGTAGATTTTTGAGTGAGAAGTGAGAAGTGAGGAGTCGGGAGAGGGCATGGGCGGGTTCCTTTCCTTGCGCGGATTGGTGTAGTCGGAAAAAAAATTCTGATTGTGCTCCAGGCTGTCTGGAGCTGCCTGTAGCCGGTCACGAAGGCAAGCTGTGCGTTTTATTCCGCTCTTGCATGGTCGGCGGTCACGGATAGGCCCCGGATCCGCGCGGACGAAACTGTCAGCCATATTCCTGCCATGGGGGCTGCCGCGTCCGTGCAACAAAGGTGGGGCACCTGCGATCGTATACGACTGAGTCCCTCGGAATCATTCATGATGATCAAAGGTCTTGAATCCTTCATTGCGGCACAACGCATCCCGCTGGGCCTCGGCCAGGTCGGACAGGACCATTTCCCTGACCAGTTCCGCAAAGGTGATGCGCGGTTGCCAGCCCAGTTCGCGTTTGGCCTTGGAAGGGTCGCCCAGCAGGGTCTCCACTTCCGTGGGGCGAAAATAACGGGGATCGACACGGACGATGACATCACCTGGTTTTGGGCCTTGGGTGCGCAAATCGTTAGTTGATGGCGACTGGGGAAAGGTGGCCTCGACAACGCCGATCTCCTCGACTCCCCTGCCCTGCCAGGTGAGATGAAGGCCCAGTTCGGCGGCGGCCAGCGTGACGAAATCACGCACCGAGTGCTGCACACCGGTGGCGATGACGTAGTCCCGCGGCTGCTCCTGCTGCAGCATCAGCCATTGCATCAGCACGTAGTCCCTGGCATGACCCCAGTCGCGCTTGGCGTCGAGGTTACCGAGATAAAGACAATCCTGGAGACCAAGGACAATGCGGGCCAAGGCCCGGGTGATCTTGCGAGTGACAAAGGTTTCTCCACGTACCGGGGACTCGTGGTTAAAGAGGATGCCGTTGCAGGCATAAAGGCCGTAGGCTTCCCGGTAGTTGACCGTGATCCAGTAGGCATAAAGCTTGGCCACTGCATAGGGCGAACGTGGATAAAAGGGAGTGGTTTCGGTCTGGGGGATTTCCTGCACCTTCCCGTAAAGTTCCGAGGTGGAGGCCTGATAGAAACGGGTTTTTGCGGTGAGATTGAGAATACGGATGGCCTCCAAGATGCGCAAGGTGCCCAGGGCGTCGGAATTGGCGGTGTATTCCGGCTCCTCGAAACTGACCGCTACATGGGACTGGGCCGCCAAGTTGTAGACCTCATCCGGTTGCACTTTTTGCACGATACGGATCAGGCTGGTGGCGTCGGTGAGATCGCCATGGTGGAGGATGAAACGACGATTCTCCTCGTGCGGATCCTGGTACAGGTGATCGATGCGGTCGGTGTTGAACAGTGACGCACGACGCTTGATACCGTGAACCTCATACCCTTTCTGGAGGAGCAATTCGGCCAGGAAGGAACCGTCCTGGCCGGTAACTCCGGTAATCAATGCTGTTTTCATGATCATGACAATTTCTTGATGGGATGAAAGAGGCAGAAACCGAGACGCAGACAAAACGTCAGGGTCCAGCCCAGGTGAATGCAATCAAAAAGGTGTGTATGCAGTATGATACCTCGTACCCTTCACTATTGACACCCAAAAAAATTCCAACCCGTGACAACACTGAGCCTGCACCAAGAGAGATGAAATCCATCGCCAAGGTTTTGCCATAACTCCTGCCACACTCCTTCTCCCGTTCGATTTTTTCCTTGACAGCCTCCAGGGCAAGGAGATATCGTTCTTAAAAATAGAACATAAAAGCAAACAAGGACCATGCACTCACTCTTCTCCGGCCTGATCACCTCCAAAACCCGCATCAAGATCCTGATGCGCCTTTTCCTGAACCCACAAGGACAGGCCTACCTGCGGGAACTTGCCGAGGATTTTCAGATCTCCCCTAGTCAGGTCAAGGAAGAACTCGATCAGTTGCGGAACGCCAAACTCCTGGTCAGCAAAAAAAACGGCCGTCAGGTTATTTTCTCCGCCAATCAACAACATCCTGTTTTCAACGAACTCCACTCCATGGTCAAAAAAGCCCTGGGCATGGACGAAATCCTGGAATCGATCATCATGCGCCTGGGGAACCTGCGGCAAGCAATCCTCATCGACGATTATGCGGAAGGCAAGGACACCGGCATTATCGATCTGGTCCTGATCGGTGATATCGACACAACCAACCTATTGGATCTCAGCCTGAAGACCGAAAAATATATTGGGCGGAAAATCAGAACACTTGTTTTAAGCGAGGATGAATACCATGCCCGCCCTGAGATCCTGAAAAACCGGCCGCGGTTTGTTTTGTGGCGGCAGGAAGCTGTATGAGCATACAGGACGTAAACCTGACGAGCTTATGAGCTTCACTCATGCACTGAAATGGTCTTTCCTGGCCGAACTCGCATCGAAAGAATGGGGTTTTGCGGAGAGCAGTTCGTTAGATATCTCATTTAGAGTAGACGAAATTATAATCAAGCCCATGCGCAAAAGATATCACTTGGCCGAACTTCTAACTGAGATTACACCTGAAAATATGCATGCCGAAGTTGGCAGTGACGAGCCCATAAGGGCGGGGATTGCTCTGATGTACCTGAACCGAAATACCTAAATCCCCCAATCCCTAAATCCTAAACCAACCAACCTCATGTCACCTCCCCCCCAACCCACCGGCACCCTCACCCTGATCAAGCGTCTTTGGGGGCATTTGAATCGGCTGCGCAAGGTGCAGTGTCTGTTTCTGGCGGTATTGATGCAGGTATCAGCCGTGGCCGAGATGATCAGTTTGGGGGCGATTTTGCCGTTTATCGGTGTGTTGACCTCGCCGGAACGGGTGCTGGGGCATCCGGTGGTTGCCGGTCTGGCTGGCCGGGTTGGGATTGTCGAGGCCCAGCAGTTACTGCTTCCGGTGACGGTCTTGTTTGTAAGCGCGGCCCTTGTGGCTGGCGGGGTTCGGCTGTTGCAGCTTTGGGCCAACACCCGGTTCGCCTATGCCGTGGGCCACGACCTGAGCGCCGAGATTTACCGGCGGACCCTGTATCAGCCCTATCCTGTCCACCTATCCCGCAACAGCAGCGAGGTGATCAGCGGGGTGTACAAGGTGGAGGGGGCTATTCAAGTTTTGTTGCAACTGCTGATCATGATCAGCGGATGTGTTCTGGTTCTGGCCATTGCCCTGACCTTGCTGGCCATTGATCCCCTTGTGGCCGGCATTGCCTTTGGCGGGTTCGGGCTGATGTACGGGGGCATGACCAGGTTTTCGCGCAGCAGGTTGTCGCGCAACAGTCAGCGTATTGCCCTTGAGTCCAACCGGAGACTCAAGGCGTTGCAGGAGGGCCTGGGCGGCATTCGGTACATCATTCTGGGCAACAAACAGGCGTCCTATTGCGAAATGTACAGGAAGGCGGACTGGCCCATGCGCAAAGCCCAGGGCTACAATGCCCTGCTTGCCGGCGCCCCGAGGTTTACCGTGGAAGCCCTGGGCATCGCCATGCTCGCCTTCCTGGCCTATGGTCTGGCCCGGCAAAGCGGGGACATGGTCGCGGCCCTGCCGGTGCTTGGGGCCTTGGCCATGGGGGCCCAGCGTATGCTGCCGGCATTGCAGATCGTCTATAACGGCTGGGCATATATGGCCGGATCAAAGGCGTCCCTGGTGGATGTTCTGGACCTGCTGGACCAACCCTTGCCCGAAGCGGCCCGTACCCCGATGCCAAAGCCCCTGCCCTTTACCCGAGAGGTTCACTTTGATCACGTCAGCTTTCGCTACAGTGAAGCAGGCCCTCTGGTACTGGACAAGCTGGACTTGGCCATTCCTCGCGGGGCGCGGGTCGGATTTGTCGGGGCCACGGGTAGCGGCAAAAGTACGACCCTGGATCTGTTCATGGGGTTGCTCGCCCCCACGTCCGGGCGCATCGTCATAGACGACCGCCCTCTGTTTGGAGATGTTGTCCGCTCCTGGCAGCGCAACATCGCCCATGTACCCCAAAGCATCTTTTTAGCCGACGCCACGGTAGCCGAGAACATCGCCTTTGGGCATACCCTGGCCACCCTGGATATGGACAGGGTCAGGAAGGCTGCCCGCAAGGCGAATATTGCCGAATTCATCGAGAACCATCCCGACGGGTATCAGGCCTTTGTCGGGGAGCGGGGCATCCGGCTGTCCGGTGGGCAACGGCAAAGGGTGGGTATTGCCCGTGCTCTTTACGAACAAGCTGAAGTGCTGGTCTTTGACGAGGCCACCAGCGCCCTGGACAACGTCACGGAGCGCTCGGTGATGCAGGCCATCGCAGACCTGGGGCCGGACTTGACCATCCTGATCATTGCTCATCGTCTGTCCACGGTCCGGTCCTGTGACGTGATCGTGGAACTTGACCAAGGCCGGGTCGTGGCTCAGGGCAACTATGACGATTTGTTGTCCAGAAGCGAGAGCTTCAGAAAAATGGCTTCAAATGTGGAAGTGTAGGATTCGAACGTAGCAAGGGATGACAGAATAATGCTCAACAATAAATCCATCCTCATCACCGGCGGCACGGGTTCATTCGGCAAGGCGTTCGTCAAGACAGTTCTGGAACGCTATCCGGATGTGAAGCGTTTGGTGGTCTATTCCCGTGACGAACTCAAACAGTTCGAGATGGAGCAGGAATTCGATGATCGGAAATATCCGGCCATTCGCTATTTCATCGGGGACGTACGCGATTTTCCCCGCCTCCGACGCGCTCTGGAGCAGATCGAGATCGTGGTGCACGCTGCGGCCTTGAAGCAGGTGCCGGCGGCTGAATACAACCCCTTCGAGTGCATCAAAACCAACATTCTCGGAGCCCAGAACCTGATCGAGGCCTGCCTGGACACGCCCAGCATCCGCAAGGTGATCGCCCTTTCCACGGACAAGGCGGCAGCGCCCATCAATCTGTACGGCGCAACCAAGCTTTGCTCGGATAAGCTGTTCATCGCGGCCAATAATATCAAAGGCGGGCGGGATATTTTGTATGCCGTGGTGCGCTACGGCAATGTCATGGGTAGCCGGGGCTCTGTGATTCCCTTTTTTCTGGACAGACGCAAAACCGGGGTTCTGCCCATCACCGATCCAGCCATGACCCGGTTCAACATCTCCTTGCAGGAAGGTGTGGACATGGTTCTTTGGACCATTGAAAATGCCCGAGGCGGCGAAATCTTCGTGCCCAAGATTCCCAGTTACAGGGTCGTGGACGTGGCCGAGGCCATTGGTCCCGAATGCGAAAAACCGGTGATCGGCATCCGGCCCGGAGAAAAAATCCACGAGGAAATGATCACGACCAGCGACAGCCACTGCACCGTGGACCTTGGCAAATATTTCGCGATTCTGCCCACGACGGGCAAACACAGTACCCGCCGCTACTGTGAACTGTACGGGTGCACCATGGTCAAGACCGGTTTTGCCTATAATAGCGGAACAAACCCGGATTTTTTAAGCGTGGTTGAATTAAGGAAGCTGATCCGGTTGCATGTGGAACCGAATTTTGCCCATGAATAGCAATCTGCCATAAATCACAATTTTTTTGAATACAGACAATTATATGAGCTTGCAGCATGCCTTCGGAAATGAAGTTTACGACAAAATATCATTCAGGCGGGATTATTGCCGTTGATCCATGGGTTGCCATGAGTTTGCGAGAAGGGCAGCTGCTACGGGTTACCCTGGAAATCCTGGAGGAACCGCAAGATGATACATGCACTCCAAGTGCTGCTCACCACGAAACGATAGAATTCATTGATTTCCTGAAAAGTAATGTTGTCCATGGCGGCTATCGTGAAGCGGTCGTAACCAGGGATTATATTCATGAAAACGACTGACAAGCCGCTGTTTGATTCGAATATTTTTATCTACTCGGTGAATGCCGATTCCCCTTTTCATGCAACTGCATTGGACTTGCTGGAACGGTACACCAAAAGTGGTTTTTATGTGACTGATATCAACCTGATCGATTTTTTTCAGGTCGTCACGGACGGCAGAAAAACGCTTCGTCCTTTTTCCACGGAGCAGGCATCTGAATACATCCGGAAACTTGTACGCATCCCGGAAGTTAACGTCCTCAAGACACGTTCGTTCCATGAGATTCTGCATGATGATGGGGCACATGCCGAAGTCCGGCGATTTCAGGTTAAGCATTTTGCTATATACGACTATCTGATAGTGGACTGTATGCGGCAACACGATATCAAGACGATTGTTACCGGGAACGCACAGGATTTCCGGAAGTATCCTTTTCTTGATGTCATTGACCCATTTATGACCCAATCGACAACACAAGGACGAGCCGTTGCTCCCATCCCCTACGGCCGCCAATCCATCTCCGAGCAGGACGTGTCCGCGGTTTGTTCCGTACTCCTCTCGGACTTTCTGACCCAGGGGCCGAAGGTTCCGGCATTTGAGCAGATCGTGGCCGAGTACTGCGGCGCAAGGCACGCTGTTGCCGTCAACTCCGCCACCAGCGCCCTGCACATTGCCTGTCTGGCGTTGGGCCTTGGCCCCGGCGAAACGCTCTGGACCTCGCCTACCACCTTCGTGGCTTCGGCCAATTGTGCTTTGTACTGTGGGGCAAGCGTGGATTTCGTGGATATCGACCCGCGCACTTACAATATGAGCGTCAACGCCCTGGAGGCGAAGCTGGTACAGGCTCGGCAGTCGGGTTGCCTGCCCAAAGTGGTCGTACCAGTGCACCTGTGCGGCCAGCCGTGCGAGATGCAGGCCATTCACACCCTGTCGCGGGAGTATGGATTCAGGATCATTGAGGATGCCTCCCATGCCATTGGGGCCAAATATCAGGGCGAGCCATTGGGCAACTGCCGTTACAGTGACATCACGGTGTTTAGTTTTCACCCGGTGAAGATCATCACCACGGGTGAAGGGGGCATGGCTCTGACCAATGATCCGGAATTGGCAAGGCTGATGGAGTGTTTTCGTACCCACGGAATTACCGGCAACAAGGCGGAGATGCAGCCTCGTCCCGCGGATGAAATATGGAATTACCAGCAGATCCGTCTTGGCTGTAACTACCGCATGACCGACATCCAAGCTGCCCTGGGCTTGAGCCAGATGACGCGCTTGGATGAGTTCATTGAAAAGCGTCGTCAAATTGCCGCCCGCTACGATACAGCCTTTGCCGACTTGCCCGTGACAACACCCTGGCAGCATCCGGATACCTGTTCAAGCTACCACCTCTACCCGATCCGCATCCGCCAAGGTGATAGTCCCAAAAGCCAGCGCCAAGTGTACGATGCTTTTCATTCAGCCGAGGTCAATGTGAACCTGCACTATATTCCTGTTTATCGTCAGCCCTATTATGAAGCCATGGGGTTTGCGGCGGGCTACTGTCCTGAAGCAGAGCAGTATCATAAGGAAACGATTAGTCTGCCCATGTATCCCTCGCTAAGCATTGAACAGCAAAATTCAATAATACAGACAGTAATGGAATCCATAATACCATGAACATCGCCATCATCCCCGCCCGGGGTGGTTCAAAGCGCATCCCCCGCAAGAACATCAAAGACTTTCACGGCAAGCCGATGATTGCCTACCCCATCTCGGTTGCCCTGGAGTCCGGATTGTTTGACCGGATAATCGTGTCCACGGATGATGAAGAAATCGCGGACGTCGCGAAACGTTACGGAGCTGAAGTGCCGTTCATGCGGCCCAAGGAACTGGCGGACGACTATGCCGGAACAAATGCTGTTGTCAGGCACTGCCTTGAATGGCTTGTTGAGAAGAACCGGAAACCTGAATACGCCTGCTGCATCTATGCCACTACTCCATTCCTGCGCACGGAGTATTTGCGAAACGGGCTTGAATTGCTCAAGGAGAGCGGGAAGTCGTTTGCCTTTACCGTGACCACCTTTCCTTCCCCCATCCAAAGGTCAGTGCGAATCAGGAAGGACGGAGCCCTGGAAGCCATCTTTCCTGAACATGTGCCCAAACGTTCGCAGGATCTGGAGGAAGCCTATCATGATGCCGGCCAGTTCTACTGGGGAAAGTCTGAGGCGTTTCTGAACAGGGTTGCGCTTTATTCCCCTGAATCCATCCCAGTGGTCCTTCCACGTTATCTTGTCCACGATATTGATACGCCTGAAGACTGGAGAATGGCGGAGCTGATGTACAAGGCCCTGAGATCCGATATGAACCATAGTAATTCTATATAACTACAGGATGTGAAGATGAACAGTGAATACAACACAGAACAAGAATCGTTCTGGGCCGGCGATTTCGGGGATGAATATTCCCGGCGTAATGTTGGAATTACAGGCCCCGCCAACAAAATTATTTTCTTTTCCAATGTTCTAAAGCATACGGGGTCACTTGCCTCGGCAATCGAGTTTGGCGCCAATATCGGGTTGATGCTGAAAGCATTGCGGCAGTTGCTGCCTTCCGTGGAACTCGCAGCCATAGAAATCAACCCCACTGCTACAGAACAACTCGCGCAAATCAGCGGCCTGGAAGTTCACCTGTCATCCATCTTGGACTATACTCCAAAACGTACATACGACTTGGCATATACCCGAGGGGTCTTGATTCATATCGCGCCGGATCGTCTCAACGATGTTTATGATCGCCTGTATCAATCATCCCGAAAATATATATTGATAGCCGAATACTACAACCCAGTCCCTATTGAAGTGCAATACCGCGGGCATACGGGAAAGTTGTTCAAGCGCGATTTTGCCGGTGAAATGTTGGATAGATATAGTGATTTGACGTTGGTGGATTATGGATTTGTTTATCACCGGGATCCTTTTCCACAGGATGATATCACATGGTTTTTGATGGTAAAATAATTTTTTATCTATGCATCATTATAGAATCCTCTATTAATAGCCATGAGGAATAGAAACGTTTCTATCCGTCCCGCATCAATAGACGATTGCCAAGATATTTTTGGAATCATTTCAGATCCAGATGTTATAAAGGCGACATTCAAGCAAAGAAAAATACCACTGGATGAACACAAAACCTGGTTTCATTTGGCATTGAATAATCCTGACCGGTTCTTGTTCCTTATTGAAGACAATGACAAAAATACTCTTGGAATGCTGCGGTTCGATATTCAAAATAAATATGCTGATGTGTCCATCGTGCTGGACAAAGCGAGTCGTGGCCATGGGTATGGTCCACAGGCTCTCAATCTGGGTTGCGATGTCATTTATCAAACAACAGGGATTTCTGGTTATCGTGCGTATGCAAGAGCTGACAATATCCCGTCCTGCAAGGCTTTTACCAGGGCTGGATTTGTTCACAACGGCACAACCACAATTGAGGGTACACAGGCTGACATCTTTGTCTACACCATAACAGACTCTCCAACCAATGCCGTATGATCCCGACAGACAGCTTACCGTCAATCATTATACTCACCGACAGCCTGCCATCCTCCGGCTTAGGCCATGCTCGGAGGAGCATATCCCTGGGGCAGGCGTTGCAATCCCAGGGGTGCGGGGTGACGTATTGGCTGTTGCCTGGATCGGACACTGATCCCTTTGAGGTGGCCGGATTCAGCCCAACTGTTCTCCCTGACCCGGCGGCCCCCGAATTCCTGGGACAAGAATTAGCCCAGTCCCCAAACTATTTACTCATTATCGACACCTATCTTCTGCCTCGGGATTTTTATCATGAGCTGGCAAACGAGTTGCCGGGTTTGCCCATTCTGGCTTTTGACGACTGCGGCGAAAAGATGGGATTGCCTGTGCTGGGCATTATGAACCCCGGACTTGGCGCTGACCAGATCCTCTATCCTGGCCGCTGGAAGCCCTTCAGCGCCATCGGTCCGGAATACATGCCCCTGCCTGAGGAATGTTTGCAGACAGGATCGCACCCGCGCATGTCAGGCCAGGACAGACAGGAATACCCGCAAAATATTCTCCTGGTCATGGGGGCGTCCGACCCAGAGCGACAGACTGAACGGCTCACGCGCATTCTCCTGTCCATGAACGGCTCATTTCATCTGCATGTCGTGGCCGGTCCGCATTACGGTCCGCCTGAAGCACTAACGGTCCTGTGCGCTTCTAATCAGCGGGCCAGGCTGCACATTACGCCCAAAAATTTTCACCGGCTCGCGGCTTCCTGCGATCTGGCCATTGTGGGCGCGGGGTTGACGGTTGCCGAGATGCTTCACTTGAGGGTGCCGGTTGTCGCTCTGGCCTTGGCAGACAATCAGATGCCCACGGCCAATGAGCTGGAGCAACGCAACCTGGGGGTGAATCTCGGGCGCTTTAATCAGAAGGATGATTGCCAACTGGCCCATGAGATTTCCAGGGCCATGGCCATGCCTGAACGTATACGCGAAATGGCGGCCAGTGGCCGCAGGCTGTTCGACGGCCAGGGTGATTCCAGGCTTGCGGCCCATGTACTCTCAGCCTGGCTACGCTACGAGGGAAAACACTCCTCTACTGATGCCGTTGTTTCCGCGTACCGCCAGGCCTTTGTCCACCCTGAACCATACCGGAAAGTGCTCTGGGGTTCAGCGGAAGGCATGGAAAACCGGTATGCCCTGGCCCTGGAAATTCTTGGTTCGGTCCAGGGTGAAACATGGCTGGACGTGGGATCCGGCACAGGAGATTTTTTCCTCCACGCCGTGAAAAAGAATCAGATGCCCTCTATTTATTGCGGCGTTGACCTCACCGAGGAACTGACACGCTACGCTTTGGAGCGGTGCGCACAGATCGCGGACATTGGCACGAAGTTTTGCTGTCAGGACTTCATGCAGCCTGTTCCAGGCGAACCGTTCTCGCTGCTCACCTGCCTTGGGGTGCTCCAGAATTGCGGGGTCGGTTTAAAAAAGGCCGTTGCCCGCCTGGCTGAGTTGGTCGCACCGGGCGGCCGCGTCCTGGTTTCCACGAAGAACCTCGACTGGCAGGCCTTTGATGAGCCCGCATGCATCCCCTGCCCGGAGCATCTGTGGTACAGGACGGCGCAGTTGCGCGAGGCTTTTTCCGGGGCAGGCCTCGGGGATATCCGGATCACCGGCTATGAACCGCGTTCAGGCCGACTGCTCCCGGCACGCGAGGCGCACAGCGTTTTCGTTACAGCAGGAAGGCCGAGCAATGATTGACGCTCATGTGTATTGCCTGCCACCCCGGTTGCGTCAGGCTGACGTTCGCCTGCCGGCGAGCGAGCGGTCCATTCAGGAGGCAATTCATCGCCACCCTGAAGGCCCTTGTGCGCTTGCGCTTTCCGCGCCTGAAGCGATCCTGGCATCCATGGACCACTCGGGCATCCAGCGCTCCGTGCTGGTCGCGTTTCCCTGGGCCGATCCTGAACTGTGTAGGGAAAACAATGACTACCTTCTTGAAACGGCAACCGAAAATGAACGCTTTCTGGCCATTTGCTCGGCCCAGCCGACCAGCCCCAATGCGCTTCAGGAGGTGATCCGCGTGGTGCATGCCGGTGCCGTGGGCATCAAGGTCAATCCGGTCTGGCAGAAGTTTGCCCTGGATGATCCACGCATGGATGAGATGGCCCTTGCCATCCAGTCAGCCCAAGCCTTTCTGATGCTGCATGTGGATCAACCCTACAAATCCTCTCCAGCCTCGCCGACAATGCTTTACTCCCTGGCCAGGAAACATCCGGGTCTGCGCATCCTGGCCGCTCATCTGGGCGGACTGCTGGGCCTGTCAGCCTTGCATCCGCCCGTGGTCCGGACCCTGGCCAATGTCTGGTACGACACTGCGGTGTCCTCCACCCTGGAGATGGTCTGCTGGTACTGCCAGGCAGGACTGGCCGACAAGGTGGTCCTGGGCACGGATTTTCCCTTCAATCACAGCCATAGTCAGAAGCAGGTGGTGGACGGCATCCGTGGTCTGGGGCTGGCCCCGGCACAGCACATGGCGATTTTTGCAGCGAATTTTTCACGGCTGGCCAGGCTGGATGCGGACCGGAAAGTAAAGGCCCAGCCATGACCATTGTCAGTGGACATCAACCCGCATATCTGCCCTGGCTGGGTCTGCTGCACAAGGCCAGCCTGTGCGACATTTTCGTGTACATGGATGATGTCCAGTTCCTGGATCGGGATTTTATTCACCGCAACCGAATAGTCACCACTGATGGCAATGTCATTTGGCTGACTGTACCAGTTGACCGCAGAAATTCATCTCCTCTAAGAATAAGCGATATCCGCATAAAGGATGACCAGGGCAAAAACTCCTGGAGATATAAGCACTGGGCAAGTCTTAAGACCTGCTATGGCAAGACAAAATACTTCAAAGAATATGCGCCTTTTTTTGAATGGCTCTACCTGGAGAACACTTGGCAGCGTCTTGCGGATCTCAACCTGGCCATTCTTAGAAAAGCCTTTGAGTGGTTTGAAATCCAGGCAAGCATTGTCCTCGGTTCGGAGCTAAATTTTTCCGAAAAAAAATCCAACCTGGTACTGGAGCACTGTCGGCGCTTCAATGCCAATACCGTGGTCACCGGAACCCACGGCAAGGACTACATTGTTCTTCAAGACTTTGAGAACCTTGGGATAAAGGTCGTCTTTCAGGTCTACAAGCATCCGGAATACAGCCAGAGGATGAGGCAGGAGTTTGTTCCCTGCCTGTCTTTTGTCGACCTGCTCTTTAATCATGGCGCGGATTCTGCAATTGTAATGAGAAAAGAAAATGTATGCAAAAGAGAAATAGAATCATGGACTCAGGCCACAACATAAAACCAATCCAAATCGAAAATCGCCTCATCGGCCCGGGCCATCCGGTGTTCATCATTGCTGAGATCGGGGTGAATCATAACGGTGACAAGGACCTGGCCAAGCGGACCATTGAGGCCGCAGCCAGGGTCGGGGCTGACTGCGTCAAGTTTCAGACATGGCGTACCGAGGAGTTCATGGCGGACCGGGAATTGGAGTATGAGTATGTCTCTGGGGGGGGACTGGTCAAAGAAAAAATGTATGACATGTTCAAGCGGCTGGAACTGCCTTTGCAGTGGCATCAAGAGCTGTTTGACCATGCCAGAAGCCTTGGCTTGGTTCCACTGACATCCGTTGCTGACCCATTGAGTACTGACGCGGCCCTGGAGGCAGATGTAAAAGCCTTGAAACTGGCTTCCGAGGACCTGATCAATTTGCCGCTTCTGGAGTATGTGGCAGCCAAGGACGTCCCCCTGATCCTGTCCACGGGCATGGCTGATGAGATTGAAATCAGGGACGCCCTGGACATCATGAAGCGTCATCATGCCCTGCCCAGGACGATCTTTCTGCATTGCGTGTCTCTTTATCCAACCAAGGACGATGAAGCCAATTTACTGCGCATGCAGGTCATCCAGGAACTGACAGGATGCATCCCAGGGTATTCAGATCATACCGTGGGCCCGGAGGCATGCCTTAGCGCTATCGCCCTTGGCGCGTGCGTTTTGGAAAAGCATTTTACCCTGGATAAGGGATTGCCCGGGCCGGATCACGCCATGAGCGCGGACTCTATCGAGCTGGGCGCAATTGTCAACGCTGTGAGGCGGATGGAAGTCATGCTTGGAAATAAAACCCTGGATATTCCTCCTCGTGAGCAGGAATTCCGGCATGTTTTTCGCAGATCCGTGGTTGCGGCCCATGCGCTTCAAAAAGGTACCAGACTTGCTGCCACAGACGTCGTTCTCAAGCGTCCAGGCTCCGGCCTTCGAGCCCGTGAAATACCGAAACTGCTTGGTTGTGTCCTGAACAGGGATGTGGTTGCTGATGCTCAGATTACTTGGGAAATGTTTGAAACGGTGTAGGAGGCTATAACAGATAAATGCATATCTTTCGAAACTATATTTTTTCAATTATTATAAATTTTGATAAATGTAAATACATATGTAGAAATTTGAATAACGTTAGCTGCTTATGCATGAAAGCGCAAGAAATTCATGAAAATATAAATAATAAAAAATTTGATCACATTTTTTTTGTTAGGAGTAGCATCAGTTTTAGTGATAAAAAATAGCTTTGATATTTTCTCTAGTATGTGCAATGTAATCAAACACGATGAGGGGGGTAATTTTAACAGGAAGAATATGTGACATTGAAAAGAACTTATTATTTAAATGATATACTACCTTATACTTTGACTAGGAAAGGATATTCACATGAAAAAATTCCACAAATAATTGATGATAATAGTTTTGTAAATTGGTTTTCTATAGATGATTTGTTTAGTTTTTTTTAAAATAGGTACTACTAACTATAAGTATATTAACTGCAATGTACAACACATTGTTCATGAAGCTCATAGTGATATATTTATTCATTTTTAACAATGATGTGGAGACATTTCATGTCTAACAATAATGACAATTATTACAATTGGTATAATAAATCTGAATCATTAAGGATGTTCTACCCAAGTGAGATTGTGATAGGATTTTTGAAGAACAATCTAAAAGAGCATAGCAAAGTCCTGGATCTAGGAACAGGGTCAGGACGTCATGCAATTTTGGCAGCTGAATTAGGCCATGATTCGCATGGATTAGATTTAAGTGATAATGGATTTGATATTTGCTATGAAATGTGTCGTTTAAAAAAAGTTAAAGCCAAACTTTTTAAATCTTATATGGATAATACACCATTTGAAAACAGTTTTTTTGATGCTGTTGTGTGTATTAGCTCAATAGGTGGGAATACTGTCATCAAACAAATAGATATAATTAATGAAACTTTTAGAATATTAAAGAGAGGCGGAATTTTTTTAGTCAATTTCTATGGATTGAATGATGGTATATATGATATTTTTAAAAATAAAGGAGTCGAGATAGAGGAGCGAACATTAGAAATTAATGGTAATTTATTTCATTCTGCATTGGATGAAAGTATTCCTAACTATACTCGACACTTTTCTACAGAAGAAGAAATTGAAAATATGTTTTCCGATTTTTCGAGTATAAAAAAATTTGAAATATATTTGCCTTTTGGAAATGCTAATATGAACGAAAATGTTATGCCTGTGCATCATATTTATGTTATGGCTCGAAAATAATCGGAGATTATTTATGAATTGGGGTAATAATGCACAAAAAGAAATGAAACTTAAATTTCTTTTTGAACAGTACATTTTTTTTAAGCAAGACCAGATTCCTACGATAGTTCCATATTTTCCCGACCAGGTCGATCTGGACATTAGCAATCGTTGCAATTTGTCATGCATCACCTGTTTTCATAGCCTTGAGCGCTTTAGCCCTTTTCCAGACATGACCATGGAAACATTCCGAACAATTCTGGATCAAGCTGAAGGGAAATCTTCGACAATAACCTTTGGCAATCATGGCGAACCATTCATACACAAGCATATTCTAGCCATGATCAGAGAGGTCAAGGAACGGGGCTTTTTCCTGAATATCATCAACAACGGAACCCTGTTGACTGCGGAAAAGGCACAGGCTGTTATTGACGCTCAGGTTGATCGGGTTTCTTTTTCAATCGATTCTGTTGACCCTGAAATCTATCCCCAGGTACGCCGGGGCGGAAACCTCAAAAAAACGCTCTTGAACATCCTGACATTTCTCAAGATGAACCATGAGCAAGGCATGAAGGTGTATGTCAACATCTCTACGGTGAATTCCCGCCTGGCCTTGTCCAGCAAGATCGATATCCGTGAATTTTTCTCCAAACTCCCCGTACATGTCATCTATACCAGTGATATCTTGAATTTCCACGATATGTTGGCAATCCGGGATGAAACCAAATTCGTGCAACGTGGATACGAGAAGATCACTGATCCTAAAAAGTTTCCCGTGTGCCTCAATGCCTTTGACCGGATCATTATCAGGCCCACTGGCGACGTATCCCTCTGCCCCATTGACTGGGATAGCGTGCATATCCTTGGAAATGTCAATGATGCACCATACACGGAACTCTGGAACAACGAAAAAGCACAGCAGTTCCGACAGGCCCATATTGATCGGGACTATTCCTCATTTGAAGGTGAGAAGGCCATGTGCTCGCGTTGCGACGGGAAGTGGGTACAGGACACCACGCTTCGACCCGATGCAATTTTACACATGATTAAAGATGATCTTCGCGACACAAAATCTGAACTGGATTTTAAATTGTCTGATCCTCACTATGGCAATACGGTGAAGGACGCCTTGCAGTGGGCTTCGAGCTTGTAAACCGCTGATTTAGCATTACACATGTAACCTTGGACAACAAAGCATGCCCAAAACAACCCTCATTATCGCCGCTCACACTGACGACGAAGCCTTGGGCTGCGGTGGCACGATTGCCCTGCTTGTTGCCGGAGGCGATGACGTTCATGCCGTGTTCATGGCTGATGGAGTCAATTCACGGCCCACTGCCCACAGTCACGACCATGAACAGCGCATGGAAGCTGCCAGGCAGGCGCAGAAAATTCTGGGCATAGAAACCATTCACTATCTGGACTTTCCTGACAACCGCATGGACGGCTTGCCGCTCCTGGATGTGGTCCAGCCGCTGGAAAGGATCATTCACGAATGTTCGCCCGACGTAATCTATACCCACCACTGCGGCGATCTGAACATTGATCACCGGATCGCGCACCAGGCGGTACTGACCGCCTGCCGTCCGCAACCTGGGTTCTGCGTCAAGGAAATCTATGGGTTTGAAGTCCTGTCTAGCACGGACTGGGCTTTTGCGCGACAGGATGCATTCGTGCCCACTGTGTTTGTGGATATCAGCGCATACCTGCCCACCAAACTCAAAGCCCTCCAGGCCTACCAATCGGAAATGCGTCCGGCCCCGCATACGCGCAGCATCCAGCACGCCGAACTTTTGGCCCGGCACAGGGGATATACGGTTGGGGTAGATGCGGCCGAGGCCTTTGAAGCTATACGAATTATCAAATAGCAAAGGACACAACCATGGCGTTTACCCTCAACGACCGCACTATCAGCCAGGATACTTGAGGGGGCCCCTTTGCCATCCCGCAAATATCTTGCACATTCTTCACAGATTATTCATCATTTATACTGATCAGGCTCAACAGCCCATCAGAAGTGCCCAATATATGAAGCAAATGACCAACTTTGAATCTCCGAACCCTGCTCACAGAAATTCACTGCAACCTTTGCGTGTTCATCTGCACACAACCCAACTCTTTGGGCCTTCTGATCCCTTTTTGCTAAAAGTTTTAGACGCTGCAGTTTGGTATGCCGCCAAATCCACCCATCGCATAGATTTTGATATTTTTTTTCATCCAACACGGAACCCACTAAACATTGTTGGCTTTGCCCTGAGCCTTAAGTCGAAAATTTTGTCAATAGCGAAAATAAATTTATATAGCCTTGGTGGCTTGTTAAGTTTAAACTTGTCTAAAAAAATAGACCCAAAGCAAAAAGAGTTCAGAGAAAATAGCAATAACAGCGACATTATCGAGGGATGCTTTAAGATAAGTGGCCTGGCTATCAGGCTAAAACGTTTTCAGCATCCCTTGTATCATTCTTTGAGGGCTTGGGCTTTCTCGCACAGAAAGGGGTTACAGTTATTTATTAGTTGCTTTGGTGCTCGCGGTTTTGAAGGCAAAAAGCTATTGAAACTCAACTATGCCGAAATATGCATTGGTGATTTGGTCGCATCTTCAACATTCAGGCTTAGACCTTATGGCGGTGGTTCTCTCTCCCGATCTAAGCTCGCTGTTTTAGAACAGCTCATAGATGCAGTGGCAATAATTGAGTACATTAAAAAGAATGTTCCGCAATTTACATCGGTTAAGGATCAAATAAAGCATCTTGTGCTGGTCAGGGAGCCAACATACTTGGATGCAATTTATACGCGGAAACTGGCAAAACTTGATCTCGATGTGGTTGAGTGGTACCCCTACGATGCAATCTACAGAAAAACGCAGGGGCAACACTACAGACCGTTCGAGGAGCGTATGGTTAAGTTGACCGGTCAGTCTGGCAGTGCAGGCTCGATTGCTAAGGCTCAACAATATTTGCGTGAAAGAACGGAGGACCCTAGCCTCCAGCTCAGCTATTTGAAAAAAGCCGCAAATATTTCTAAAGTCTTGGAGGATGAAAATGGAGTGGTGATTGAAGCTGATGGGCCGCGAGTCAATGTGGGAATTTTCCTACATAGCTTTAATGATGCGCAATATGTTTATGGCCCGGATGGTTTTTCTGATCTTTATGAGTGGGCTGTTTTCACGGTAGAAACACTTTTGAGCAATCCGGTAGTTGATAAGGTAATTATTAAGCCTCACCCAAATGTGGATTACCGAAATTATCCGGGGGACAAAATCGCAATTCAAAAGCTTAGGCAGGCATATCCTACATCATCAAAATTGAAATGGGCGAGTGTGAACTCCAGCCCTGTTGCTTTCAATAGGTCCGGTCAGATGATTGGCGTCACTCATCATGGTTCAATGGCTGAGGAACTGGTTTTTCTAAAGGTTCCCGTTATTGCCTCAATCTACGCGCCATGGTCTCGAAACTATCAGTTTCTAAAGACTTGGGTCTCGCCTTCAGAATATAAAGAATTACTCTTGGGGGATCTTCGTGCGTTCAGGGTATCGGACGAAGAACTTGATAATTTGTTTGCTTACGTGACCGAAGCTAGACTAAAGACGGCAATCACGATGGAAGAGCGTTACCCATGGTATAGCTACTTAAAAATGAAAAGTATGGATACCAAAGGTTCGTTCTTCGAAGTCATGAGCTTGGCTAGGAAAGAACTAGACGAAAATGGACTAGACGAAAATCTTTTGCAATTCCTTGAATTACAACACCAAAAATATTGCGCAAACGACTGATTCTGAACCTCTAACTTGTTTAGCATTATCATACCAGGTAAATGAAATCTAATTTTATGATAAATCTCGGGTGCGGTCCCGTCTTCGTGGACGGTCCCGACTGGATTAATCTCGATTTTGCGGCTCCGACCCCGTCCGTGCGGCAGGCGAATCTGCTCAAGCGCTTGCCCTTGCCATCAGCCAAGGCTCAACTTGTTTATTCGTCGCATTTCCTCGAACACATTCCGAAGCCCGAGGTCGATGGCTTTCTGCGCGAGTGCCTGCGTATTCTGCAACCGGGTGGAATCTTGCGACTGGTACTGCCGGACCTTGAAGAGATGGCGCGGAGCTACTTGGCCTGGCGCGACTCAGGTGAGCATGAAAAAGCGAATTTTTTGGTGCTTGAGATGGTTGACCAATGCGTGCGGCGTGAATCGGGCGGGGAGTTGGGTCGGCTCTATCAACGCCTGCTGCGGGAAGCAGCAAGTTCAGAGCATCACGCGATGATCGCCTTTATCCGCGAGCGCATGGGTGAGGATCTGGCATCGCGGTCAAGACTAAAGGTAATTTCGGAGGGCCGGGCTTCGACCATCCTAGACCTCACATGGATATTGCGCGGGGCTCGACATCGTCTGCAACAGGCTTGGGTGCGACTCTGGTTGGCGGGATTGCCGGCCGCCTTCCGTACACAAAATGTCAGCCTTGCGGGCATCGGCGAACGTCACCACTGGCTATGGGATTTCCATCAGTTGCAGCAAACACTCAGCGCGGTGGGATTCATAACTGTGATACGTTGCTCTGCCGACAGCAGCTCGATTAAGGATTTCCCCTTCCATCCCCTTGATATCGATGCTGACGGTCGCCCACGCAAGGGTCTCGAGTCGATGTATGTGGAGGCGCGCAAGCCCGACTGAGGGCTGGGCTTGTCCCACCCTAGCGAGGAGGACGCCACGACTGATTTAAGCCGATGAAATGCATCCTTTGATTTCGCATCTCCGAGGGCTTATGTGGTCATTATGCTGTTGTAAGTAGTGAAAAAGGCTCATGTCAATTCGCGTCATTCACATCAATCACTCCGACATCATAGGTGGCGCAGCCCGCGCAGCCTACCGCATCCATCATTGCCTTCGTGAGGCCGGTGTTGATTCCCTCATGTGGGTTAATAAGGCAATAGCCGGTGATTGGACGGTGCAAGGTCCGTCAAACAAGCTGGAAATGCTATCTGTCAACCTGCGCGGACATGTCGGCGGACAACTTCGCCGCCTACTCAAGACCGCAAATCCAACTATTCACTCGCCGTCGATAGTGCCGTCGCAGTGGGCCAAGCGCATCAACGCGAGCGATGCGGATATCGTGCACCTGCATTGGGTCGCCGGTGAGATGCTCTCCATCGCCGACATCAGCCGTATCGAGAAGCCGATCGTATGGACCCTGCACGACATGTGGGCATTCTGTGGCGCGGAGCATTACACTGACGATTACCGCTGGCGCGACGGTTATCGTCGCGACAACCGCCCGCCGCATGAAGCCGGCTTCGATCTGAATCGCTGGACATGGCAGCGCAAGCGCAAGTACTGGCAGCGGCCCATGTACATTGTCGGTGACAGTAATTGGCTAACTCAATGTGCGGCTGAAAGTCTTTTAATGAAAGACTGGCCGACACAGTTTATCTACTACCCGTTGGATTTAGATATCTGGCAGCCTGTAGAGAAAAAGTTTGCTCGGGCTTTGCTTGGCTTGCCGGAAAATAAAACATTGTTAGCTTTCGGGGCTATGGGTGGTGGACGTGATTCTCGTAAAGGGTTTGATCTATTATTGAAAGGGCTCGCTGCGCTCCAGGGTCTCGTATCAAACATGGAACTTGTCGTTTTCGGGCAGTTAGCTCCTGAGCACCTACCCAGTTTTGGATTCCCGGTCCGCTATACTGGCCATCTACACGACAATTTGAGCTTGCGTATTCTCTACAGCGCTGTTGATGTGATGGTGGTGCCATCGCGGCTGGAGGCGTTTGGGCAAACCGCTTCCGAGGCACATGCCTGTGGCACGCCCGTAGTGGCTTTTGATATTGGAGGTCTTCCGGATACTGTTGACCATCTTAAAACAGGCTATCTTGCAAAACCTTATGATGCGATTGATCTCGCTCATGGGATACAGTGGGTTATTGACCATAAGGATTCTGATCAGCTTGGTATTAATGCTCGAAAGAAAGCGGAAAATTGCTTTGCCCCGAGCCTAGTCTCAAGTCAATACCTTGAGATTTATGAAAGAATTTTGATTGGCTGACTTCCAGGTGATTTGTTTGAAAAAGGCAACTTCGCATTTTGACTCATTACACCCTGGTGGCAAGATAGAGAGCCTCGCAAAACCATGGTTTGAAGATGATACAGTTGATGCTTGGCGCAAACTGCGGATGTATGAGGCTCCTAATCCTATTTTGGAGCTGGACAAAGGGGCAAAATGACTGACAATAGGTGATGGAAGATTCGGAAAAGATGCCAAATATATTTTAGACAATGGTTCAGAAGCCCTCGCAACCGACATCTCTGAACATTTGTTAATTGAAGCCGCTAATAAAAATTTTATCCCAAAATTTAAAAAAAAATGCCGAGTCGTTATCCTTCCACGACTCTGAATTCGATTATGTATTTTGCAAAGAATCGTACCACCATTTTCCAAGGCCCATGATAGCACTTTACGAAATGATCAGAGTAGCCCAAAAAGGAATTATATTTATAGAACCAAATGATAAATATATTGAAAATACAACCCTACAAGCCATATTTTTAAATCTAAAAAAAATATATAAAATTTTAACAAATAAATTCAAAAAACATCAATATGAAGAGTCAGGAAAATACATATTCAGCACATCAAGAAGGGAGATTGAAAAAGTTGCCCTAGGATTAAATTACAAAACAGTTGCATTCAAAGGGTTAAATGATTTCTATTTCCAAGGTGTTGAAAATGAAAAAATATCAAAACATGGCCCGTTATATAGAAAAATCAATATACTATTAATTACATCTAATACACATTGTAAAATTGGATTTGATAATTACAAAATACTGATCTCGATAATCTTCAAAGAAAAAGTATCAAGTCTATTGGCCAAAGAGCTATCAAGCCATGGCTATGATGTCGTTGAACTCCCAAGCAATCCCTACATAGAGGATTTATAACCTCTATGCAAAGTCCAATTTCAGTAATCTCGGTCACATTCAACGCATCTAAACATCTACCCGACCTAGTTGAGAGCCTACGCACGCAAACGGACCCTGATTTCGAATGGATCATTGTTGACGGTGCTTCTACAGACGGAACAGTGGAGGTCATTCAATCTGCCAATGATGTCGTGACTCAATGGCTATCTGAACCGGATTTCGGAATTTACCACGCCATGAACAAAGCACTTCAGATGGCTACGGGGGAATACTACCTGATACTTGGCGCCGATGACCGATTGACGCCTGAGGCAATTGAACAATACAAAAGCCATGCATATAGGACCAAGGCGGATATAATAACAGCCAAGATCATCCGCGAGGGGAAAGTCGAAAAACGTAAACCTTGTTGGCCCTGGCTATATGCACACCATGCCTTTGTTTCCGAACATTCAGTCGGGTCCCTCATCCGCAGGTCTTTGCATGACAAATTTGGTTTATATTCAAAAAGATATTCTATCGGTGCGGATCTTGTATTCTTAAAAAAAGCCTGCATGGCCCCGGAAACCAGGGTAGTCCAACTTGACTTTATTGCCGGTACATTCGGCTTTACCGGTAGGTCAAGAAGTGACAGGGCAGGTGCAATATGTGATTATTTTCGTGGCCAGTTTGAAACTGAAAAATTCAAATATCTGCAGATTTTTTTATTTGTCCTCAAAGTGCTGAAGAATGCTCCAGAAATGGTCAAGGCGGCAACCAAAAAATCCTGATGCGCATTCTAGTCCTCACCAAACGCCAATACATGAGCCAGGATCTGCTCGATGATCGCTATGGCCGCTTTCGGGAGCTACCGTTGGCTTTGGTTTCTATAGGGCATGAGGTTACCGGAATTTGCCTGAGTTATCGCCCTCGCGATGAAGGCAGGCGTGATGATGTTGTAGACAACAGGTCTGTTGCCTGGCATGCGTTAAATGCCAAACGATTGCTGCCCTGGGGGAGGCAGAGTTATTGGCGGACAATTGATACGATTGGCAGGGAATTTTGTCCGGATCTGGTTTGGGCCTGTTCTGACGCACTGCATGCAATCCTGGGCGTACGAGTGGCCAAGCGACTTGGGGTGCCCGTGGTGGTTGACCTCTACGATAATCTCGAGAGCTATCCTGCCACGCGCATTCCCGGCGTGACTTCGGCCTTTCGCCGGGCTCTTCGCCACGCTGACGGTATCACCTGCATCAGCCGTCCTTTGGCCCGTTATGTGCTAAACACGACTACCAGCAAAGGACTGATCGAAGTCATCGAAAATGGGGTACCTGGAGGTCTTTTTCGCCCCTTGGATCAAAGGGAGAGCAGAGATGCCCTGGGTCTACCCACTGATTGTCAGTTGATCGGTACAGCGGGGGCTATTTCCAGATCGCGGGGCATTGAAACTCTTTTTCAGGCGTTTGCTGGACTGTCTCAAGAATATCCCAACATCCATCTGGCTCTGGCGGGTCCCCTGGACAAAGGGCTTTTGATTCCCCGGTACCCAAGAGTGCACTATCTGGGCATGTTGCCCTCATCAAAAGTCCCTACATTCCTCTCAGCCCTCGATATTGCGATTATTGCCAATAGGGACTCGGATTTTGGCAAATATTGCTTTCCGCAGAAATTCTATGAATGTGTTGCCTGCGGCATACCGGTAGTGGCGGCAAGGGTTGGAGTGCTGGAAGACGTGCTTCAAAATAGTCCCAGACATCTCTTTGCGCCCGAAGATGCTGAGAGCCTTGCAGAGGCTGTACGCGGACAATTAAAAAACCCGACTCCCCTGCCCACTGCAGTACCGACTTGGAACACGCTGGCTGGCAAACTAGGGGTATTTTTCGAAGCAGTACAGCTACACTCCACCAGTCGACGAGCGGGGGCTGGATGAGACTGGTAAACGGTTCAGATTCCGCCCCGAAGAAGGTTTTTCTAACACCGGTGAGTTGTTATTTTTTTGCCACGAAAACCATTTGGTGGCAATGGTAGGGGTCAATTTTTTCCAGCACAGGTTGCATGAAGCGCGGGAATGGATACAGGCCGAAACCATACCCCTTGATGTTGGCAAAGCCGATCATCGCTAAATACCTGCGCAAAACGCGAAAGCTGAAAACAACGATATGACGATGGACCGGTGTGTCGGACTCGGTGTCATGGGTCAAATTTTCATCGCTGACCTTGAAGACCTCCTCATCGGCCAACAACGCATTTGAATCCGGATGTGGTCCACTGGACGGCATTTTACCAACCAGCAGCAAGGCGATGGTGAAAAAAGTGCTGATATTGGGCGTCAGCAGCACCAAGGTCCCATCTTTTTCCAGTACGCGGTGACATTCCGTCAAGAACCTGCAGCCATTGAGGAGATGTTCAAGCACGGAGAGTCCGAAAACGCAGCGAAACTGTCCGTTATCAAAGGGTAACTTTTCATTCAGGTCAGCCTGGATGATGTTGTAACCGCTGGCTCTGGCTGTCTGTACACTGGCTGCGCTCCATTCAACTCCGCAATATCTTGATTGTTCGAGTTCCAGCATCGTACGGAGTCTCACGAATGAGCCTCCGGTGCTTGCCCCGCAATCCAGGCACAGGCCTCCGTTACCGAGCGCAGCGGAAATCTCTCGGAAGGCCGCATCATACGACTCCGTCATCGTCCTGTTGTACAGATTGCTAAAATACTTTTTCAGCATTGCTCTCAAGGATCTCTTTTTTTGCAACAACCAAGTAGCTGCCCGGCATGCAGGAGGATGCAGGCAACATCCAGCCAAGCAGCAGTCCAACCACGTTGACCAATGGCATTAAGACAGCAATCAATGGTGCCGCTATAAGCACCATTAAACTCTTTTTCTGAAAAGTATCAAGCAGTCCCTTGGCCAGAGCTATGGAGAAAAGAGCGGCAGCCGTTGCACAAGGGTAATTTGATTCGCTGCTGATTTCCGGGTGAAACCCATGTTGCAGGAACAGTTTTTTGAGACCATGGTTGGTCCAGCGCTGGTAATCGTGAGGTTCATCATGAAGCGGATATAAAAATGGAACCTGGACCAGGCATACGCCACCCAAACGCAGAACACGGGCGGCTTCGGCAACAGCCTTTTCCGGATCGTCAAGATGTTCAAGCACATCCAGCAAAAGAACGGTATCAACGCTTTTATCGGCAACAGGAAGACAGGAAGCGTCAGCAAATAAATCAGGCCGGCCTTCATATCCCAGAGCCACGGTAGTCGGATAATCAATACCTACATACTGTACTGTTTCCGGCATGATTTCCCTGGTCCATCCATTGCCGCAACCGACATCCAGGACCACCCCGCAAACCTGCGATTTCAGCCATTGAGCAGTCTTGACTCGTTGCCGAGACACATGCCATTGCGGATGCAGCGGAGTGTGTGCGACGGGTTTAAGCCAACGCTTCAACGAGCGAACAGTTATAGTCATTTGGTCGATAACGGTTTAATTATCTCGGATTTTTTGATATTTTTAACATCGAAAAACAACTCAGCATATCTTTTGGCAACCACCTCCCAGTCGAATTTTTCCAGCGCGTCCCTTCTCCCCCTTGCTCTGATTTCCTCATAATTCTCAAAATTGTTGACCGCTTGAAGAATCTTTTCAGCAAGCGCTGGGGTACTGGCCGGTGGCACTAAAAACCCGTTGTGGCCATCGGTAATGATGTCCTCGATTCCTCCTGATCGTGTGCCAATTATCAAACAACCACTCATTGCCGCTTCCACAAAGGTCAAACCAAATCCTTCGGTATCGCCTCCCCTGGCTTGGATGGAAGGTCCGATAAAGATATCGGCGGTTGCATAATAAGGGGGTAGCTGTGCATAGGGCTGTCCTCCCGCGAATTTGACCACTTCCTGTAATCCGCGTTCCTCTACTCTCCCCTTCAATTCCTTTTCCAGTTCACCATGACCGACGATCAACAATTTGGCATCGGGCCGTTTGCCAGCCACTCTGAACATGGCATCAATAAGGTATTGAACGCCTTTTTTTTCGGTCAACCGGCCAACATAGAGAAGAAAGGGGCCGTGGATACCGTATTGTTTTCTGATGGTTCCATCTATTTTCTGGGGGGAAAAGACAGTTGCATCAACCCCCATGGAGATTACCTCGGGGTGAACGACGCTACCGGTGTCAGCCATCAGCACCTTGGCCAGGGTGGCGCTGACGGTGACTGTCCGGTCGGCATGGGCGACGATATATTTTTTTAACCGGATGAACATAGAACGTCTCATGCTGAAAATATCAGCACCATGGGCGGTGACAACCACGGGGATGCCATACAATCGTTTGGCAATCACAGCCAGTAGCCCCTGAGGTATCAACCAGTGGGCGTGGATGACGTTTGGCTTATTCTTTGTGACAAGCAGTAAAAAAGAAATAAACTGGGCTGACAAAAAAAAAGGGAGCAGCAGATAGTAGAGTTTATTGCGCCGTAATTTAGGGACAATACCCTGGCCGCCGGCCAATCGCTCGAAACGGGAGAGGAAATATCGAAAACGATGCACTTGTATCCCTTGCATCCTTTCTTGCGGCAAAGCTCCGTGGTAGCATGGGGTATGGACAATTATCTCAAAGTCATCAGTCAGTCGTTTGCACAGTTCATAAACAAAAGGTGGATCTGTGTCATTCGGCCAACGGGGGAAGGTGGAGGTAACGACCAGCAGTTTGGGTTTCATTTTGCCCTTGCTATTCCACCCGATCATAGCGCATCTGGCTGATCTGCTCAGCCACCAGACCAATCATGAAAATGATGATGGAACTGTTGAAGAGCAGGGCCGACATATTGGTGAACCGGCCTTGGGTGAGAAAGGTGAATGCGTAATAACAAACCCCAGCGACGAAAAAAGCCAGGCTGATGGGCAGAAAGACCCGAAAGGGTGAGAACAGGGTGGCAATCTTGGTGATGATAAGAAAGAAGCGGGTGCCGTCCCTGAGTAGTTTGATCTTGCTTTTGCCGGTCCGTGCCTTGGTTTCTATGGGGATGTATTTGACGCTGCGGCCACTGCGCAGGTAGCCCAGGGTGAGGGTGGATGGGTAGGAAAAGGTATTGGGCAGCAGGTAGATGTATTGTCTGGCCGTGGCCAGGCGCACCAGGCGGAAGCCGGAGGTGAGGTCTTCGACCTTGAATTTGGTGACATAGGAGGCGAATTGGTTATACACCCAATTGGCCAGGTCACGGTGGACTTTGGTGTCTGACTTGCTGCTTCGGGCGCCTACCACCATGTCGTAGGTGTCTTTGTATTCCAGGAGGCGGGCGATGTCTTCGGGTTGGTGCTGGCCGTCGGCGTCCATCATCACCACCCATTTGCCCTGGGCGCAGCGCAGGCCGGATTTGATGGCCGCGCCGTTGCCGATATTGTAGGGGTGGGGCCAGACATTGGCGCCGGCGGCCATGGCCTCCTGCATGGTGGTGTCGGTGGAACCGTCGTCCACCACCAGGATCTCGAAATCCGGATGCAAAGCCCGGATCTTTTCGATGGTGGTCCCGATAATACCGGCTTCGTTGTAGGCGGGCAGGAGGATGGTGACTTCGTATTGCTTTTTCTGCTCCACAATTGTTCTCCGGAGAGGTAGTGGTGAGGGGGTATGGGGAAATTAGAGCAGAAATGAGAAAAAAAGCAAAGAAATTCAGTTGATGGTCGTTGGGATGGGGAAGATTTTGGAGGGGGATGTTTTTTTGGGG